>JBLMXQ010000133.1:0-170684 GCA_050257855.1 Betaproteobacteria bacterium | reverse complement strand
GGTGGACCTCGATGACGATGTCGCCCTTCGACGTCTGGAGCGTGACGTCGAAGAGGCGCGGCGCGCGCCGGTTCAGCGCCGGCGCGTCCGGGTTCATGAGGAGCGGCTGGACGAGGATCGCCGCTGACGCGGCGATCACGAATCTGGTCAATACGCCCAAGTTCAGCCTTCGTTACGGTTTGGAGATCGGCACGAGGCCGGCGCCGGCGAGCACGCGGTTGAAGTTCGCCAGGTCCTTCTCGAGGAGGCCCGAGTAGTCCGCCTTGGCTGCATCGAGCGCTTTCTCGATGTCGCCCAGCACGCCGACCGACGTGTCGGTCGGCCTGAAGTCGGTCCCGCCGGCGACGTCGCCGGCCCCGGGGCCGACTTCGCCGTTCAGCCAGATCAGGTTCATGTAGACCCGGTACGCCTGCTGGAAGTACTTGTCGTCGCTCGTCATCTGCGCCGGCTCGAGCAGCTGGGTCTCGACGCCGAACATCTTCTTCTCCATGTCGTCGACCGCCTTCAGCAGCTCGGCCTTCGACCGGTCGCCTTTCAATCCCTGCTGCATGTCCTCGAGCTGCTTGCGCATGATCTCCAGGTTGTTGATCATCGAGGACGCGGCGTCGATGTCGTCGCGGATCCGCAGCTGCAGCTTGACCGACGCCTCGAGGTCCGCGTCGGTCGTCGCGATCTTCGGATCGCGCAGCACCTCGATCGGCTGCGACTCGGTGCGGCCGTCGGCCGTCAGCTTGACGGTGAACTTGCCGGGCGCCACCATCGGCCCGACCTCGGCCTGGTTCAGGCCCCAGTGCGTCACCGGCCGTGTGTCCTGCCCGCGGAATCGCGGCTCCTCCCAGATGTACGGGTTCACCGCCGGCGTCGTCCGCAGCGCGACGAGCGTCGGCGGATCGTACCGGAGGTCCCACGTGACGCGGTTCAGCCCCGCCTGCGCCGGCACGGGCGGGAGATTGCGCACCACTTTCCCGGCCGCATCCACGATCTGCAGGTGCACGGGGCCCTTCGGCGCGTCCTTCACCGAGTACGTGATGTAGGCCGCCGGCCGGTGGCTCCAGCGGTACGCCGGGCGCGGCACGTAGAGGCGGACGGCGGCGTCGGTCGTTCTCGCCGTTCCCTGCTGTTCGAGCGGCGTGATGTCGTCGAGGATGTACAGCCCGCGCCCGTACGTCGAGATCACGACGTCGTGGAACTGCTTCTGCACGACGACCCACGAAACCGGCGCGTGCGGCAGTCCGGTGCTGAGCTCGGTCCAGTGGCCGCCGCCGTCGAGCGAGTAGTAGAAGCCGTTGCCGGTGCCGGCGAAGAGCACGTTCTTGTCGTTCGGATCCTCGGCCACCGCCTTCACGTACGACAGCGGGCTCTTGTTCGGGAGGTCGCTGTTGATGCGCGTCCACGTGGCGCCGAAGTCGGTCGTCTTGAAGATGAACGGCTCGCGGCTGTCCATCAGGTGCGCGTCGACGGCGACGTACGCCGTGCCGGCGTCGAAATGCGACGGCTCGATCTTGCTCACGACGCCCCAAGCCGGCATCCCGGGCATGTTCTTCGTCACGTCGTTCCACTTCCCGCCGCCGTCCTTCGTGTACCAGAGCTTCCCGTCGTTCGTCCCCGCCCAGATGAGCCCCTTCTGGACGTCGGAGGGCGCGATGGCGAACACCACCTCGCCGGCGAACTGACCCAGGTTGTCGCCGACGATGCCGCCCGACGACATGATCTTGCTCGGGTCCTGCGTCGACAGATCCGGGCTGATCACCTTCCAGCTCTGTCCGCCGTTCGTGGTCGCGAAGATCACCTGCGCGCCGTAGTAGACGGTGTTGTGGTCGAACGGATCGATGGCGAGCGGCGCCGTCCAATGCGTGCGGTACTTCACGTCGGGCGGCGGCGCGTCGAGGGTGATGATCGAGGGCGCGATGGATCGCGCCTCCTTGATCCGCGCGTCGTAGCGCGTCACCTTGTTGCCGTAGCAGCTCGCCCAGACAATGTTCGGGTCCGCCGGATCGGGCATGGTGAAGCCGGACTCGCATCCGCCGAGGTTGTGCTCCCAGATCCCGACGGGCGCCCCGTAGAAGGCGCCGGCGGCGCGTCCCTCGGGCGCGTTGCTCGGACCGCGCATCGTGCCGTCGTCCTGCATGTTGCTGTAAATCCAGTACGGCACCTGGTTGTCGACGGCCACGTGGTACATCTGGCCGATCGGGAGCGAGACGCGCTGGATGCTCCGGCCGTGCTGCGTCGTGATGCTCAGGCCGCCGTCGTGCGTGATGGCGAAGCGATCGGCGTTCTCCGGATCCCACCAGATGTCGTGGTTGTCGCCGCCCCACGGCCGGCTGTAGAACGTGTAGCCGCCGTCGGTGGACTGGAAGAAGGAGCTGTCGGAGACGAGCACCTCGTCCTCGTTGGCCGGCGAGACCGCGATGCGGATGTAGTAGCCGGCGCGGCCGATCAGCTCGCGCGACCAGTTGACGACGCGCCAGTTCTGACCGCCGTCGTCCGAGCGCCACACGGAGCCCTGGTCGGCCGTCTGGATGAGCGCGTAGACGCGGCTGCTGTCGGTCGGCGCCACGGCGACGTCGATCTTGCCGAGCGGCGAGTGCGGCAGGCCGTGCCCTTCGAGGCGCGTCCACTTCGTGCCGCCGTCGTGCGAGACGTACACGCCGCTTCCCGGGCCGCCGCTCAGCTCGGCCCACGGGTGCATCTCCACCTGCCAGGTGCCGGCGAACAGCGTGCGCGGGTTGCGCGGATCCATCGACAGGCCGGAGCAGCCGGTCTTCTCGTCCACGAACAGGACCCGCTCCCAGTGCGCGCCGCCGTCGGTCGTGCGGAACACGCCGCGCTCCTGCTGCGGGCCGGTCAGGCGCCCTTCGGCGCAGACGAACACGACGTCGGGATCCTTCGGGTGCACGATGATCCGCGCGATGCGGCCGGTCTCGTCGAGACCCATGTGCGTCCACGTCTTGCCGGCGTCGCTCGACCTGTAGACGCCGTCGCCGATGACGTCGCTGTCGCGGATCGCCCACGGTTCGCCGGTCCCGGCCCAGACGGTCGCGTGATCGGTCGGCGCGACGGCGAGCGCGCCGATCGCCGTCACCGGCATGCTGTCGGAGACCGGCGTCCAGCGGATGCCGCCGTCGGTGGTCTTCCAGACGCCGCCCGACGCGGCGCCGGCGTAATACGTATAGGGATCGCCCGGCACACCGGCGATTGACGCGACGCGGTTCCCGACCGCAGGACCGAGGAAGCGGAAGGCCAGCCCCTGCGGGCCCCGCGGCCCGGGACGGCGCTGCGCCGCGGGTGTAGCCGTCAGGGCCGCCGCAACGGCCGCGGCAGCGGCGAAGCGGATGGATCGACTCCGTGAAGCAGTCATAAAGCCTCGTTGATGAAAGGAGGCGTCCATCATACCGCGAAGATTCGGACACGAAGCTCCTTCGTGTCCTCGTCATCGTGGTGATCGTGATCTGTTACTGATGCGAGGTGTTCAGGCGGCCCGACTTGGCCTCGCGCACGTACCACTCCGCTTCCTTCAGCAGCGCCGGGGCGTCGAAGACCACGCCGCCCTTGATCGTCCAGCGCACGCCGACATGATGGGTCTTCTTCCCGTCCGGCGTGAACTCGTCGTGCCCCAGGCCGTACAGCACCTTGAAGTTGTCGAGCGGGTTGCCGTCGACGACGATGATGTCGGCGATCTGCCCGATCCGGATGCCGGCCAGGTCCTTCAGCCCGAGCGTTTCGGTCGCGTTCACGGTCGCGATCTTCACGATGTCGATCGGATGGATGCCGGCCTCCTGCATGAGCTCGAGCTCGCGGATCGTCGAGAAGCCGTAGAGCGCCTGCTGCGTGCCGGCATCCGAGCCGACCGTCAGCCGGCCGCCGCGGTCGAAGAACACCTTCACGTACTTCATCCAGATGTCGTAGTTGCGCTTCCACGCGACCTCGTCCGACGTCCGCCAGTTGTAGTGGAACGACGCGTGGTGCGTCGGGTTCGGCTCCCAGTACTCGATCATCGACGGCAGCGCGAACGGCCCGCGCCACGGCAGGTTCAGCGCGCGCGTCAGATCCCGGTTCGGCTCGTACACGACCATCGTCGGATCCCAGACCGTGTGGTTCTTGATCATCAGGTCGAGAACCTGGAGGATCCGCTCCGGATGCCTCTCGGCCTCGGGCCACAGGTTCGCCGCCTCCCGGAAGCGCTGCCGCTCGTCGGAGTAGTTGTAGTCGCCCGGAAAATCCTGCGAGCCGGGAATCGCCGCGTCCGGAATTCCGTACCAGTGCTCGATCGAGGTCACGCCGGCGTTCGAGGCCTCGACCGCGTCGGTCTCGCCGACCTTCAGGTCGACGGCCACGCCCATGCCGAGCTTCTTCGCCTCGTCGCAGATGGCCTCGAGCACGTCCGGATAATGGCTTGGCTCGGTGATCCCTTTCACGCCGTCGGCGCCCTGGTCGTGGAACTGCCGGACCAGGATCCGCGCCTCGTCGGGCGTGTGGCCGTGGCCGGTCTCGCGAGCCGTGCCGACCCAGAACTTGTAGACGACCAGCCGCGGCGCCACAATTTCGTTCAGATCGCTCAGACGCCGATCCTTCACGAGTTCCTCGAGGCCGGCCCGGGCGCCCGGATCGCGCAGCGTCGTCACCCCGTTGCCCAGCCACAGGCGGTAGCCGTACTCCTTGCCGCGCGGGCCGGTGCCGAGCTGGTTGTTGCCGGGGATGTGCGCGTGCATGTCGACGATGCCCGGCATCACGTACATCCCGGTCGCGTCGATCACGCGGTCGCCCTCGGGCCGCTTGAAGCCCGGGCCGTACGACGCCATCGAGACGCCGTCGAGCGGGATGATGTCGGTGATGCGATCCTTCTCGACGACGATGTCCACCGGCCCTTCAGCCGGCGTGCCGCGGCCGCTGATGAGCATCGCATTCCGGATGACGAGCCGGCTGTACTGCTGTCCCTTCGTGGTACCGAGCGGCGGCAGCGGCGCGTCCCCCCTGGCGGCGGGCGCCTGCGCGCCGAGCGACAGCGAGACGGTGAGCGCCGCGACCCCGCCGAAAACAAGCGCCGAAACGCGAGCGGTCATGTCATCCTCCAGCTCACCAAGCCGTGACAACCCGGCCCGTCATCGACCGGCCGACGGCGCTCGATCCTCGAGGGCGATCGCCCGCAGGCCTGCGCCGCGCGCCTGCGTGTTGAACGCCGGCACATCGACGTTCACCACGCGGTCGAAAGCGTCCTTTGCCGCCGCCAGATCTTTCTCGATCCCGTCGAGCACCTCGAGCGACGCCGCGGTCGGCTTGTAGTCGGCGCCGCCGGCCACGTCGCCCGCCCCGGTGCCGATTTCGCCGTTGAGCCAGATCAGGTTCATGTAGATCTTGTACTTCTCCACGTACCACTTGTCGTCGCTGTGCAGATCGGTGCGCGACAGCAGGTGCAGCTCCGCGGCCATCAGCTTGTGGCCGATGTCGTCGAGCAACTTCACCGCGCCCGGCTTCGTCGTCTTCCCGCGCTGATCCTCGACCGACTTCCGCATCACCTCGAGCCTGTTGATCATCCCCGCGGCGGCGTCCATGTCGTCGCGCACGCGGACCTGCGCCTTCGTCGACGCGAGCAGATCGGCATCGGGCGAGGCGATCGCCGGATCCTTCAGCACGTCCGCCGTCTGCGTGAGCGTCTGTCCCTTCACCCGCATTCGCACCGTGTACTTCCCCGGCGCCGCGATCGGCCCCGCGACCATCGCCTGCTCGATCCCCCAGTGCACGATCGGCCGCGTCGCCTTTCCCTTGAACCGCGGCTCGTTCCAGATCACCGGGTTGTCGGGCGGCGTCGTCCGCAGCGCGACCTGGACGGGCGCGTCGTAGCGCAGATCCCAGACTGCCTTGTTGAGCCCCGGCTGCCCGTGCGCCGTGAAGCGCCGCACGACCGTGCCGCTGGCGTCGGCGACCTCGAACGACACCGTTCCCGCGTCCGCTGCGGCGAGCCTGTAGAGCAGATCGACCGAGCCGCTGCGCGCCTGCCGGAAGCCGGCGTGCGGCGCGTAGAGATACGCCGACGTGTTCGCCGGCACCTTGTCCGCCTGCTCGAGGCGCGTGATGTCCTTCAGGACGAACAGCCCGCGGCCGTACGTCGACACGACGACGTCGTGCAGGTCTTTCTGCACGGTGATCCAGCTGACGGGCGCCGCCGGCAGCCCGTCCTTGAATGCGGTCCAGTGGCCGCCGTCGTCCATCGAGTAGAAGAACCCGTGTCCCGTGCCGGCGAACAGCATGCCGCGGCGATTCGGGTTCTCCGTGATCGCCATCGCGTAGTCGAGCGCATGGCCCGACGGCAGGCCGCCGCTGATCTTCGTCCAGGTCTGCCCGAAGTCGGCCGTCTTGTAGATGAACGGATCGCGGTTGTCCATCAGGTGGAAGTCGATCGCGACGTACGCCGTCGCCGGATCGAAGTGCGACGGCTCGATCTTCCGGACCGTGCCCCAGGCCGGCAGCCCGGCGATGTTCTTCGTCACGTCGACCCAGCTTCCGCCGCCGTCCTTCGTGTACCAGACCTTGCCGTCGTTCGTGCCGGCCCAGATCAATCCCTGCTGGGCGTCGGACGGCGCGATGGCGAAGACGACCTCGCCATAGAACTGCCCGAGGTTGTCGCCGACGATTCCGCCCGAGGACACGATGCGGCTCGGGTCCTGCGTGGACAGGTCCGGGCTGATCACCTTCCACGTCTGGCCTTCGTCGGACGTCTTGAAGACCACCTGGCAGCCGTAATAGACCGACTTGTGATCGAAGGGATCGACCGCCAGCGGCGGCGTCCAGTGGCACCGGTACTTCACCTCGTTCGGAGGCGAATCCAGGGTGTGAATCCACGGGCTCACCGACCGCGCGCGCCCGGTGCGGGCATCCCACCGCGTCACCTGGTTGCCGTAGCAGCTCGCCCAGACGACGTCGGGGTGATCCGGATCGGCGGGAAGCGTGAATCCCGACTCGCAGCCGCCGAGCCCCGCCTGCCACGGCACCGGCGCCTCGGCGCCAAAACGCCGCGGCGGAACCGGCACCCCGGTCCCCGACCCGGCGCCGGTGATGCCGGCGTAGGACGGCGCGCTCGGCACCCGCACGGGCGCGTCGCTCGGGCCGCGCATGGTGCCGTCGTCCTGGCGATTGCTGTAGATCCAGTAGGGCACCTGACGATCGACGGCGACGTGGTACATCTGCCCGATCGGCAGCTGCACGCTCGTGAAGCTCTGCGCGTGGTTGGTCGTGATCCCCATGCCGCTGTCCCCCGTCTGCACCCAGTGATCGGGGTTCTTCGGATCCATCCAGATGTCATGGCAGTCGCCGCAGCCCCGGTCGGTGATCGGAAACGTCAGCCCGCCGTCCAGCGATCGATGGAAGCTGCTGTTGGCGACGAGCACTTCGTCCGGATTCGTCGGGCTGACGGCGATGCGGATGTAGTAGCCTGCGCGGCCGATCAGCGTCCGGTCCCAGCTCACGACGCGCCACGCGCCGCCCGCATCGTCCGATCGCCAGACCGAGCCCTGGCTGGCGGTCTGAATCAGGGCGTACATGCGGCTCGGATTCGACGGCGCGATCGCCACGTCGATCTTGCCCACGGGCGATTTGGGCAGCCCCGTCTCGAGCTTCTTCCAGGTGGCGCCGCCGTCGCGCGTCAAGTAGACGGCGCTGCCGGGTCCGCCGCTGAGCTCGGCCCACGTGTGCATCTCCACCTGCCACATGCCGGCGAGCAGGACGTTCGGGTCGTGCGCGTCCATGGACAGCCCCGAGCAGCCGGTGTTCGGATCCGCGAACAGCGAGCGGCGCCACGTCTTGCCGCCGTCGGTCGTCTCGAACACGCCGCGCTCCTGCTGCGGGCCCGTCGTCCGTCCGAGCGCGCACACCCAGACGGTGTTCGGATCGGTCGGATGGACGATGATGCGGCCGATGCGGCCGGTCTCCGGCAGGCCCATGTGCTGCCACGACAGGCCGGCGTCGGTGGACTTGTACACGCCGTCGCCCATCACATCGCTGTCGCGGATTGCCCACGCTTCGCCGGTCCCGGCCCAGACGATCTTCGGATCCGACGGCGCGACGGCCAGCGCGCCGATCGCCTGGACCGGCTGCTCGTCGAAGACCGGCTGGAAGGTGCGGCCGCTGTCGACCGACTTCCAGACGCCGCCCGACGCGGCGCCGGCATAGTAGGTGGTCGTGTCGCCGGGCACGCCGGCGACCGCCGCGATGCGTCCCGCGCTCGGCGGCCCCATGTAGCGGAACCGCAACGGCTCCGGCTGAGGCGCCAGGACGGCGCCGAACCGCTGCGCGCGGAGCACCGCGCCGGCGCACACCAGGGACAAGGCGACGGCCAGAGCAATCCGGCCCGTCGGGTTCGACGATGTCATGAGAACACCTCGCTGATTAGCGTGCGAACAGATTCTTGACCACGAACCAGACGTTCGCCGGGCGTTCGGCGAGCCGCCGCATGTACCACGGGAACCAGTATTCGCCATAGGCGATGAGGACGCGAAGCGGGCGATGCTCCTGCACGAGCCGCTGCTGGAGCGGCCGCTGGATGCCGTAGAGCATCGCGTACTCGCAGGCGTCGGCGGGCACGTGCTGCTCGGCGATGAAACCGCCGAGGCGGCCGACGAGCACCGGATCGTGGGTGGCGATGTGGAGGAGCGCGCCCGGCTTCCGCGCATCGTCGCGGAGCATCCGGCAGGCGAGCTTGAAGTAGTTCTCGTCGACGTCGCTCTTGCGAGGATACGCCACGTCGGGCGGCTCGAGGTACGCGCCCTTGACCAGCCGGATCGCCGCACCGAGCGGCAGCAGCGCCTCCACGTCGGCAGCGGTTCGATACAGATACGCCTGCAGCGCGATCCCGACGAGCGGCGAGCGCTCGCGCATCCGGCGGAAGAGATCAATCGTTGGATCGACGTACGGCGAGCCCTCCATGTCGAGCCAGACGAAGTTGCCGGTCTCCGATGCGCGATCGACCAGCCGCTGCAGGTTGCGCAGGCAGATCTCCTTGTCCTGGTCGAGTCCGAGCTGCGTCGGCTTGACCGAGATCTGCGCCTGCAGCCCGGCCGCCTTCACCTTGTCGAGAACGTCGAGATAGTGCGTCGTGACCTCCTCGGCCTCCTCGAGGCGCGTGATGTTCTCGCCGAGCCGCGTGAAGATGGTCCGGACGCCCCGCCGCTCCTGTTCCGCGGCGGCCGCCATCGCATCCTCGACCCGCTCCCCCGGCATGAACACCGACACCGACCGCCGGACGAACGCCGCCTTCGTGGCCTTCTCGCGCAGCCACGCGTTGGTCGACAGGGCGAGGAGGAACTTGCGGGACAGTGACATGTGAATGGCGAATGGCGAATGGCGAAAGACGAACTCGAGACTCTCAGAGCACTCCCCGAATCAACCCGCCGTCGACCTGCACCGATGCGCCGGTGATGTAGCTGGCGGCCTTCGACAGCAGGAACGCGGCCGTGCGGCCGAACTCGTCGGGCTCGCCGTAGCGGCCGAGAGGGATCGCCGCCGATGCGCGCGCCTTCTGCTCGTCCGCCGACACGCCGGCCTTCCGGCCGTTGATCTCGTCGAGCTGCCGCACGCGATCGGTGTCGATGCGCCCCGGAATGAGGTTGTTGACGCGGATGTTCGACGGCGCCAGCTCGATCGCGAGCGTCTTGGCGAGCGCCGCCACCGAGGCCCGCAGCACGTTCGACAGCGCCAGGTTCGCAATCGGCTCCTTGACCGACGACGAGGTGCCCATGACGATCGCGCCTCCGCCGCGCGCCTGCATGGACGGCACGGCCAGGCGCACCAGGCGCAGCACGCTCATCACCAGCAGCTCGAACGCGGACCGCCACGCGTCGTCGTCGAACGCCAGCACCGGACCGGCCGGCGGGCCGCCGGTGTTCGTGAACAGCAGGTCGATCCCGCCGAACTCCTGCAGGGTCGCCGCGTGCCAGCGCGCAATCGCGGCGGCGTCGCTCAGATCCGCTGCCATCGCGAACACCGGCGCCCCCGTCTCGGCGTGCAGGCGCGCGGCGGCGCGGCCGATCGCGTCGCCGTCGCGAGACGCGATCGAGACCGCCGCTCCCTCGCGGGCGAGCGCCCGCGCGACGGCGAAGCCGAGCCCCTTGCTCGCCCCGCCGACCATGGCGACCCGGCCCTTAAGCTCCAGATCCATGCGCCTCCACCCATGCCATCACCCGGTCGAGCGCCTCGCGCGTCGTCTGGTCGAGGACGGCGCCGGGCGGCCGGATGCCCGGATGCGTGATCGTGCCGCGGCGATGCAGCACTTCCTTGCGGATCGCCATCCCGATCCCCTCCTGGAACTCGAACCGCATGAGCGGGACGCTGCGATAGAACACGTCCGCCGCCTCGTCCACGCGCCCGGCGCGGAAGCGGCTGACGATCGCGACGAGGATCTCAGGGAACGCGAAGCCGGTCATCGCGCCGGCGGCGCCGGCGAGCAGCTCCTCGAGCAGGAACACGCCGCCGAGGCCGCCGAAGATCCGGACGTCCAGGTCCCGCGTCTGTTCGAGGATGCGCGAGGTCTTGAGCGGCGTCGGCGGGTCCTCGAGCTTGATCGTGCGCGCCGCCGGCACCTCGCGCGCGATGCGCGCGAGCAGCGCCGGCTCCATGGCATAGCCCGAGATCGGCGGGTAGTCCTGGACGATGATCGGCACGTCCACGGCCGCGGCCACCCCGGCATAGTGGGCGACGACCGCGTCCGAGTTCAGCTTCGGCATGCGCGGCGGGCTGATCATCACGGCGGCCGCGCCGGCGCTTCGCGCGCGCCGTGTGTACTCGATGCACGTCCGGAGACCGGCGGCCGTCGTGCCCGCCACGACCGGCACCCGGCCGTCGACGTGCGAGAGGACCGCGTCGAGCACGAGGTCGCGCTCGCCGTCGGTCAGCCGCGCCACCTCGCCGGTGACTCCGAGCGCCGTGAAACCGTTGACACCGCCGGCCAGGAACAGGTCGAGGACCCGCTGCAGGCTGGGCAGATCGATGTCACCCGACCGATCGAACGGGGTCGGAAGGACCGAAAACACACCGCCGAAGTCCGGCATCGCCCTACTGCTGGTGCGACGACTTCGCGCGCTCGGCGCGCGCCTTCGTCACCATGTCCTTCACTTCTTTCATGAGCGTCGGTACATGGTACGGAATGCCGTCCTTGATCGTCCACTCGATGCCGCCGCCGTGCACGAGTGTGACGTGCGGGTCCTCCGGCTTCACCATCCCCGAGTAGTTGTCGATGATCTTGCCGTCGTACGCCATCAGGTCGGTTCCGTACGGGTTCATGATGTGCAGGTTGCCGAGGGGGTTGCCGTTGACCACGAGCAGGTCCGCGATCATGCCGCGGCGGATGCGGCCGATCCGCTCCTCCATCCCGAGCACGGTCGCCCCGCCGACCGTCGCGTGCTGCAGCACCTCGAGCGGTTCGAAGCCGGCCTCGTGCTGCAGCTCGAGCTCGCGGCTGATGCCGAACCCGTACATCGAGCCGTACAGGTATCCCGCGTCGTCGCCCGTGCTGATGACGCCGCCCTTCCGGCCGAACTCGTAGAGCGCCGCCATCCACACCTGGTAGTTCTTCCGCCATTTCACTTCCTGATCCTCGGTCCAGCCGATCCAGAACGTGCCGTGGCGGGTCATCGACGGCTTGAAGTACTCCTCGAGCGAGGGGTGCAGGTAGTCCTTGTACCAGGGCAGGTTCTGCGCGCGGATCAGATCGCGCGTCGCCTCGTAGGTGGACATCGTCGGGCTCCACGCGACGCCCTTCGCCACCATGTCGTCGAACAGTTTCGAGAGCTTCGCGTGATCGAGATTCGGCTGGATGTAGAGCTCGCCCGCGCGGCCGAACCGGTGGATCTCGTTGTAGGCATTCATCTCGGGCGGGAAGTGCTGAATCCCGTCGAGCGCGGCGTCGGCGATGCCGTAGAAGTGCTCGATGCAGTTGACGCCGTCGTCGACGAAGTCCCGCGCGGTCGCCTCTCCCACCGCGATGTGCACCGTGCTCCGCAGGCCGACCTTCTTCGCCTCGTCGAGCGTGGCGGCGACCTGATCCTTGTCCATCGGGCCGATCAGCTTGATGCCGTCGGCACCCTTCTCCTTCGCGCGGCGCACGAGCGCGCGCCATTCGGCCGGCGCCACCGGCGCCGGCTCGCCGGGCGCGAGCAGGTTCCCGAGCATCGGGTACACGACGATGCGCGGCGCGACGATCTTGTGCGCGGCGCTCTCGGCGCGCCACTCGGTGCTCTTCGCGAAGTCGCCGCCGACCTCGCGCGCCGTCGTCACGCCCGCGGCGAGGTACAGGTCGCGCTCGTACTGAATCGGAATCGGCCCGACGCGCTCGGTGTGCCAGTGCATGTGCGTGTTGACGATGCCCGGCATCACGTACTTGTCGGTCGCGTCGATGACGGCGTCGGGCGTCGGCCACGCCTGGTCGGCGGCTCCGCCCGTGGCGCCGGTGACCGGCGCGGCGCCGATGCGGCTGATGAGGCCGTCCTCGATCAGGATGTCGACCGGCCCGAACGCCGGCGTGGCCGGCCCGGGAATGACCATGGCGTTGCGGATGAGCAGCCGCTTCACCTGCTCGCCGTGCTTCGGCGCCCTCGCGGCGGCGCGAGGCGCCTGCGCGCGCGGCGCCGAGGCGCTGAAGGCCAGAGCGATGAACACGACCGTGGTGCGGATGAGAGTGCGTGGCATGACGTGCCCCCGATTGGAGTGGCAGGCGAAAAGGGGGACGGCCTGAAGGCCGTCCCCTACCGGGACTCCTGCAGGGGACGGCGTTCGGGCCGTCCCCACCGTGACTCCTGCAGGGGACGGCGTTCAGGCCGTCCCCACTGTGACTAGAAGTCGATCGTGAACCCGAGCCGCACGATCCGCGGCTGCAGGTTCGAACCGGGCCTCAGATACGCGCTGCCGACCGACGCGCCGTACCCCGTAATCGTCGACGCGTTGCCGATGTTGAAGATGTCGAGCTGCGGCGTGATCCGCCGATCGCCGAAGCGGATCGGCCGGGAGACGCGCATGTCGACCATCGTCACGTTCGGCAGCCGCTCGTCGCCGCGCGAGCTGAGCAGAGCCGTTTGCGTCGCCTTCGTCAGGCCCGGGAACACCGACCGGCTGATCGTGTAGGTCGACACGTAGGGATAGCCCTGATTCGACACCAGGCTGCCCGCGATCGTGATTCCGGCGGGCGCGCTGTAGCTGCCGGACAGGCGGAAGGCGTACGTCGAGTCGTTCCCGATGATGCCGTTCGGAAACAGCGTGTTGTTCGGATCGTTGAGGTCGGCGCTGCTGGACTGGCCGCCGCTTGTGTTCACGCCGCCCCGGTTATGGCCGATCGTCAGCCCCGCCAGCATCTGCCACCGATTCGTGAAGCGCTTGTTCGCCGTGAACTCCACGCCGTTGTAGTTGGTGTCGAGGTACGACTCGTTGTCGAGCACCGTGCTCACGAGTCCGAGGTACGCCGGATCCAGGTTGAAGAAGGTCGCCGTGCCGCCCGGGCCGTTCGGCGATCCAGGGACCGGGACCGTTTCCTTCGTGTAAGCGCTCGACGGAATCGCCAGGTTGCGCGTGCCGATCTGGTTGCGGTTGGTCCGGTGATAGTACATCACGCCCAGGCGGATGTCCTGCACCACCTGGCGCTCGACACCGGCCGAGATTTCGTCCGAGTACGGCCAGTTCGGCCCGCTCGCGCCCGCGTACCTGATCGACTTCGTCGGGAAGCCGCCGCACCGGCTGATCTCATCCGGCTGCGCGGCGCCATCGCCGTTCGCGTCGTTCCAGGCGCAGGTCCGGCTGGCGAAGTTGAACGGGTTGATGTTCTGCACGCGGTCGATGCCGACCTGCGCGGCGTACCGGCTGTAGCTCGCCTTGAACGCCGTCTTGCCGTCGCCGATCGGGTCGTACACGAGCCCCGTGCGCCAGACGCCCAGGTTCTGCTTGATCGGCGTCGACTCGGGCAGCGACCGCTGATCGACGAAGCTCCCGGCAGGGTTCGACTGCGCCGGGATGATCCCCGTGTTGTGGTCGAAGCGCATGCCGAGATTGAGCGTCAGCTTGTTGGCGATCGTCCAGGAGTCCTGGGCGAAGAAGCCGAGCACGTGCTCGAGGTTGAGGTTCGACGTCGGCGTGTTCCACTCCTGAACGGACGTCGGCACGCCGTTGTTGTACACGAGGTACATGTCGCCGTTCACCTGATACTCATCGAGGAAGCGCAGGCGCGCGAACTGCACGCCGGCCTTGAGCAGGTGATCCCCGCCCCAGCCCGACTTCGAGTAGGACAGCACGTTGTCGAACTGGACGCGCGAGTTCGGGTTCTCCTCGTGGTACTGCGCCGCGTTGTCGGCCGTCGACAGTGTGTTGTCCACGACACGGATGGCGCCGTTGGTCCCGTCCTGGTACAGATACGAGGTCTGTCCGGACATCACGCTCAACGACGACTCATACACGGCCTTGTTGTGAATCGCCGTGTACTTGGCCTGGTAGCTCGTGGCCGGGTTGTTCTGGTGCAGCGAGGCGATGTCGGGCACGATGTTCGGCGGCGTGTTGCGCCGGTGCCCGCGGACCTTGTTGTCGTAGTTGATCGCGAACGACACCTTCTGCTGCTGGGTGGCCTGCCAAACGGCCTTTCCGGAATAGTTCTTCAGCGTGTTGTCGTCGATCGCGCGGCTCCCGTCGGCGTTCCTGGCGTTGGTCGTCTGGTTAACCAGCCAGCGGCGCAGCGACCCGGTGACCCACACCTTGTCCTGCACGATGGCGCCGCCGCCGCCGATGTTGAAGTCGTACAGCCGCGTGATCGGGCTGCCGAGGAAGTTCCACTTCGTCAGCTCCGGCACCTGGGTGTTGTCGCTCTGCAGGTGGCTGCCGTTCGAGTAGTAGTAGCGCATGTCGCCGCGCCACTTGTTGCCGGCCTCCTTGGTCACCATGTTGATCGACACGCCGCCGACCATCACCTCCGCCGGGATCGCGGAGGTCGTGTAGTTCACCTCCTCGAACATCCCCTGGTCGTAGTACAGCATCGTGGCGCCGCCGCCGCCGCCCGGCCAGTTCACCGTATTGCCGTCGATGTTGTAGTTGACGTCGTTGGTGTTCGACCCGTGCGCCGACAGCGAGCTCTGCTGGTACGACTGCGTGCCGCCGACGTCGTACGTCGAGATCTGCACGCCCGGAATGATCTTGGCGAGCGACCACGGGTCGCGCCCCGTCGGCACGCCCTCGAGGATTTCCTGGCTCATGACCGTCTGCTGGACGTTCGACTTGGTGTCGATCGTCGGCGATTCGCCGGTGACGGTAATCGTCTCGCTGACGTTGCCGACCTCGAGCTTCGGGCTGACGGTGGCGACGAACAGCGCCGTGATCCGGATACCGGTGCGCTGAACCGTCTTGAACCCCTGCAGCTCGAACTTGACGTTGTAGTTGCCCGGCGGCAGCCGGTCGAACCGGTAGTTACCGGTGGTGTCGGTGACCTTCGTCTGAACGCCCCCGATGAGCTTTTCGCCGGAGACCGAGACGGTCACCCCCGGCAGGACGGCGCCGCTCGTATCAGCCACGACGCCGGTGATCGAGCCGGTCTGTGATTGCGCGCGCACTGCCGGTGCCGTCACGAGCAGCACGGCACAGCAAAGCCCCAATGCCCGTCGAAAAACGTTCATACCCCTCCTCCGCGTTCCAGTTGCTCTGACCACAGGCGCGACATGTCGACCCGTGAAGGTATCTGGTATGCGGGACTATAGAGGGCCCGGTCCCGGCCGTCCAATCCTTTCTGCTTATCGACCCATAATTTGCGGATCAAATCACTCCCGGATCCAAGCCCCCGGATCGGCGGCGCGCCTTGACAGGCCGCGGCGTCCGGCTTACCGTCGCTCCCGTGAATCCAATCAGCGCCCTCCTCGCGGCCCTGGCCGCGCTCACGGCCGCCTATGTCACGCTCTGGGGGCGCACCATCGCCGCCGTCCGCCGGCGCGCCGGCAAGCCGACCACGCCGGCCGCCGACGCGCGCGTGCCGAGCGCGTTCCAGATCGGGCTCGGCGCGGTCACCAACTTCCTCGATTCGCTCGGCATCGGCTCGTTCGCCACGACGACCGCCGTCTTCCGCCTCAAGAAGATGGTGCCCGATCGCATCATCCCCGGCACGCTCAACGCCGGCCACACGCTGCCGACGATCGTCGAGGCGTTCGCGTACATGGCGTTCATCCCGGTGGACCTGCCCACCCTGATCTCGATGATCGCCGCCGCGGTCGTCGGGGCGTGGCTCGGCGCGGGTATCGTCGCCCACTGGTCGCGGCGCAAGGTGCAGGCCGGCATGGGGATCGCGCTCATCGCCGCCGCGGTCCTGATGCTGATGACGCAGCTGAACCTGTTTCCGGGCGGCGGCGACACGCTCGGCGTCCGCGGGGTCAGGCTGGCGCTGGCGCTTGGCGGCAACTTCGCCCTCGGCGCGCTGATGACGCTCGGCATCGGCCTCTACGCGCCCTGCATGATCCTGATCAGTCTGCTCGGCATGAACCCGAAGGCGGCGTTCCCGATCATGATGGGCTCCTGCGCGTTCCTGATGCCGGTCGGCAGCCTCCGGTTCATCCGCGAGGAGAGCTACAGCCTGCGGGCGGCGCTCGGGCTCGCGATCGGCGGGATTCCCGGAGTGCTCGTCGCCGCCTTCATCGTCAAATCGCTGCCGCTGTACGCCGTGCGGTGGCTGGTGATTGTCGTCGTGGTCTACACGGCCGTCACGATGCTGATGGCGTCGACCGCCCGCGCCGACGAGAGCGCGACGGCGACGGCGCCGGTCGAAGCGTAACGACTTCAATGCCAGGAGGTCTTTCCGTGCGCATGCTTCCCCGCCTCGTCCTCGCGGCCGCGCTCGTCGCGGCCGCGCCGCGTCCGCTCGCCGCCCAGGCGCCGGCAGCGAGGCCCCCCGCGCCGCCGGCGGAAAAGCCGGCCCCCAGACAGGCCGCCGCGCCGGAACTGCAGGAGAAGACGTCGGTCACGCACCACAGCGCGCGCATCGGCGGCCAGACCATCGCGTACACCGCCAAAGCCGGCACGCTGGTGCTGCATGACGACAACGACAAGCCGCTCGCCAGCTTTTTCTACGTGTATTACACGCGCGACAACGTCGCGGACCTCTCGAAGCGGCCGATCGTCTATTCGTTCAACGGCGGGCCCGGCACCGCGTCGGTCTGGATGCACCTCGGCTTCACCGGGCCTCGGCGCGTCGTCTACGACGCCGAAGGCTTCATGCTGCAGCCGCCCTACCGCGTCGCCGACAACGAGAATTCGATTCTCGACGTAGCCGACATCGTCTACATCGATCCGGTCGGCGTCGGGTACAGCAGGATGGCGCCGGGCGAGGACCCGCACAAGTTCCACGGCGTCCTGGACGACATCAAGTCGATGGGCGACTTCATCCGTGTCTTCACGGTCCGGGAGGATCGGTGGAAGTCGCCGAAGTACGTCATCGGCGAGAGCTACGGAACGACGCGCGCTGCGGGGCTGGCGGGCTATCTCCAGAGCACCCACCAGATGTACCTGAACGGCGTCATCCTGGTGTCGATGACGAACCTGAGCTACGACCGGGGCGACGACATCGGTTACGCGACGTCGCTGCCCTACATGACGGCGACCGCCTGGTATCACAAGAAGCTGCCGCCCGACCTGCAGGGCAAGCCGCTCGCCGACGTGATCGCGGAATCCGAGCGGTTCGCGAGCGGCGACTACGCGCTCGCGCTGTTCAAGGGTGGACGGATCGGCGCCGACGAGCGCCAGGCGATCGCGAAGCAGGTGGCGCGCTTCGCCGGCGTCTCACCCGAGTTCGTGCTCGACAGCAACCTGCGCATCGAGAAGAATCGTTTCTGGAAGGAGCTCCTCCGCGACCGCGGCCTGACCATCGGCCGCCTCGACAGCCGGTACACCGGCATGGACAAGGACGCCGCAGGCGAGCGCCCCGAGGGCGATCCGGCGATGTGGTCGTGGGACGGCCCGTTCGGCGGCGCGGTCAACACGTATTTCCGCGACGAGCTGAAGTGGGAGACCGACGACAAGTACTTCATCTGGGGCAACGTCCAGCCGTGGCGGCAGGACCCGCGGACGAAGGTCGGGGAAATGATGCGCCGGGCGATGACGCAGAATCCATTCCTCCACGTGATGGTCTTCGGCGGCTACTTCGACGGCGCCACGGACTTCTACAGTGCGCAGTACACGATGTCGCACCTCGACCCGAGCGGCGCGCTCAACAAGCGCATCCACTTCGACTTCTTCGAGAGCGGCCACATGATCTACCTCAAGAGCTCCGTCCTGGCCCAGGCAAAGAAGGATCTGGCGGAGTTCATCCGCACGACCAGCCAGCCGGCGGCGACCAGCAGCCAATAACGGATGTGGTGAAGGGGTGAAGGGGTAATGGGGTGAAGGGACCGCCCCATTGCCCGTTACCCCATTCTGACTACCGCGCCGTCGGAACGGTCACGAACACCTCGTTGCCGCGGCGGTTGACGAGAAGCAGCAGCGGCTTGTCGGCGCTCGAGCGAACGGCCTCGCGCAGGTCGTCGACGCTGGTCACCGGCTTCCGGTTGACCGATTCGATGACGTCGCCCTGCTGGATGCCGGCGTCGGCCGCGCGGCCGTCCGGGCTCACGTCGTCGACGACCACGCCCCTGGTCGTCCGCGCCACGCCGATGCGAGACGCCAGGTCGGGCGTGAGGGGCTCCACGGCGACGCCGAGCGCCGCCTTGTCGTCGCTGTCGGACTCGCCGCTGGCTTTCGCCGAGCCGGTCTGGGCCTCGCCGAGCGTGACGTTCAGCGTCTGCTCGGAGCCGTTGCGCCAGATCTTGACCGACTTCTGCGAGCCCGGCTTCGAGTCGGCGACGCGATTGCGCAGCCCGTTCGTGTCGTGCACCGGTTGGCCATCGAACGACTCGATGACGTCGCCCTGCTTGATGCCGGCCCTGGCCGCCGCGCTGTCCGGCGAGACCGACGCCACGATGGCGCCCTCGGCGCCGTTCAGGCCGAGGCTCTTCGCCATGTCGGACGTCACCGGCTGCACGGTGACGCCGAGCTGGGCACGCGTCACATGGCCGGTCGTGCGGAGCTGGTTCATGACGTTGCGCGCCATGTTCGCCGGAATCGCGAAACCGATGCCGATGTTGCCGTCCGACATCGACAGGATCTGCGAGTTGATGCCGATGAGCTCGCCCTTCGTGTTCACGAGCGGACCGCCCGAGTTGCCGTGGTTGATCGGCGCGTCGGTCTGCAGGAAGTTCTCGTAGCTCTGCTCGCCGCCGGGGCCGACCGATCCGGTCGTGCGGTTCTTCGCGCTGATGATCCCCATCGTGACGGTCTGGCCGATGCCGAGCGGGTTGCCGACGGCGAGCACGACGTCGCCGACCTGCACCCTGTCGGAATCGCCGAGCGCGAGCGGGTGCAGATCCGAGGCGTTGATCTTCACGAGCGCGAGGTCGCTCGGCTTGTCGGATCCGATCAGCTTGCCGTTCAGCGTCCGACCGTCGTGCAGATCGACCTTGATCTCGTCGGCGTTGCCGATCACGTGGTAGTTGGTCAGGATGTACCCGTCCGAACTGACGATGACGCCCGAGCCGAGCGCGCGTTCGCGGAACTCGCGCGGCTGCCGGGGCATCTGCTGGCCGAACTCCTCGCCGAAGAAGCGGCGGAAGAGATCGTCGCCCTGGAACTGGGTCGGCGACATCCTGGCCTTGCTTTCGGTTCGGATGGTGACGACGGCCGGCGCGACCACCTTCACGACGTCCGCGTAGGAGTCGCGCATTCCGTTGACCGCGTGCGGGAGCGTCGCCGCCTGGCTTGCCTGCGCCCGGCTCGGCGCCGCATCGGCGGCGACCGCCTTGTGCTGGATTGCCTGAGCGGCGAGCCCGCTCCAGGCGAAGCCGCCCACGAGCAGCAGCACCGCCACGACGGCGACCAGCGCCGTCCAGGGCATGTGCTCGAATCGTCTGTAACCGTTCTGATTTTCCATGAGCAGATCCGTCCTCCTGTTTTGCAGCTCTATCCAGTTAGACGACGACCTGCCTTGCGAAACGGTTACCAGAGGATTACAGCCGTGAAAGGTCTCCCTGAGGGAGCGGAAGCTCGACCGTGAACGTGGACCCCTTGCCGAGCGCCGTGTCCACCTTCACCGTGCCGCCGTGTGCCTCGACGACCGCCTTGACGACGCTCAGCCCCAGGCCGAGACCCCGCTCGGCCCGGCTGGTATCGCCGCGGAACAGACGATCCCAGATCCGGGGCACCTCGTCGGCCGAGATCCCCGGGCCCGTGTCGCGCACGCGCAGCAGCGCGCGGCCGTCCTCCCGCGCCACCTCGACGTCCACGCGCCCGCCGGCCGGCGTGTACTTCATCGCGTTGTCGATCAGGTTTGCGGCGACCTGTTCCAGGCGGGGCCGATCGGCGCTGACCACGGGGTCGCCGCTCACGTGCGCGTCCAGCGTGATGTCCTTCGCGTCGGCGACGTCCCGATACAGCTCGACGGCGCGGCCCACGACGTCGGCGAGCCGCACGGTCTCGCGCGTGAGCGGCAGCACGCCGCTCTCCGCCTCCGAGATGTCCATCAGCGTGTTGAGCATGACGAGGACGCGGTCGCTCTCCTCGACGCAGTCGGCCAGCGCCTCGCGGAGCGGCGCGGAGTCGCCGTCGGTCGCGAGCGCCATCTCGGCCGTGCCTCGGAGGCGCGTGAGCGGCGTCCGCAGGTCATGCGAGACGTTGTCGAGCGCCCCGCGCATCGCGGCGACGAGCCCTTCGATCTTGTCGAGCATCGCGTTGAACAGCGCCGTCAGCTCGTCGAGCGCATCGCCCGTCCCGGCGAGCGGCACGCGCTCATCGGTGCGTCCCGTGTCGACGATGCGCCGGACGGCGGCGCTCAGCGCCCGGATCGGCGCAATCGCCGAGCGCGTGGCCAGCAGCCCGCCGCCGAGGGCGACCACGGCAATCGACAGCGCGACGAGCCCGAGCGCCGCGCGCACCCTCGCGAGCAGGTCGTCCCGCGATTCGGTGCTCTTCCCCACCTGCACGAGCGTGCCGTCCGGCTCGCGCAGCGACGCCAGCTCGAGGGTCGACGGGTCCCATCCTTCCGGGCTGCTCAGGACGACCGCCTCGGTGCCGCGGTCGACGACCCGGACGAAGAGACGCTCGGGCGCCGTGCTCTGCTCGGCGCGCACCGTGTCGGCGAGCGCATCGACGCCGCCGCGCTCGTAGGTTGCCGCGTATTCCCCGAGCTTGGACTGGATGATCTGCTGGTCGCGCTGTTCCAGCGTGACCGCCGTTACCCGGTACGTCAGCGCCACGATCGCCATCGCGCCGATGACGAACAGGCTCGCGTACCACACGGCGAGCTGCAGTCCGAAGGTGCGCTGAAACAGCCGGCGCGGCGGGGCCTCAGGCGCGGAGGACATAGCCGACTCCGCGGACCGTCTGCAGCAGCTTGCGCTCGAACGGCCGATCCAGCTTCTCGCGCAGGCGGCTGACGAGCACGTCGACGACGTTGGTCTGCGGGTCGAAGCTGTACTCCCAGACGTGCGAGAGGATCATCGTTTTCGAGACGACCTTGCCGGGGTTGCGCATCAGATACTCCAGCAGCGAGAACTCGCGCGGCCGCAGGTCGAGTACGATGCCGCCGCGCACGACGCGCCGCGAGAGCAGGTCCAGCTCGAGGTCGGCGACGTGCAGCGTGCTCGGCTCCGGCGCGCGCGTCGCCCGCCGCACGAGCGCCTGCACGCGCGCCAGCAACTCGGCGAACGCGAACGGCTTCGTGAGGTAGTCGTCGCCGCCCGCCTGCAGTCCCCGGACGCGGTCGTCCACCGACCGGCGCGCGCTCAAGATGAGGACCGGCGTCGTGACGCGGCGGCGCCGGAGCTCGTCGATGAGGGCGAGGCCGTCGCGGCGCGGAAGCATCAAATCGATGATCGCCACATCGTAGGGCTGCCCGAGCGCCGCCCGCAGGCCGGCCTCGCCGTCGGCCGCTTCGTCGACGGCAAACCCGGCCTCGCGCAGGCCCCGGGCGACGAACTCCGAGATGGTCCGATCGTCCTCGACGACGAGTGCGCGCATGGCGGCCTATCTCATCGGCGTGTCGGCCGGCGCGGCGCGCAGGTATTGGGGCGGCCACGGCGCCGGATGACCGAGCTCGCGCGCCGCGCGAAGCGGCCAGTACGGATCGCGCAGGAGTTCCCGGGCGAGCAGCACGCAGTCGGCCTGTCCGGTGCGGACGATGTGATCCGCCTGGACGGGCGCGGTGACGAGGCCCACCGTCCCGGTCGCGACAAGGGCGTCGCGCCGGATGCGCGCCGCGAACGGCGTCTGATACCCGGGCCCCAGCGGGATCTCCGCGCGCGCGACGTTGCCCCCGCTCGAGCAGTCGACGAGATCGACACCGCGCGCGTGCACCCGCCGCGCGAGCTCGATCGACTGCTCGATGTCCCAGCCGCCCGGCGTCCAGTCGGTCGCCGAGATCCGGAGGAACACCGGCAGCCGCTCCGGCCAGACGCGCCTGACCGCATCGACCACCTCGAGGCACAGCCGGATCCGGTTGTCGAACGAGCCGCCGTAGCCATCCGTGCGCGTGTTGCTCAGCGGCGACAGGAACTCGTGAATCAGGTACCCGTGCGCCGCGTGGATCTCGACCGCGTCGAATCCCGCATCGCGCGCGCGCCGCGCCGCGTCGCCGAACGCGGCCGCGACCGCCGCGATTCCCGCCGCGTCGAGGGCGCGCGGCATCGGGTAGCCGTCGGCGAACGGCTGCGCGGTCGGGGCGACCGGCTCCCATCCGCCCCGGTCGGGCGCGACCGCGCCGCCGCCCTTGAATGGCGCCGCCGTGCTGCCCTTCCGCCCCGCGTGCGCGAGCTGGATGCCGGCGGCCGCCTTCTGCCCGTGCACGAACCGCACGATGCGCGACAGCATCTCGACGTGGGCATCCTGCCAGATGCCCAGATCGTCGGGGCTGATGCGTCCCTCGGCGGTCACCGCGGTCGCCTCGGTGAACACGAGCGCCGCGCCGCCGACCGCGCGGCTGCCGAGGTGGACGAGGTGCCAGTCGTTGGCGAAGCCGTCCACGCTCGAGTACTCGCACATCGGCGAGACGATGATCCGATTGACGAGCGTGACGTCGCGCAGCGCGAGCGGGGAGAACAGATGCATTCAATCAGCTTTCGGCGGTCGGCTGTCGGCTATCAGCTTCGCTATCGGCTGTCGGCTGTCGGCGATCAGCTCTGGGCTCTCGGCTCTCAGCTCTCAGCTCTGGGCTCTCGGCTCTCAGTTCTGGGCTCTCGGCTCTCAGTTCTGGGCTCTCGGCTCTGGGCTCTCGGCTTCCGGCTTCCGGCTTCCGGCTTCCGGCTTCCGGCTTCCGAGCGCCAGCCCCCTCTCAGAGCTCCCACACACACCGGCCCGCGGAGTAGAAGCCCACGAGCCCGTCCTCGCTGACCTTCAGCACCTGGCCGTAACGCGACGCGACAATGGCGGCGGTCGTGCGGCCTCCTTCCGCCGTATACCGATCGAGCGCCGATTCGACGTGGTGACGCAGGATCGCGCCGAACGCCATCAGGTTCGACGTCTGGTCGAGCACGATGGCGCCGTCGATCCGCGCGATGCTCTCGAGCACGGTGGGCGTCAGGTCGAGGACCGTCTTGCCGCGCAGCAGGTAATGGAACTCGGTCTTCGAGCGCGGATCCTCGCCGTCGAGCGCCCGCGAGGCCTCGAGGCGATCGTTCTCGGGCACGAGCAGGTCCACCGCCTCGCGATCGTCGAGAACGACGAACAGGCCACCGCGCCGCCGCTCCGCCAGGTTGAGCGCGGTCGTGAACAGTCGCTCGGCCAGCGCCGGGTTCTCGATCGCGCGCCGCCACAGCGCATACTTCTCGCCGACGTCGCTCAGGCGCCAGCGGCCGTCGAGCAGCGCGAACATCTGCATGCCGTCGGCGAACGCCTTGATTTCGCCGTTGCGCGTGAGCACGAGGCAGATGTGCCCCCCGCACAGCGTGGCGCGGCAGTGCGCCGCGAACGGATCGGCCGAGGGTGCCGGCAGCGCCGTGTCTCCGAACGGCGCCGCCCACTCCTCGATGTCCACCAGCTCCACCATCCGCCCGGCCGCATCCACCAATGCGGCCGTGCGCATGCCGTCGCTCAGCCGATGGAACGTGCGGAAGGTCGTCAGCGCCGTACCGTACGGGAGGGCTCCGTCGGGCAGCGGCGGCGGCACATGACAGGGATCCGGCATCCCGCCGAAGAGCAGCACGCCGGTGTTGATGCGCCGGTTCTCGTAGGTCGTCGACGAGCTGATTCGCAGGACTTCGATCGCGTCGGCCACCCGGTCGCGGCCGGGACCGTCGCCGCGCGTGTACGGTCCGGGGTCGAGCGTCGCCGAGACGAAGCGGTCCTCAGGAACGCCGCGGAACAGGTCGAGTCCCTCGCCGGCGACCGCCGAGTCGAGCAGCACGCGATAGCGCGCCGCCAGGACGCGTCCGATGCTGTGCAACAGCCGTGTCTCGTTCTCGGTGAGGGCTCGATCGGAGTGCCGCAGCTCGTAGCTCACGCCCAGCCACGCCAGCCGCATCACGCCGTCGTCGAGCGTCGTCACCGCCAGGCGGGCCTCCGGCGGCTCGACGAGCCCCGTCCGGCGCAGCTCCATGCTGGGCAGGCAGTAGTCGACGCCGCGTTCGAAGACCTCACGATAGAGCGCGTCGAGGGCGCCGTGCGGCATCGTGACGGACATGCTCACCCATTCTACGCCGCGCACGGTCGCGCGCCCGTCGCCGGGTCCATCGGGCCCGGCCTGCATCCTCGAATCCTCAGATTCTCAAGTTGTCGAGAGGCACCACCCGTCGCCGTGGAGCCAGCAGGAGGGTGAAGGCTCGTGTGCGTCGCGCCTCAACGCCGTGAGATGCGGAAACGGGTTTCGCCTCAGCGCCTCCGCAATGCGCGTGTCCATGGCGGCGTCGCGGATCCCGACGGCCGAGTATATCGCCACGAAGGTGACGGTTCTTGCGGCGAACCGGTCGTCGTCGCGGCTCACCAGCACGACGATCCCCTTGCCGATCGTCGCGCCCATGCCGGGAATCCCCGCGCTCGTCAGCGGCAGCACGAGACGGCCGCCCGGCGCGAGCGCGTCGAGCCATGCGTCCAGCGGATGCGTCACGCCGGCGTTGACCAGAATCCCGTCGAACGCCTCGAGTGGGCCGGTCCCGTCGCCGTGCTGCACGTCGACCCAGGGCATGTCCCGGAGATTCGCGCGCGCAATCTTCACGAGCCCTTCGTCCACTTCCTTCGCGACGACGCGTCCGCCCGGGTGGACCGCGTGCGCCATCAGCGCGGTGTAGTAGCCCGTGCCCGCGCCCACGTGCAGCATGCGCCGGCCCGGGCCGGGAGCAAGCGCGTCGATCAGCGTCGCGACGAAACTCGGCTGCCCGTTGAAGAGCTGGCGCGACGGATCGATGGCGATGGCGAGGTTGTGGTAGACGTGCCGCGGGTCGGCATCTTGCGTCTGCCGTGCCGGAGCGCCGAAGTCGACTTCCGTCTTGATCAACCAGGGCCCGTGGGGCAGGAACAGCTCGCGCGGGACGGCGGCGAGCGCCTCGATGAGTGCGGGCGTGCGCAGATTGGCGAGCGCCGCGATTTCCTCCGCGTAGAATCGCCGGCGGCTCTCCAGAGTGAGGTCCGGGATGGTCATTTCTCACATTGCGCGCGGGGCCCCACCCCCGCGCGCCTGCCGCCGCGCGCGGCGCTGATCCGCGGCGACTGGCCGCTCCATCAGCGGCTCTTCTCCTCCGTGTCCGAGTCCGACCGCAGCATGGCGTGCACGTCCTCGAGCGACATCGCGATCGCGCGGGCGGCGCCAGTCGCGACGTACGCGTGTTTCCCCGGCGATCGCGGGACGAAGCGCAGCTCGCCGGCCCGGTTCAGCCGCTTGAGCACGGTGTGGATGGAGGCGAGCTCGTTCGAGTAGCGCGACAGGTCGAACCCCATCGACGCGAGACGATCGCGGACGTCGGTCGGCGTCAGCGGCACGGCCGCGTTACGCAGCACGAGCCGGCACGCATCGGTCAACCCCCACGGCACGGTCGGAACGAATCCGCAGAGACGATTCAACGTGCCGATGGTCTGGGCGAGCTGGCCGAGGCGTTCGTCGATCTCGCGGCGACGGGCGCCGAGCGCTTCGTATTCAGCGATGGCAGCCTCGAGAGCGCGGCGGTAGTCGTCGGCGGCGTTTTTCACGATGGATCTCGATTTATACGTAATGTCTAAATTGATGTCAATCCCGCGCCACGGTCGAACGCCCGCGCAAAACCTTGCCGCTGTCCACAATTCATGTATGAACTGATACGTCGGCCGTAGTACGCTTATGGGTCGGTCGCCTCTGCGATCGAAACGCCTGTGCCCGCCCCGACCGGCTTGCCTGCCCGTCCCGTCGAGGTGGTCGCACTCGGGCGAGAAAGGGTTACTCGTGAAACCTGTGCTGCCGGCGATTGGTCTCGCAGCGGCGCTGGCCTGCCCCGCGGTGCCGGCCGCCGCGCAGGACCAGATGCCGGCGACCTCGCCGGTTGCCGTCCGTCCGACCCCGCCGTCGACGAATCCGTTCCTGGGCGGCGTGCCGTCGGGCCAGGTCACCAGCCAGCCGGTGGCGCTCTCGATTGCGGACGCCATCAACCGTGCGCTCGAGCACAACCTGGGCGTGCTGACGGCCGAACAGGACATCACGTCGGCCGCCGGCGCGCGGTGGCGGATGCTGACCGGCCTGCTGCCGACTGTGAATGGACACGTCAGCGAGACGCGCCAGAAGGTGAATCTCGCCGCGTACGGGTTCCCGCTGCCGGCCGGGGTCCCCGCGGTCGTCGGGCCGTTCAACGTCTTCGACGCGCGCGTGTCGGTGTCGCAGCCGCTCCTCGACATGAGCGCGATCAACGACTACCGCGCGCAGTCGCACGCGCTGGAGGCGGCGCGGTACTCGTACAAGAGCGCGCGGGATCTCGTCGTGCTCGTGTCGGCCAACCTGTATCTTCAGTCGCTCGCCGCCTCGGCGCGCGCCGACGCGGCGGGCGCGCAGCTCGACACCGCCCAGGCGCTCTACAACCAGGCGGTCGATCTCAAGAAGAGCGGCATCGTCGCCGGCATCGACGTCCTCCGCGCCCAGGTGCAGCTGACGACGGAGCAGCAGCGCGCAACGGTTGCACGAAACGAGTTCGAGAAATCGAAGCTGCAGCTGGCCCGCGTCATCGGCCTGCCGATCGGCCAGGAGTTCACGCTGAGCGACCAGCTGCCGTATGCGCCGGTGCCGGAGATGACCCTCCAGCAGGCGCTCGACCGCGCGTACCAGACGCGGCCGGACTACCAGGCGGCGCTCGAGCGCGTGCGCGCCGCCGAAGCGAAGCGAACGGCGATTCTCATGTCGCGGCTGCCGTCGCTGCATCTCAACGCGGACTACGGCGATCTCGGCCTGACGCCCGGAAGCGCGGTCGGCACCTACGCGGTCCTCGGCACCGTCACGGTGCCGGTCTTCCAGGGCGGCCGGACCCACGGTCGTCTGCTCGAGGCGGAGGCCGAACTGCGGAATCGCCGCTCTGAGGCCGACGACCTGAAGGCCGGTGTCTACTACGACGTGCGGACGGCGTTCCTCGACCTGCAGGCGAGCGGCGAACAGCTCCAGGCGGCGACCAAGGGGCGCGATCTGGCCGCCCAGCAGCTCACACAGGCGCGCGACCGCTTCGCCGCGGGCGTGGCCGACAACATCGAAGTCGTACAGGCGCAGGAGGCCGTGGCACTCGCCAACGAGCAGTACATCGGCGCGCTGTACAGCTATAACGTTTCGAAAGCCGCGCTCGCACGCGCGCTCGGCGTCGCCGAACAGGCGGCGCGACAGTATCTCGGAGGCTCCCGCTGATGGCCGATCAATCCGAACCATTCCAGCTCATTCGCTCTACACGCTTCCGCGTCGGCCTTGCCGTCGTCGCGGTGATCGTCGCCGTTCTTGGCGCCTGGCTCTGGGCAACCGCCGGCCAGGAGTCGACAGACGACGCGCAGGTGGATGGGCACGTCACCCAGATCGCCGCGCGGGTGGGCGGGACGGTCAAGGACATTCATGTCAGGGACAACCAGCAGGTGGAGGCCGGCGCGGTCCTCGTCGAGCTCGACCCGCGCGACTACGAGGTGGCAATCGCGAAGGCGCGCGCCGCGCTCGCCGACGCGCAGGCGGCGGCCGTGGCCGCGCAGAGCGGTGTGCCGATTGCGTCCACGACGACTGCGAGCAACCTGACGACCGCGCAGGGCGGCGTCGAGCAGGCGACGAGCGGCGTGGCAGCGGCCGAGCAGCAGGTCGAGGCCGCACACGCGCGCGTGGCGGTGGCTCAGGCGCGGCTCCGGCAGGCCCAGGCGAACGCCACGAAGGAGGCGCGCGACGTCGAGCGCCTGCAGGGCCTGCTCGCGAAAGACGAGGTCTCGCAGCAGCAGTTCGATGCGGTGAAGGCGGCCGCCGACGCCGCGAAGGCGGCCGTCGACTCCGCGCAGTCGCAGGTCACCGAGGCACGGGCCGGGGTGCCGGTGGCCGAGAGCCAGCTCGCACAGGCGCGCGCCGGCGCGCAGCAGGCGAAGGCCGCTCTGCAGACCGCACGCACCGCGCCGCAGCAGCTGACCCAGATGCGCGCCAGGGCGGACGCCGCGCAGGCGCAGGTGCAGCAGGCGAAGGCGGCGCTCGAGCAAGCGGAGCTGAACCTGAAGTACGCCACGGTCATCGCGCCGGTCGCCGGGGTCGTCAGCCGCAAGGCGGTCGAGATCGGCCAGGTCGTGCAGGCGGGCCAGCCCCTCATGGCGATCATCCCGCTCGACGACGTCTGGATCACGGCGAACTTCAAGGAGACGCAGCTCCGGAACATGCGCCCGGGGCAGCCGGCGACGATCGAGGTCGACGCGTACGGCCGCCGGAAGTTCAAGGGGCACGTGGACAGCATCGCAGCCGCGACCGGCGCGCGCTTCAGCCTGCTCCCGCCCGAGAACGCCACGGGCAACTACGTGAAGGTGGTGCAGCGCGTGCCGGTGAAGATCGTGCTCGAGAACGGGCAGGATCGGAATCACGTGCTCCGTCCCGGCATGTCGGTTACGCCGACGGTCTACACGAAATAGGTGAATCTGAGAACTTGAGAATCTGAGGATTTGAGGATCCGAAGGCGGAGAGGTTCTTCGGACCCCACGATTCACGGATTCTCGAATCCCCCGGACAGCCGAGTTCTCGAATTCTCACATTCTCGAATTCTCGAATCTGCCGATGTCACCCGAAGACTCGCATCCGATCATCAACCCGTGGATCATCGCCCTGTCGGTGATGTTCGCCACGTTCATGGAGGTGCTCGACACCACGGTCGTCAACGTCTCGCTGCCGCACATCGCCGGGAGCCTGTCGTCGACGATCGACGAGGCGACGTGGGCGCTCACGTCGTACCTGGTCGCCAACGCGATCATCCTGCCGATGACCGGGTGGCTCGCCGCCACCTTCGGGCGCAAGCGCCTGCTGATGCTCTCCGTCTCCGGCTTCACGCTCGCCTCGTTCCTCTGCGGGCTGGCGCCGACGCTCGGCACGCTCGTCTTCTTCCGCGTCGTCCAGGGGGCGACCGGCGGCGCGCTCCAGCCGCTCTCGCAGGCCGTACTGCTCGAAGCGTTCGCGCCGCAGGACCGCGGCAAGGCGATGGCGTTCTGGGCGCTCGGCATCGTCGTGGCGCCGATTCTCGGGCCGGTGCTCGGCGGCTGGCTGACCGACAGCTACAGCTGGCGATGGGTCTTCTACATCAACCTGCCGGTCGGCATCACCTCGCTGGTGATGACGAAGCTGTTCATCTTCGATCCGGCCTACCTGCGCCGGGAATCGGCGAAGGTGGACTACTGGGGCATCGGCATGCTCGCCGTCGGCATCGGCGCGCTGCAGATCGTCCTCGACAAGGGCCAGGAAGACGACTGGTTCTCGTCGCACTTCATCCTGACGCTCGCCGTCGTCTCGGCGATCACGCTGACGCTGCTCATCGTTCACGAGTTGACGACCGAGCATCCGATCGTCGATCTGCGCGTGTTCAAGGAGCGGAGCTACGCGGTCGGCGTGTTCCTGATGACGATCGTCGGCTTCGTGCTCTACGGCAGCATGGTGCTGCTGCCGATCTTCCTGCAGACGCTGCTCGGCTACCCGGCGCTCGAGGCCGGCATCGCGATGGCGCCGCGCGGCATCGGTTCGTTCGTCATGATGCCGATCACGGGAATCATGACCGGCCGCTACGATGCGCGGAAGCTGCTGAGCGCGGGGCTCGTGATCGGCGGCGTGACGCTCATCTGGCTGGGACACCTCAACCTGCAGGCGGGGTACTGGGACATCTTCTGGCCGCAGCTCATCCAGGGCGTCGGGATGTCGCTGCTCTTCGTGCCGCTCACGACCGTGACGATGGATGCCATTCCGCGGGAGCGAATGGGGAACGCGACGAGCCTGTTCAACCTGATGCGGAACATCGGCGGCAGCGTCGGCATCGCGACGACCGGCACCATGCTCGCGCGGCATCAGCAGTCGGTGACCGCCGTCCTCGGGGCGAACGTGACGCCCTACGATGCGCGGTCCCAGTCGATGTTCTACCAGCTGCGCGCCGCGTTCATCGCGGCCGGCGCCGACACCGCCACGGCGACCAGCCGCGCCCATGCCGCGATCTTCGGCATGGTGCAGAAGCAGGCCGCGATGGTGTCGTTCGTGGGGCTCTTCTGGCTGCTCGGCATGATGTTCGTCGTGATGGTGCCGCTCGTCCTGATCATGCGGCGCCCGCGGACGCACGGCCGACCGGCGGCGGCACACTGACGCGCGCCGCGTCGCCGCACCCGAACGGCTGTAGACTGATCGCGTGCGTCTGTTCGTGCTCGCGACCGCTGCAGCCGCCACGCTCGCGTCGGGTCCGCAGTCGGGCGTCGGCGCGGGCCGCCCGGGCGCCGGACCCACCGCTCCGCGCGCGGTCGAGCAGGAAGCCGGCTCGTTTGCGGATTTCCTGGCCGGCATCCGCGCCGACGCGCTCGCGCGCGGCATCCGCGCCGAGGTGGTCGACGAGGCGCTCGCGTCGGTGCAGGAACCTCAGCCGGTCGTGATCGACCGCGATCGCAGCCAGCCCGAGACAGTGTTGCCGCTCGAAACCTACATCGATCGACAGGTGACGCGGCGCGCGATCCGTACGGGCCACGAGCAGTTCGCTCGGCACCGGCGGCTGCTCCAGCGCGTCGAACGGGACTTCGGCGTGTCGCCGAGCATCATCGTTGCGATCTGGGGGGTGGAGTCGAAGTTCGGCCGCGTCAGCGGCACGAACCCGATCGTCCCGGCCCTCGCGACGCTCGCCTGGGACCGTCGCCGCGGTACCTACTTCCGCAACGAACTGCTCGACGCGCTGGAGATCGTCAACCGCGGCGACATCGATCTGGACCACCTGCGCGGCTCGTGGGCGGGCGCGATGGGGCAGGCGCAGTTCATGCCGTCGACCTATCTGGCCTTCGCGCAGGATTATGACGGCGACGGGCGGCGCGACATCTGGTCATCCCCGGGCGACGTGTTCGCGTCGATCGCGAACTATCTCCGGGCCCACGGCTGGACCGGGCACGAGCGATGGGGGCGCGAGGTGAGCGTCGGCCGGGCCGCCGCCCGACGCGTCGCGGCGATCGACCGCCGGGACGGCACCTGTTCGGCGACGCGCGAGATGACGATCGCGCGTCCGCTGACCGAGTGGCGCAGGATGGGCGTGCGGCTGACCAGCGGTCGGCCGCTGCCCCGGAGCAGGATGCCGGCCTCGCTCGTTACGGGGTCGAAGCGCTCGTTCCTCGTCTACGGCAATTACGACGTTCTGCTCGAATACAACTGCGCCACGTCGTACGCCCTCAGTGTTGGCCTGCTGTCGGACACGATCCGATGAGAGCGCCTGTCATCGGGACGGTCTGAAGACCGTCCCCTACAGGGTTCGCCAGTCCCCTACAGGGTTCGCCGGTCCCCTGCAGGGTTCGCCGGTCCCCTACAGGTTCTCGAGCGCCACGGCCTTCGGGAAGAGGACGTTGTTCTCCAGGTGGACGTGGCGATGCAGGTCGCGCTCGAATTCCTGGAGCTCGGAGAAGCAGACCTTGTACGTCGTGCAGCCGTCGGCCGGCACTGCGTAGCCGTTCGTCAGCTCGCGGATCAGGCGCATCTCGTCGGCCGCGTCCCGATGTTCGCGCTCCATCATCCGGATCGGGTTCTGCACCGTGCCGAACGGGCTTGGCGGCAGCGGGCGCCCCTCGGCCCGCAGGTCGGCCATCCGGCAGACGTAGGGGAACAGCACCTGCTCTTCCTTCATCATGTGCTGCTCGAGTTCCTGCCGCACTACCGCGAACTCGGCTCCGACACGCGCGAGCTCGGGGTGCCGCTGCCCGTGAACCTGCACGAGCTTGTCGAGATACTGCGTCAGGGCCGGCGCGACACGCCGCACGTATCCGTGGTGCCGCTTCACCACGTGATCCACCAGCCGCGCGACGCTCCATGCCGTCACGTCGTCATCGCTCGAGGCCTCGGCGGCGAGCGCCGACAACGCCGCGGCCAGGTCGGTGGGATCGACCGCCGCCGTGCGGCACGCATCGGCGACCGACCGCCGGCCGCCGCAGCAGAAGTCGATGCCGAAGCGCTCGAAAACGGCGGCGGCGCGAAAGTCGGTCGCCACGATTTCGCCTACGGTCGTCTGGTCCAGTTGCTCGATCATGTCCGTCACCTCGTTATTCACTGGCGGCGGGGCCCCACCCCCGCCGCGAACTGACGCTGATGCCTCGCCTCGGATTTCTGGTCCTCGGCTCGGCATGGCCGCAGGCGCTGGCCTTCCTTACTGGCTCACGGGTCCCACCCCCGCCGCGAACTGACGCCGATGCCTCGCCTCGGCGCGAGTCTTCCCCAGCGTAGCCGGGCTGCCCGGCCCGGCGGTATGACAGGTGTCATATGCGCTACGATCGAGCGCTGATGCCGCCGCCCATCGACGAAATGCTCCGGCGCAGCACGATCTTCCGCCGGCTGTCCCCCGAAGACCGGCAGCGCCTGACGGCCGTTGCCCTGGTCCGCGAGTTCGACAAGGGGGACCTGCTCTTCTCGGAGGGCGACCCCTCGGATCACTTCTTCACCGTCGTCACCGGCCGCGTCAAGGTGTTCAAGGTGACCGCCCGCGGCACCGACGTCATCCTCGAGATCTTCGGCCCGGGCGATCCGGTCGGCGCCGTCGCGGTCTACGAATCGCGCGCGTATCCCGCGGGCGCGGCGGCGCTCGAGCCGACCACGTGCGTCCTCATCCCCCGCCAGGCGTTCTTTGCGCTCCTCGAAGCGCACCCGACAATGGTGCGGGGCCTGCTGCTCGGGCTGACGCACCGGCTGGTCGAGCTCACGAACCGCCTCACGGAACTCACGGGCGGCCGCATCGAGGCGCGTTTCGCGCGCCTCTTTCTCAAGCTCGCCGACGATGCGGGCAAGCCTCAAGCCGATGGCGTGTTCATCGCGATGCCGCTGTCCCGCCAGGAACTGGCCGACATGGTCGGAACCACCATCGAGACCTCCATCCGGATCATGAGCCGCTGGGGCAAACAGAGGATCGTGCGGACCGAGAAGGATGGGTTCGTGCTGATCGATCGCAACGCGCTCGAGACGCTTTCGCTCACATAGGCGGCGAGCGCGTACGTTCACTTCTTCGGGACGAAGCCCCGGTCCGCGTGCGCCCCGCTGCTCATGAAACGGGCGCTGCTCGCGGAGCCGTCCCGTGTCGGCCGCAGCAAAGCCGGCGTAAAATGATCTGATGGCGCTTGCCCGCCTCGACGATCGCGGCCTCGTAGTCGCCTGTCCCGCTTGCGGGCAGCAGAATCGCCTTGCCTACGGCCGGCTCGAGGCGCCCGTCCGATGCGGCCACTGCAAGCAGGAGCTCAAGGCGCCGGCGACGCCTGTCGAGGTTCCGGACGCGGCGTCGTTCGACCGCGCGGTGGCCGGCGCCTCGCTGCCCCTGGTCGTGGACTATTGGGCGCCCTGGTGCGGCCCCTGCCGAATGGTGGCGCCCGAACTGGAGAAAGTGGCCGCCCGACAGGCCGGTCGCCTGATTGTGCTCAAGGTCAACACCGACGTCCTGCCGGAGCTCGGGGAGCGCTTCGGCATCCGCTCCATCCCGACGATGGCCGTGTTCGTCGGCGGCCGCGAGGTCGCGCGCACGACCGGCGCGCAGCCTGCCTCCGGCATCGAAGCGTTCGTCGCGCAGGCCGTCGGCCGGTAAGGCTCCGTCCGGCGATCGCTCACGCGCGGCCCAACATGTCAAACGCGCTCGAAACCGACTTCTACCAGCTCACGATGGTCGCCGGCTACTGGCGGGCCGGCCTTCTCGCGCCGGCGACCTTCGACCTCTTCGTTCGCCGCCTTCCGCCCGAGCGGTCGTATCTCCTCGCAGCGGGCCTGGAGGATGCGCTCGCCTTCCTCGAAACGCTGCAGTTCGACGACGCCGCGCGAGCGTGGCTGGCCACGGTTCCGGCGTTCGCGGACGTGCCGCGAGCGTTCTTCGACGAGTACCTCGCGAGTTTCCGGTTTGCGGGCGACGTGTGGGCGATGCCCGAGGGAACGCTGCTGTTTCCCGGCGAGCCGATCCTGCGGGTGACCGCGCCGCTGCCCCAGGCGCAGCTCGTCGAGACCGCGCTGCTGTCGATCGTCGGATTTCAGACGGCCGTCGCCTCGAAGGCGCGCCGCGTGGTGGACGCGGCCGCCGGACGGACGGTCGTGGAGTTCGGCGCGCGACGGGCGCACGGCCTCGGCGCGGCGATCGCGGCGGCGCGTGCCGCATACCTCGGTGGCTGCGGGGCAACGTCGTGCGTCGAAGCGGCTCGGCGCTACGGCATTCCGCCGTCGGGTACGATGGCGCACGCGTGGGTCCAGGCGTTCCCGGAGGAACTGCAGGCGTTCCGGGAATTCAGCCGCACGTATCATGAGGCCGTGTACCTGCTCGACACCTACGACACGCTTGCCGCCGCCCGCGCCGTTGTCTCTTCCGAACTGCATCCGGCGGCCGTCCGGCTCGACAGCGGCGATCTCGACGCGCTGAGCCGCGCGGTGCGCCGCATCCTCGACGACGGCGGACGCTCGTCGACGCGCATCTTCGTCAGCGGAGATCTCGACGAACATCGCGTGGCCCGGCTGGTCGCAGACGACGCCCCGATTGATGCGTTCGGCGTCGGCGGCGCGCTCACCACCGTTGCCGACGCGCCCGTCCTCGCGTGCGTCTACAAGCTCGTCGCGCTCGAACGCGGCGGCACGATTTCCGACGTCGTCAAGTTGAGCGAGGGCAAGTCGACCCTGCCCGGGGTGAAGCAGGTGTGGCGGCGCGAACAGGACGGGCGGATCGCCGGCGACCTCGTCGCCGGAGTCGATGAGCCTCAGCCGCCGCGTGCGCACCCCCTGCTGGCGTGCGTGATGCGCAACGGGAAGCGGACGAACCCTGCCGAGCCCATCGCCGCGATCCGCGCGCGCGTGGAAGAGCAGATGGCGCTGCTCCCGGAGAGCGTCCGGCGCCTGGAGGATCCCGAGCCGTACCCCGTCCGCGTGAGCCATGCGCTGGCCGGGCGCCGCGCTGCGCTCGCCAACGCACTGTAGGAAACGCGTGATCCGCACCGCGCCTCGTGTGTTCGCCCTGAGCGTGCATGCCGGCTACCAGTGCCGTCGCACCGGCGCCTGTTGCACGGCCGGGTGGAGCATCCCGCTCGAGGCTCCGCTCCAGCGCCGTTTCGGCGTGGCATCGCTGACTCCGGAGCCCGACGGCGCCTGCCGCTTCTACGACCGGTCGTCGGGGCTCTGCCGCATCCAGCGCGATGAAGGCGAGGCCATGCTGCCGACATCGTGCCGCGAGTTCCCGCGCCTGACGCTCGCCGACGATCGCGGTGTGTTCGTGACGCTGACCCATTTCTGTCCGACCGCGGCGCGAATGCTCGTGCACGATCGGGCGCCGCTCGCCGTCGTCCCCGATCCACCGGCGTTCCCCGCCGCCCGCGATTACGACGGCCTCGACGCGCGCGGAGAGTGGCCGCCGCTCGTCAGGCCGGGTCTGCTGTTCGATCTTCCGGCGTACGACGCCTGGGAGCGCTTCGTCGTGGCGACGTGCGCGCGAGAGGATCTGGATCCGGACAGCGTTCTCGATCGCCTTGCCGCGGCGGCCGACATCGTGCGGGCGTGGACGCCCGGCCGGGAGCGGCTGACCGAAGTGATTTCGCACGCGGCTGGGGCGGACCGGGTCGACCCGGCCGCGTCGGCACGCTACGATGCGTGGCGAGGCATCCACGGATATCGCCTGGTGACGACGGCGGCGACGGGAACCACAGCGACGACACGGGACGGTCTAAAGACCGTCCCCTACCTGGACGGCGGGGACGAGGGCGACCGGTTCGTCAGGCCTCGATGGTCGTCCTACGCGGGCGCGGTGCGGCGATATCTGGCGGCGCGCGCGTTCGGAAGCTGGTCGGCCTACCAGGTTCGCGGCCTGCGGAGCATGGTCGCCGAACTGGTCGCCACGGGCGCCGTTCTGCGCTCCGAGGCCGCGCGAGCCTGCGCCAGTGCGGGACGGGAGCTCGATGACGACCTGATGGTGGAGGCGCTCCGCGCCGCCGACGGCTTGCTGGTCCACGGCGTCGATCGAGCGCGCCTGGTCCGGCTGTACGGCCGGGTGGAAGAATCGTGACCCGCTGGGGCCGCCTGGCCCTGCTCGTGCTGCTCGCCCGCTGGACCGTCCTCTTCCTGTTCTGGCCGATGCGCCAGAACGTGATCGGCGCGTCGTTCCTGCACCTCGTCAGCCTGCCGTTCCACGAAGCCGGCCATGTACTCTTCTCTCCGTTCGGCACGTTGATGACCGCGCTCGGCGGGAGCCTCATGCAGGTGCTCGTGCCGCTCGTCTGCCTCGTCGCATTCATGACGACGAGCCCGAATCCGTTCGGGGCGGCGGTGATGACGTGGTGGGCCGGGGAGAACCTGCTCGACGTCGCCATGTACGCCAACGACGCCCGTGCGCTGCAGCTCGTGCTCATCGGCGGACGCACCGGCGCCGAAGTCGAAGGACACGACTGGGAGCGCATCCTCGGTATGCTGGGCCTGCTCCATCGCGATCACCAGATCGCCCTCGTGCTCCAGGCGCTCGGGGCGATCGTCATGCTCGGCGGCATCGCCTGCGCCGCCTGGATTGCGCTTCGAAAGGATGACCGATGAGTCCGATCCCGCGTCGCCGTCCGGCCGCCGCCGCACTCGCGGCTGCCACCCTCGTCACCCTGTCCGTGGTCTTCGCCGCGCCTGCGGGCCGCGCGCAGGCAGTCCGTGCACCGGCGCCGCCCGCCTTCGACCTCGACGAAGCGACGGTCGCCGACCTGCAGCACCGGATGGAGACCGGCCAGGAAACGGCGCGCTCGCTGGTCGAGAAGTACCTCGCCCGCATCGAGGCGGTCGACCGCAGCGGCCCGTCGCTGCACAGCGTGATCGAGACCAATCCGGACGCGCTCGCGATCGCCGATCGGCTCGACGCCGAGCGCAAGGCGCGCGGCCCGCGCGGGCCGCTCCACGGCATTCCGGTCCTGATCAAGGACAACATCGCGACCGCCGATCGGATGATGACGACCGCCGGATCGCTGGCGCTGGCGGGCGCGAAGCCGCCGAAGGACGCGTTCATCGTGGCGCGCCTGCGAGCGGCCGGCGCGATCATCCTCGGGAAGACGAACCTGAGCGAATGGGCCAACTTCCGCTCCACGCACTCGTCGAGCGGCTGGAGCGGCCGCGGCGGCCAGACGAAGAACCCGTACGCGCTCGACCGCAACCCGTCAGGGTCGAGCTCCGGTTCGGGCGTCGCCGCCGCGGCGAACCTCTGCGCGATCGCGATCGGCACCGAGACCGACGGCTCGATCGTGTCGCCGTCGAACAGCAACGGGATCGTCGGCATCAAGCCGACGGTCGGCCTGTGGAGCCGCGCCGGCATCGTGCCCATCTCGCACAGTCAGGACACCGCCGGGCCGATGGCGCGTACCGTGGCCGACGCCGCAGCGCTGCTCGGGCCGCTCGCCGGATCCGACCCGGACGACCCGGCGACGAAACCGGCCGACGCCAGAGGACAGCGCGACTACACGAAGTACCTCGACCCGAACGGCCTGCGCGGAGCCCGCGTCGGCGTCGTGCGGGACAGGCTGTTCGGCTACAGTCCGGCAGCGGACCGGATCGCCGAACAGGCCATCGCAGACATGAAGAAGGCCGGCGCCGTCGTCGTCGATCCGGCAGACATCCCGACGCTCGGCAAGTTCGGCGACGCCGAATTCGACGTCCTGCTGTACGAGTTCAAGGCGGATCTGAACAAGTACCTGACGTGGCTCGGCCCCGCCTCGCCCGTGCACTCCCTCGCGGACGTCATCGCGTTCGACAAGGCTCACGCCGACCGGGAGATGCCGTACTTCGGCCAGGAGATCATGACGATGGCCGAAAAGAAAGGGCCGCTGACCGAGCCGAAGTACCAGGCGGAGCTGGCGAAGGATCACCGGCTGTCGCGAACGCTCGGCATCGACGCGGTGATGACGAAGTACAGGCTCGACGCGCTGGTCGCGCCGACGGGCGGTCCGGCATGGCTGACGGATCTGGTGAACGGCGATGCGGTCGGCGGAAGCGCGTCGACCGTGGCCGCCGTGGCCGGCTACCCGCACATCACCGTGCCCGCCGGCTTCTTCCGCGGCCTCCCGGTTGGGATCTCGTTCATCGGCCGGGCGTGGAGCGAGCCGACGCTGATCAGGATCGCGTACGCATACGAGCAGGCGACGAAGCACCGCCGCCCGCCGACGTTCGCGGCGTCGGCGGACCTGTCGCGGTAGCCACGAAGGCGCGAACGTCACCCGGTGGTCTGGCTTTGATCAGACCGGCGCCTGCCACACGGCGCGCCCGACGAAGAACGGACCGAGCCGCTCGAGGTAGAGGGCGGTCTGCTGCGTCTTCCGCATCGACTGGACGACCGCCGACAGGGGAAACAGCTCCTTGCCGACGAGGCCGACGACGAAGTCGTTGTCGGCCTTGTCGAGCCCGTGACACGCGAGGCGGATGTCGTGCGCGTAGTCGGCGGCCCCGAACGACATCCCGATCGCGCCGTGTTCGGCGAGGATGACGCGCTGCTCTTCGGCCGGCAGCTGCGCGAACCGGCCGCTCCGGCGCAGCGGATACCACACGGCCCACGTCCACTCGGGCGTGAGCACCGTGCGCCGCGGCCGATGCACGAGCACCTCGGCGAGATCGGGCTCGTACCCGAGCGAGTACGTCCGTCCGAGCATGGTGTACTCGGGTTTCTGCGAGAGCGCGGAGAACGGCGGCGCATTGAGCAACGGCCGCACCCGATCGACGAACACCGCCGGGTTTCGCGCGAGCGTGAGCAGCGCGACGCCGTGCGGGTCGTTGACGTCCTCGTACAGCACGCCGTCGAGCCCCGAATGGGACAGGGCGTCCGCCAGCGGCCTCGTGTCCCGGCAGCCGCCGAAGGCGAGCAGCTGCATGAACAGCCGCTCGTCGGATCGCTGCGGCTGCCCGTTCTTCATCCCGCCTTTCTCGCTCAGATCCGGCGGCTCGGGACCGCGCCGGCGCTCGGGATGTTCCGGTTGGCTCATGGTTTTTCAGTATAGTCCCTGTCCCCTCACGCGCCGGCCGCGCGCCGGCTGCGAGCGGGGCGCAGGGCTGGCGCGGCGCGGCTGTTTTCGATAGTATTCGGTGCTCGGGAGGTGGTTCGTCCGCCCCCGACACCGCTCGACATCTGGAGACGCACACATGCCCTTCATCATTACCGACCCGTGCATCGAGACCAAGGACACCGCCTGCGTGGACGTGTGCCCGGTGGACTGCATCCACCCGCGCAAGGACGAGCCCGAGTTCGCGCAGACGACGATGCTCTATATTCATCCCGAGGAATGCATCGACTGCGGGGCGTGCGTACCAGCGTGCCCCGTTGCGGCCATCTACGAGAGCCCCGACGCGACGCCGGCGCACCAGAAGGACCTGATCGAGGCCAACGCGGTCTACCGGAATGGCGACGCCGACGCGATGGCGAAGGCCGAAGAGATCGTCAAGGCGCACATCGCGGCGCATGCCGACATCATGGCCGTACCGGCCGCCGAGCGGCAGGCGGCTCACGCGCGGTTCTGACCGGCGCTGTCGGCCGTCAGCCATCAGCCATCAGCTGTCGGCTGTCAGCAGACCGACAGCCGAAAGCTGACAGCCGAAAGCTCCGTGAAGATCGCGACCTGGAACGTCAACGGCATCCGGGCGCGTCAGGCGCAGGTCCAGGACTGGATCGCGCAGGAACGCCCGGACGTCGTCTGCCTCCAGGAAATCAAGGCCGCCTCGGACCAGATTCCTCTGTTTCTCCATCAGCTCGACGGATACTGGTGCTACTGGCACGGCGGCAAGGGCTACTCGGGCGTGGCGCTGCACGTCGCGAAGTCCGTCGCCCCGGAGCGCCCCGTCTTCGCCCATCCTGACTTCGACTACGAGACCCGCATCGCGACCGTCGACGTCGGCGACGCGACGGTCGCATCAGTCTACGTGCCGAACGGCGGCAAGGATTTCGCCGCCAAGATGCGGTTCCTCGAAGCGCTCGATGCCTACGCGGTCGCCTTCCAGGCCGCGAGGCCCGGCCGCGCCCTGCTCGTCTGCGGAGACATGAACGTGGCGCGCACCGAGCGCGACGTCCATCCGAAGGAACGGAAACCGCGCGCCATTGGACAGCTGCCGGAGGAGCGCGCCCTCATCGAGCGCATCCTGAGCCGCGGCCTCGTCGACGTCGGCCGCGCGCTCGATCCCGACAACGACGGCCTGTTCACGTGGTGGGCGCCATGGCGGAACATGCGGCAGCGGAACATCGGCTGGCGGCTCGACTACGTGTTCGCCAGCGCCCCGCTCGCCGCGCGCGCGACCGCGTGCGTCGTCGAACGGGAAATCGGAACGAGCGACCATGCCCCGGTCGTGGCGACGTTTGGATAGGATCGCGATGTCCACTGTCGTCCAGAAGTACGGGGGCTCGAGCGTCGCGGACGTGGCGCGACTGAAACAGGTGGCGGCCCGCGTCATGGCGACCCGGCGCGCCGGCCACGACGTCGTCGTCGTCGTGTCCGCGATGGGCCACTCGACCGACGAGCTGCTCGCGCTCGCCAAGCAGGTCTCGCCCAACCCCGACCGGCGCGAGCTCGACATGCTGCTCACCGCCGGCGAGCGGATCGCGATGGCGCTGCTCTCGATGGCGATCCGCGAGCTCGGCGGCGACGCCATCAGCTTCACCGGCAGCCAGTCCGGCATCATCACCAACGATCGGCACGTGGACGCGCGCATCGTCGAAGTCCGCCCGTTCCGGGTCCAGGACGAGCTCGCGCGCGGGCGCATCGTCGTCATCGCCGGGTACCAGGGGGTGTCGTACCGTCGCGAGGTGACGACGCTCGGTCGCGGCGGGAGCGACACGACCGCGGTGGCCATGGCGGCCGCGCTCGGCGCGGAGTACTGCGAGATCTGCTCCGACGTGGACGGCGTGTACACGGCCGACCCGCGCGTCGTGCCGGACGCTCAACGCATCCCGACGCTGTCGTACGAAGAGACCCAGGAGCTCGCCGAGTCGGGCGCGAGGGTGCTGAACGCGCAGGCCGTGGAGTTCGCCAAGGCCCAGGGCATCGCCATCTACGCGCGGGCGACGGCGTCGCCGCTTCCCGGTCCCGACCCCGCGGCCGACGGCACCGTGGTCCGGCGATACCCGCCGCGCATGCCTGGCGTGGTGGTCGGCGTTGCGAGTGAGCGCGACGTGATCGTGATGACGGCGGAAGGCGACTCGAACGGCGGATCCACGGGCAGCTCCACAGGGCCGGACCTGCATGAGGTCCTCGTGTTCCTCGACGAGCACGGCGTCGCCGGCAAGCAGTTGCACGCCACGGCCGGACGGATGATGCTCGTGATCTCGCGCGAGAACCTGCACGACGAGCCGAGAGTCCGCGCCGACCTCGCCGCGCGGTTCGGCGGCCGCGTCACGCTCGACGACGACCGGTCGGCCGTGAGCGCCATCGGCGCCGGCATCAACGCGACATTCGAAAACCTGCGCCGGGGAAGCGGCGCCCTCCGGGCCGCCGGCATCGAACCGTCGGACGTCGCAACCTCGTCGTTCCGTATCACCTGGCTGGTGCCCCGGTCGACGATAGACGATGCCGTCCGAACGCTGCATCGCACATTCATAGCTGACGGCTCTCGGCTATCGACTGTCAGTTCCCCCACGGCTTCCTGATCCCTCGGCCCTCTCGCGATGACGGCCTCCCCTGTCCTCTCCCGCTTCCTCCGGTACGTGACGTACGACACGCAGTCCGACGAGCGGTCGAGGACATGCCCGAGCACGGAGAAACAGCTCGTGCTCCTTCGGGCCCTCGCCGACGAACTGCGCGGCCTCGGGCTCGCCGATGTCGCCATGGACGAATTCGGGTACGTGATGGCGACGATTCCGGCGACGAGCCCGAAGGCAGGCGTGCCGACAATCGGCTTCGTCGCACACGTGGACACGTCGCCCGAGATGAGCGGCGCCGGCGTGAAGCCGATCGTTCACGACGCCTACGACGGGGCTGACATCGTGCTGCCCGACGATCCGTCGGCGGTGCTGCGCCTGGCGGACAATCCCGAGCTGGCCGGGCAGCTGGGGCATCGGATCGTCACCGCGTCGGGCACGACGCTGCTCGGCGCCGACGACAAGGCGGGCGTGGCGGAGATCGTGACGGCGGCCGCCTGGCTGCAGGCGCATCCCGAGATTCCGCACGGCGCCGTGCGCATCGCCTTCACGCCCGACGAGGAGATCGGCCGCGGCACCGCGCATTTCGACGTCGCGCGCTTCGGCGCCCGCTGCGCGTACACGATGGACGGCAGCGGACGCGGCGAAGTCGAAGTCGAGAGCTTCTCCGCCGACGCGATGACCGTGACGTTCCTCGGCTTCAACACGCACCCGGGATACGCGAAGGGCCGGATGATCAACGCGATTCGGATGGCGGCCGACTTCGTCCACCGGCTGCCCGAAGATCGCCTGTCGCCGGAGACGACCGACCGGTACGAAGGCTTCGTGCACCCCTACGTCGTCGGCGCGAGCGTGGAGCGGACGTCGGTCAAGCTGATCGTCCGCGACTTCGTCACCGCCGGCCTGAAAGAGAAAGAAGCGCTCGTCGAGCAGCTCGCGCGCGAGACCGCCGGCCGCTATCCCGGCTCGCGACTGGAGATCGTCGTCGAGGAACAGTACCGCAACATGCGCGAGGTGCTGGACCGAAACCCGGAGGTCGCCGAGTACGCGCGCGAAGCCGTCCGCCGCGCCGGGCTGGAGGTCCGGTCGCGCCTCATCCGCGGCGGCACCGACGGATCGCGCCTCTCGTTCATGGGCCTGCCGACGCCCAACCTCTTCGCGGGCGAGCACAACTTCCATTCACGGCTCGAATGGGTCTCGTCCGAAGACATGGAGAAGGCGGTCGAGGTGATCGTCGAACTGTGTCGCGTGTGGGAGGAGCGGGCGCCCTGAAGCCTCGCGCTCCGTCTGACCTGCTCATTTCGCGGGCCCGGGCCGGTGCTCGTTCCATGTGTCCACCAGGCGGCGCAGCTCCTTGATTGGCTCCGGGCTGTCGTCCACCTGCAGGTGCAGGACGACGTCGTTGTTCAGCCACACACCGGCGCCCTTCTTGACGATGATCAGCGCCGCCGATTCCTGGCCGCGCTTGTCGCCCCCTGCCGCCTGCCCCGCCTCGAGCGCCGCGACGAGCCGCTGCGACAGATGGCCGGTCGTCTTCTCGAACGCCGCCACCATGTTGTCGACCACGGCCGGACCGGCCAGGATGTTGCCCTGTGCCGTGCAGTACTTCCCTCCCTTGTTGCCGGCCCATTCCGGCGCCTTCGGCCCCGTGAATGCGGCGTACTCGCCTTTCGCGTTCATCACCGCGAACTGACGCCCCTGCTTCGTCCACTTCTCCGGCAGCGGATCGGGGTCGCGCTGCCAGATTTGCCTGACGATCGCCGCCGGGTCCATTCCCTTGCGCAGCAGATCGAGCGCCTGCGGACCGTAGCTCACGTCGACGATCGCCTGCGTGGCGACGACGCCGACGTTGGCTTCGGCCCAGAGGACGCCGTTGCCGACCGAGAAGACGCGCGACTGCACCGCGCCGCCCACTTCGCCGGTCGCCGGGTCGTAGCCGAGAATCGAGAACGTGCCGGTCTCCCACGGCGGCCCGTCCGAGGCGTGCAACATCTGCGCGCCCGCCGCGACGAGCCCCGCCACCAGGACGAGCCCCGGAAGCCTCATCAGCCTCACGCCACCACCCCCTTCAGAAACCTGTGAAGCCCGTGAACATGATCAGCAACTTCCCCCGTATACGGTCAAGATCGGCTTCGCGCGCTTCGGCGTCAGCTCCACGATCCCGTATCGTTCGTAGTCCCATCCGGACCACTGCGCGATCCAGTAGATGTGGCCGTTCAGCCGGGCCACCCCGAGCGGCAGCATGTACGCGAGGCCGTAACGGTCGCAGTCTGCGAGTGAGACGTCGAGGCTGAGGGCCTTCAGATCCCCGGCGCTGCCGCGGACGAACCATCCTGCGCCGAACGCCACGCCGGCGCAGGACTCAGCGGTGTGACGCCGGTCGTACTCGCGGCTCATCTCGAGATAATAGTACCGTGGCGCGGGCGGCTTGCCGAAGGCGTACGACGCTTCGATCGTCAGCGGCACGCGCGTGCGATCGACCGGGTCGCGCGGAACGCCCTCCGGCAGGAACCTGGCGTTGTCGAGGAGCCGGCTCTCGGCGTTCTCGAACGCATCGAGCATGACGTCGGTGGCGACGCCGGTCGGCACGATGTCGATGCGGTCGACCGGTTGGCTCGACGACAGCGCGAGGCCGTCTTTCGGGTAGGGCTGGACGGTCGGCGGCGGGGGCGGCTCCGGCCCGCGATAGTCAGTGCGCAGTCCGATCTGCCTCAGGCACTGCGCCTTGAACCAGTCGGGCTGCCGCACGCCGACGGTCTGTGGGAACGGCTGGTCCGTCCAGGCGCGCCAGGTGCCGGCCGGCGCGGCATCTCCCCACCAGCGCGTCGGAACGCTGTCCAGCGAGATCGGGACATCAGGATTCTGCTCGGGACGCGGCCAGTCGGCCCGCCAGTGCTTTCCGTCCCACGTGGCGAACGGCACGATCAGGCCGTCGCGGCGCAGCACGGCCACGGTGAAGGCCCCGGCGCGCGGGACCGCGCCCGCGACCGCGACGGCACCCGCGAGAACCGCCGCCATCCGCAACACGCGACCGGGCCGCACGCCGGGAGTATACCGCCGGCCCGCGTCGCCTTCTCGCTGTGCAATCCGTGCGCCCCGGCTTCACGAACCGTGCGCCGGACCGGCCCGATGAAAACTGCGCGCAGGCGACCGGCGGGCGGCACGAATTCGCTTGCCGACCTGCCGACCGGTGCCGTATAACCGCTGACGGTCGCTTCGATGGCCGCCACTGCGCCACAGCCGAGGTCGCTCAGGCTCGCACTCCTCGCCGACAGGGACGCCGACACCCGGATGATGTACGCGGAGTACCTGACGCGCGCGCGCTGCGAGGTCGATCACGCGACCGACGGACGCGAGGCGCTCGCCAAGGCCATCTCGCGCCGGCCGGACGCGGTGGTGACCGACACGCGCCTGCCGGGCATCGACGGCATCGACCTCTGCCGCCTGCTGCGCGGCGACCCGGCGACCGCCTCGATCGCGCTCGTCATCGTGACCGGCGATGCGTACGCCGCCGACGTGCAGCGCGCGGAGGGAGCAGGAGCGGACAGGGTCCTCATCAAGCCGTGTCTGCCCGAGACGCTGCTGGCCGAACTCCGGCGTCTGGTCGAGCGCCCGCACGGCGTCGCACGGGCCGACCCGGCGCGCGGGCCCGGGCAGGGGGCGGCCGATGGCCGGCGCTCGCGCCAGATCCTCGACGGTCGAGACAGCCGGGCCGGCATCCTGGCGCGCGCGCATCAGCGCCGCGTCACGGACGCGCCGCCGGTCGAGCCGCCCGCCCTGCTGTGTCCGAATTGCGACCACGCGCTCACCTACATGCGCAGCCACATCGGCGGCGTCAACGCGCTTCACAGCGAGCAGTGGGACTACTTCGAGTGTCCCTCAGGGTGCGGCACCTTTCAGTACCGCCAGCGCACCCGCAAGCTCCGCAAGGTATGAAGCCGGCTTCGGAGGGACTCATGCGACAGATGATCGGGCTCGTGGCCGTCGTAGCGGTCGCAACGGTCGGCCTTCATGCCGACATTTCCAGCAAGGCACGAAAGCGAATCGAGGACGCAGCCGCCGTGCTGCGCGAGATCCATTCGGTGCCGGACAAGGACATCCCGAGCCAGCTCTGGAACCGGGCCCGGTGCGTCTTCGTCGTGCCGTCGCTGAAGAAGGCGGCGTTCGTGTTCGGCGGCGAGTACGGCAGCGGGCTCATGAGCTGCCGGCGCAACGGCGGCTGGAGCGCTCCCGTGTTCATGCAGATCGGCAAGGGCAGCTGGGGTCTGCAGATCGGCGCGCAGTCGATCGACCTCGTGCTGCTCGTGATGAACGAGCGCGGCATGCAGAAGCTGCTCGGCGACAAGGTCACGCTCGGCGCCGAGGCCTCGGTCGCCGGCGGACCGGTCGGCCGCGACGCACGGGCCGCCACCGACGCACAGCTCAGAGCCGAGATCCTCTCGTACTCCCGGACCCAGGGGCTGTTCGCCGGCATCGACGTCTCGGGCGGCGTCATCAAGCCCGACGCCGACGACAACCGCGATCTGTACGGACAGGTATCGCCGAAGGACGTGCTGACCACGGCAGTGGAGCCGCCGGAGGCCACGCGGCCATTCGTCGAGGCGCTGCGCAGCGAGGGGGCAAAGTAACCGGAGCTCGGGCGCCCGGGAAATCCCCGGGCCCCGAGCGATCCCTTGTCTGTCCTAGCTGACCTTCCTCACGGCCACTGAGAAGAAGCCCGAGTTGTCGTTCGCCTCGTTGTCGTTGACGCCGAGCAGCAGAAGCCCGCTGGCCGGCATGACGATCGGTTGCGAGTTCGACCCGATCGAGAACGGGGCGCTGTTGCCGACCTTGCCGATCAGGCCGCCGACCGGCATCTGCGGCACCGGATAGGCGCCGCTCCTCACGTTGCCGTTGCCGTCCGGCCCCGCCGTCATGTCCGACGACGCGCCGAACTGAATCTGCCCGGTGGTCGTGAAGGTCACGCGATCGCCCTTCTTGACGGCAATGCCGGTCGATGTCCAGGCCTGATTCGCCATCACCTGCACCGTGCCGGGAACGGCCTGCCCTGGGACGCCCGGCGTGCCGAGGGTCTGGCCTGTGTAGTTGTACGCGGTGCGGGCGGCCGCCATGTTCAGGTAGATGCGGCCGACATCGTTGAGCGCGTACCGCTGCTGCTGGCCGGCCTGGTTCTGCCAGATCACCGTCCGGGCGCTGACGATGTTGACGAGGTGCCCCTGCTGATGGGCGCCGTTGCGCAGCACGAGCACGTGAGTGCCGCCCGCGGGGAGCGCCTGCAGTTCAGCCGGGGACGGCTGCCCGCCGACGAAGTCAATCACGGCCAGTTGCGCGTCCGGAATCGTCTGGTCGGCACCGGTGCGCGGCTTGATGGTATATCCGTCGATGCCGTTCTCGTGCTTGTCGGTATCCGGCACGAGCGTTCCGATCTTGCGCTGGCCGTCGGTGAGGACGAAGGTCACCTGCGTCTGCGCGATCGCGTACCCTCCCGCGCAGGCCAGCAGTGCGGCGGTGGCAATCAGCTTCTTCATCATCGAAAAACCTCCTGTTTCTCCCGGAATGAACCGTCTAACGCGAAAGCAAGAGACGGGCCGTCAGCCGCTCCGGTCACGCCTTCCGGCCGGTGGCGCGACGCGCAAAGGCTGTCGGAACGCCTCGTGTTTGCGGGAGCGGGACTCTGGCTGCTATTCTTGTGGCTGATTATCGTTCCGGTAGTGCTCATGAGCGAATTCTCCACGGTCGACCCGTTGCCGGCGGATCCGGGCAGCAATCCTCCGCTCGCGCCAATGCTCGAGCCCGTGCCGGCGAACGTCGGCGTCGCCGGCGGTCCGGTATCCGCCGCTCCGGCCCGCGAGCCGGCCACGCCGGCCGCGGGCGCCTGGAAGCGCGCGTTCCGCGAGATCGCCGCCGGCCTGCAGACGCTGATCTCGGCGGCCGTCTATGCCACGCTGATCGTGACGTTCGGCTTTCAGGTGGCGCGCGTCGATGGCCAGAGCATGGCGCCCACCCTCGAAGATCACGATCGCCTGATCGTCGACAAGCTGGTGTACGAGCTCGGCGATCCCCGGCCCGGCGACATCGTGATGCTGTACTACCCGCTGAACCCCGAGAAGATGTTCGTCAAGCGGGTGATCGCCAAGGAAGGCGACACGGTGCGGATCGTCGACGGCAAGGTCTTCGTCAACGACCAGCCGCTGCGCGACGACTACGTGCCGAACGCGTTCCGGAGCCACGACGACTGGGGCCCGGAAATCATCAAGCAGGGCTACTACTTCGTGATGGGCGACCACCGCAACAACAGCTCGGACAGCCGCCACTGGGGCCAGGTGCCGAAGAAGTATATCGTCGGCAAGGTGAAGGTCCGGTGGTGGCCGCTCCAGGACGCCCGCATCTTCCAGTAGGCTTGTGCGGCGGCCCTGTACGGTCCTGATTGCGGCGCCCGATCTGCTGCCGGCGCTCGAGGCCACGTCCACGGAAGAAGGCGAGCTGCTGACGTTCGCCGACGCCGACGCGCTCCGCGCGCTCGAGGTGATCATCGAGAAGCGGCCGCGGGTCGTCGCGCTGGAGCGGCAGTTCGCGGCGACGCCGCGCGGGACGGCGCTCGTCAATCGCATCAAGGCCGACCCGTCGCTCAAGAGGTCCCAGATTCGCATCGTCTCGCCCGAAACGGACGCCGTGGAAGTGGCGCCGGGGCCGTCCGAAGACGTCGACGCTCCCGTGCCGCTCGATCAGCGCGGCACGCGGCGTGCGCCGCGCTTCAAGATTCCGGGAACGGTCGGCGTGATGGTGGACGGCAACGCCGCGACGCTGGTCGATCTGTCGAGCCTCGGCGCACAGGTCGTCTCCTCGACGATTCTGCGACCGAACCAGCGCGTGCGGATCGCGCTCGCCGACGACCACGGAAGCATCCGCTTCAACGCTGCCGTCGCCTGGGCATCGTTCGAGATGCCGTCGACGAGCGGCCCGCGCTATCGCGCCGGCATCGAGTTCGTGGACGCCAACGGCGAAGCGGTCGACGCCTTCTGCACCCGCCACCGCGGCCCGCATCATCTGTAGGGACGGTCTGAAGACCGTGGGGACGGTCTGAAGACCGTGGGGACGGTCTGAAGACAGTCCCCTACAGGGGATGGCACGTCCGTACCGGACCCTCATCATCTGTAGGGGATGGTCTTCAGACCATCCCTGATTCCTTCAGGTCAGGGCGAAGCCGGTCAACCGCGCTCCGACGATGTCGTGGCGCACGATGGTGTCATCGCGGTCCGAGCCGGTCGAGATGATGGCGGCGGGCACGCCCGTGATCTCCTCGAGCCGCGCGACGTACCGGCGGGCGGCATCGGGCAGGTCGCCGAACGACCGCACTCCCCGCGTCGGCTTCGACCAGCCGGGCAGCGTCTCGTAGACGGGCTCACACTCGGCGAGCTGGCCGAGATCCGACGGGAACTCCTCGATGACGCGCGAGCCGCATCGATACGCGGTGCACACCGGAATCTCGCGCAGGCCGTCGAGCACGTCGAGCTTGGTGAGTGCGAGGGCATCGAGCCCGTTGATGCGGACGCCGTAACGGACCGCCACCGCGTCGTACCAGCCGCAGCGGCGCGGCCGCCCCGTGACGGCCCCGTACTCGTTGCCGCTGTCGCGGAGCCGGTTCCCCGCCTCGCCGGTCAGCTCCGTCGGGAGCGGCCCTTCGCCGACGCGCGTCGTGTACGCCTTGGCGACGCCGAGAACGCCGTCGATGGCGCGCGGGCCGACGCCGAGGCCGGTGCAGACACCGCCGATCGACGCGTTCGACGAGGTCACGTACGGATACGTGCCGTGATCGATGTCGAGCAGCGTGCCCTGGGCGCCCTCGAACAGAACCGGCCGCCCTTCGCGCATGGCGCGCGACAGCAGCAGCGACACGTCCCTGACCATCGGCCGGATGCGCTCGGCGAGCGCGAGCAGCCGCTCGAACACCGGGCGCCAGTCCATCGTGGAGTCCTGCACGAGGCGGTTGCGCGCGGCGACGTTGTCGCGCACGCCCTGCTCGAGCCCGCGCGGATCGGCGAGGTCGCACACGCGGATGCCGCGGCGCGCGATCTTGTCCTCGTAGGCCGGGCCGATGCCGCGGGAGGTCGTGCCGATCCTGCGCTCGCCGCGCCGCGCCTCCGACAGCAGATCGAGGTCGCGGTGATACGGCAGGATCAGGTGCGCCTTGTCGCTGATGACGATGCGCCCGGCCGTATCGACGCCGTGGGCGTTCAGTTCGTCGATCTCGGCGAACAGCGCCTCCGGATCGACGACGAGCCCGTTGCCGATCACGCAGGTCACGCCTGGGTGAAGAATGCCGGACGGCATGAGGCGCAGGATGAACTTGGTCCCGTCGACGTAGACCGTATGGCCCGCGTTGTGCCCGCCCTGGTACCGGGCGACAATCGAAAAGCGGGACGTCAGCAGGTCGACAATCTTGCCCTTGCCCTCGTCTCCCCATTGCGCGCCGAGCACGGCTAGATTCATAGTCGGATTAAGATTCTACTCGACATCCATGATTCTCCTCGACGGCCACTCCCTCACCCTCGAACAACTCGCCGCCGTCGCGGAGGGCGGCGCGCCGGTGGCAATCGCGCCGGCCGCGGCCGATCGCGTGCGCGCGGCGCGGGCCGTCGTCGATCGGCATGCGCACGGGGACGCGCCGGTGTACGGCATCAACACCGGCTTCGGATCGTTCGCCGAGGTGAAGATCGCGCCCGACGCGCTCGAGGCGCTCCAGGTCAACCTGCTGCGGAGCCATGCCGCGGGCGTCGGCGCGGCGCTGCCGGCACGCGACGTCCGGGCGTCGATGGCGCTGCGGGCGAACGTCCTCGCGAAGGGCTTTTCCGGCATCCGCCTCGACACGCTCGAGGCGCTGGTCGCGCTCCTGAACCGGCGCGTGCATCCGGTCGTGCCCTCGCGCGGGTCGGTCGGCGCGAGCGGCGACCTGGCGCCGCTCGCCCACCTCGCGCTCGTCCTCATCGGCGAGGGCGAGGCAACGGTCGACCAGGGGACCGGTTCGCCGGGACGCGTCCTGCCCGGCGGCGAGGCGCTGCGGCTCGCGGGGCTGACGCCGGTCGCCCTCGGTCCCAAGGAAGGGCTCGCGCTCATCAACGGCACCCAGGTCTCCACGGCGGTGCTCGCGCTCGCCATCCTCGACGCCGAACGGCTGGCGCGCGCGGCCGACATCGTCGCGGCGCTGTCGATCGATGCGCTGCGCGGGTCGTACCACCCGTTCGAGGCGCGCCTCCACGAGGCGCGGCCGTTCCCGGGCCAGATGGCGTCGGCAGCGAACCTGGAGCGGCTCATCCGCGGCAGCGGCATCAACGCCTCGCACGCCAACTGCGGCCGCGTGCAGGACGCCTACTCGCTGCGATGCGCGCCGCAGGTGCACGGCGCGGCGCGCGAGGCGCTGCGCTTCGCGCGCGAGATCGCGGCGATCGAGGCCAATGCGGCCACCGACAACCCGATGGTCTTCGCCGACACCGGCGACATCGTGTCCGGCGGTAACTTCCACGGGCAGCCGATTGCGATGGCGGCCGACCTGCTGGCGTCGGCGATCGTGCCGCTCGCCACGATCAGCGAGCGCCGGACCGATCGGCTGGTCGATCCGACGCTGAGCGGCCTGCCGGCGTTTCTGACGCGCGAGGGCGGCCTGCGATCGGGGCTCATGCTGGCGCAGGTGACGGCGGCGGCGGTGGCGTCCGAGGCGAAGAGCCTCGCGCATCCGGCCGGCGTCGACACGATTCCGACGTCGGCGAACAAGGAAGACCACGTGAGCATGAGCATGACGGCGGCGCTCAAGGCCGCGACCGTCGTCGCGCGCGTGCGCGAGGTCGTGGCGATCGAACTGCTCTGCGCGTGCCAGGCGATCGACCTGCTCGCGCCGCTCACGACATCGCCGCCGCTCGCGCGCGTGCACGCGCTGGTGCGATCGCGCGTGCCGACGCTCGACGCGGACCGCGCGCCGGCGCCCGACATCGCCGCGATCGCGGAGCTGATCGCGACGAGCGCGATCGAGAACGCATGCGGCGGTGGAGTCAAGTGAAAAATATTTCATTTTCAAATTGACAACACTCGCGCCGCTTCTTAAGGTCTAGTCTTCACGGGCGCGCTCTCACGTCCGCATCGATCCCGGCGTTCGACGTTCAATGGCTACCGCCACCCGCACTATCCGAGCTCCGCGCGGCACCGCGATCACCTGCAAGGGGTGGCCGCAGGAAGCGGCACTGCGCATGCTCATGAACAACCTCGACCCCGACGTCGCCGAGCGGCCCGACGAGCTGGTCGTCTACGGCGGATCGGGGCGTGCGGCGCGCAGCTGGCCGGCGTTCGACGCGATCGTCCGCACGCTGCGCGACCTCGAGCACGACGAGACGCTGCTCGTCCAGTCCGGCAAACCGGTCGGCGTCTTCCGCACGCACCGGTGGGCGCCGCGCGTGCTGATCGCGAACGCGCTGCTCGTGCCGGCCTGGGCGACCTGGGAGAACTTCCGCGATCTCGAGCACCGCGGCCTGACGATGTTCGGACAGATGACCGCCGGCAGCTGGATCTACATCGGCAGCCAGGGCATCGTCCAGGGCACGTACGAGACGCTGGCCGCCGTGGCGCGGCGCCACTTCGGCGGATCGCTCGCCGGCCGTCTCGTCGTGACCGCCGGCCTCGGCGGCATGGGCGGCGCCCAGCCGCTCGCGGCCGTCATGAACGGCGCCGCCGCGCTCGTCGTCGAGGTCGATCCCCAGCGCATCGCGCGGCGCCTGGCGACCAGGTATCTCGACGAAGCCACCGACAGCCTCGATGAGGCGCTCGACAAGGTCGGCCGCTGGACGCGCGAGCGGACGGCGCGCTCGATCGGGCTGCGCGCCAACGTAGCCGACGTCCTGCCGGCTCTCGTGGCGCGGGGCCTCGTCCCCGACGTGCTGACGGACCAGACCTCCGCGCACGACGCGCTGAACGGCTACGTACCGAACGGGATCACGCTCGACGAGGCCGTCCGGCTGCGGCAGTCGGACCCGGCGGCCTACATCGCGCGGGCGATGGAGGCGATGGCCGTGCACGTGCGGGCGATGCTCGTGCTGATGCGCCGAGGCGCCGTCACGTTCGACTACGGCAACAACATCCGCGCGCAGGCGAAGCAGGCCGGCGTGGCCGACGCGTTCGACATTCCCGGCTTCGTGCCGGAGTACATCAGGCCGCTGTTCTGCGAGGGCAAGGGCCCGTTCCGCTGGGCCGCGCTGTCGGGCGACCCCGACGACATCCGCGTCACCGACGACGCGGCGCTGGAACTGTTCGGGCGGGCGGGCGGGCGCGGACCGGGCAGCGAGGCGGACGAGGCGCTGGTCCGCTGGCTGACGCTCGCGCGCGAGCGGGTGGCGTTTCAGGGACTGCCGGCGCGGATTCTCTGGCTCGGGCTCGGCGATCGCGCGCGGTTCGGGCTGCGCATCAACGCGCTCGTGCGGGAGGGTGCGATCAGGGCGCCAATCGTCATCGGCCGCGATCATCTGGATACGGGGTCGGTGGCGTCGCCGAACCGGGAGACGGAAGGCATGCGTGACGGCAGCGATGCAATCGCCGACTGGCCGGTGCTCAACGCGCTGTTGAACACCTCGAGCGGCGCCACCTGGGTGTCGGTGCACCACGGCGGCGGGGTCGGAATCGGCTACTCGCTCCACGCGGGCATGGTGGTCGTCGCCGACGGAACGTCCGAAGCCGACGAGAAGCTGCAGCGCGTGCTCACCTGCGATCCCGGCATCGGCGTCGCCCGGCACGCCGACGCAGGGTATCCTGAAGCGCTGGCGACCGCAGCGCGCGCAGGGCTGCGGCTGCCGATGCGGGAGGAGCGGGCATGATGGCCGCACGGTCCGCGCTGGCGCGGCGCGTTCTCGGCGCGCTCGACGCGTCGCCGTCGCGAATTCCGGTGCTCGTCGGCGGATGCGGCAGCGGCCGCAGCGTGCTCGCGCAGCAGATCCACGATCGCGCGGGCCGCGGCATGGCGCAGTACATCGACGTCGAACGGACGGCGACGACGCCCGAGCGCTTCCTGGGGGCCGTGCTGTCCACGTCGCCGTTCCCCGCCACCGAACCGGCGCCGCAGGGCGCGCGCGCCGCCTTCGAAGCGGCCCTCGCCTTCTTCACGGGCGTCCGCGCCGGCGGCGGCGGCGCGCCGGCCACCTTCGTGCTCGACGAGTTCCTCGAACTCCGCACGTTCGAGAGCTTCCCCGGACTGCGCCGCGTGCTGCACGAGCTCATCGACGGGCTCTCGGCCAGCGCCAACCGCTTCGTCCTGACGAGTCGCTACACGGCACGCACGCTGCGGCTGCTGCGCGATCGATCGGCCCGCTTCGAGGTGATTCACATGCCCCCGCTCACGGTCGAGGAGACGCTCGACATGATCGGCGGCGCCGGGGCCGCCGCCGACCCGCACGACGCGGAGTATCTCGCGCGCACCGTCCAGGCGCTGGGCGACGGCCGGCCCGGCTACGTACGCGCCCTCGGGGACGAGCTCGCGGCCATGCGCAGCGGCGCCGCGTCGGGCATCGCCGATCCCCTGGGCGCGCTTGCCGCGCTGCTCGGCCGCGGCGGACGTCTGGCCGCCGAGTGCGGCTTCGCGTACGAGCTGCGCCTGCACCGCGCCCGCGGCTACGGCGCGCTGAAGGCGATCCTCGAGATTCTGGCCGACGAGGAGGGGCTGACGCTGACCGAGATCTCGCACCGGCTCCAGCGCACGCCCGGCTCGACCAAGGACTACCTGTCGTGGCTGGAGGACGTGGACCTCGTCACATCGCGACAGAAGCGCTACAGCTTCGCCGACCCCCTGCTGCGCGTCTGGGTCCGACTGCACTGCCGTCCGACCGCCCCGACCGAAGACGACCTCGCGCGCGAGGTGCACCGCTACGCGCTCCCGCGCCTCCCGCAGCCTCCCGCGCCGCAGGAGAACCAGTACGCGATGGCCGCATCGTCGTCGGGGATCATCGAGATCGACTGAGGCGAAGCTTCTCGAGCGCGAGCCGCGCGGCTTCCTGCTCCGCTTCCTTCTTGCTCGACCCGCTGGCCGCCGCCACGGCCTCGCCGCCGACGACCACCTCCACCTGGAACAGCTTGCGGTGATCCGGCCCGATGGTGCCGGCGAGGCGGTACTCCGGCAGGGGAACGTTGTGCGACTGCAGATGCTCCTGCAGCGCCGACTTGTAGTCCTCGACCGAGACACCGAGGCGGCGGACGCGGGCGATCTGCTCGCCGAACTCCCGGACGACGAACGCGCGCGCCTGCTCGATGCCGCCGTCGAGATAGAGCGCCGCGATCAGCGCTTCGTAGCCGTCGGCGAGCAGCGCCTGCTTGCGGCGGCCGCCGGTCTTCTCCTCGCCCCGCCCGAGGAGCAGGTGCTCGCCGAGGTTCAGCCGCTCGGCCTGGCGCGCCAGCGTCGCCGTCGAGACGAGCGACGCCTTCGTCTTCGACTTCTGGCCTTCGTCGAAGTCGGGAAACTCCCTGAACATGATGTCGGCGATCACGAAGCCGAGCACGGCGTCGCCGAGGAACTCGAGCGACTCGTTGTCGAGGACGCCGCCGCTCACGTCCTCGTTGGCCCGCGACGTGTGCGTCATCGCATGCTCGAGGAGCCCGCGGTCGCGGAACCGGTAGCCGATGGCGCGCTCCAGCGCCTCGAACTCGTCGCGCAGGCGCACGAGCTTCCGGGTGTCGAGATTGGTCCGGTGGCTCTCGATGATCCGCCGCGCCTCGTCGACGTCGGACGTGTGGACCGCGAGCCGCACCTCGCCCAGCGAGCTGACCGTCAGCGGAAACACCGAGTGCGGAACGTCCGACGAAAGCACGGACGGGACGCCGTGCGTCTCGAGCAGGCCGCGGACGATGCTCGCCTCGATGTCTGAATGCGTCCGGAAGATGACGACGAGATCAGGCAACCTGGTGACCGGCCTCGGCGTACCGCTGGTCGGCCGGCGCGCCGAACTCCTCGATCTTCAGCAGAATCATCGTCATGTCGTCGTGCTGGGGGGCATCGCCCACGAACGCCTCGATCTCCCGCAGGACGCGCTCCCGCAGCTCGTCCGCCGGCAGGTGTGCGTGTTCCTGGACGATCGCGCCGAGCCGCGTCTCGCCGAAGCAGTCGTCGCGGTCGTTCATCGCCTCGGTAATCCCGTCGGTGAAGAAGAGGCACAGGTCGCCCGCGTGCAGCGGAATCGTCTGCTCCTGGAGCAGCCGCTCGAACATTTCGCCGTTGTCGATCTTGAGCCCGAGCACGAGACCGTCCGGCGCGAGGATGCGCGCGTGCCGATCCGCGGGCCCGTTCCCGTCCGAGCCGCCCTCCACGAGCCCGCCGTCGATCGGCACGTCGTCCCAGCCCGGCCCCGGCACGTAGATGAGCGGCGTGTGCCCCGCCCGCGCGTACGTCATCGTCCGCGCATCGAGATCGATGACGGCGTAGGTCATCGTGATGAAGCTGCGGGCGTCGAGGTGCTCCGCGATGATCCGGTTGGCCATGACCAGCAGATCGCGAGGCGAGGTGTGAATGCGGCTGAGCGACAGCACGAGGCCCTTCAGCTCCGCCATGTAGAGCGCCGCCGACGTCCCCTTGCCGGAGACGTCCGCGATCAGGACGCCGAGGCGGTGATCCCCGAGCGGCAGGAAGTCGTAGTAGTCGCCGCCCACCTCGCGCGCGGGCACGCACAGCGCGGTGACCGAGAGGCCGGCCATCTCGAGGCGTCCCTGCGGCAGCAGCGACATCTGGATCTCGTGCGCGATCCGCAGCTCCTCCTCGAGCCGCTTCTTCTCGGCCGCCTGGCGCAGCAGGTCCTCGATGCTGGCGGTCATCGAGTTGAACGACTCGGCCAGCTCGCCGAGCTGGTCCTGCGCCTTGACCGCAATCTTGTGCGTGAAGTCCCCCTGGCGCACACGCTCGGTGCCCGTGAACAGCTCGTGCACCGATCCCGTGATCGACTTGGCGAGCGCCAGGCCCGCGATGAGCGCCACGATCTCGATGATGAGGAACAGGCCGCCGACGACGACGAGCAGCGCGAACAGCAGCGCCTCGCCGAAGTTGCGGTTGTTCATCCCGGGAACGGCCGAGATGCGGTTGTAGATGTCGGCGATGCTGAGCTCGGTCGAGACCACGAGCGTGCCGGCCTTCCCGTTCTGCCAGTCGCGGAACTCGAGGAAGCTGACCGACGGCGGGCCGGCTCTTCTGGCGGAGGGCGGAGCGGCAGCCGGCTCCGCCGGCGCGCGGCCTTCGAGCGGCTTGACGTCCTGGTCGGTGCTCGCGGCGCTGACGCCCTTCATCTGGACGCCGGTCTCGCTCCGCAACTGCTGCTTCAGCTCCGAGCTCACGAGCAGGTCGACGACCACCGCATAGGCCGGATGCGCCGCGTCGGGAAACGCCACGGCGCGGACCAGCATCTCCGTCTGGCGATCGCCGGCGATGGCCACGCGGGCGCCGCCGATCACGAGGGAATCCGGCTGGCTGGCGCCCGGAACCGCCGAGTGCGTGTACGCGAGCAGTCCGGACCATCCGCCGCAGCCGATCCATCCGGGGATCTCGCGGGGCGCGTCCACGTGCGCCCACGGTCCGGCCGCGATCGTGCTCGCGGGCGACAGCACGCCGGCGGTGGCCGCCGTCGCGGGACAGTCGCGCCTGGCCGGGACGACGGCGATCGACACGCCGGGGTACTCGGCCGCCGCATTCGACTGCTTGCGCGCAATCACGGCCGCCGCGTCGCGCCCCCCGCCCCGCTGGATCTCGAGCGCGGTGCTCTCGGCGAAGAACCTCGCCTGATCCGACAGCGACCGGAGCCGCGTCTGCACGAGGTACGAGCTGAAGTTGTAGAAGAGGAGCAGTCCGGACAGCAGGAAGAACGCGACGATGAGGATCGCCGGGATGAAGCCGATGAAGATGTAGGAGAGAATCAGCTTGCGGCGGACGCGCCACAGCAGCCGCCGCTTGGCGAGCACGGCGAGCCGGAAAAGGAAATACGCGGCGCCCGCGATGATCGCGAGCCCCGCCACCGTGTCAACGACGCGCAGAAACGACGGCACGGCGCCGGCGGCGAGACCGACGAGCCAGACGGCAATCCGCACCACGACGCCGACGACGATGGCGCGCCCGGGCAGCGTGCGCAGCAGCGCGTAGCGCACGCCGTCAGGTCGATCCACCGGCGGGGGCATCGACCCGCGCGATCGTGATCCGGAGGTGCGGGACAGAGCCATGAGCGTGGACTTTGCGATATTAACAGATGTATCGTATCGGGATCGTGAAGCTGACGACCAAGGTGCGGTTCAGTACGCTGTGTCTGCATGCCGGGCAGGAGCCCGACCCGTCGACCGGCGCCATCATCACGCCTATCTACGCGACGTCGACGTACGTGCAGGAGGAGCTCGGCAGGCACAAGGGCTTCGAGTACGGGCGGACGCAGAATCCGACGCGACAGGCGCTCGAGGGCAACCTGGCGGCCATCGAATCGGGCCGGGCCGCGTTCGCCTTCGCGTCGGGCATGGCGGCCATCGGGGCCATCGCCACGATGCTCCGGTCTGGCGATCACGTCATCGTCTCGGACAATACGTACGGCGGCACGTTCCGGCTGTTCGACAAGGTGCTGACGCGCTACCAGCTGGCGTTCTCCTACGTCGACACGTCCGACCTCGCCGCCGTGGAGCGGGCCGTCACGCCGGCGACGCGCATGCTGTTCGTCGAGACGCCGACCAACCCGATGTTCAAGCTGACGGACCTGAGGGCGGCCGCCGAGCTCGCGCACCGCCGCGACATCCGGCTCGTGGTCGACAACACGTTCGCCAGCCCCTACATTCAGCGGCCGATCGAGCTCGGCGCGGATCTCGTCACGCACAGCACCACGAAGTATCTCAACGGCCACAGCGACAGCGTCGGCGGCGTCGTCATCGCGACGCGGGAAGACGACATCGCCTGGCTGAAGTTCGTGCAGAACGCCGAAGGCGCGATTCTGAGCCCGTGGGACTCCTGGCTCGTGCTGCGCGGCACGAAGACGCTGCCGCTGCGGATGCGGCAGCACAACGCGAACGGCCTGGCGCTCGCCGAGTTCCTGGCAAAGCATCCCAAGGTGCAGAAGGTGTACTATCCCGGGCTCGCGACGCACCCGCAGCACGAGCTGGCGAAGCGCCAGATGCGCGGGTTCGGCGGCATGCTTTCGTTCGAGCTCGGGTCGCTCGAGGCCGCCCGGCAGCTGCTGAACCACGTGCGGCTGCACGCGCTCGCCGAGAGCCTCGGCGGCGTCGAGACGCTCATCTGCCACCCGGCGTCGATGACGCACGCGTCGGTGCCGCCCGAACGCCGGGCGGCGCTCGGCATCACGGACGGCCTGGTCCGCATCTCCGCCGGCATCGAGGATGTCGAGGACCTGCAGGAAGACCTGACCCAGGCGCTCGAACACGTCTGATGGCGGCCGTTCTCGACTTCTTCCTGCACTCGGACCGACACCTGCTCGAGTTCGTCAACGCCTACGGCGCGTGGGTGTACGGCCTGCTCTTCGCGATCGTGTTCTCGGAGACCGGGTTCGTCGTCACCCCGTTCCTGCCGGGCGACTCGCTCCTGTTCGCCACGGGGACCCTCTGCGCGACCGGCGCGCTGAGCGCGCCGATTGCCTTCGGCCTGCTCGCGCTCGCAGCCTTCGCCGGCAATACCATCAACTACAGCATCGGCCGCGCAATCGGGCCGCGCGTGTTCAGCGCGCGCGATCGGTCGGCGCTGTCGCACCGGCTCCTCAACCAGGAGCACCTCGACCGGGCACACGTGTTCTTCGAGAAATACGGCGGGAAGGCAGTGGTGCTGGGGCGGTTCGTGCCGATCGTGCGGACCTTCGTACCCTTCGTCGCCGGGGCCGCGCGGATGTCGCCGCCCGCGTTCGGCGTCTACAACATGGCGGGCGCCGTCGGCTGGGTGGCCCTGTGCCTCGGCGGCGGGTTCCTGTTCGGCAACGTGCCCGTCGTCCGGCAGAACTTCTCGCTCGTGACCATCGGGATCGTCATCGTCTCGGTGCTCCCGATGGCGGTGGAGTTCGTAATTCGCCGCCGCCGCTCCGTTCTCCCACGGGAGCCCAGGGGGTCAGAAGGATCGATTCGCTGAGAGCGGCACCTGACGAGAGTGCTCGGGTACGCGCGCACGTCTTCCCGAGCGGCCGGATCTCTGGACGCCCCTACCGATCCGAGACGGCGTCCCTCACCCAGTCCCCGTACGCCTTGCCGGCCGCGGCGGACAGCACGATCAGCTCGGGCAACTCGTAAGGGTGCAGCGCGCGGAGGCGCGCTTCGAGACGCGGGAGCTGCGAGCGGGTCGTCTTGACGACGACCTGTCGTTCGGCCTCGGTTTCGACGGCGGTCTTCCATCGGTAGACCGACGTCATCGGCGCGAACGCGCTGACGCATGCGGCCAGCCGCTCGTCGACGAGCGCGCGGGCGAACGCCACCGCCTCGTCGCCGGTCTCCCCGGCCGGCAGCGTCGTGAGAACCACCACCACATCGGTATCGGTATCTGGCATGTTCCGTCCTTCGGCTGCGGCCGCCCGGCCGGACGTCCGCACTCCGGAATCCACCGCAGCTCTGCCGCAGTTTCGGACTTGTACTTCGCGGGCCGTTGTTGTACTGTTCTTCGTCAGTGGCGAAGCGCGCGATCGAAACCGAGACGTCGACACGCCGCACGGCGAACGGCGAGGCGAGCGGATTCCGCCGGGCCATACGGTGGGCGCTGCTTTTCGTTTCCGCGCTCATCGTCGTCAACACGCTCGTCGGCGACCGCGGCCTCCTGGCGACCCTGCGCGCGCGCGAAGAATACGACCGGCTGGCGGCCAGCATCGCACAGGAGCGCGCGGAGAACGCGCGCCTCCGCGACCGGGCCCGCCGCCTGCGCGACGATCCCAACGCCATCGAGGAGCTCGCGCGCCGCGAGCTCGGCCTGATCCGGCCGGGCGAGAAGGTCTTCATCGTCAAGGACGTCCCGCCGCCCGGCAAGCAGTAATCCCGGACCGCCTCAGCTCCTCTCGAAGCGCCCGACCCGCAGCAGCGCCGCCGCGGCAAACGCCACAATCGATCCGCCGACGCTCAGGAGCGCCCCCATCTTCGTCTCGTCGAGCAGCGGCCCGACGGGAAACGCGGCCGTCGCGAAGAACAGCGCGACGGTGAACCCGATCGCAGCGGCAAAGCCGACGACGACGAGGTCCGCCCAGCTCAGCCTGGCCGGCAGACGAAGGCCGGCCAGAACCGCGGCGACGACCGACGCGATGATGCCGATCGGCTTGCCCGCCAGTATCGCGATCAGCACGGCCCATGTCCCGACGCCGACCTGCTGAAGGGGCACGCCGGCGTTCACGAGCCCGAAGAAGAACAGGACGACCTGGACCGGGTACTTCCACGAGCGCTCGAACTCGCTCAGGGTGTCGTGCGCGGTCGGCGGCGCCTCGATGAACAGCCCGGGATCGCGCGCGGCGTGCGGCAGGAACGGGACGATCGGCACGAGCGCGAGCGCCGGATGGAGGCCGCCGACGTACAGCGCCGCCCAGGAAAAGCTGCCGCCCGCGACGATGTACGGCCAGAAGCTCCTCGCCTTCCGCTGCCGGATGACGTACGAGACGGACAGGGCGGCTGCCATCAGCAGGGAGGCCTGGAACAGGTGGAGCTCGCCGATCGGGTAGAACACCGCCAGGATGATCAGTCCGAGCGCATCGTCTGCGATGGCGAGGAGGAGGAGGAACGGAATAGCCGGGTGGCGCCTGAAGATGCCGCGCGCCACGAGATAGCTGAACGCGATGTCGGTCGCGCAGGGAATCGCCCACCCGCGCGTCAGCACCGGCCGGCCCCAGAAATGCACCGCCAGCAGATAGATGAGCGCCGGGCCGATCATGCCGCCGGTGGCGGCGACCACGGGCAGCGCCGCGCGGCGCCACGTGTGCAGGGCGCCGCCGGGCGCCGTTGCCTCGACGACTTCCTTGGTGGCGAGCGCGAAGAAGAAGACCATCGCGACGTCGTTGACCGCGAAGAGCAGCGCGTGCGAAAACCGCTGGTACGTCTCGGGCCTCGTGTTCGCCCACACGAGAGCGACGATGGCGCCGACGGGCAGGACGAGGGAGTGGTCGACGGCGAACTCGAGGAGCCGCACCCGGCGGGAAGCAATCACCCCCGTATCTTAGTTATAGAACCGGACCTGCAGGAAACCCGACATCCCGCCCGCGCCGTACTCCGTGGCGAGTTGCCATCCCTCGGGACGCCGTCCGTACGCCAGGTACACGTTCGCCAGGATCGAAAGTCGATCCCCCAGCACGAAGGTGGCCGACGGGACCACGATGCCGGAGCCGTCGACCGGATTGTGCAGCCACTGGCCGCCGAGCGAGAGTGACGGAGACCACTCGCTGGTCAGCAGCACCCCGACGGCGTGGCGCCCGAGCGTCTGCGTGTCGCCGCGCAGGTAGCGCTCCTGAAATGCGGGATCGGCCAGCAGCGGCAGGATGGCCGCGGCGCTGGTCGCGCCGAATCCCGAGTACTGATATTCACCGAATACGAGCACCCCGGTGCCGATCGGCAGACGATAGGACCCGCCGGCGACGGCCTTGACGACCGTGCCCCTCTCGGGCGTGCGAAACACCGCCGTCTCGCCGTGAAGCTCGGTGTCGCCCACTGCGGCCGACGCCGTCAGCCCGCCGAAGTCGTCGCGGGCGCGGCGGCCGCCGACCACCTCGACGTCCGCGCGCCCGGCGTATCCTCGCAGGCGCGCCGCAAAGACCGAGGTGTCGATCGTCCGCCCGAACGCACCGACCGTGTCGAGCGAGACGCGAGCGGCGAGCCTGACGTCGGCGCGCACGGCGTCCACGCCGCGGCGCCATTCACGGTCGGCCTCGACCGGCGAGAACGGCGCGAACAGGTCGACGGCGCCGAACATCACGCCCCGACCCCAGCCGATGGCCTGGCGACCTGCCGTGATCTCCGCCTTGGGCAGGCGCCAGGCGACCAGCGCCCGGTCGACCTCGTGTCGCCACGACGAGCGTGCGCCGTCGGACAGCGTCCAGTCGAGCTGACGGATTCGGTACGGCGCGGGAGCCTCGGATGGCAGCGCGGCGGCGCTCTGAAAGCCGGCCGGCGCCGACGCGAACCGCAGCCGCTGTTCGTAGGCGATCGTCACGGTCAGGCTCGGCGTGGGGCGGATCGACGGCTCGAAGCGGATCCGCCACAACGTCGTCGCGGAATCGCGCTGGGGAAACAGCTCGGGATCGTCGGGAGCGCGCGTCAGCAGGATGCTGCCCTTCAACGACGTGCGCAGCGTCAGCGCCGGCCCGGCGCCCGACTCCTGGGCCTTCGCCGCCGGCGCGGCGGCGAGCGCCGTCGCCAGCACCGCGGCGGCGGCGCGCGGGCGCACGTCACGCCTCCGCTGCGGCGCCGCGGCCGATGCCCGGCAGGATCTCGTGCGGCGGCTCGCCTGGCTTCAGCTCGTCGCGCACGACGCGCCCGTCCACGAGCGTGACGACACGGACGGCGTGGGTGACGACGCGCGGGTCGTGGGTGGAGAACACGAACGTCATCCCGTGGCGGTCGCGCAGATCGCGCATCAGGTGCATGAGCGTCTCTGCGTTCTCGCCGTCGAGATTCGCCGTCGGCTCGTCGGCCAGGACGAGCGCAGGGCGCGCGGCGACGGCGCGGGCCACCGCCACGCGCTGCTGCTGCCCGCCGGACAGCTCACCCGGCCGGCGGTCGGCGAGATCCGACAGGCCGAGCTCGGCGAGGACCTCGCGGGCACGATGCCGCCGATCGCGCCCGGCGCCCTGGAGCTCGAGCACGAACTCGACGTTTTCGAGCGCCGTCAGGACCGGCACGAGGTTGTACGCCTGGAACACGAAGCCGATCGAGCGCAGGCGCAGCTCCGCACGCTCGGCGCGCGTGAGGGCGGCGACGGCGCGCCCGAGCACGAGGAGCTGACCCGACGTGGGGGCATCGAGCGCGCCGATCAGATTGAGCAGCGTCGTCTTTCCGCTTCCGGATGGCCCGACGAGCGCGAGAAACTCCGAGGCGCCCACCTCGAGATCGACGCCGCGAAGCGCGTGCACCTCGGTTGCGCCCTGGCTGAACGTCTTGGTCAGCCCGCGTGCGCTGATGATCTCGCCGCTCATTGCGCCACCCGCAGCGCGGCCGCCGGCTCGGTGCGCGCCGCGAACCAGGCCGGGTACAGCGAGGCGACCATCGTCGCGGCGATCGCCACCACGAACACGTACACCACGATCCAGGAGCCGATGTCGCCGTAGATGATCGGCTCGATCAGCACCCCCTGGAACGTGTAGCTCCCTCCCATGTAGCGTCGAAGGTCGAGCCCCACGCGCGCGAACTGCCAGACGAGCGGGCCTCCGATCGCGAGGCCGACGAGGGCGCCGGCGACTCCGAGCGTGGCCGCTTCCTGCAGCACGATCCGCGCCATCGTGCTGGCCCGCATCCCGAGAGCCGCGAGGACCGCGAATTCCCTGCGGCGCTCCAGCACCGCGGCGAGCTGCGCGCTCGCGACCCCGAGGAGCACGATCAGCAGGATGACGGCGCTGACGAACCGCGAGGATGCGTTGTCCTGCTCGATGTGCCCTTTCATCTCGGGCGTGATGTCCTCCCACGTCAGCACCACGTCGCCGGTTCGCAGCCGTCCGGCCAGGGCGTCCCGCGCGGCGTGCAGCGTGCGCCAGTCCGTCAGCATCACCACGATCTCGCCGCCGCCGGCCAGTCCGGTAAGGCGTTCCACGTCGTCGACCGACACCTGGCAGAGCCCGGCGTCGATCTCCTCGCTGCCGGTCTCGACGATGCCGGCAACGCGGAGCATCATGCTCTCGAAGCGTCCCCCCGCACCGACGGCGGTCGCCAGCACGTCGTCGTCCACGTCGGCGCGGAGTCGATCCGCGATCGCCCTGCCGATGACCACCGCGTCGCGCTCACCGGGCCGCAGGTAGCGGCCCGAGGCGACGCGCCGCACGAAGCGGTTCGTCGCCGGCTCAGCGGCGGCCTCGACGCCGGTCATCTCCACCGGCACGACGTGCGTCCCCATGGCCAGCAGTGCCTGGGTTCGCGCCCGTACCGTGGCGGCTGATACGCCGGGCAGCGCGCGGGCGGCGGACAGGTCCGCCCGCCAGTCGGCCAGACGCAATCTCGGGTCCCGCCGCTCCTGCCACCTGGCCGGGACCACGCGGACGTGGCCGACACCGCTGTACGCGGCCGTGCGCGCGAAGAGCTCGTCGCGGCCCCGGTTCATGCTCTCCATCAACAGCGCGAGCGCGCACCCGATCCCGATGCCGACCACCGACAGCGCGGTCCGCCGGGCGTTGCGGCCGATGCTGCGCAGCGCGTAGGTCGTCGAGACCGGCATCAGGCCCTCAGCGCCGCCGCGGGCTGCAGGCGCGCGACACGGATCGCGGGCCACGCCGCGGCGGCTATCGACGTGATCACGACGGCAGCGGCCGCGCGCGCGACGTCCACGACGGCCAGCGTCGGGTAGAGCCGGAGCGACCAGTGGAGGCCGGCAAACGACAGCTCCGACGGTCCACCGCCGGTCAGCGTCGCATAGTCGATGCCGGTGCTGTGCACGGCGGCGACCAGCGCCACGGCAACCGCGGTTCCGCACACCGCGCCGATGGCGCCGAGGGCGACCGATTCGGCGAGAATCATCTGGACGATGCGGGCCGGTGCGGTGCCGAGGGCGAGAAGCATGCCGAACTCACGGGTGCGTTCGAAAGTGGCCATCAGCATCGTGTTGGCGACGCCGGCCGCGGCAGCCACGAACACGAGACCGAGCACGACCACCCACGCCACCTGCACGATCTCGACGAGACTCACCATCTCCGGGGACAGAGTCCGCCAGTCGAGGACTTCGAGATGGGAGAGCGCCGGCCAGCCGCGGAGCGCCGCGGCGAGCCGCGCGGCATCGTCCGGACGCACGGCATGCACCACGATCTCGTGCGCTTCGCCAGGCATCGCGAACAGGGCCTGCGCTTCGGCCAGATCCATCACGACGCCCTGTCGGTTCACCAGATCGAGCGGCGTCTGGGCGAGACCGGCGACCGTGTAGAGGTCGTTCGCCGTCGAGCCATCCGCCGCCTGCCCGACGATCGCGAGCGTATCGCCCGGGTGGACGCCCATCTGGTCCGCGAGCGCGCGCCCGAGGAGGACGCGCCGGCCCTCGATGGGCGGAACATCGGAGGTGAGCAGCCGCGCCGGCCCCGTCTCGAGGCGCGGATCGATGCCCAGCACGACGACCGTAAATCCCTCCTCGGATCGCGCGGCGAGTGCCGGCGCGTACACGCGCGCCGTCGCGCCTGCCACCGCGGGATCCCGCCGCAACGCCGCGAGCAGGTCCGGCACGCCGCGGATGGTCCGGTCCATCGACCGATCGCGGCGCCAGCCCGGCGCATGCACCTGCACATGGCCGAGCATCGGCCCCGTGATCGTCTCGACCATCCAGTCGCCGTAGGCGCGGAGCACGGAGTCGTAGAGCAGGACCAGGGCGACCGAGAGCCCGATCGCGGCCAGCGCCAGCGCCGTGCGCCGGCGGTTGCGCCAGAGACTCCGCCAGGCGATGCGCCACGTGCTCCGGTTCATCGGTGCTGCTCGAGTCTCGAGAGGCTGAACGTGTCCTCCGGCACGGCGATGTCGAACTGCGCCTCGAGATACCGCAGTTGTGTGCGCTGGCCCTCGGTGTCGGCCGGCGTCAGCGTGAAGCGTGCCGGCATGCGCCGCCCGCCGAGCACCCGCACGTCGTCGAAGCGCATGGTGCGCGCGAGACGCCCCTTGCGATCGAAGAACCGCTCCTCGACCGGCAGCTGCTCGTCGTCGACGAGCAGATCGATCCGATTCCAGCGGCCCACCGCGCCCGGCTTCACGTCGAGGACGAGCCACCAGCCGGGCGGCGCATCACTTCGGCGATCGATCCGGGCGTCGAAGTCCTTCCTGAGCGACGACTCCTTCACGAGATCGTCGTTCGTGAAGTCGGTTCCCATCCACGAGCCGAGCATCGCGGACGGCGGCACGCGGATCGTGCGCGCGATTCGCGGCAGGTAGTTCCACAGGTTGTCGGCCACGCGGAGCGTTGCCGTGCCCGCTTCGCGGGCCGGCGCCTCGATCACGACGAGCACGCGGTCCTCGCCCTTCGTCCACGCCTTCATGCGAAGGCTCCGCGTCGTCCGCGGCGTGGTGACGAGGATCTCCATCCGCGCGATGCTGCTCGTGGACCGGTAGAGGTCGTCGAGGTGTTGCAGCAGCCGATCCACGTTCGGCTGCCGCGGAGCGCCGGCCAGCGGGAGAGCGAGGGCGAGCAGGCCGGCGGCCGCCGAAAGGATCGCGTTCATGGCCGTGGGTGACGTCAACCTGAGCTGCAACCGGCCTGCCACCGTACGGGACGCGCCCTTGGGCCGTCAGGCACTGACTGACGAGAGTCCGATGCCGGATTTCCGGCGCCGTTGATATACTCCCCGGGTCCTGGAGGGAGACACGATGGCACGAGGTCGAGCGGATCTGCGGGCGGTGAGCATTCGCACGGCGGCGGCGCTCGTCTTGATCGGCGTGACGGCCTGGGCACAGGGCGACGCCGTCAAGCCGACGAATGACCTGCCGAACCCGTACCGGACGGTCGAGAACTTCCTCCAGATGCCGCCCGGCCGCACGTGGGGATCGACCAGCGCCGTCGCAATCGACAAGGACGGCCGCAGCATCTGGGTCGCCGAGCGCTGCGGCGCGAACAGCTGCCTGCACTCGGACCTGCCGGTCGTGCTGAAGTTCGATCCCTCAGGCCAGCTCGTGAAGGCCTTCGGCGCGGGCCTCTTCGTCTTCCCGCACGGCATCGACGTCGATCCCGACGGCAACGTCTGGGTGACCGACGACCAGGACGATGCCCCGCGCCCGCAGAGGGGGCAGGCCCCGGGAGCCCCGGTGATTCCACGGCCCGGCGCTACCCGCGGTCACCAGATCTTCAAGTTCAGCCCCGACGGCAAGCTGCTGATGACGCTCGGCAGGAAGGGCGGCGCCGCGGCGCCGGACTTCTTCTACCAGCCGAACGCCGTCCTCGTGGCGCCGGACGGGAACATCTTCGTCGCGCAGGGGCACGGCGCGCCGGTCGACCGGATCTTCAAGTTCTCGAAGGACGGCAAGCTGATCAAGAGCTGGGGCAAGCGCGGCACGGGTCCCGGCGAGTTCGATCAGCCGCACACGCTCGCACTCGACGCGGAAGGACGTCTGTTCGTCGGGGACCGCAGCAACAACCGGATTCAGATCTTCGATCAGGACGGGAACTACATCACCGAATGGAAGCAGTTCAGCCGACCGAGCGGCATCGTCATCACCGGGGACGACACGATCTACGTGGCCGACTCGGAATCCGAATCGGTGTCGAAGAACCATGACGGCTGGAAGCGCGGAATTCGCATCGGCAGCGCGAAGGACGGCTCGGTGAAGTATTTCATCCCGGACCCGGTCGCGCACGCGACCGGCACGAGTTCCGCCGAGGGCATCGCGGTCGATCCGGCAGGCAACATCTACGGCGCGGAAGTCGGCCAGAAGGACGTCAAGAAATACGTCAGGAAGTGACCAGGAGCCTCAGCCCGCCTGCACGCCGCGCCGGCCGTCCTCGACCACGAACGTGCCGCTTGTCTCGATCGGCGCGCCGGGGCGGCTGACGTACGGGACGCAGCGATACGTGCTGGTGCACCGTGACGGCGTCACGTCGACGGTCACGTAACCGCGGCGCGCGTTGAAGAACTTCACGTGCGGGTTGAGCGCCTGCACACGGCTGGTGTCCGCGTCGGTGCCGTCGCCGCCGGACGTCATCGACGTCCCCACGAACTCCGCGCCGACGACGGCCGATTTCGCGTCGTCATAGTCCATCTTCAGATCCGCGACCCAGTTCGTGTGGATGTCGCCCGTGACGACGACCGGGTTCGAGACGCGCGGGTCGCCGAGCAGCGTCATCAGGCGGTCCCGCGCCGGCACGTAGCCGTCCCACTTGTCCATCGAGAACACCGGTTCGCCCCTGGCCAGCCTCTTCGTCTGCGCGATCATCACTTGATTGGCGAGCACGTTCCACCGCGCCGGCGACCGGCGCAGCCCCTCGGCCAGCCATCGCTCCTGCTCCGGCCCCATCATCGTCCGCTTCGAGTCGAAGACGTCCGCGCACCGCGGCTTGCTGCCGTCGCCGCACGCCTGGTCCGACCGGAACTGCCGCGTGTCGAGCACGTGGAACCGCAGGAGCCGGCCGAACTCCAGCCGGCGGTAGATCTGCATCCACGGCCCGTGCGGCAGCGACGTGCGCCGCAGCGGCATGAACTCGTAGTACGCCTGGAACGCAGCGGCGCGCCGCAGGAGGAACTGGTCCTGCGGCACCGACGTGTCCTCCGCGAACGGCCCGGCCCAGTTGTTGGCGACCTCGTGATCGTCGTTCGTCACGATCCACGGACACACCGAGTGGGCCGCCTGCAGATCGGGGTCGGCGCGATACAGCGCATAGCGCGCCCGGTACTGATCGAGCGTGAACACCTCGCCGGCCTCGTGCTCGCGCACCGCGGGCGCCGACGCGAACCGCTTCTCGTAGATGTAGTCGCCAAGATGGACGATGGCGTCCACGGGCTCCTCGGCGAGGTGGCGGAACGCCGTGTAGTACCCGTGCTCGTAGTTCTGGCACGAGATGAACGCGAACCTCACGCGGTCATTCGAGGCGTCTGCGGGAGGCGCCGTCCTGGTCCGTGCGACGGCGCTGACCTGGCCGCCCGTCATGAAGCGGTACCAGTACTCGCGGCCCGGCTCGAGCCGGTCGACCTCTGCGTGGACCGAATATCCGAGCGCAGCCGGCGCAACCCTCGATCCGCGGCGCACGATCCGCCGGAAGCGATCGTCCGTGGCCACCTCCCACTGGACCGACGTCGCCGTGACATGGCCGATTGCGCCGGCGTCGAGCCGCGTCCACAGCACCACGCCGTCCGGGACCGGATCGCCCGACGCGACGCCGAGCGTGAACGGGTTCGCGGTGGCGCGCGCCTCGGCGACGGCGTCCCCCGGCAGCGATGCCAGCGCGAGCAGGCCAGCCACGTCGCGGCCGACGCGCAGGAAATCGCGCCGGCTGATGTGTCGTCCGTACAACTCGTACCAGTGCGAGAGCGTCGGGGACATGCGGACCTCGCGGATGAATGCGAGGCGATTATAGGCGGGATCGGACGCCGCTCGAAACCCGGGCCCCTACCGGCCGCGGACTGTGACCACAGGACACGGCGCGGTCGCCACCACGCGTGCGGCGACGCTGCCGACGAACATCCGCGACAGCCCGGTACGCCCGTGCGTGCCGATGACGATGAGGTCGGCCCGCGTGGATCGGGCCGTGCGGACGACGGTCTCGGCCGGCGCGCCCTCGCGCAGGAGCCCTTCGGCCCGGACACCGGCCTTCCGGGCGCGCGCAACCAGCCGCTTGACCTGCCCCGTCGCCCACGCGCGCGTGCTCCGCTCGATCTCCTGCCACAGCGTCACGGGCGCGGCCGGGTCGGTCGGGATCGCGGCAATCGGCGTGATCACGTGAAGCACACTCAGCTTCGCGCGGTTCGCGCGCGCCATCCGCAGGGCCGTGGCAAAGGCCCGGCGTGAAGCCGGCGAGAAATCCGACGCGAAGAGAATCCGTCGCATGCGCGCCATGATTATGGATCAGTTTGCAGGAAGAGGCCAACGAAGCACTGCTGCACGCCGCCGTGCCGATCCGCTCACCATTTCGGGGCGGCTCCGCCGCGTTTCGTCCGACAATTGAGGTGTGACGACATCATGACGAGGTGAATCCATGCACGAATCGAAATACGGACTGCGCGTCTCCCTTTCGGTCCCGTTCGACACGGCCCTCCAGCGGGCGACCGACGCGCTCAAGGCAGAAGGCTTCGGCGTCCTGACGACCATCGACGTGCAGCAGACGCTCAAAACGAAGCTCGATCGCACGTTCCGGAAATACGTCATCCTCGGCGCGTGCAACCCGCCGCTCGCCGACCGCGCGCTGCACGCGGAACTCGAGATCGGGCTGCTGCTGCCCTGCAACGTCGTGGTCTACGAGGACGGGGCCGGCAAGAGCGTCGTCGCGGCCATCGCGCCGCTCGCCGCGCTCGGCACGGTCGGTCCGAACGCCGAACTGCAGGCGGTCGCGCAGGAGGCCGACAGCAAGCTCCGCCGCGCGCTCACGGCCCTCGAATCGGCCAGGTGACGTCCGGTCGGGCGCCCCGACCGGGGCGCCCGCCGCTCCCCTCCTCGAACGCCCGGCGTCCTTCGGAGAATTATATGGACTCCTATATAATTGAAGTCCGTTCAGATGTCCGCCCATCAGCGCCTCCGGAAGTACACCGCGCTCATCCACGAAGATCTCTCCGCGACCTATTCACGCGACCTGCACAAGTGGCTGATCGTCGCACCGATCATCGGGGGTGTCACCGGCCTCGTCATCACGCTCATCGCGAAGGTGATCCTCTACTGGATGTGGCCGCCCGTGCTGCGGTACTACCTGGCGCATCCGATCGTCATCGTCCCGGGCCTCACGGCCGGGTTCGTCGTCGCCGGGCTCATCATGCAGTACGCGACGCCGGACCCGGACGAGCACTCGACCGAGGAGATCATCCGCTCCTACCACGAGCACCAGGGGCACGTGCAGATGAGGCCGTTCGTGCCGAAGCTGGTGGCGGCGGTCGCGACCGTCGGCCTCGGCGGGAGCGCGGCGCTCGAGGGACCGAGCATCTACGGCGGCGGCGCCCTCGGCTCCTGGCTGTGGGCGCGCCTGCGGCGTTTCCGGCTCGAGCCGCGCGATCGGCGCATCATGCTCATCAGCGGCGCCGCGGCGGGCATGGCGGCCGTGTTCCGGGCGCCGCTCACCGGTCTCGTCTTCGCGCTCGAGATGCCGTACAAGGACGACCTCGCGCACGAAGCCCTGCTGCCCTCGCTCATCGCGTCGGTCGTCGCCTACGTGACGCTGGCGTCGTTCCTCGGCGCGCAGCCGGTGTTCAACTTCCTCGCCGGCGAGACCTTCAGCGGACGCGACCTCGTCTGGTCGGCGCTGCTCGGCGTCGTCTGCGGGCTCGTCGCCATGGTGTTCGCCATCACGTTCCGCCGCGCGCGCTCGTTCGCCGTCCGCCAGTCGGCGCCGCACTGGCTCAAGATGGCGGTCGGCGGCGCCCTGACCGGCGTGTGCGGTCTGGTGTTCCTGCGGCTCTTCCCCGGCCCCCTCGTGCCGATTGGCCCCAACTACGAGGCGGTCCCGGACATCCTGCTGAAGGCGCACGGAACCGTGGAGCTCGTGGCGTTCGGCGTGTTCAAGCTGGCCGCGACGATCGCCTCGCTCGGCGCGGGCGGCGTGAGCGCGATGTTCGTGCCGATCTTCCTGGCCGGCGGCACGTTCGGTGTGGCGTTCGCGCAATCGGTCGTCGGCAGTCCCGTCGTGGACCTGTACGCCGCGGTCGGCATGGCCGCGTTCATCGCCGGCTGCTACAAGACGCCGCTGACCGCGGTCGTCTTCGTCGCCGAGGCGACCGGCGGCCACGCCTACATCATTCCGACGCTCATCGGCGCCGCAGTGGCCTACGCGGTTTCCGGGGAGGCGTCGGTGTCGGGCGACCAGCGGCTCCACGAGACCGTCAAGGTGGCCGGCCTCCGCCACGTTCCGGTCAGCGAGGTGATGCAGCGGAACGTCGTCTCGGTCCCGGCGTCGGCCTCGCTCCGCGAGTTCGCCAGCAGCTTCGGATCGCGCCACGCGCACACGGTCTATCCGGTGTTCGACGGGCGTCATCCCATCGGAGTGCTCGCCACACAGGCCCTCGCCCGGCTCCCGTCCGACCGCTGGAGCGAGACGACGGCCGGCTCGCTGGCCGATCGCTCGGTGCCCCACGTGCCGCCCGACTGCGATCTGATGGAAGTGCTCAGGCTGCTGATGGACCAGCGGGGCCATCACCTGCTGTTCGTGACGTCGGCGGCCGGAACCCTCGAGGGCGTCGTGACGAAGTCGGACGTGCTGCGCGCGCTCGGGGAGCGCGGCATGACGGCGGTCGCCGATTACACGTGATCGATCGGCTCGCCGTCGCGCGCCGGCTCCTGCAGCTGACGCTCGAGCGCGCGCGCCACCGCGTCTCTCGCGCCGAGGCCGACGGCCAGCGCGGCCGCGAAGACGATCCCGCCGAAGATGATGCCGAAGGCGAGCAGGAGGACCGTCCGGCCGATGCCGAGGTGCTCGAGCGCCATCGCCACCGCGACGAGCAGGACCAGCCACTTCACCGTGAGACTCAGCAGGCGCGCCGATCGGAGGTGCATGTTCACCGCGCCGATGAGCACGGAACGGGCGAGGAACCGGGCCGTGATGGCCCCGACGATCAGGATGACGAGCGCTGCCAGCAGATGCGGCACGTAGCCGAACACGGACAGCGCGAGCCGCGACGGAATCGTCGCGTTCAGCGCCGTCAGGCTGGCCAGCAGGCCCAGCACGACGATGGTCCAGTAGGCGATCCGTCCGGCCGTCACCGGCGGGTTGGCCGACGGCGGCCAGCCGGCCAGCGCCGCGAAGCCGAACGGGTCCGCGCGGCCGCGCCGCTCGAGCCCGCGCAGCGCACGCACGATGATCACACGCACCAGCGTCGCCACGACGAAGGTCACCAGGACCAGGAACAGCGCCACCAGCACGCCTGGCAGGAAGTTCGCGACGTTGTCGGCAATCTGACGCATCGCCTGCCGCAGAATCAGGTCAACCTGTTCCCACATGGCTGCTCCCTCCCGCGCGACCCGTGAATCTATCTCGGACGCTCCGGCCAGCGCCAGCCCGAGATGAGCTGCCGCTTCTCCGCCTCGAACGCGACGCCGATCTGCTCGACGCGCTCCTCGACCCGGAAGCGCGCGGCGCCACCGGTCTCGAGGACGAACGACGCCAGCCAGCCGCTGTAGAGCGGCGCCAGCGATCGCAGCAGGTGATCGCGCGGCATGACGCGCAACCCGTACCCGAGCGCGAAGTCGTACACGATGCCGGCCCAGAGCCGATCGGGAAACCGGAAGCGCTCGAGCGGCGCGTCGGTGAGCCGCCGCAGATCCAGAATCGTTCGGGGCGGCAGCACGGACGTCCAGATCGCGTGCAGTTCCCGGTAGCCGAGCCGGAACGAGTCGATCAGGCCGTCCACCGGCACCGGCGACTCCTCGCCGGCTGCGGCCGGCGCCGTCCCCACGACCGGGACCGGCACCGATCCGCGGCAGCGCTGCCAGAAGTCCACGCGGTACTCGAGATCGGCGAACAGCGCTCCGACGATCTGGGCGAGCGTCGTGCTCATGTCGACCCCGGCATCGCGCGCCGTGGTCCGGTACGCTCCCAGTGGCGCCTCGCAGACTCGAAACGCGCTGCAGGCGGCCTCGACCGCGAGCCACAGGTCGATGCCCGACTGCGCGTGCTCGACGTCCCAGAAGTCCTGTTCCAGATAGTGCGCCATCGCGCGCGCCGAGCAGCCGAACTCGCCGGCGACCGGCTGCCGCAGGCGGACGCCGTAGAGCGCGCGGAACATCGGGTACACGATGCCCTTGGTGATGGCGCCTTCGTGCGCCCGGCGGGTGTAGTACGGCGACACGTAGTCGAAGCCGTCGGCGAGCACGGGACCGATCAGCCGCTCGATCCGCTCCGGCGTCGGCGCGTCCAGCCGGGCATCGACGACCGCGCACGCCCGGGCGCCCAGAGCGAAGGCCGCCTGCAGAATCGCCCTCAGCGCGCCGGCTCTGCCCGGATGCCCGTGATACGGCATCTCGGGCAGCGTCGCCGGCACCGGATACTCCACTTCCACGAGTGCGGCACCGGCCGCGTCGCGCGCCACCTGGCGCGTCCCGTCGGTCGACCGCGCGTCGGCCATCAGGATGCGCGCCTCTTGTGAGCTGAACTGCCGCGCAAAGGCGTCCATCGCCGCGCGCAGCACCGCACCGATCGTCCGGGCGTCGTCGAGGGTCATCACCGCGACGACCAGGTCGGCGCGCGCGGCCGGGGCCTCAGGCGCGGGGGCGCTGGAGTTCGAACCAGTAGAAACCATACGGCCCAAGCGTCAGGAAGTACGGCAGCTCGCCAATCGGGGGAAACTCGGTGTACCCGAGCATCTCGACCGGCGTCGATCCGGCGAACGCGCGCAGGTCGAGCTCCGCGGGCTGCGCCCACCGCGAAAGATTCGCGACGCACAGGATGACGTCGTCGCCGAACCGGCGGATGTAGGACAGCACCTTGCGGTTCGCCGGCTGCAGGAACTCGATCGTGCCGCGGCCGAACACCTTGAACATCCGCCGGAGCCGGATCATGTTCCGCATCCAGTGCAGCAGCGACGCGCTGTCGCTGTCCTGCGCTTCGACGTTGATGGCCTGATAGCCGTACACGGCGTCCATGATCACGGGACTGTACAGCCGCTCCGGGTCTGCGCGGGAGAAGCCGGCGTTGCGATCGCTCGTCCACTGCATGGGGGTGCGGACGCCATTGCGATCGCCGAGATACAGATTGTCGCCCATCCCGATCTCGTCGCCGTAGTAGATGATCGGCGTGCCCGGAAACGAGAACAGCAGCGCGTTCAGCAGCTCGATCCGGCGCCGGCTGTTCCCGGCGAGGGGCGCCAGCCGGCGCCGGATCCCGAGGTTCAGCCGCGCGTGGGGATCGAGGCTGTACGCCAGATACATGTAGTCGCGTTCATCGTCGGTCACCATTTCGAGGGTGAGCTCGTCGTGATTGCGCAGGAAGAGTGCCCACTGGCAGCTCTCCGGGATCGGCGGGGTGCGCTCCATCACGTCGACGATCGGCTCCCGGTCCTCGAGGTGCAGCGCCATGAAGATGCGCGGCATCGCCGGGAAGTGATAGGCCATGTGGCATTCGTCGCCGTCGCCGAAGTACGCGCGGACTTCCGCCGGCGGCTGATTGGCTTCGGCCAGGAGGAGTCGTCCGGGACTGCGCGCGTCGAGATGCCGCCGGATCGCCTTGATCAGGACGTGCGTCTCGGCCAGGTTCTCGCAGCTGGTGCCGTCGCGCTCCACCAGATACGGCACGGCGTCCAGACGGAAGCCGTCGACGCCGAGGTCCAGCCAGAAATCGAGCACGCCGAGCATCTCGGCGACCACGGCCGGGTTGTCGTAGTTGAGATCGGGCTGGTGATGGAAGAAGCGGTGCCAATAGTACGCCTGCGCCTCCTGGTCCCACGTCCAGTTGGAGCGTTCGGCATCGAGGAAGATGATGCGGGCATCGCGATACCGCTGGTCCGTGTCGCTCCAGACGTAGTAGTCGCGCTCGGCAGATCCTGGAGGCGAGGACCGCGCGCGCTGGAACCACGGATGCTGGTCGGAGGTGTGGTTGAGCACGAGCTCGACGACGACCTGCAGATGGCGTTCGTGAGCGTCGTCGAGGAACCGCTTGAAATCGTCGAGCGTGCCGTAGCTCGGGTGCACGCCCACGTAGTCGGCGATGTCGTAGCCGTCGTCTCTGAGCGGCGAGGGGAAGAACGGGAGGAGCCAGAGGCACGTGACGCCGAGGTCGCGCAGGTAGTCGAGCTTGCCGCTGAGGCCACGAAAGTCGCCGATGCCGTCGCCGTTGCTGTCGCAGAAGGACTTGACGGGAAGCTCGTAGATGACCGCGTCCTTGTACCACTGCGGGTCGGCGCCGCCCCCGCTCCGTCGCATCGCAGCCACAACATGTCAAGCTATCACATCAGCATAGCCGTCGGCTCTCGGCCGTCGGCGCTCGGGGTTGCTTCAGATGCTCGAAGTCACCGTCAGAATCTACGGCCCGCTCAACGACTTCCTTACGCCGGCGCGGCGGCAGGTGACAGGGCGGATCGTCCTCAAAAGGCGCGCTGCCGTGAAGGACGTCGTCGAAGCGATCGGCGTCCCGCATCCCGAAATCGACCTCGTCCTCGTGGACGGATCGCCGGTCCGGTTCGATTACGTCGTGCGGTCCGGCGATCGCATCGCGGTATTTCCACGATTCGTCTCGCTCGACATCGATGCGCTGAGCCGCGTGCGCGTCACGCCGCCAGAGCCAATCCGGTTCGTGGCCGACGTTCACCTCGGCGCGCTGGCCAGGCGGCTGCGTCTGGCCGGGTTCGACACCGCCTACCGCAACGACGCCGGCGACGCGGACCTGGCGCAGATCTCGGCGCGGGAACAGCGGGTCCTGCTCACGCGCGACCAGGCGCTCCTCAAGCGCAGCATCGTCGCGCACGGCTGCTTCCTCCGCGCGACCCGGCCGCACGATCAGCTCGTGGAGGTGTTGCGCCGGTTCGGTCCGCTGCCGATTCGGCCGTTCTCGCGCTGCACCCGATGCAACGGGGTGCTGCGCGACGTCCCGAAGGCCGAAGTGGACGCCGCGCTGCTGCCGCGCACCCGCGCGTACTACGATCGGTTCCGCCGCTGCGCCGCCTGCGGACGGGTCTACTGGCAGGGCTCCCACTGGCGGCGGCTCACGCGGGCGCTCGAAGCGGCGCGGGCCGACGCGGAAGGAACCGGCGGTTGAACGCCACGCAGCGTGTCACCCGGACCGGCGGGTCCAGGGAATGGAGTTGCTGCCGCCGCGGGCGAACACGACCTGGAACAGCTGCAGGCTGCCGGTCGTGAAGGCAGCCTGCGACCCCGCGAGGTACAGGCGCCAGGCGCGCACGAACGGCTCGTCGAACATCGATCGAATCCGGTCGACGGCATTCTCGTATCGCCGGCGCCAGTGGTCGAGGGTCGTGGCGTAGTGCAGGCGCAGGTTTTCGACGTCGAGCACCGACAGGGTGTGGGGCTCGAGCACGCGGTCGAAGACCTCGCGCAGTGTCGGCGGATAGGCCCCCGGGAAGATTCGGCGACGGATCCACGGATTGAGCGGCAGCGACGCGTCCCGACCGATGAAGTGGAGCAGGCCGCGGCCGTGACGGCCGATCGTGCGGTCGATGAGGTTGCCGAACGTCGGGTAGTCCGGAAGGCCCACGTGCTCGAGCATACCGACCGACACGAACACGTCGTGCTCGCCGCGCATATTGCGATAGTCGTCCTCGACGAACTCGACACGGCCGGCGAGGCCTTCCTGAGCCGCGCGCTCGCGCGCATACGCGATCTGTTCATGCGAGAGGTTGCAGGCGGTGACCGACACGCCGTAGTGCCTCGCCATGAACAGCGCGAGCGCCCCCCAGCCGCAACCGGCCTCCAGCACGCGCTCCCCCTCCTGCAGCGCCAGCTTGCGGCACACCAGATTCATCTTGGCACGCTGTGCGTCTTCGAGGCCGTACGCCGGGGTCGGGAAATACGCGCACGTGTACAACAACTCGCGATCGAGCCACAGGCGATAGAAATCGTTGCCCAGATCGTAGTGGTGGTGCACATTGGCTCGCGACGTCGAGATGTCGTTCGAGCGCCACCACCGCGGCCGCGACGGCCCGGCGTCCTCGAGCGCGCGATACACCTCCACCAGCGTGTCGACGAGGTCGCCCCGGACCTCCACGGACCCGAACATGTAGGCTTCGCCGAAGTACAGCTCCGGATTCCAGAGCCAGCTGTACAGCGCCGAACGGTTCTTGAAGTGGATGGCCGCAACCGGCGGGCCGGACGCGGAAGGGATCTCGAATCCGTCCCACAGCACGAAGCGCAGCCGTGCGCTGGCGACGTGCTGGTGAATGCGCGACACGGCCCAGCGGTCAATCGGCGTCGAGCGCCACGTCGCCGCCTGGCGGGAGAACGTGGGTGCTGGGTAGAGAAAGTGGCCGTCTGGCATGACGAACACGAGCGCAATGAGCGTGCCGATCGCAGCCGGTCGCCGACCGCTGCGGCTGAGGCACCCGCCCGCGCCTCCCTCAGTATCGCCCAGTCTCGGACGCCCGGGGAACGGACCGCGTCAGTGCTCGATCAGTGGCGAACCGGCCTGCCAGAAGTCGGCGCGGTTCTCGGGCCTGCGAAACAGCTTAATCCATTCCGCCGCGCAGGCGCGCAGATAGTCGCCGTCCGCCGCGAGGAGCGGCTGCAGGCAAATCTCGTTCGTGCCCTCCAAGGAGCAGCCCGACGCGAGACACGGTTCGTTGACGGTCGGGCATGCTTCGGTGTACGTCCGCTCGATGCGAGCGCACGTCTCGAGAAACGCATGCCGCGCCTGTTCGTTCAGAAGACCGGCGAGCACCTGGGTTGAGAACTGGCCTTCCGCTGCCGCTTCCATCAGTTGTTCGGCGCTGTGCGCCGCCCCGCGGGAATCAATCGTTCTGGTCATGCGTCTCCTCCGGCTTGTGCCAAAAAGGGACCGCAACGGTCGTGCCGGGCCACGGATACGCCCGAACCGCTCGATTTTCTGAGATTGCCGGGGACCAGGATGCGCTGGTGCCGGAAATCCGGCAGGCGCTCTCGGCGGCGGAGACGGCCCCTGGCGGGTCAGGACCGTCGTGGTTGCAGCCCGGAGAATCCGGAGATAGCCTGAAAGCCATGGGAAAGCCGGTCGGGCCCGGGGCACGGGCAGCGCACTCCGCCCTGCTGGTCGTCGACGTTCAGCGCGACTTCTGTCCCGGGGGTTCCCTGGCCGTGCCAGAAGGTGATCGCGTCGTGCCGGTGCTCAATCGGTATATCGAAGCGGCGATCGACCAGGGGCTGCCGATCTACGTCTCGCGCGACTGGCACCCGGCGGTAACGAGCCATTTCAAGCAGTACGGCGGCGAGTGGCCGCCTCACTGCGTTCAGCACTCCGAGGGCGCGGCGTTCCATCCGGACCTTCACCTGCCGGCGTCGGCGATCCTGATCAGCAAGGGCGACGACCCGACGCGGCCCGGCTATTCGGCGTTCGACGGACGCACGGAGTCCGGGAAGCCGCTCCTCGAGGATCTTCGGAAGCGGGGGATCGGGCATCTCTATATCGGCGGTCTCACGACCGACTACTGCGTCCGGACGTCGGTCCTCGACGCGCGGCGTGCCGGGCTCGACGCCACCGTGTTGACGGACGGCATTGCCGGCATCGACGTTCATCCTGGCGACGTGAGCAGAGCGATGGCGGCCATGCGCGACGCCGGAGCGACCTTCACGACGCTCTCCACGACCGCGGGTCCGCGCTTCGCGGATCGTGAGCCTCGAGCAGCGGCCGAGTGAGTCACGCGCGTAGGCCCCTGCTACACCTTTCACTCGCACACTGCACGGCAACCTGACAGCGCCACGGCGTCGACTCCGGCGTTGCCGCGCCTCAGGGCCCGGTCGCCATGGCTCACCGCTTGCACGACGGCCGCCTGAATCCCTCGACAACACGGAAGCACGAACCCAGAAGACTGGAGGACGGTATGGCCGAGAAACGCACCGATGTGGCTCAGCGGGAGCAGCGCGGCCTCGCTCGCAGGGATCCATTCCTGGACGCGGGCCCGTTCCGCATGCTCGAGCGTTTCGTCGACGAGATGGACCGCGTGTTCGACGACTTCGGCGTCGGCCGCGGGCTGATGGCTCCGCGGGCGGGCAGCCTGCTCCGCTCCCCGTGGCGCAGGGCGGGCACCGAACTGCAGGCCTGGGCGCCGGAAGTCGAGATCTTCCACCGCAACAATGAACTGGTTGTGCGCGCCGACCTTCCAGGCCTCGGCAAGGACGACGTGTCGGTCGACGTCACCGACGACTCCATCACGATCCAGGGCGAGCGCAGGCGCGAGCACGAAGAAGAGCGCGAGGGTGTGTATCGGTCCGAGCGCAGCTACGGCAGTTTCTATCGTGTGATCCCGCTGCCTGAGGGCGCGATGACCGATCAGGCGAAAGCGAAGTTCGGGGACGGCGTGCTCGAAATCACCATGCCGGCGCCGCCCGAGCAGGTGCGGCGGGGGCGGCGTCTCGAGATCGGCGAAGGCTCGTCAGGGAAGAAGTAGCCTGACGAAGGAAACGCCCGGTCCCGAGCGGGCGCTCGGGATTCGGGCGTCTCGTGCGTGTTGAACACGCCTCCAGGCAGGAGCCTGGATCTTCTTAGTGATTCTGTCGACGTCGATTGTCGTGCGTCATCGCTCGCGCACGTCGGATCGGTCTGACGATTGTTCTTCTACCGGTCGCGACGCACGCCCTGCCAGCCCGGCGGTTCGCTCATGAGAACCTCCACGTCTGGAGTGGCGTGGCTACATTTACGAATACGCCTCCTCTCCCCCGTTGTCAAGCCGTGCGTCGACTTCAAGCGCTTTCCGCCGACTCCGCCATGTCGTGCATCTCGTGCTTCGCCTCGGGAACCTCGGTGAGCGTCGCTTCCGTCAGCAGGAGAACGCTGGCAACCGACACCGCGTTCTCGAGAGCCACCCGTACGACCTTCGTCGGATCGACGATGCCGGCCTCGACGAGATCCACGTAGGTGCCCCGGCCCGCGTCGAATCCGTACGCGCCGCTGCCGCTGCGCATCCGGTCGACGACAACGCCGCCGTCCCAGCCGGAGTTCTCGGCGATCTGCCGCGTCGGCGCCTCGAGCGCGCGCTCGAGAATCAGCACGCCGGTCCGCTCGTCGCCGCTGCAGGCGGCCGCGTCGCGCTCGACCGCGTCGATGGCGCGCAGGAGCGCGAGCCCGCCGCCGGGCACGATCCCTTCCGCCATCGCCGCTTTCGTCGCGCTGATCGCGTCGTCGAAGGCCTCGCGCCGGTTCTTCAGCTCGGCTTCCGACGGCGCACCGACCCGGATCACGGCGACGCCCCCGGTCAGCTTCGCGAGCCGCTCTTCGAGCTTCTCGCGGTCGTAATCGGACGTGGCGGTTTTGATCTGCGCCCGGATTTCGCTGGCGCGCCCGTCGATCGCCGCCTTCCCGCCGGCGCCGCCGACGATGGTCGTCGTCTCCTTGTCGGCGACGACGCGCCTGGCATGTCCGAGGTCGTCCGGCGTCACGCTCGCCAGCTTGACGCCCAGCTCCTCGGCAATCAGCCGGCCGCCCGTGAGGATCGCCAGATCCTCGAGCATCGCGCGCCTGCGGTCGCCATAACCCGGCGCCTTGACGGCCACGCACGGCAGGATGCCCCGAACCTTGTTGACGACGAGCGTTGCCAGGGCATCGCCTTCGACGTCGTCGGCGACGACGAGGAGCGCCTGGCCGCTCTTCGCGATCTGCTCGAGCAGCGGCAGCAAGTCCGTCATCGTGCTGATCTTCTTCTCGTAGAGGAGCACGGCCGGTTCGTCGAGGACGGCCCTCATCTTCTCGGCGTCGGTGATGAAATAGGGCGACAGATAGCCGCGATCGAGTCGCATCCCCTCGACGACCTCGACGGTCGTCTCGGTGCCCTTCGCCTCCTCGACTGAGGTCGTGCCCTCGGCGCCGACCTTTTCCAGCGCGTCGGCGACGATTTCGCCGATCGTCTGGTCGTTGTGGGCCGAGATCGTCGCCACCTGCACGCGCTGCCGTCGGTCGGCTACGGGTCGCGACAGCTCCTTGAGGCGGGACACGACCGCCTGCAGGCCGCGGTCGAGGCCGCGCTTCAGCTCGATCGCGCTCGCCCCGGCCGCGATGTTCCTGACGCCTTCGCGGAAGATCGAGGCGGCGATCAGCGTCGAGGTCGTCGTGCCGTCGCCGACCAGCTCACCGGTGCGCTCGGCCGCCTGCCGGATCACCTGTGCGCCGAGATTCTCCTCGTGGTCCTCGAGCTCGAACTCGCGCGCGATGGTCACGCCGTCGTTGCAGACGATCGGACGGCCCCACTTCTTCTCGATCAGCACGCACTTCGACTTCGGGCCCAGAGTGACCCGCACGGCGTCGGCCAGCGCCAGCGCGCCCCGCAGAATCTTTTCTCGGGCCGCGGACTGCACGAGCAGATGTTTGTGGGCCACGGCAGCTCCTCCATTGACACGCGGCCGCGCCGGGACACCGGCACACTGCCGCCGTTCGAGGGTGACCGTTGCAAGGACCCTGCTGAGACTCCGGGCGTATGGCCCCGCCGGCGCCCCGCCGAGGCGGTATCGCGCTTGCGTCGGCTGGCTGTCGAGGAGACGATGACGGAGCGCCTGAACGAGGACGTGGCCGACCGGCTCGACGAGGTCGCGCGGCTGCTGGAGGCGCAAGGCGCCAATCGCTTCCGCGTGCGCGCGTATCGTCGCGCGAGCGAGACGGTCCGGCGCCTCCCGGGCCCCGTCGCCGACATCCTGAAGCAGGAGGGGCTCGACGGCCTCGAGGCGCTGCCCGACGTCGGCGAGGGCATCGCGCGCGCCATCCGTGACCTGCTGGCGCGCGGCCGGCTGGCGATGCTCGAACGGCTCCGCGGCGAAAGCGATCCCGTCAGGCTCCTCGCGTCGGTCCCCGGGGTCGGGCGTGGCCTGGCCGATCGCCTGCATCACGACCTCGGCATCGACACGCTCGAGGAGCTCGAGGCGGCTGCTCACGACGGGCGGCTCGAGCAGGTGCCCGGGTTCGGCGCAAAGCGTCTCGCCGGCATCCGCGACTCGCTCGCGCACCGCCTCGACCGCGTCCGCCCGCCCGCGTCCGGCCGCGGCGCGCCGCCGCCGGTCGGGGAGATTCTCGACGTGGATCGGGAATATCGCGAGAAGGCCGCTGCGGGAGCACTCGTCAAGATCGCGCCGCGCCGGTTCAACCCGTCGCACGTCGCCTGGCTTCCCATCCTGCACACGACGCGCGGCCGGCGCCATTACACGGCGCTCTTCTCCAATACCTCGCTCGCGCACCGCCTGGGCCGCACGGACGACTGGGTCGTCATCTACTGGGAAGACGGCCGGGGCGAGCGCCAGTGCACGGTCGTGACGGCGGACAGGGGCCCGCTCGCGGGTACCCGAATCGTCCGCGGCCGGGAGGGGGAAGCGCAGCTGGACAAGGTCCCGGCCTGACCGGTCATTCGGATCCCGGCGCGGTGCCGGTTATCCGGCAGCGATATCCCGGCATCCTGCCTCTGCGTGAGGTGCGGCCACGAGACGTGAGCCGCGACTTGTCACCCGCGCGCGCGAACGGGCCTGCGCGCGCGGGCAGGCTGCTGGCTAGCTACTGCTTCAGCGTCAGCACCGGGCACGGCGCGCGCCGGACGACATGATTCGTCGTCGATCCGAAGAGCGCCATATCCAGCGGATTTCTCCCGTGGACGCCCATGACGATGAGATCGGCGCCGTCCGCCTCGGCCGCCTCCAGAATCCGCCGGTACGGTTTTCCATGAGCCACTCGCGTTTCCGGCTTGCTCCAGACGCGAACGTCGTCGGTCACCAGGGCATCGAGACGCGCGCGCGCGTCACCTTCGATCAGGCGGCGGTACTCGGGCACGTCGAACCCCTGGATCGGCATCTCGGCCTCGGCCGGCCATTCGAAGACGTGAAGGATCGTGACCCGCGCGTCGGACTCCTTCGCCAGCGAGAAGGCGTACTGTAACGCCGTCAGCGAAGAATCTGAGAAGTCCACCGGGCAGAGGATCTTCGTGTACGGAATCCTCCCGGCGCCCGTCACGGGCGGCGGGACGGTCATCACAGGACAGCCTGCGGTCCGCAGGACCCTCTCGGCGACGGAGCCGAGCATGAACCGTTCGAGTCCGCTCGTTCCGTGCGTGCCCATGACGATCAGGTCCGCCTGAAGCTTGCTCACGTGATCGACGATCCGCGACGCCGGAACCCCCTCGTCGAAGACCAGGTCGGCCTTGACGCCCGCCTGCTTTGCCGGCTCGAGCCAGCCGCGAAGCTCCTGTTCGAGCGCGTCACGATCGGCGCTGGTGGCGGCTTTGGCCGGCGCCGCGAAGAGCACGGGCGGCTGCGGAATGAAGACCGGGCGGATCACGTGAAGCGCGGTGATGTGCGACTCGTACCACTTCGCGATCGCAACGGCATGCTGCAGCGCCCGGCGCGAGCAGTCCGAGAAATCGATTGGACACAGAATGCGTCGAATCTCCACCATGACAACCTCCCCACGCCCCCCGTCAGGCAATAGGAGCGCAAGCCACGTGCCGCCCGGCCGCCGATGATCATGGGCAAAGAACGCCCTTGCTGACGAGTTGTCGCCAAGCTTGACGGAAAGCCGTCAATATTTTGGCGTGCTCACTTCGCGATCAGTTTTCGCAGGGCGTCCGCGCGGCAGGTGTTCGCGATGTCGCTGGCTTCGCACCAGCCGCGCCGCGCCTGGTCGACGCCGTACCGCATGTAATCGAGCTCCTGAATCCGGTGCGCGTCCGTGTTCACGACCAGCTTCACCCCTGCCTCCCGCGCCATCTGAATGTGAAGGTCGTTCAGATCGAGCCGGTCCGGCTGGGCGTTGATCTCGAGCAGGACGCCGTGGTCGCGCGCGACCTTGATGATCTCCCCCATGTCGATCGGATACGGCTCGCGCCGTCCGAGAAGGCGGCCGGTGGGATGGCCGAGGACGTGGACGCGCGGATGCCGCAGGGCCCGGACGATGCGCCGCGTCATCGCCGACTTCGTCATGTTGAAGCGCGAGTGGACCGCGGCAATCACGACGTCGAATTCGGCCAGCGTGTCGTCGTCCAGATCGAGCGAGCCATCCTCGAGGATGTCGACCTCGGCGCCCTTGAGGACGACAGGGCTGGACGCCCGCTTCCGAAGCGCGTCGATGGCGCGCGACTGCCTGTGGAACCCCGCCTTCGACATGCCGCCCGCCACACGGACCGCCTTCGTGTGATCTGTGATCGCTACGTACTCGTAGCCCCGGGTGCGCGCTGCGGCGACCATCTCGGCCAGCGTGTTCTTCCCGTCGGTCGCGTCGGTATGCATCTGCAGATCGCCGCGGATCTGTCCGATCTCGACGAGGCGTGGAAGCCGGCCTTCGCGCGCGGCCTCGATCTCGCCCTGGTTCTCGCGCAACTCGGGCGGAATCCACGGCAGGCCGACGGCTTCGAACACCTCGGTCTCGAGGCGGCCGCCCACGCGCCGCGTGCCGCGGAACACGCCGTACTCGTTGATCTTCAGGTGTCCCTTCACGCCAAGCAGACGGATCGCGATGTTGTGCGCCTTCGAGCCGGTGAAGTAATGGAGCGCGGCGCCGTAGGAGGCCTCCGGCACGATCCGCAGGTCGACCTGGAGCCCCGAGCGAAGGACGACCGAGCACTTCGTGCCGCCACGCGCGAGCACCTGCTTCACATCCGCGTACGCGAGAAACACGTCGGCGACGGGGGAGGCGTCGGCCGACGCGGCCAGGAGGTCGACGTCGCCGACCGTCTCGCGCCGGCGCCTGAGGCTGCCCGCGACGCTGAGCTGCTTCACGCCCGGCGCCGCCTGCAGCATCGCGATGAGCGGCCGGATGAATGCCTCGGCCTCGGCCAGCGGCATCCGTGCGACGTGCGCCTTGTCCTGAGCGATGCCGCGCAGGATGCTGCGCTCGAGTGCCTTGCCCAGACCGCGGACGCGCGCGAGGCGGCCGGCGCGCGCGGCCTTCTCGAGCTGCGGCAGCGTCTTCACGCCGAGCTTGCGGTAGATCAGCATCGCGCGCTTGGGGCCGACGCCCGGAATACGCAGCATGGCTACGACGCCCTCGGGGGTCTTGCGCGTGAGCTGCGACAGCAGCGGCAGATCGCCCGTCCGGCACATCTTCTCGATCTTGCCGGCGAGGTCGGCCCCGATGCCGGGGAGCTCCTCGAGCGCGTGGCCGTCGTTCTCGAGGATCGTCGCGACCGGCGTTCCGAGCGTCCCGACCGTTCGCGCCGCGTTCCGATACGCGCGCACGCGAAACGGATTGGCGCCCTGGATCTCGAGCAGGTCGGCGACCTCGTCGAACGTCCTGGCGATTTCGATGTTCTCCATGGCGATCTCTCAAGCGTGCGCGCCGACGAGCCGGTCGAACTCCCCTTCGTCGATCATGCGCACGCCCAGCGCGCGCGCCGTCGCGTACTTCGAGCCCGGCGCAGCCCCTGCCACGACCAGATCGGTGTCCGGGCCGACGCTGCGGGACGTGCGGGCCCCGCCGGCCCGCGCCCGCTCCTCGGCCTCCTCCCGCGTCATCGATTCGAGGCGGCCAGTGAACACGACCGTCTTGCCGGCGAGCGGCCCAACGCGCCGGACCCCTGCGGGCGTGATCCGCACGCCGCGCTTCCGGCACGAAGCGATCACCCGCCGGTTGACGGCCCGGCGAAAGAAATCGGCGACGTCGCCGGCAACGGCCGGCCCGATCCCGGACACGGTTGTCAGCGTCGCTTCGTCCGCCTGCCGAATGCGGTCGAGCGTTCCGAAGTGGTCGGCCAGGTCCCTGGCAGTCTGGGCGCCGACGCTCGGGATGCCGAGCGCGTAGAGGAACCGCCAGAGCGGCATCCGCCTGGCGCGGTCGATGGCGTTCAGCAGGTTCGTCGCCGAGACCTCTGCGAATCGCCCGAGCTCGAGGAGGTCGCGGCGCGTCAACCCGAACAGGTCGGCAACCGAGCGCACGAGCCCTCCGGAGACGAGCGCCTGCACCGTTTCCGGACCGAGGCCCCGGATGTCGAGCGCGTCCCGCGACGCGAAGTGCTGGATCGCGCGCTGGAGCTGCGCCGGGCACGCCAGCCCGTTCGGGCAGCGGTCGAACGGTCCCTCGCGCACGACCGGGGTGCGGCACACAGGACACCGGGCGGGCATCGCAAACGGACGCCGGCGGTGCGCGCCCGGCGCCGCCACGCGTTCGACGATGTCCGGGATGACGTCGCCGGCCCTGATGACGCGCACGGCGTCGCCGATGCGGAGATCCTTGCGGGCGATCTCGTCCCGGTTGTGAAGCGTCGCGCGTCCCACCGTGACGCCGCCGATCCGCACGGGCCGCAGGACGGCCACGGGTGTCAGGATGCCGGTCCGGCCAACCTGCACGACGATGTCTTCGACGGTGGTCTGGGCCTCGCGGGGCGCGAACTTGAAGGCCAGGGCCCATCGCGGGTGGCGCGCCGTGGAGCGGAGGCGGGCGCGCACGGCGAGATCCGCCACCTTGAGCACGACGCCGTCGACCTCGTACTCGAGCGCGTCGCGGCGTCGATCCATGTCGCGGTGATACCGCAACGCCTCTTCGACGCGGGAACAGACGCGCACGTCCGGGCAGACGCGGAGGCCCCAGCCCCCGAGCATGCGCAGGACGGCCACATCGTCGTCCGGCCGCGGTCCACCCTCCAGACGCAGCACGTCGTAGAAGAACACGTCGAGGCGCCGCCCGGCCGTGACGCGTGGATCGAGCTGACGGATTGATCCGGCTGCCGCGTTGCGCGGATTGGCGAACAGCGGCTGCCCCTGCTCGGCCAGCCGGGCGTTCAGGGCACGGAAGTCGGCCACCCGCATGATCGCCTCGCCGCGTGCGGCCAGCAGGTGCGGCACCGTTCGACCGTGCAGGCGCAGCGGCACCGATCGGATCGTCTTGACGTTCTCGGTGACTCCTTCGCCGCGCTCCCCGTCTCCGCGCGTCGACGCGCGCACCAGCACGCCGTCGCGGTAGACGACCTCGATCGACAGCCCGTCGAACTTCGGCTCGAGGGTGTAGCGCACGGCGCCACGAACGCTCGCGCGCACACGCTCGTCGAACCGCCGGACCTCGCTGGCGTCGGTGACCGATTCGAGAGACAGCATGGGGGCAAGGTGCTCGACAGGCGGAAACGCCGGCAGCGCCGACCCGGCAACCCGTCGGGTCGGGGAATCCGGTGTGACGAACCGGGGATGCGCAGTCTCGAGCTCGCTCAGCTCGGCGAACAGCCGGTCGTACTCCGCGTCGGAGATCGTGGGCCGATCCAGAACGTAGTACCGGTGGTCGTGCGCGCGGATCGCGGCGCGCAGCCCGGCAATTCGCCGCTTCGCCGCAGCCGCGGTCAGATTCGGCCGAGCGCGATTCGCCTCGCGTCCGGGCGCGGTTCGTCTGGACATTGGAGACACAAAGACCTCCCGTTCGACCGTGCAAGATTTCGGCCTCGGGATCCCGCGCCGACGCGCCGCGTTCCCGGCCCGCATTCGACGCGCCGGCGGCCCGCAGACCTTGCGTGCCGGACTTCCGGCGCAATGCCCTCCGGGCACCGGCGCATCGCTTGCATCCTGGTGGAAGCGCAGCCTTCCAGCCGGGTAGGCAGCACGAGGAGTGGTCATGCCGGAGCCCGCCGCGCCCGTCAGCAGCCGCTGGCCCGCCATCCCGAAGCCGCCGGGCGCGTGGACGACCGTTCCGAACCTGGTCGACTACGACCGCACGCGCGCCGGGTTCTCCTGGGCGCGCGCCCGCGCCGAACTGGACGGGCTTCCCGGCGGCCGGGGCCTCAACATCGCACACGAGGCCGTCGACCGCCACGCCGTCGGCATCCGCCGCAATCGCGTCGCGCTGCGTTCGATTGCCAAGGACGGAACGCGCCAAGACTTCACCTACGGCGATCTGTGCGAGGAGACGAGCCGCTTCGCCAACGTGCTGACCGGGCTCGGCGTCGGCAAGGGCGATGCGGTCGCATCGCTGACCGGACGCGTGCCGGAGCTGTACGTGGCCGCGCTCGGGACGCTCAAGAACGGGAGCGTCTTCGCGCCGCTGTTCTCCGCGTTCGGACCGGAGCCCATCCAGTCGCGAATCGACATCGCGCACGCAAGAGTGCTCGTGACGACCGATACGCTGTATCGCCGGAAGGTGGAACCGATCCGCAGTCGGCTGCCGAGCCTCGAGCACGTGCTGCTCATCGGCGACGCGGCTGCGATTCGAACGCTTTCTCGCGTGCGCTGTCTCAGCGCTCTCATGGCCGGGGCCGACAAGCGGTTCGTCATTCCCCCGACTGCTCCCGACGATCCGGCGCTGCTCCACTTCACGAGCGGCACCACGGGCAGGCCGAAAGGCGCCATTCACGTACACGAGGCGGTCGTCGCTCACCATGCGACCGCCGGCTTCGCGCTCGACTTCCATCCGGACGACGTCTTCTGGTGCACGGCGGATCCCGGCTGGGTGACCGGAACGTCCTACGGCATCGTCGCCCCGCTCACGCACGGGCTGACGAGCATTGCCGACGAAGCCGACTTCGACGCGGATCGCTGGTATTCGATCCTGGAGGCGGAGCGCGTCAACGTGTGGTACACGGCGCCGACGGCGATTCGGATGCTGATGAAGGTCGGCGCGGCGGCGGCCAGACAGCATCGGCTGCCCTTCCTGCGCTTCCTCGCGAGCGTCGGCGAGCCGCTGAATCCCGAAGCGGTCGTCTGGGGCATCGACGCGTTCGATCGGCCGTTCCACGACAACTGGTGGCAGACGGAAACCGGCGGGATCATGATTGCGAACTTCGCCGCGATGGAAGTCCGTCCCGGATCGATGGGCCGCCCGCTGCCGGGCATCGACGCCGCGATCGTCCGCCGCACCGGCGAACAGAAGGTCGAAGCCGTCGAGACGCCCGATACCGAGGGCGAGCTCGCGCTCCGGCCGGGCTGGCCGTCGATGTTCCGCGGCTACCTCGGCGACGAGGCCCGCTATCGCCAGTGCTTTGCCGGCGACTACTACCTGACCGGCGATCTCGCCCGGCGCGACAGCGACGGCTATTACTGGTTCGTCGGCCGCGCCGACGACGTGATCAAGTCGTCGGGACACCTGATCGGGCCGTTCGAGGTCGAGAGCGCGCTGCTCGAACACCCGGCGGTCGCCGAGGCGGCGGTGATCGGCAAGCCCGACCCGGTGGCGCTCGAGGTCGTCAAGGCGTTCGTCGCCCTGAAACCGGGGTACGAGCCCGGCGAGGAGCTGATGCGCGAGCTGCTCGGCTTCGCGCGCGTGCGTCTCGGCGCCGCCGTCGCGCCGAAGGAGATCGAGTTCCAGCCGTCGATACCGAAGAACCGGGCCGGCAAGATCATGAGGCGGCTCCTCAAGGCGCGGGAGCTGGGGCTGCCCGAAGGGGACGTCTCGACACTGGAGCCATCATGAGCGAGCTGCGCGCGGAGACCCCCTCGACACTGTCGCCTCCTGCTCCAGGAGTGCAGGGCACGCCCTGCCGTGAAGTCGGCCGCGACCACGGCCTGCATCTCCTGCACGAGATGCTCCGCATCCGCCGGTTCGAGGAGAAATGCGCCGAGCTGTACAGCGCCGGTAAGATTCGCGGCTTCCTGCACCTGTATGTCGGCGAGGAAGCGATCGCGGTCGGCGCGCTCCAGGCGCTCGGGCCCGACGATGCCATCGTCGCAACGTACCGCGAGCACGGGCACGCCCTGGCCAGGGGCATCCCCATGGATCGGTTGATGGCGGAGATGTACGGAAAGGAAGAAGGCTGCAGCCGCGGCCGCGGCGGATCGATGCACGTGTTCGATGCGGCCACGCGGTTCTACGGCGGCAGCGCGATCGTGGGCGCGGGGCTCCCGGTCGCGGTCGGCCTCGCGCTCGCCGACATGCTGCAGCACCGGCCACGTGTCACGGCCTGCTTCTTCGGCGATGGAGCGGTCGCGGAAGGCGAATTCCACGAGTCGCTGAATCTTGCCGCCTTGTGGAAACTGCCGGTCCTGTTTCTCTGCGAGAACAACCTGTACGCGATGGGCACGCGCATCGACCGCGCGCAGTCGCAGGTCGACCTCGCCGCCAAGGCGCGCAGCTATCTCCTGCCCGCCGAAACGGTCGACGGCATGGACGTCCTCGCGACGGAAGAAGCCACACGGCGTGCCGCCGACGCGGTGAGGCGGGGTGGAGGGCCGGCATTCCTCGAGTTCCGCACCTACCGCTTCCGCGCCCACTCGATGTTCGACGCCGAGCTGTATCGCGACAGGGCCGAGGTCGACGCCTGGAAGGAGCGCGATCCGATCCGGCTGTTGACCGCGCACCTGAAGGATCGACAGGTCGCGGGCGACGCGATGCTGGCTGCGCTCGAAACGTGCGTTGCCGACGAGGTCGATCTCGCAGTGCGATTTGCCGAAGGGGCCTCGTGGGAACCTGTCGAACACCTGCTGACCGACGTCTGCGCATCGGCGGACCTCCGCCCGTCGGCCGAAACGGGAGGACGCCCGTGACCACGACCACGTATCGCGAGGCCGTGCGCGCCGCCCATCGGGAGGCGCTCGCGAAGGACGCGCGCGTGTTCCTGATGGGCGAGGACGTGGGCAAGTACGGTGGAACCTACGCTGTGAGCAAGGGGTTGCTCGCCGAGTTCGGCCCCGAGCGCATCCGCGACACGCCGCTCTCGGAATCGACGTTCGTCGGCGCCGGCATCGGCGCGGCGCTCGGCGGCATGCGGCCGATCGTCGAGGTGATGACGGTCAACTTCAGCTTCCTGGCGCTCGATCAGATCGTCAACAATGCGGCGACCATCCGCCACATGTCGGGCGGGCAGTTCAACATCCCGCTCGTCATCCGCATGGCCACCGGCGCCGGACGGCAGCTCGCCGCACAGCACGCGCACAGCCTGGAAGGCTGGTACGCGCACATCCCCGGACTCCGGATCCTCGCGCCCGCCACCCTCGAGGATGCGCGCGGCATGCTGTGGACGGCGCTCGAAGACCCCGACCCGGTTCTGATCTTCGAGCACCAGGCGCTGTACAACGTGGAGGGCCAGCTCGCTGACGATGCGGGCCCGGTGGACATCGATCGCGCGGCCGTGCGGCGGGAGGGCCGACACGTGACGCTGGTCACCTACGGCGGCACGCTCGGCAAGACGCTTCAGGCGGCCGAGAGCCTCGCCGCGGACGGCATCGACGCGGAGGTGATCGACCTCCGCTGCCTGCGTCCGCTCGACATGCCGACGGTGGCGGCCTCGGTCCGGAAGACGCACCGTGCGGTCGTGATCGACGAAGGCTGGAAGAGCGGCAGCCTGTCGGCGGAGATCGTCGCTCGCCTCGTGGAACAGGCATTCTACGACCTCGACGCGCCGATCGCCCGCGTCTGCAGCGCCGAGGTGCCAATCCCGTATCCCCGGCATCTCGAGGAGGCCGCACTCCCCCAGCCCGCGACGATCGCAGCGGCGGCGCGCGAAGTGGCGGGTCGCCATGAGTGAATTCCGGATGCCGGCGCTCGGTGCGGACATGGAAGCCGGCACGCTGGTCCAATGGCTGAAGCAGCCCGGCGACCGCCTCGCGCGGGGCGACATCATCGCCGTCGTCGACACTCAGAAGGGCGCCATCGAGATCGAAGTGTTCGAGGATGGCGTGCTCGATCACACCGTCGTTCAGCCGGGCGAGAAAGTGCCGGTCGGAGCCGTGCTGGCCGTGATCCGGGGTCCGGAGTCGCGGGAACCCGCCGCTCCATCGCCGCCGACGGTCGCGGGGCCACAGCCGACGGTCGCGGGCCCGGAGCCCATGGTCGCGGGGCCGCCCGAGGGCGGCCGCGTGCGCGTCTCGCCGCTCGCGCGCCGGATCGCGGCGGAGCGCGGCGTCGATCTGGCGCAGGTGGCGGGCACGGGCACGCAGAGCGCGATCACGAGCGCGGACGTCGAGCGAGCCGCTGCGGCATCGCGGACGCCGCCGGGCCGGGCCCCGGCGGCACCCGATCGCGCCGCTCAGATGCGGACCGCAATCGCAGCCGCCATGGCGCGGTCGAAACGTGAGATCCCGCACTACTACCTGTCGACGACGGTCGACATGAGCGTGGCGCTCGCCTGGCTACGCGCCGAGAACGAGAAGCGGCCGATGGCCGATCGTCTTCTCCCGACAGCCCTGCTGATCAAATCGGTCGCGCTGGCGCTGCGTGACGTGCCCGATTTGAACGGCTACTGGATCGACGGCGCGTTCCGCAAGGGCGCCGGCATCCACGTCGGATGCGCCATCTCCCTTCGCGGCGGCGGCCTGGTCGCGCCCGCGTTGCACGACGCGAACACGCTGGATCTGACGACGCTGATGCGGAAGCTGCACGATCTCGTCAGCCGCGCGCGCGCCGGATCGCTCCGAAGCTCGGAGCTCTCGGATCCGACGATCACGGTGACGAACCTCGGCGATCAGGGCGTCGAGGCGGCGTTCGGCATCATCTACCCGCCACAGGTCGCGATCGTCGGGTTCGGGAAGATCTCGGCGCGTCCCTGGGCCGGACCGCGCGGCATCGAGGCGCGGCCGCTGCTGACGGCGACGCTCTCGGCCGACCATCGGGCGAGCGACGGCCACCGCGGCGGCACGTTTCTCACGGCCGTCGACGGCTGGCTGCAGAAGCCGGAGCGGCTATGACGGCGGACGAGATCAGGAGCGTGGTCCTCGAGGCGCTCACGCGGATAGCGCCCGAGGTGGAGCCAGCGTCGATTGAGGCCGGGACGATGCTCCGCGAGCAGCTCGATCTCGACTCGATGGACTTCCTCAATTTCGTTGTCGCGCTGCACGAGCGGCTCGGCGTGGACATCCCAGAAGCCGACTACGCCCGCCTGTACACGCTCGACGGCGCCGTCGCGTACCTGGCCTCGAAGCTGCCATCCGGCACCCGCGAGAGCCGGGAGCGCGCGGCGCCCCGGGCATAGCCGCATCGCCTACGCCGTGACAGCCTCGATCGGCCTGCGACTGCAGATGCGCCTCAGCGCGTCCACGATGTCGTCGGCAGTGGGAGATCCGCGCCGGTGCGGAGCCTGGACGACGTCGTCGAATGACAGTACTCCTTCGAGATGGCCGCTCCGGTTGATGACCGGCAGCCGCCTGACGTGGTGGTTCGCCATGGTCACGAGCGCGGTCTTGACGTTCTCGTCCGCCACGCACGAGAACACCGGGTGAGACATCGCCTCTTTGACCGAAATGCGATCGAGCGCCCGGTGGCTGATCCCGACCGCCATGCAGATGTCCCGGTCGGTGACGACTCCCACGAGGGTGGCATTCGCGTCGACCACCGGCAGGAAGCCACAGCCCCGATCGTGCATCGTGGCGACAGCCGAGGCAAGATCGCCGTCGGCCGGACAGGTCGCCACGCGCGTGTTCATCAGCTCCTTGACAATCATGTTGACCTCCCGGATCCCATGTTCCTGATTCGCAACTGCAGTGCCAGACGGAAATCGCGCTCCGCATGTCGGTCCTAACGGCACGCCGCCCTGCCGGAAATTCGTCGCAGGCGGCGGGCCGGCGATCGTCCGCCTGCCTGAACGCCAGGGCCAGCGTGGTGCATCGTTTGCAAATTTCCCAGGGCGTGCGCGAACAGCGCCGTGCGCCGGCCTCGCGACGTTCGCGGGCCGGACAGGTGGACAGGAAAGGTTGCGATCATGCAGGTCACGCCAGGCATCACATTCCGCGGTCTCGCGCCTTCGGCGGCGCTCGAGGCAGACATCCGCGCGCACATGGCGCGGCTGGAAACCTACTATCCCTCCATCATGGGCTGCCGCGTGCTGGTAGAGCTCGCCCATCGCCATCACGAGGCCGGCAACCGGTACCACGTGAGGATCGATCTCACCATACCGGGTGAAGAGATCGTCATTACCCGCGAGGCCGGACTGCACGCCACCGCCCGGGATGTCGAAGCGACGAAGAGCGCGAAAGAGGACGAAGTCGACCCGGAGCGAAAGCATGCCTACGTGGCCGTGCGCGAGGCGTTCGACGCCGCGCGGCGACGTCTCCAGGACGCCGCACGCCGGCAGCGCGGCGCGGTGAAGACGCTTGAACGCCAGCCGCAAGGCCGCATCGTCCGGCTGTTTCCGGTGGACGAGTACGGCTACATCGAGGCGGAGGACGGGCACGAGGTGTACTTTCAGAAGAGCAGCGTCCTGAGGGATGCGTTCGATCGCCTGACGGTGGGCGCCCCCGTGTCGTTCGTGGAGGAGCCCGGCGAAAAAGGACCGCAGGCGAGCACGGTCAGGGTCCTGCACCCGCGGCGAGGTCGCCGCCCCGTCCCACCGAAATCGTCGCCGGCGCCGGTGCGCGGCTAGCCTGGCGCAGATCGGCCAGAGGCACCCAGGGACCGGCGGGGGCGACGAGTTTCCGGCGCGACGCCGGGAAGCCGCCAGGCGGAGCTGCCGCTATCCTGTCCTGCGCTGATGGCCCGGACGGACGCCGAAGACGGTCCAGGAAGTCCGCAGCTTCCTCATCGCCGACGTCTCGATCTGGCGGATGCGCTCGCGGCTGAGCGCGTACCGGCGGCTGATCTCTTCGAGCGAGTGCTCGCGGCCGGTGCCGATGCCGTACCGCAACTTGATGATGTCGCGCTCGCGATCGGACAGCTTCCCGAGATAGCCGCGGATGCGCGTCTGCAGATCGCGGCCGAGCGTCAGCTCCTCGGGCGAGGGGCCTTCGAGCGTCAGGAAGTCGGCGAGCGGGGTCTCCTCGCCGACCGGCATGTCGAGCGAGTACGGCTCGGCCCGCGCGCGCAGCAGGAACTCCACCTTGTCGGGCACGATATCCGCACGGTCGGCCACTTCCCGGACCGTCGGCTCCCGGCGGAGCTCGTCACGCAGCGCACGTCGCGCCTTGTCGATCTGAGACAGCGCGTCGGCGGCGTGAACGGGCAGGCGGATCGTCCGCCCGAGGTCGGCGATGGCACGCGTGACGGCCTGCCGGATCCACCACGTAGCGTAGGTAGAGAACTTGAACCCGCGCCGGTACTGGAAGCGCTCGACGCTCTTCATGAGGCCCAGATTGCCTTCCTGGACGAGATCCAGCAGCGACAGGCCCCGGCCCGTGTACCGCTTCGCGATCGAGACGACGAGCCGGAGGTTGGCCTCGATGAGCGTCCTCTTCGCGCGGCGGATGTCCTCGTCGTGCTCGAGCGCGCGGGCGAACGCCTCCTCGAAATCCTTCCGCGCAAGGCCGATCTGCGCCTCGAGCGCCTTGACCCGCGCGCGGCGGGCCGACGAGTCCCGCTCCTGATCCACGGCGTCCAGCGCGGCAGCGAGCGGCCGGAGTTCGTCCACCAGCGTGTCGAGGACCGCCGGCTTGACGTGCTGTGCCAGCAGCAGGGTGTGCAGGTCGCGCTCGGCGCGCGCAATCCGGCGTTTGCAGGTCGCCCGCGTCGACGCTGCCAGACGACGGTCGTGCACCTTCCGCCGGAGATCGTCCAGCTCGTGCGCGAGCCGGTCCACGCGGCCAAAGGCGCGCAGAATGGCGAGCGCTTCCGCGACGTCCACCTCACGCCCCTCGGGGAACACGATTAGCTCCTCGAACGCCGCTTCCTGCCGTCCGATGCGATCGGCCAGCCGGACGAGCCGTCGCACCGCGAAGGGAATCGTCGCCAGCACACCGAAGAGGTTTCTCTGAGCGGTCTCGATACGCCGGCCGATCTCGACTTCCTGATCGCGCGTGAGCAGCGGTACGCGCGCCATCTCGTTCAGGTATGTGCGGATCGGCTCGAGGTCGGCGGCACGTGCCTCTTCGTGCACCGCCTCTTCCTCCGCAGGGCTCTCCCATTCGCGCCACGCACCCTGGCGGGGCGCCTCGTTGTCGTCCGCTGCCGCCACGAATTCCGCTGGTGGATCGGACGGCGCCGGCGAAGGCGGATCGGCGGACGGGCGCGTGCCGTGGAGCTCGAGGAGCCGCTCCAGTTCGCCTTCGAGGGTCAATCGCGTCGCGCTGCTGTCGTCAGAGCGTGTCATGGCAGGCCCTCTCGAGCAGCGTACGCAATCATGGTTCCAGCGCCGCACGGCGGCACCTGACGGGAAGCCGCAATCAAGGTGTGCGGACGAGCCGGTTTTCCGGTCGGTTTAGCCGCCATTCCGACAGACGGTGCCGAATTCAAACCCGCGGGTGCGAAGCGTGCGGACGAGCCGCAGCGTCGCGTCCACCGTCTGCCGCTGCTCCGCTCGCGGAGCGGATTCGTCGCCGTCGTGCATGACGACGATGTCGCCCGCCGACACGCGCGGCGCGATGCGCGCGACGATGCGGTCCGCCGTGCGCGGCCGGAACCAGTCGACGTCCCACAGCATCCAGCCCCAGCCGACCAGCCGGTAGTCGATCCGCCGCAGCGCCGCGTACATCTGGCCGCTGCGCCACCCGCCATGCGGCCGGAACGCGCGGCACGGGCGGCCTCCCGCCATCGCCTCGATGCGGTCGGCCGCGGCGGTCAGTGTGCGTGCCAGCTCCGATGGTGACTTCAACAGCAGGGCCCGGCTCGCCGAGTGCAGCGCCACGGCATGCCCTTCGTCGAACATCCTTCTGACGATGGGAGCGGTCTCGTCGGTGACGTGGCGATCGATCAGGAAGAACGTCGCGTGCACGCCCTCGCGGGCAAGCACGTCGAGCAAATCCGGGGTCGTCGACGGATTCGGTCCGTCGTCGTAGGTGAGGTACACGGTCGGCGAGCCGTCCCGCGGCATGTGCCAGACCGCGCGATCGCCGGCCATGGCGTCGAGCGCGAACGGGGCCGGCATGGTATGGGCCAGCGCCACGATGCCGAAGCCGATCAGCACGAAGATCAGCATCGCGTCACCCTTTGATGCAGACGAGCGGCTCGAGCCGCGCGACTTTTCGCGACAGGCCGGCCCGCTCCGCCGCATCGACAACGGCCGTCACGTCCTTGTAGGCGCCCGGCGCCTCTTCGGCGACGCCCCGCGAGGAGGGGCTTCGAACGAGGATGCCGCGGCGCGCGAGGTCGTCGACCACCTCCCGCCCGCGCCACTGCCTGACGGCGGCGTGGCGGCTCATGCTGCGGCCGGCGCCGTGGCATGACGAGCCGAACGACCGCTCGAGGCCGCCGCGCTCACCGACCAGCACGTAGGACGCCGTGCCCATCGTGCCGCCGATCAGGACCGGCTGGCCGATCGAGGCGAACACCGGCGGCAGATCGGGATGTCCGGGACCGAACGCGCGCGTGGCGCCCTTGCGGTGGACGAAGAGCTGTTTGAGGCGACCGTCCAGCTGGTGCGACTCGACCTTGCAGGTGTTGTGCGACACGTCGTACAGGAGCGTCAGCCCGGCCTCCGGCGCCAGACTGGCAAACGCGCGGCGCACGAGGTGCGTGATGATCTGGCGGTTCGCGAGAGCGCAGTTGATGGCGGCCCGCATCGCTCCGAGATACGACTGCCCGAGGGGCGAGTCGATCGGCGCGCAGGCGAGCTCGCGGTCGGGCAGGTCGATGCCGTACTGCGAGGCGGCCACGGCCATGCGCTTCAGGAACTCGGTTCCGATCTGGTGGCCGAGACCACGCGACCCGCAATGAATGCTGACGACAATGTCGTTCTCGCGGAGGCGGAAGGCGGCGGCCACCTTCGGGTCGAACACCTGAACCACCCGCTGCACCTCGAGGTAGTGGTTCCCGGATCCGAGCGTGCCCATCTCGTCGCGCTGCCGCTTCTTCGCGTGGTCCGAGACTTCGTCGGCCTTCGCGCCGCTCATGCACCCGCGCTCCTCGATCCGCTCGAGATCGGCCTCGTCGCCGTATCCCCGTTCGACCGCCCACCGGGCGCCGCCGGCCAGCATGGCGTCCATCTCCGCGGCATCGAGGTGCACCCGTCCGACGCTGCCGACGCCGGCCGGCACGCTCCGCGACAACTCGTCGGCCGCGCGCTTCGCCAGCGGCTCGAACTGCGTCGCCGTCAGGCCCGTGTGGAGCAGGCGGACGCCGCACGAGATGTCGAAGCCGACGCCGCCCGCCGAGACGACGCCGCCGCGGTCGGCGTCGAAGGCCGCAACCCCGCCGATGGGGAACCCGTAGCCCCAGTGCGCGTCCGGCATCGCGTACGAGGCCCGTTCGATGCCGGGCAGCGCCGCCACGTTCGCCACTTGCTCGTAGACCTTCGCGTCCATCTCCTTCACGAGACCTTCACTGGCGTAGATGATCCCGGGAACGCGCATCGGCGGACGCGGCTCGATCCACCATTCGGTGTCGGACCGGCGGGTCAGCAGCGAAAGATCCATGATGTGCTCCTGCGATCCCGGCGCCCGGCTCGAGCCTCGCACCCATCGATCAGACGTCGACCACGCACTGGGCGAGCCAGGCGCCGTCGGCGCCGCGCTCGACCCGCAGCGCCGTGTAGGTGGCCCCTTTGATCTCGACCGCCGGCTCGTGGCGAACGCGGTCGACCGGCTCGCCCCACGCCGTCGCCTCGAGCCGCGATCCCTCGATCGAGACGACGAACGCCGAGAACAGCATGTGCCGCGTCGCCATTTCGTAGACGAGCGCGTTGAGCCAGTCGACCAGCAGCAGGCCGTCGTCGGGCGCGTCACACGCAATGGCGACCGGCGTCTCCGGGCGCACCGACTTCGCGTCCGTGATCACGGCGGTCAACGCAAGGGCGGCCTGCTCGAAGGCCGCGGCTCTGCTCGGGCCAACCCCCCGTACCCCGATATCCGCGCCGTGCGCGAAATGCTCCCACGTGTTCGAAACCACCGACGACGTCACCGATGCGCTCCTTCCGATTCGTACCGGTCTCTCAAGGCATCGCGCTCGCGGAGGAGCGCCGCGCTCGGCTCCACGGCGTACGGCGGGCGCGCCTCGTCCAGACCGCGGAGGCGGAGCGGCAGCCTGCCGATCTGCTCCCTGGCGCGGGCGCGCGCCTCGTCCAGACTCGCCCGCCCGGCCGCGCACCGGCGGCCACCGGCCATCACCTGCTGCAGCATCGCCCGGCCGCACGGCGCCTCGTCGCGAAGCGCCAGCACGTCGTGGTCGGCGACGCCGTCGCGTTCGACACGAAAGACCTGTTTGCGTCCGGGCAGGAGCGCCTTCCCCGTCGAGAGCTTGAGACGCGGCCGACCCGCGTACTCGACCAGCTTGTACGCGATGTCGAGGCTCGGCGCGTCACGGGACACGCCCATGTCGGTGCCCACCCCGAAACCGTCGATCGGCGCTCCGGTAGCCAGGAGCCGCGCGATCTCGTTCTCGTCGAGGCCGCCGCTCGCGAACACGGTGACGCCGCGGAGGCCAGCGGCGTCGAGCATCCTGCGCGCACGAACGGCGAGATCGCCCAGATCGCCGGAGTCGAGGCGCACGCCGCTGATGCGGAACCCCGGGCCGAGCTCGCGCGCCAGATCGATCACGTGGCGGACGCCCGCCAGCGTGTCGTACGTATCCACGAGAAGGACCGTTTCGGGGAACGTGCGCGCGAAGGCTCGGAACGCCTCGTACTCGTCGTCATGTGCCTGGACATAGCTGTGCGCGAGCGTGCCGGCGATCGGAATGCCGTACGCCTGGCCGGCGGCGACGTTCGACGTCGCGTGAACGCCCGCAATGTGAAACGCGCGCGCGGCCTTGAGGCCGGCATCGGTGCCGTGCATCCGTCGCAACCCGAAATCGACGATTCTGCGCCCCTGCGCCGCCTCGACGACGCGCGCGGCCTTCGAGGCGAGCACCGTCTGGAGGTGAATCTGATTCATCACGAACGCTTCGACGAGTTGCGCCTCGGCGATCGGCGCCTCGACCTCGACGAGCGGCTCGTTCGGGAACACCGGCGTGCCCTCGGGCACGGCATGGACATCGCCGGTGAAGCGCAGCTGTTCCAGAAAGGCCAGGAAGGAGGCCGAGAACGTCCCCAGCGACTCGAGATACGCGAGCGCCGGCCGATCGAAACGCAGCGTTTCGAGGAACGCCAGCACGTCGTCCAGCCCGCAGGCAAGGAGGTAGTTGCGACGAGGGGGCAGCCGGCGCACGAACAGGCTGAAGACGGCGCGCTCGCGCATCTGCTCCTCGAAATAGGCCTGAAGCATCGTGAGCTCGTAAAGATCGGTGAACAGGGCGGGGCTGAACGTCGGCTGCATCGCGGCTTCCGTGCCCGAAGGACACCCTCGCGAGCTGCAAAGCGACTGCCGCCGGCCGCAATCAGCGACGCCCGCCGCCCTTCACCACTCCACGGACGCCTGGCGAGGCAGCGCATTTGCAGTCGTTCGGTGCGATCGACGACTTCCCCGCCGATCGGCCGCCTCCGAACCGGCTACGGGCGCGAGCCGCTGACGGAAACCCGGCACAGGAGTTGGAGGACGCGCCATGCGCACCGGCTTCCGCATCGCCGCGGCGCTGGCCGCGGTGCTGTCCACCCTGCTGGCGGCCGCGCCGGCGTCGGCACAATATTTCGGGCGCAACAAGGTCCAGTACAAGGACCTCCGCTTCGAGGTGCTCGAGACCGAGCACTTCGACATCTACTTCTATCCGGAGGAGCGGGCGGGCGTCGAGATCAGCGCGCGGCTCGCCGAACGCTGGCGCGCACGGCTGGCGCGCGTCTTCGGCCACGAGTTGCGCGGACGCCAGCCGCTGGTGCTCTACGCGTCGCACGCGGACTTCGAGCAGACCAACGTCATCCAGGGCGAGCTCAGCGAAGGGACCGGCGGCGTCACCGAGGGCCTCCGGCGCCGGATCGTGCTGCCGCTCGGGGGGCCACTCGCCGACACCGATCACGTGATCGGCCACGAGCTCGTCCACGCGTTTCAGTTCGACCTCACGAGCGGACCGAATGCGACGTCCGGGATGAGCGGCGCCGACCGCCTGCCGCTGTGGTTCATCGAAGGCATGGCGGAATACCTGTCGGTCGGGCCGGTCGATCCGAACACCGCGATGTGGCTCCGGGACGCCGTGCAGCACGACGAACTGCCGACCATCGACACGCTGAACGACCCGAAGTACTTCCCGTACCGCTGGGGCCAGGCGTTCTGGGCCTACGTCGGGGGACGCTGGGGAGACGCCGTGATCCGCCGGATGTTCGCGGCGGCCGCGGCGTCAGGCGACGTCGAAGTGGCGTGCGAGAAGGTGCTCGAGGTGAAGAAGGACGTGCTGTCGAAGGACTGGCAGGCGGCGATCCGCCAGGCGTACGCGCCGGTGATCGCGTCGGCGACGCCGGCCGATCGGACAGCCCGCCTCGTCATCAAGGGCGCAGGGCTGGGCGGCGACCTGAACATCGGACCGGCGATCAGCCCCGACGGCCGCTGGATCGCGTTTCTGTCCTCGCGGGAGCTGTTTTCGATTGAACTGTACGTCGCGGAGACGGCGACCGGCCGCGTCGTCCGCAGGCTGACGAGCACCGCCAGCAACCCGCACTTCACGAGCCTGCAGTTCATCTACTCTGCCGGCGCGTGGGACAGGACCAGCCGCCGTCTCGCGGTCGCGACGATCGTCTCGGGGCGCCCCGTGCTCGCGATCTTCGACGTCGAGTCGGGCCGCACCGAGCGCGAGGTGCCCATCCGCGACGTCGACGAGATCTTCAACCCGACGTGGGCGCCCGACGGATCTGCGGTCGCCTTCACGGGTATGCGCCAGGGTCTCACCGATCTGTACGTCTACGATCTCGCCGCCTCGCACCTTCGCCGCCTGACCGACGACGCGTACGCCGAACTGCAGCCGGCCTGGTCGCCCGACGGACGCCGGATCGCGTTCGCCACCGACCGCTTCACGACCGACCTGCCTTCGCTCGCGATGGGGACGTATCGACTCGCGCTCGCCGACGTGGACACCGGGCGGATCGATCCGCTGCCGGCGGCCGGCGACTCGATGCACATCAATCCGCAGTGGTCGCCCGACGGACGCCTGCTGTACTTCGTCGCCAATCCCGGCGGCATATCGAATCTGTTCCGGATCGAACTGGCGAGTGGCAGCGTGACGCAACTCACCAGCGTCGCGACCGGGCTGAGTGGCATCACGCAGACGAGCCCCGCCGCGTCCATCGCGTCGCAGACCGGCGCGGCGGCGTTCAGCGTCTACGAGGACGGCCAGTACAACATCTACGTTGCGGAGCCGGGGAAGATCGGCGCGGCCAGGGCCGCAGCAGCGGGAAACGCCGCCGTGCTGCCGCCGATCGACAGACGCCCCAGCGACGTCGCCGCGCTGCTCGATAACGCGACGTTTGGCCTTCCCGAGTCGCCGACCTATCCCACACGGAGATACGCGCCGAAGCTCTCCCTCGAAGCCGTCGGCCAGCCGATGATCGCCATCGGCGCCAGCCGGTTCGGCCCGGCGTTCGGCGGCGGCGTGGCGTTCGCCTTCGGCGACATGCTGGGCAATCACTCGCTCGTCACCGCCGTGGAGTTCAGCTCCGGAATCGGCGGCAACTTCAGCGCGAAGGATACGGCGGCGCAGGTGGGCTACTTCAACCAGGCGCGCCGCTGGAACTGGGGTGTGGTGGCGGGGCAGGTGCCATATCTGAGCGGAGGATTCCAGATCGGGACGGGAACCATGCCGGATGGCGAGCCGGTCCAGGTCGACCGGACGATCATCTACCGGCAGACCGAACGGAATGCCTCCGCGATGGCCGCGTACCCGTTGAGCCGCAGCCGGCGCTTCGAGCTGAGCGGGGGCGTCACCCAGGTCGCATTCGATCAGATCGTGCGCACGACCGCGTACTCGTTGTCCACGGGCGAGGTCGTCCTGGATGACACCAGCGAGACGTCGCTGGCCCAGTCGCTGACGCTGGGAACGTCGGCGGCCGCCTTCGTGAACGACACCTCGAGCTTCGGGGCGACCAGCCCGGTACGCGGAGAGCGGTACCGGATCGAAGCGGCCCCGACGTTCGGCTCGGTCTCCTTCACGAGCGTGCTCGGCGACTACCGGCGATACTTCATGCCGCTCCCGTTCTACACCCTCGCGGTGCGCGGGCTGCACTACGGCCGCTACGGAGGCGGGGGCGAGGATCCGCGGCTCTATCCGCTGTACATCGGATACCCGACGCTGGTGCGGGGGTACGACGTCAACAGCTTCGACGCCACCGAATGCGTGCCCGACGCAACGAGCCAGTGCCCGGCGTTCGACCGGCTGCTCGGGAGCCGGATGCTCGTCGGCAACATCGAGTTCAGATTCCCGTTGCTGCGCCCGTTCGGCGTGTCGCAGCGCATGTACGGCCCGCTGCCGGTCGAGCTCGCGCTGTTCGCCGACGGCGGAGTCGCCTGGTCGAGCGGCGAGAAGCCCGCGATCTTCGGCGGCACACGTCACGGGGTCTCGAGTGTGGGCGTCACCGTGCGGCTGGGCTTCGGGGTCGCCGTCGGCCAGTTCGACTTCGTGCGCCCCATGCAGCGGCCGGGACAGGGCTGGATCTTTCAGTTCAACCTTGCGCCCGGGTTCTGAGCGCCGGCGGTTCGAATCCCGCACGCGCGAGATGGGCGGGCCGATCTGCGCCGGCGCCTCGGCCGTATCGGCCGAAGGCTGCCGCCTGCACCAGCCGACCGGATCGACGCCCGTCAGAAAATTCCGAGCTGCAGCTTCGCCGCGTCGGACATGCGGTCGCGGTCCCACGGAGGATCCCACACGACGTCGACCTTCACGTCGCTGACTCCCGGGAGCGCGGCGACTCGATTCCTGACCTCGACCGGCAGCGACTGCGCCGCGGGACAGGCGGGCGCCGTCAGCGTCATGCGGATGCCGACCGCGGAGGATCGGTCCACGATGACGTCGTAGATGAGGCCGAGATCGTAGATGTTCACCGGGATCTCCGGGTCGAACACCTTCTTCAGCTCGTCGACGACGAGCGGCTGAAGCTCGGCGCTGCGCTCGGGGTCGCTCGTCATCGCGGCCGTTTCCTCCGGCCCCGGGCCGACCGACGCAGGCTGTTCCGGATTCTGCACGACAGGTATTTCTTTCATTCCGTCGACGCCATCTCGCCTCGCGCCTGGAGGGCCGACTGCAGCGTATGCCACGCCAGGCTGGCACACTTGACGCGCACCGGAAACTGGCGCACGCCGGCGAACACCGACAGCTTGCCGAGGTCGTCGACCGGCTCGTCCGGAGCGCGCGTAATCATCCGCTGGAACCGGTTGAAGAGCGCGGCGGCCTCTTCACGCGTCTTGCCCTTGACCGCTTCAGTCATCAGCGACGCCGACGCCTTCGAGATCGCACATCCGCTGCCCTGAAAGCTCGCGTCCTCGATTCGGCCGTTCTCCACCCGCAGGTAGACGGTCAGGCGGTCGCCGCAGAGCGGGTTGTAGCCCTCCGCCTTCAGGCCCTGCTCCATCGCGCGGAAGTTGCGCGGGCGCCGATTGTGGTCGAGGATCACCTCGCGGTAGAGATCCTGCAGGTCGGCGTTCACGCGAACACCTCGCGCGCCCGGTGGAGCGCTGCCGCCATGACGTCGATCTCCTCGCGCGTGTTGTACAGGGCCAGCGAGGCCCGCGCCGTCGCGGGAACTCCGAGCCGCTCCATGAGCGGCTGGCAGCAGTGGTGGCCGGTCCGAATGGCCACACCCTCGCGATCGAGGATCGTGCCGATGTCGTGCGGATGGACGCCCTCGAGAACGAATGCGAGGATGCCAGCCTTGTCGGCGGCCGTGCCGGTGAGGCGCAGGCCGGGAATCTGCGACAGCACGTCGGTGCCGTACGCCAGCACGTCGTGCTCGTGCGCGGCGATGCCGTCGATCCCCTTCGCGCGGAGGTAGTCGAGCGCGGAGGCGAGCCCGACCGCCCCGGCGACGTTCGGCGTGCCCGCCTCGAACCTGTGCGGCACTGCGTTGTACAGCGTCCGCTCGAACGCCACGGAGCTGATCATGTCGCCGCCGCCCTGGTACGGCGGCATGCCCTGGAGCAGGGAGGCCCTGCCGTAGAGCACGCCGATACCGGTCGGGCCGAACACCTTGTGGCCTGAGAACGCGTAGAAATCGCAGCCGAGCGCCTGGACGTCGACCGCCATGTGCGCCACCGCCTGCGCGCCGTCGACGAGGACCGGCACGCCGCGCGCGTGGGCGATCCGCACGATGTCGCCGACCGGATTGACGGTGCCGAGCGCGTTGGACACGTGGACCACGGAGACGATCTTCGTCCGATCGGACAGCAGCCGCTCGTACTCGTCCAGCCGCAATTCGCCCTCGTCGGTCATCGGCACGACGCGCAGCCGCGCGCCCGTTCCCTCGCACAGCATCTGCCACGGCACGATGTTCGAGTGATGCTCCATGGCGGTGAGCACGATCTCGTCGCCGGGACCGACGTGCGTGCGGCCGTAGGTGCTGGCGACGAGGTTGATCGCTTCGGTCGTGCCGCGGACGAACACGATCTCCTTCGCGTCCGCCGCGTGCAGGAACCGAGCGACTGTCGTCCTGGCGTCCTCGTACGCGTCGGTGGCGCGCTCGCTCAGGAGGTGCACGCCGCGGTGCACGTTGGCGTTCTCCTGGAGGTAGAAGCGCACGAGCCGCTCCACGACCACCTGCGGCTTCTGCGTCGTCGCGGCGTTGTCGAGGTAGACGAGGGGCCGGCCGTGCACGGCCTCACGCAGGATGGGAAAGTCCTGCCGGGCGCCCTGCACGTCGAAACCGGTTTCAGGCGGCCTGATGGCGAGGCTCATGCCTCTCCCCGTTCGGGCCGCGCCCCGCGGGCCGGCAGGGACGTCCCGGGCAGGCGCGCAAGGAGGTCCTCGTCGAGGCGTGTCCGCAGCGCCGCGAGCGGCATCTGGCTCAGCACGCCGGCCGCAAACGCCCGGACCAGCATGTGGCGCGCGTCCTGCTCGCCGATCCCGCGGGCGCGGAGGTAGAAGATCGCCTCGTCGTCGATCTGGCCGACCGCAGCGCCGTGCGTGCACTTGACGTCGTTCGCGAAGATTTCGAGCTCGGGCTTCGCGTTGATCTGCGCGTCCTCCGAGAGGAGCAGCGCCTTGCTCGTCTGCTTCGCGTCGGTCTTCTGCGCATCCGGCCTGACCACGATCCTGCCGTTGAAGACCGCGCGCCCGTTGCCGGCGAGGACGCCGCTGTAGAGCTCGCGGCTGGCACAATGCGGCCGCGCGTGGTCGATGACGGTGTGGTTGTCGACCAGGCCGATGCCGTCGCTCAGGTACAGCCCGTTCAGGGTGCAGCCGGCGCCCTCGCCGTCCAGGACCACGTTGACGTTGTTGCGAACCAGCGCGCCGCCGAGCGTGGCGGAGTGGCAGAACAGCGTGGCGTCGCGCGACGCGCGCAGGTACAGCGAGGCGACGTGAAGGCCGGCCGCGTTCCCGCGCTGCACGTGGTAGTGGTGGACCGTCGCGCCCTCGCCCGCAAGGACCTCGGTGACGGCGTTGGTCAGATAGCGGTCCGGCCCGGCAGCCGCATGGGTTTCGACGATCGTCGCCTGGCTCGTCGCACCCATCACCACGAGCACGCGAGGGTGCGCCATCCCTGGCACGGGCTCATCGCCGCCCGCCAGGAAGACCAGGTGAACCGGCGCCTCGACCACTGCCGCCTCGGGCACGTGCACGAAGGCGCCGTCGGCGAGGAAGGCCGTGTTCAGGGCGGTGAAGGCATGGCGCTCGCCGTCGGCCGCATGCCCGAGATGCCGCTCGACCTCGGTGCGCCCCTCGGCGATGGCGCGAGCCAGGCTCTCGACGCGCACGCCGGCCGGCAGGTCGCCGACCCGCGACAGCCCTTCGGCGTAGCGGCCGTTGACGAACACCAGCGTCGCGGCGCGCGGGCCGGCCCACTCGAAGCGCGTCAGATCGGCGCGCGTCAGGCGGGACGCGCCGTTGCGCGGCAGAACGAACTCCCCTTCGGCAATCGCCGCCACGTTCGTGAAGCGCCAGTCCTCGTCGCGAGTAGTCGGAAAGCCGAGCCGGTCGAAGCGCTCGAGCGCCTCGACCCGCGCGCGCTTCACCCACGCGGGGTCGCCGGCGCGTCCGGCGGCGAGCCGCTCGGCCTCGGCGGCGTACGGGTCACGCAACGTCGAGCCAGCCATAGCCCTTCTCTTCGAGCTCGAGGGCGAGCTCCTTGCCGCCCGACCGCACGATCCGGCCCTCGGTAAGGACGTGGACGACGTCGGGCACGATGTAGTCGAGGAGGCGCTGGTAGTGCGTCACGACGAGCATGGCGCGGTCCGGACTCCGCATCGTGTTCACGCCGTGCGCGACGATCTTCAGCGCGTCGATGTCGAGGCCGGAATCGGTCTCGTCGAGAATGGCCAGCGTCGGCTCGAGCACGGCCATCTGGAAGATCTCGTTACGCTTCTTCTCGCCGCCCGAAAAGCCTTCGTTGACCGCCCGGTTCATGAGCGTCTCGTCGATCCCGAGGCGCTTCATGCGCTCGCGCACGAGGGCAATGAACTCCATCGCGTCGAGCTCCTCTTCGCCACGGTGCTTCCGGACGGCGTTGAGCGCCGACTTCAGGAAGTACGCATTGTTGACGCCGGGGATCTCAACCGGATACTGGAACGCCATGAACACGCCTTCCCGCGCGCGCGTCTCCGGATCCATGGCCAGCAGGTCCTGCCCTCTGTAGCGGACCGTGCCCTTCGTCACCTCGTACTCGGGATGGCCCGCCAGCGCCTGCGCCAGCGTGCTCTTGCCCGAGCCGTTCGGCCCCATGATGGCGTGCACGCGGCCCGCGTCGATCGACAGATCGATCCCGCGCAGAATCTCGCGCCCGCCGGCGCGGACGTGCAGGTCGTGGACGACGAGGAGCGGATTAGCCAACGCTGCCCTCCAGGCTGACGCTCAGGAGCTTCTGCGCCTCGACGGCGAACTCCATCGGCAGGTGCCGGAACACGTCCTTGCAGAAGCCGCTGACGATCGCGTTCACGGCGTCCTCGGTCGAGAGGCCCCGCTGCCGGCAGTAGAAGATCTGGTCGTCGCCGATCTTCGACGTCGAGGCCTCGTGCTCGACGCGCGCGCTCGCGTTCCTGATGTCCAGGTACGGGAACGTGTGGGCGCCGCACTGGTCGCCGATGAGCAGGGAATCGCACTGCGAGTAGTTGCGCGCCCCGGCGGCGCCCTTCGCGATCCTGACCAGGCCGCGGTACGTGTTCTGCCCGTGACCGGCCGAAATCCCCTTCGACACGATCGTGCTCCTGGTGTTCCGGCCCAGGTGCACCATCTTCGTGCCCGTGTCCGCCTGCTGCCAGTTGTTGGTCGTCGCGACCGAGTAGAACTCGCCGACCGAATTGTCCCCCTGCAGGATGCAGCTCGGATACTTCCAGGTGATCGCCGAGCCGGTCTCGACCTGCGTCCAGGTGATCTTCGAGTTCGCTCCGAGGCACTTGCCGCGCTTGGTCACGAAATTGTAGATGCCCCCCTTGCCCTCTTTGTCGCCGGGGTACCAGTTCTGGACCGTCGAGTACTTGATGGTGGCGTCGTCGAGCGCGACCAGCTCGACGACCGCGGCGTGCAGCTGGTTCTCGTCGCGCATCGGCGCCGTGCAGCCCTCCAGATAGCTGACAGAGGCGCCCTTTTCGGCGATGATCAGCGTCCGCTCGAACTGCCCCGTGTCGCGCGCGTTGATCCGGAAGTACGTGGACAGCTCCATCGGACAGCGGACGCCCTCGGGGATGTACGCGAAGGAGCCGTCGCTGAAGACCGCCGAGTTCAGCGTCGCGAAGAAGTTGTCGGAGTACGGCACCACCGAGCCCAGGTACTTGCGGACCAGGTCGGGATGGCTCCGGACCGCCTCGGAGAACGAACAGAAAATGATGCCGAGCGACGCCAGCTTCTCCCTGAAGGTGGTCGCGACCGACACGCTGTCGAAGACCGCGTCGACCGCGACGCCGGACAGCACCTTCTGCTCGTCGAGGGGGATGCCCAGCTTGTCGAACGTGCGGCGGATCTCCGGATCGACCTCGTCCAGACTGCCGAGCGCCGGCTTCCACTTGGGCGCGGCGTAATAGATGATGTCCTGGTAGTCGATCGGGCCGTACTTGATGTTCCCCCACGCCGGCTCCGTCATCGTCAGCCAGGTGCGGTACGCCTTGAGCCGCCATTCGAGCAGCCAGTCGGGCTCGTGCTTCTTGGCCGAGATCAGCCGGACGACGTCCTCGCTCAGACCGCGAGGAACCACCTCCTGCTCGACATCGGTGAAGAATCCGTACCGGTACTCGCGGCTCGCGAGATCCTGAATCACGTCGCTGCTGGTGGGCATGGTGAATAGCTCTCAGCTGTCGGCTATCGGCTCTCGGCTCGCTGTCGGCTTTCGGCTGTCGGCTCACAGCGACGAGCCTCAGACACTGAACGACGCTCCGCACCCGCAGGTGCTCTTCGCGTGCGGGTTGTTGAAGATGAAGCCCTTGCTCAACAGGCTCGTGTCGTAGTCCAGCACGGTCCCGTCGAGCACGCGCAGGCTCTTCGGATCCACGAAGACCTTCGCGCCGTCTGCTCCCTCGAACACGGCGTCGGTGTCCCGCGGCGACGATTCCCAGGCGAACGTGTACTCGAATCCCGAGCAACCGCCGGCCTTGACGCCAATCCGCAGACCACGTTCGTCCCTGCTCCGCTTCGCGAGCATTCGTTGAATCTGCGCGGCCGCACGTGGCGTGATCTCAATCATGGCCCGACCTGGATATACGACTTTCTTGGTCGGATATTAGCCCAATCGACATCGAATAGCAAGTGCTGCTCAGCTATGTTCTTCCCTGTCAGTCGCTTACACTGCCCCCCGAGCCACGCCGGCTCGCATCGGCCAGCACGGTGGGATCCGGCCGCGCCTGGCGGGCACCGGTCTGCGCCCGCGGCGGCAGGCCCGCCGCGGCGGCCGCTATTCGAAGTTGCCGCGCACGCCCTGGAACCCGTGCAGCGCCTGTCGCGCCAGCCACCTGACGACACGGGCGTCGTTGTAGCACCAGCCGACGATGTGATTCAGCGTCGAGAAGCAGTTCGGCTCGCACGTCGCTTTCATGTCCAGGAGCTGCGCGCGGTCGAACTTCGGCTCGCCGACGACTCCCCGGTCGTGCGACGCCGAGTACATCGGAAAGCAGGGCGCCAGCGTGCCGTCGACGCGGATGATGACCGTGTTCTGCCCCGCGCGGCAGTTCCACGGCTCGTGGTGCGCGCCGCGAGGCGGAAGTAGGTCGGGTTCCCGCCCAGGTGCTTGAAGTGCGGCTGCTCGACGAGCGGCTCCCTCGTTGATGTGATAGTCGGTCGAGATCTTGTGGTCGTGCGCGATCTCGGTCAGCTCTCTCACGTCGTCGAGGTTGTTGCGGCAGATGTTGATGTTGAAGAAGACCGTGTAACCGTAGCGGTACTGCTTCTTCGCCAGGTGCTCGAAGTACGAGCGAATCGGCGTGAGCGCCTTCGGCTTAGATCCAGACCCCCCTCTTCGCCGCGTAATAGACGACCTTGTGCAAGAACTTCGGCCGGAGGATCACTTCGCCGCCCATCAACGCGAGCACCCGGCAGGTCGTCGAGTGCAGCCAGTCCAGCGAGACGCGCGCCACCTCCTCGGTCATGCCTTTGACGCGGTTGTCGAATGAGTAGCAGTAGTGGCAATCGAGGTTGCACTTGTACTCGGTGAACAGATACGCGACGATCGGCTGGAAATCGCGGACATGGCACACGTGTCCTGAAGACCGACGGCCTGGCCTCAACCGTCGAGCGTGATCAGGCGGGTTCGAAGAAGCTCCGGAACTCTGCGCGGAGTACCTCCATGTCCTCGGTCGTCGCGAAGCTCGTCCGAGAGCTGACCGGAGGCCGCGAGCTGCGTCGCCGACGTCCGGATGGCCGACTTGATGATCGGTTTTGCGTACGGAAGGCTGTCAACGCGCGCCGGGTGGCGATTCTCGCTGATGTCGCGCTCGAGGAGCCGCGCGTACTCAATCACGATCTGCTGCGCGTCGAGCGGGTCGAGCGGATCGAGCGGATCCGTCGAGGCCTCAGGTCCTGCGGGCCCGGCGCGATGCAAGCTGCGGACCGGAGGCAGCCCGACGGTGACGTTACCGCTCAGCCCGTCAGGCGTGCGCGCCGATGACGACGAGCCGCGATCTGGCCCGCTGCCGGAGCGAGTCGGCATCGAACCCCTGATCGGGGAACGACGCCACTCCGACCGTCAGCTGGCGGGACTGCAGCAGATCGGAGGCCTCGACGCGTGAAATGAGCCGCGTGATGGCTCGTTGCGAGTCTTTGGCGCCGGCGTCGGCGAGCACGAGCGTCAGCGTACCGTTTCCGGTCTCGCCGAGAAGGTCGGCCTCCCGCACGCACGCGCGGATGACACGACACAACTCCTTCGCCGCGGCCGCGTCACCCGTCCAGCCGTCGTCGGAGGGGCGGGTCGCTTCGAAGACGACCAGGGTGAAGGCCCCGCGGGACAGTCTGGCGCGCTTCAATTCCAGATCGAGCGCCAGCGAGAAGGCGTCGGCCGGCAGCACGCTCGGTTGCCTCGAGGTGGTCGAGCGCGGCAGCGGCACGTAGCCCGGCCGCGGACTGGGGGTCACAGGGTTCACAGGGCGCCAGGCATCCATATGATGAGCTCTCCGTTGCCTGGTTTATCGGCCCGGCGCCCCGTCTGTGTAGGGCGGTCTGGCGGGTCCAAACCCCGGCATGGGCGCAGGGCGTCAGAAGATCCGGTTTCGACCCTGCTGTTTGGCCGCCCGAAGCTGATCGTCGGCGCGCTTGAGGACGCTCGTGAAGTCTTCGTCCTCGGTCATTTCGGCGACACCCCCCGAGACGGTCACGCGGGAGCTGTCGAGCTGGATGTCCTGCATCGCGACGCGGACCCGCTCGGCCACGCGCCGCGCCTCCTGCAGCCGGACGTTCGGCAGGATGACGACGAACTCCTCCCCACCCCAGCGAATCGCGAGATCCGAACGTCTGAGCACGCGCGTCAGCGTCTCGCTCACTCCCCGCAGGACGTGATCGCCGAGAAGATGACCGCCCACGTCGTTGATGATCTTGAACCGATCCACGTCGAGGAAGAGCACGCTCAGGGGACGGCCCTCCCGGCGGGCGCGCGCGACTTCCCGATCGATGGACAGTTCCCCACCCCGGCGGTTGGCCAGGCCGGTGAGCGGGTCGGCGAGAGCCAGGCGCGAGAGCGCCGCGATGTCGGTCGGCGGCAGCGACGGCGAGGGCGCGAGCGAGAACTCGTGGCGCTCCGGAACCGCCCTCTCGACCAGTTGCTGCAGCCTCCGTCCGGCGCGACCCGCCAGATCGCGAAGGGCGTCGATCTCGCGCGCGCCGAGCGCGAGCGGTCCGATATCGAACACACAGAGGACGCCGATCGCCTTGCCGTGCTGCTCGCCGGGAATCGCCGTGGCGACGATGCCGCGAACCGACTCGACCATCGTGCGGAACACGTGCGCGGTCGACAGCGGCGATCGCCTGTCCTTCTCGGAGACCCAGGTGAGGTTCGCTCGGAATCGCTCGGAGGAACCGGCCTGCAGATACAGCACCACGCCGGGGACGCGCGTGAGGCGCACCGCTTCGTCGGCGATCTCGCGCATCACGGACTCGACCGCCGATCGATCCGACGCCGGCGAGACGACGGCCTGCGGCTGCGCGGGAACGCGGATGGACCGGAGCGCGCGCCGGACGGCCACGCCCAGCGCATCGACGTCCGAGGCGGACAGCACGGCCGCGAAGCCGAGATCGCGTCGCGCGCGGGCGCGGTCCAGCAGCTCGCGACACCGCGACACGCCGATGAGGATCGAGGTGTCTGGTCCGCTGCGCTGACGCAGCGCTTCGGCGAGCGCGAAGCCGTCCTTGTTGGGCAGGGCCAGATCGGTGATGAGAAGGATCGGAGCGCCGGTACGGGCGAGAATCTCGAGGCCGCGTTCGCCGTCGTGAGCGATGCGAATCTCCGCGCCGGTTTCTCCGATAGCCGCGAGCCATTTCGCGGCCTGCGCCAGGTCATCGCTCGCCAGCAGTACGTACTGCGGCGGGCTCTCGGCGGCGTAATGGACGTGGGGGAACGCCATGACGTCTGCAGTACGAAGGCTACCATAAGGTAGAGCTGCTGAACGCGACACGACGACGTGACAAAACTGTCGAGACCAAATCTTCCGCGGGGAAGACTTTTGTGCGTCCGCTCCGCGACGGGCGAACGCTGACGAGCGCAGCCGCGTGCAGATGGCTCTCCGCCCAAGACGAAGGGGCGCCGGCGCCGCCGCGAACCAGCATGGATCAATTTAGTTTCTATTCAAAATATTTTGGGGAGCCCCGTCGCGCGCCCGTCGATCGATCCACCGGCTCGCGGCAGCGACCGGGGTGCCCCGCGGACGCCGGCCGCACGCAGACAATCGCCGCGGGATGCGTATGCAGCGTTCTTGCACAAGCTGGCGTTGGCACTGTTCCGAAACAGGACATGCCGCCCAATAGTCCCGTCCGCGAAAAAAAATTCTGCCGGGATTGCCACAGCGCGCGTATAATTGCTCTAGAGTCGTCTCGAGTCATGTCGAATAGTGGGCCGATGAGAATGGATACGGCTGGTCCCTGTGCACGGCGGTGCCGATAAAAGCTCGGGATGGTGCGACCGATGAGCCCTGTTCACGAACTTCAACGCGACGAGGCGGCCGGCGGCCGTCATGAAACAGCGGCGCCCACCGCGGGACCAGTGGAGCTCCGCCTGAGAATGATCATCGAGTCCGCGCCCGTCAGCATCGTGCTGGCCGATGCGGATGGCCGGATCCTGGCCGCGAATCGCTCCGCCATGGCCCTGCTCGGCGCTGGGCGGCTCGATCAGGTCCTGGGCCAGACGCTGGAGACGCACCTCGCACCGCCGGACCGCGCTCGGTTCCGAGCCTTCGTCGAGGAGGTCTGTCGCGGCAAGGCGGGCACCCTCGAATATGCGCTCGTGAAGCCGGACGGCGCCAGATGCGCCGTCGAGACCCATGCGGTTCCTCTCGCGCGTGAAGGCGTGGCGCCTGCAGCGTTTCTCGGGGCGACCTGGGACGTGACCGATCGCGAGCGTCTGAACGCCGCGCTGCGGCAGATGCACGAACAGGCCGACGCCGTGCGGGCGCAGCACATCGCCGAGCGCACGGGTCTGGAACAGGCGCTCGGAGAGTCCAGGGCGGAATGCGATCGGCTCTCCGCGAGAATCAAGGCCGAACAGCAGACGATCGGCGACACGCTTCGCGAGACGCGGAATCGGATGCGGGCTGCACTGATCGACGCCGAGGCGGAGCACGCAGAGGCGGCGAACCAGTGGCGGCTCGAGCGCGAAGCGCTGGTTGCCGAACACGGGGCGCTGGCTGCCGAACGCGAAGCGCTCGTCGGCGAAGCCGAGGCGCTGCGAATAAAGGTAGGCCAGCTCGAACACCGGGAGGCGGCCCTGTCCGCGGAGCTGACGGCGGAGCGCGAGACGTCCCGGATCAGGCTCGAAGAGGCGGAGCGGGGCCATCAGCGCGAGCGCGAACAGTTCCGTCAGGATATCCGGGAGCTGGAAGACGAGCTCGCCCGCACGGCCGAAGCGCAGCTCGCCATCCAGGAAGAGATCGAGCGTATCCGCGAGGCGGAACGGACGCGCGTCGAGCAGGCCATCGACCAGCGCAGGCAGTGGCAGGGCAAACTGGCCGGCCTCCTCGGCTCGCTGCAGGCCGTGAGCGCCCGCGTGGAGCGGCTGGTCGACGACTGCGGGAACGTGGAAGAGATCCGTACGGAATCCGACGCGCACGCGCCGGCCGATCCGGAAGCGGCGACGACGTGCGGCGAGGCGCTGCCCTTCCGGGAGATACGCCTCCAGGAATACTCCGTTCAACTGACGCCTGTTCATGAGACGTCGGTCCTGGAGACGCCGGGCCAGGAAGCATCGCTCGCAGACGTGTCCGCCCGGGAGAAACCTGCCGGGGACACCATCACCGGGGAATCGCCCGTCGATCCGAAAACGCCCACCGAAACGGTCGGTCGGGAAACGCCGCCTCAAGACACACATGGAGAGATGCAATGGGGGTTCTGAAGGATCCGTCCGACCGCCGATCGTCTCCCCGACGGCCGCTGAACGAGCTGCCGCAGATCATCGGTGCCCGCGTGGCCTCCGAGACGGTGCAGGTGATCAATCTCTCGAGCGGAGGAATCCTGTTCGATTGCGGGCAGCGACTGCGGCCGGGCAGCGAGGGCCAGCTCGAGATTCTGATGGCCGACGCCTCTCAGCGGCTCCGGGGACGGGTCGTGCGATGCCAGCTGACGGCTCTCGCCTCGGCAGGCCCGCAATATCAGGTAGCGATGAAATTCAACAACCCGCTCCGCGTCATCGAGGATTACGAGGCCTCCGCCCAGGCCGATACGCTCGAATCGGTCGCCGACGGGTTCGCCCGGGCGGTGCACACGGCGGGAGCCGATCTGCCCGGCCTCGATTCCGCCCTCGCCCTCAACAGCTGGTAATCCGCCCGCGCCGCATCACGGCCTCCCGCCGGCGATCGATCGACGCCCTGGCGATCTTCATTTCCCGGCGGACTTGCTCTGCATCCACGCCAGGTTCTCCTTGATGGTCCCGGTCGTCACCGGAAGACCGCGAACGTCAGCGAGCCGCCGTCTCCCGTAGCGCACCAGCAGAAACGCACTCCCGAGCAGCAGCACCGCGACGATGCCGTAGCCGGTCCACGGCGGCCAGCGCAGGAGGTGGGCGACGGCTCCGCCGATGGCGCCGCACAGCAGGAGCGCACCGATGAACGCCGCGAGCGCCGCCGCGCCGAACGCAATCCCGGCCGTCTGGATGTTCGAGAACTCTTCACGAATTTCGGCGCGCGCCAGTCCGATCTCCTCGCGAATCAGGCCGCGCGCGTCTTCCAGGATGCTGTGTATCAGCCCGCTGATGGACTCGGTGTCATGGTCGGCCATAGGTGTGGCTCCTGTGCTGAGGTCAAACAGCGCCATTGCCAGCGCCGTCTCCGTCTCCCTCGCGCCCGGCCGCCAGCGCGTTCATCGGCGCGACGTGTTCACGCCGTATGCCGCCGCCCGATGGTGACCACCCGGTTTCCACCCTGGCGCTTCGCCTGATAGAGCGCTTCGTCGGCGGCGGTCATCAGGGCCGTCGCCGTGACGACCTGACCGCCGGAGGGCGCGAGCGAAGCGGACCCGATGGAGATGGTCGTGCCGCGGCCGGTGCGGCCGTCGGCTCGCTTCGCGACGAGCGCGCGCAGCCGCTCGGCGAGCACGAGCGCCGATTCCGCGTCCGTGCTGGGCGCGAGCACGGCGAACTCGTCGCCGCCAAGACGCGCGCCCACGTCGATCTCGCGCAGCCCCAGGCGGATGACCGATGCAATCGACCGAAGCGCCGCATCGCCCGCCTCGTGCCCATATGTGTCGTTGACGCGCTTGAGGCCGTCGAGATCGATCATCAGCAGCGACAGCGGCTCGTGATAACGAGCCGCCCGTTCCAGTTCCTGATGCAGGCGCTCGTCGAACGCACGCGCGTTGAACAGGTGTGTCAGCGAATCGGTCATGGCGAGCTGCGCCAGCCGGTCGGCAAACCGGCCCAGGATGCCGCCGAACATCGCCAACGCGAGAGTGGTCGACGCGCCTGCGAAGAAGTAGGTCTCGAGATCCGCGCCGATTTCCCGTCCGGCGGAGCGCACCGACAGCCCGCGCCGCAGCAAGCGGAACAGCAGCAGACCGGCCGGCGCTCCGAGGCCGAGCATCCCGCCCGCCAGCGCGTACCGGACCTGTCTCGTACTCATGCCTTCGCACCTTGTCGGCCGCTCGCCGTGCGCATCGTTTCCGGGAGGACTTTCATCTCGCCCGGCCGCGAAAGATACCGATCGCACGTCGCGTACCAGACCGGGCGGCAGGCAAAGGAAAGAGACGACGTCCGAACCAGCGTGCAGGTCGAGGCGGGCTGAGCAAGGCGACGGGTTCCCGGCACGAGCCGAATCGGCGCGGCGAGGGCGCGCGAGGCTCACGCCCGCGCGCGCACGAGACGCGACAGGCGCGCGAGCCCCGCCGGGTCGTTCACGCAGGCAAAGGTGGTGATGTACGGCCGTGCCGCGCGCATGCCGGCGGCGCTCGGTTCGTAGCCGGCCGTCTCGAGGAGAGGGTTCAGCCACACGACGCCGGCCGATCGCCGGTGCAACTCGCGCATGGCCGCGCGCAGCACGTCGGGCTCGCCGACGTCGAGGCCGTCGCTCACGATCACGACGATCGTGTCTCGCCCGACCAGGCGCGCGCCGAATTGCAGCAGGAAGTCGCGGAGGCAGCGGCCGATGCTCGTACCGCCGGCCCACGCATGCGGCGCAGGCTCGAGCGGGCGTGTTTCGCCCGCAGCCGCGCGCCGCACGTCGTTCGTCACGCGCTGGAGCGCCGTCGAGAACGTGAACGCCTCCAGCCGCACCGTCGCGCCCGCAAGCGCCACCGCGATCCGAAGCGCGGTCCGTGCGTAGGCGCCCATCGAGCGGCTGCCGTCGATCAGCAGCACGAATCTCGGAGTGCGCCTGGGACGCCGCAGCCATCGCACGGTCAACGCCTCGCCGCCGGTCTGCAGGCTGGCTCTCAGGGTGCGGCGAAGATGGAACCGCTGTCCTCTCGGCGCCGGCTGCCACCTTCGCGACAGCCCGAACTGCAGACGCCGCACGAGCGCCCGCGCAGCTTCGCGCCACGCAGGCTCCGCCCGCGTCAACTCCGGCGCCTCGCCGTCGGCGTCGGCGTCGAGCGGGCTGTAGCTGGCGCGCGCCACGAGCGCCCGCGCCGCGGCGTCGGCTCCCGCCGTCGCGAGCGGCTCGACGGGCGCGACAGGGGGCGCCGGCCCTTCCTCCTCCTCGATCCCGCCTGACGCCGGCCGGTGCCCGGCTTCGATCCCCGGATCGGCCGGGTCGTCCGCGTCGACACGCGCGCGCGACATCGGGCGCTGCGGCACACCGGCCGGCCCGGGGAAGAAGAAGGTCGTGAACGCCTGATCGAAGGCGCGGGTGTCGGCTTCCGTGCTGCTCAGAACGGGTCGAAGGGCATCGCGCACGGCGCGCTCGTCTGAGAGATCCACGATCTCCAGCGCCCGCGCCGCGTCGCGCAGCTCGCCGGCGCCGATACGGAACCCATGCTCGACCCGCAGGACGCGGCCGAACGCGATCAGGTTGAGAGGCAGGCTGCCGAACGGGTACATCAGCGGGTCGGCGTGGAGACGGAGCCGAGCCCGAAATCGGTCTCCACCCCGGATCCGCCCGGCGCGGGCTCGCCGCCGAGAATCGGATCGAGCGCCGCACGATGCGCTTCGACGACGCCGCGATCCTCGTGCACTTTCAGCACGCACGCCAGCGTCTGCTCGAGCGCTTCTGCATCGAGATGATCGCGGTGCAGGCTCATGAGCGCCATCGCCCAGTCGAGGCTCTCGGCCACACCCGGCGGCTTCTGCAGCGACAGGCTCCGGAGCAGCTGCATCAGCCGGGCAATCTGCTGCGCCAGGCGATCCGACAGGCCGGGCACGCGCGCGTGCAGGATGTCGATCTCGTGCTCCAGCGAGGGATACGGCAGCCACAGAAACAGGCACCGCCGGCGGAGGGCGTCCGACAGCTCCCGCGTCCGGTTGCTGGTCACGACCACGTGCGGTTTGTGCCGGGCGCGAATCGTGCCGAGCTCGGGGATCGTCACCTGCCACTCGGCCAGCACCTCGAGCAGGAACGCCTCGAAGGCCTCGTCCGCCCGATCCACCTCGTCGATCAGCAGCACCGGCGATCGATCCTGCGTGATCGCGTCGAGCAGCGGCCTCTTGAGCAGGAACCGCTCGCTGAAGATCTGCGTCTCGCGCTCATCGAGCGTGACGCGCTCGGTCTCGCTGAGCCGGGCGTGCAGCATCTGACGCGGATAGTTCCACTCGTACAGCGCCGCCATCGCGTCCAGCCCCTCGTAGCACTGCAGCCGAATCAGCCGCGTGTCGAGCACCTCGGCGAGCACTTTGGCGCTCTCGGTCTTGCCGACGCCGGCCGGACCCTCGATGAGCAGCGGCTTCTCGAGGGCGAGCATGATCTGGAGGGCGGTCGCGAAGGCTTCGTCGACGACGAACCCGCGCTCGCGGAACCGGGCGCGAATCGTCGGAGCGTCGGTCATCTCTCGGGGTTCACAGGATTCACGGGGTTCACATGGTTCACAAGGCGCCGATCGGGAACTGCGACGGGTCCTTGAGGAATCGCGCGCGGCAGCCGGCGCAGCAGAAGTAGTACGTGACGCCGCCCACTTCGGCCGAATGGCGCGCGGTCGCGACGTCGACCTCCATCCCGCACACGGGATCAGTGGCGGTCGTCGGAGGCGCCGCCGCGGCAACGATGGGCGCCGCCGTCGCCGCGACATCGCTCTCCTGCCGCGCACCGTCCGGGCGGAGCCTGACGATTTCCGCGACGATCGACAGCGCGACCTCCGGCGGCGTCCGCGCGCCGAGATCGAGCCCCGCCGGATTGTGGACGGCGTCGAGTCCGGACACGGCCCTCTCCTCGAGCGCTCGACGAATCGCAGCGCCGCGTGTACGCGAGGCGACCAGCCCGACGTAGGACACATCGCCCCTGAGGATCGATTCGAGCGCCTGCTCGTCGTAGTGGCCCTGCGACGCGACGACGGCCGCCTGGTCGGCGCCCGCCGCGCGGCCCTCCCGCAGGATGGCTTCGAGGGCGTCGAGCGCGGCCACGGTCACGCCGAGCGACGCGGCCTCGTCCTCGATATCGCGCTGCTCGGGGCCGTCCACCACGCGGACGACGTCGTAGTTCATGCTGCGCGCGAGCCGCGCCAGCGACCCGGCGACCGGCGTCGCGCCCACGACCACCAGCCGCCGCGGCTGCACGAACGGCTCGATGTAGACGTCGACGGCGCCTTCGGAAACGCATGTCATCGGCACGACCACGTGTTCGGCGGTCGATTCGCCCGCCGCATCCGCATCGGGCCGGACGGAGACCAGCCGGCCGGACCGGGTCCGCAGCGCTTCGAGCGCCTGTCTTCTGACGATCTCGCGCGAGCACGCGCCGCCGACGAATCCCTGCATGCGCCCGTCGGCGAATACGATCGCGCGATCGCCGAGATGCGACGACACCGGCGGCCGCCGCGCCACGACGGTGGCGACGGCGAACGACTGTCCCTCGCGCCGGAGCGCCGCGATCTGCTCGAACACGTCCATGGCAACCACGCTGTCAGCCGGGCGATCGGAAAGGTCAGGTCGTGAGCTGCTGGCGCACGTTGGCGAACGCCTGCTCGATCAGCTTCCTCGCCTGGGCATCGAGGACGCGGCCGCCGATCGCCGCCACGGGGCCGCGCGCGACGGCTTCGCCGCTCCACTTCAGGAGCGTCGTCGCGCCGTCGCCCGCATCGACGACGTCGGCGCCGGCCGTCATGTCTACCGCGCTGCCGAAGCCGCCGCCGGAAATCTTCATGTCGACCCGGTGCTGCGACGGAGCCGGCACGAGCTCCAGCTTCAGCTTGAACTTCCCGCGAACCGGGCCGACCGCCACCCGCACGACGGCATCGACGTGCGTCGGGTCCTGCACGTGCACTTCGACGACGTCCGGCAGGGAGCGGCCGACCTTTTCCGGATCTTGGACGAACGCCCACACCGTCGCCGGGCTGGCCGCGATCTTCTCCTCGCCGCTGTACTGCAGATTCATCGCGGCGCCTTCCCGGCCGCCGCCTCGCGGATCGCCCGCCACACCTTGTCGCGCGTCACCGGCATGTCGATATGCCGGACGCCGAGCGGCGAGAGCGCGTCGATCACCGCGTTGACGAACGCCGCCGGGCTGCCGACGTTCGGGCTCTCGCCGACGCCCTTGGCGCCGATCGGATGATGGGGGCTCGGCGTGACCGTGTTGGCCGTCTCCCAGTGCGGCGTCTCGAGCGAGGTCGGCACGAGGTAGTCGGTGAAGTTGGTGTTGAGGTTGTTCCCCTCGCTGTCGTACTGGATTTCCTGCATGAACGCGATGGCGAACCCCTCGGTCAGCCCGCCGTGGATCTGCCCTTCGACGACGACCGGGTTGATGATCGTGCCGCAGTCGTCGACGGCGAGGAACCGGCGCACCTTCACCTCGCCGGTCTCCCGATCGACGTCGACGACCGCGACGTACGTGCCGTTCGGGAACGTCATGTTCGGCGGGTCGTAGTAGTACGTCGCCTCGAGTCCCGGCTCGTTCTGCGCCATGTTGGTGTACGCGGCGAACGCCACCTCCTTCATCGTGACGCTCTTCGCGGGCACGCCCTTCACCTGGAACCTGTAGTCCTTCCACTCGACGTCGGCCTCGCCGACCTCGAGCAGGTGCGCCGCCACCTTCCGCGCCTTCTCGCGGACGCGGCGGGCGGCCATCGCGATGGCGGCGCCGGCGACCGGCGTGCTGCGGCTCGCGTACGTGCCGAGGCCGTACGGCGCGGTGTCCGTGTCGCCCTCCTCCACCATGATGTTCTGCGGATCGAGCCCGAGCTCCTCGCCGACGATCTGCGCCCACGTCGTCTCGTGTCCCTGCCCCTGCGACTTCGTGCCGGCGCGTACGATGCCCGCACCGGTCGGATGGATCCGGATCTCGGCGCTGTCGAACATCTTGATGCCGAGGATGTCGAAGTGCTTCGACGGTCCGGCGCCCACGACCTCGGTGAACGTCGAGAAGCCGATCCCCATCAGCTCGCCGCGCGCGCGCTTCTCGGCCTGCTCCTTCAGCAGCGCCTGGTACCCGATCTTCTCGAGCGCCGTGTCGAGCGTCTTGTGGTAGTCGCCGCTGTCGTAGGTGAAGCCCAGCTGCGACGCGTACGGGAACTGCTCCTTCTTCACGAAGTTCCTGCGGCGCAGCTCGACCGGATCCATGTGGAGCTCGTCGGCCAGGATGTCCATCGCGCGCTCGATCGCAAAGCTCGCTTCGGTGACGCGGAAGGAGCAGCGGTAGGCGATCCCGCCCGGCGCCTTGTTCGTGAAGAAAGCATCGACTTCCGCGTGGGCCATCGGGATGTCGTAGCTGCCGGTCACGATGCCGAACATGCCGGCCGGATACTTCGTGGGATCGGCCGCCGCGTCGAACGCGCCGTGGTCGGCGGTCGTGGCCACGTGCAGTGCGGTGACGCGGCCGTCCTCCGTCGCGCCGATCTCCACGTCCATGTGATAGTCGCGCGCGAAGCCGGTGCTCGTCAGGTTTTCCGTTCGCGTCTCGATCCACTTGACGGGCCGTCCGAGCTTCAGGGCGCCCACGATGGCGCAGACGTAGCCGGGATACACCGGCACCTTGTTCCCGAAGCCGCCGCCGATGTCGGGCGAGATGACGTGGATCTTGTCTTCGGGAATGCCCGTCACGATGGCCAGCGCGGTCCGGTAGACGTGCGGCGCCTGCGACGTCACGTGGAACTGCAGCCGGCCCATCGTGTCGAACAGCGCGACGCAGCCGCACGGCTCGAGCGGCGCCGGATGGCAGCGCTGGAACCAGATGCGCTGGCTGACGCGCTTCGGGCTGGCCGCCAGCGCGCGGGACGTGCCGTCCCTGTCGCCGACCTCCCAGTGATAGATCCGGTTCGTCTTCTTCTCGCGGTCGGGACGCAGGATGACCTTGTCGGACTTCGCCGCAAACGGATCGGCGACGACCGGCAGCGGCTTGTAGTCCACCTGAACGGCCTCGGCACCGTCGGCGGCCGCCGCGCGCGTCTCGGCAAAGACGGCAGCGACCTCCTGATACTGGAACAGCACCTTGCCGATCGCCAGCACCATCTGCTTGTCGAGACCGTGGAACGTCGGCAGCCAGCCGAGCCCCGCGGCCTCGAGATCCTTCCCGGTGATGACCGCCTTGACGCCGGGCACCTTCATCGCCTCGCTGATGTCGATCGAGGCGATCTCGGCGTGCGGATACGTGCTCCGCACGAGCGCCATGTACAGCATGCCGGGCAGCGAAATGTCGTCGACGTAGTGCCCCTTGCCCTGGATGAACCGCGGATCTTCCTTCCGCTTCATCCCGACGCCGAGGCAACCTGCGGGTTTCGCTTCAGTACTCATGGCTGATCCTCGCGTCCCGTTACTTGACGCCGGCCGGCTGGCGCAGCGCCCCGGCCGCCTGCTGCACGGCCTTGACGATGTTCTGGTATCCGGTGCACCGGCACAGGTTCCCGGCGAGCCCCTCGCGAATGTCGGCCTCGCTCGGCTGGGGGATGTGCTTCAGGAGCGCGTACGCGGTCAGCATCATGCCCGGCGTGCAGTAGCCGCACTGCAGCCCGTGCTGATCCCAGAAGCCCTGCTGCAGGGGATGGAGCGTCGCGCCGTCGGCGAGCCCTTCGACCGTGAGGATCTCGTGGCCGTCGGCCTGCGCCGCGAACATCGTGCAGGACTTCACCGCCCGCTCGCCGTCCATCACCACGACGCAGCAGCCGCAGCTCGACGTGTCGCACCCGACGTGGGTGCCGGTCAGCCCGCAGTCTTCGCGGAGGAAGTACGCGAGCAGCGTGCGCGGCTCGACGTCGCGCTCGTAGACGGTCCCGTTGACCTTCACCGTGATTCTCATAGCTGCACCCCCAGGCGCGCCAGGGCCTGACCGACGCCTCGCGCGACGAGCACACCGGCCAGGTTCTTCTTGTATTCCACGCTGCCCCGCAGATCGGCCTGCGGGGAGCTGCGGCGCGAGGCGGCGTCGGCAGCGGCGCGAATCACGTCCCGCGTCGGCTTCTGCCCGGCGAGGAGGCGCTCGGCCTCGTCGACGCGCACGGCGCACGGGCCCGCGGCCGACAGCGCCACGCCCGCGCTGCGAATCGTGCCGTCCCCGCTCAACGAGATCTGCACGGCGGCCGCGGCCGTCGCGAAGTCGCCCACCTTGCGCTCGACCTTCTGGTACGAGCCGGCCGTGCGATCGTCGGGAACGGGAAAGCGGACCTCCACCGCCATCTCGCCTTCGCCGACCGCCGTCGTGAAGCTGTCGACGAGGAACTGGTCGATCGCAACGGTCCGCGTCCCGGCCTTTCCGCGCACGACGACTTCGGCGCGCGAGGCCAGCGCGGCCGCGGTCCAGTCGCCCGACGGATCGTTGTGGCACAGGCTGCCGACGACCGTCCCCATCTGCCGCACGACCGGATCGGCCACGACGCGCGAGACGTCGTGCAGGAGCGTCCACCGGCGCTCGCGCACCCATGGCGCGCGTTCGATGTCGACGTCGCGCGCGGTCGCGCCGACGGCCAGCGCCTTGTCGCCGGGGCGGAGGTAGTTCAGCTCGCGCACCCCGTTGATGTCCACCAGGACGCCCGGGCGCGCCAGGCGGAACCGCATCGCCGGAATGAGACTCTGCCCTCCGGCCAGCACGCGCGCCTCGGCGCCGTGTTGCTGAAGGAGTCCAAACGCTTCATCGACGGAATGGGCTCGGAGGTACTCGAAGGCTGCGGGAATCACTGCGAACCTCCTTACGTGTGCGGCCGATCGTGAAAAACGCGTACATTATAACGATGCCGACCGTGAGCGCCGTCGTCCTCGCCGCGGGCGCATCCACCCGGATGGGCGGCCCGCAGAAGCTGATGCTGCCGCTCGACGGCGAGCCAATCGTGCGTCGGACCGTCCGTCAGGTCTGCGACAGCGGCTTCGACGACGTCATCGTCGTTGTCGGCCACCAGCACGCGACGGTGCTCGCCGCGCTCGAAGGACTGCCGGTGCGCCAGGCGGTCAACGCGAAGTACGCGACCGGACTGGGCAGCTCGTTCCGCACGGCGGTCGAACATCTGGGCGACGCCGGCGCCGCCATGTTCGCGCTCGCCGACCAGCCGTTCTTGACCGCCCGCGAGTACCGCACCGTGCTCGATACCTACCGCCGCGAGACGCCCTCGATCGTCAGCGTCCGCTACGGCGAGGTGACGGCGCCGCCGCACCTGTTCCGTCATGACCTGTTTCCGGAGCTCGCCGTCCTAGAGCACGGCGCCCGCGTCGTGCTCGAACGCCACCGCGACCAGATGATCGTGCTCCAGTTTCCACCCGAGCTCCTGCTGGACATCGACACCCCGGCGGATTACGAACGGGCCAGGAGCCGGCTGTCTTCGGGACGGTGAAGGCTGCCGACCGACCCGCTGAGGAATCCTCCCTCGAACCCACGCCGGATCGCCAGGATTTCAGCGACAATCGAGACGGCCACTTCTTCCGGCGTCTCCGCACCCAGGGAGAGGCCCACCGGGCTGCGCACACGCGACAGCTTCGAGGGGTCCGGCACGTATCCCTCTCCGGCGAGACCATCCAGCAGGTTCTGGTAGCGCGAACGGGGCCCGAGCACGCCGATGTACGAGGCGTCGGACTCCAGGCAGAAGCGAAGGCTCTGACGATCGCGCTCGAGCTGGTGGTTCATCACAATCGCGAAGCTGCCCGCGCGCAGCCTGACCTTCGCGCCGAAGTCACCGAAGTGCGCGCAGACCAGCGTTGCGTCCGGAAAGCGGTCCGGCGCCAACAGCGTCTCGCGCACGTCGACGACGGTCACGACGAATCCCAGCGTCCACCCCAGCCGGGCGACCGGCACGGCATCGTCGCCGGCGCCGAAGATGATCAGTTCGGGCGGTGGCACGCTGATTTCGAAAAAGACTTCCGAGTCGCCGCTCCGCTCGGAGCCCGATGCGCCGTACTGATCACGCAGCCGGTCGCGGGCGCGCGCGATGGCGTCACGCTCGACTCCGGGATCGGTCAAATGTCCGAGGACCTCGCCGCTACGAACGATGGCCCGTCCCGAAGCTCCGGCCAGGGGCGTGACAAGCACCGCGCGTTCTCCCTGCTCGAGAACCCGCAGCCACTCGGTCAGAATGTCGTCCTCGTCGAGCCGCTCGATGCGGATGTCGACGGCGCCGCTGCAGCCGATGCCCAGCCCCCAGATGGATTCGTCCGTCAGGTCGTAGCTCACAACGACCGGCTCGCCAGAGGCGATCACGCGCGCGGCGGCAACGGCCACCGCCGGCTCGAGACACCCGCCGGAGAGCGCGCACTCGTACGTCCCGTCGCGGCGGACCAGCATGCGGGTGCCTTCACGCCGATACGCGCTGCCTCGCACACGCACGATCGTCGCGAGCGCCAGGGGCTCGCCGGCCGCGCGCGCGCGCCGGATTCCGTCGAGGAGCCGCTCGGTCTCGCGCCGATCCATGTCGTCACCTTCTTCTCGTGCTGTCGGGCCGCCCGGGAGGCGCCGACCCACCTGACATCATAGGTTGGCGGAACCGGAAACGCGACGCGATCCAGGAAACCAGCAGTACGCCAGAAGGACCGAAGGGCGGCGCCGCCGGGCGGAATCCCGGCTGGACGGCCGGCTTCCCGGCGATTCCGTGGCGATCGGCAGACGCCCTCGTTCCCGTGCGCGCGAAATTCGCCATTTCCCTGGCTGGTGCCCCGATTGCATTCCGTTCGGCTAGCTCGGGTCAGACGGCAGCGTGACCGCGACGATCGTTCCGAGTCCGGATCTGCATGGGGAGTCGGGAGACTGACATCCATGGGATATATCCGGAGCGCGTCGGGCGCCGGACCGTTGTTCGAATGACCCGGGTCTTCCCTCCTGCTAGCGCCCGCGCCCGACCGGGACCACGTACACGACAACCTGATCCGCGGGAAGTCCAAGAGCCCGATGCATGTCGCGGTCGGTGAAGGAGCCGACCGGCACGGCGGCCAGGCCCAGGGCCGCCGCCTCGAGCAGCAGGTTCTGGGCTGCATGTCCGGTTTCGATGTACACGTACCGCATCGCGCGATCGCCGTAGCGGCCTGCCGTCCGCGCGGGTGCGGCCGCGAACACGAAGAGCGCGGGCGCATCGACCGCGGCCTGGGCGCCTGCTGCGCGCCGGATATCGGGCCGTACATCCTGCACAGCGACGCGAACCACCTCGTGCCGCGCCGGCAGGTAGTGGTAGAGACCAGCCGCCGTGGCGACGTACAGCTCCAGCGGGTACGTCGCGCCCGCTGACGGCGCCGTGCGCTTGCCGTCGTCGTGCGTGACGCCCTGAGCGGCCCACAGCAGCTGGCCGATCTGGCCCCATGTGAGAGGGCCGGACGCGAATTCGCGCACCGACCGGCGCGCGGCGAGCGCGTCGTTCAGCGACACCCCGCCGGTAGGCTGCGGTGCCGGCAACTTCACGGCATCGCGCGGGAGCTGGGCGACCGACGACATGGCGATCAAGGCGAGCCCGAGAATCACCCGCTGCATGGCATCACGCGGACAGTCCGGGGAATCGAACGGGCCGTTCGGTTCCCCGGCTCGCTCACGCGGCTTTGATCTCGATCTTGTGGGCGGCCGGCTTCGCGATCGAAACCGTCAGGCGCAGCATGCCGTTGCGATACTCCGCCGTCACGGTGTCTGGATCGATCCTCTCGGGGAAATGAATGGAGCGGAAGAGCTGCCCGCCGGTGAATTCACACACGCGAACCGTACCCTCTTCCGGCGTATGGGTATGCCCGATGTCCGCCTTGATCAACACGTCCTCGGGGGTGATCTGAACGTCCAGGTCCTTCGCCTCGACTCCCGGGGTCGCCGCCAGCACCTCGAAGTGCTTGTCCCTCTGGCGCAGCTCGATTGCCGGCTTCCACACCAGCTGTCGCTCGGCGTTGAACCAGTCCGCGAGCGGACCGCCCCACAACTCCCCGCGATTGCGGAACAGGTCGTATGCCCGCCGTCTGATCGCACTGTTCAGCTGCTCGAGCTCGTCGAGGATCGTCTCAGCCTTGCGCAGCGCGACGTCCTTCCTGGCCATGGCACTCCCCCTTCAGAAGCAGCGAAATATTCGGAGCGGTCCGACACGCCGCCACTCCGACGTTTTGCAGTCTTGAGTCATGGACGGGAGCATTTGCTGTGCCATGGCCCGGCGACCGCCGGATTTCCGGCGCGCATCACTCTGATGAAATCGGGTTCGGTCCATCGCGATGCCGTCAGCCGCAATATCCGGGACGCTGGCCACTGCATCCGGTCCCGGTATCGCATTTGCTCAGACCGTTGAGTCAGAACAGTCGAGCGAGCGCCACCAGGGCGGAATCCTGATTTCTTCGTCCGGAGGCTCGCAGGAGAACGACCATGACCGAGAGTGCGTTCAAGGAGGTATTCGCCCGGTTCCTCAACGACTACTGGGGCGCCTTCCACGAAGCGCTCGAGGCCCAGAGCGTCACGCCGCGACGGCTCGCCGGATCGCTCTTCGACGCGCTCCAGGCCGAACATCGAGCGTTCGAGGGACTGTACTCCGGCGCTGCGGAGGGCGCCCTCGACGGGCTCGGTCAGATCTGGAGCGATGTCGCCGCCCGCCGGTATCAATGGCCCGATCCGGCCTTCACGCGCGAGGAAGTTGGCAGAGCGCTCGGCCTGTTCCAGGAGATCTACGACAGCCTCTACGAGGAGGGCCAGCGGTTCACGCAGGCGCGGAAGGACGTCCTGAAGCACGCACTGCACGGCACGCCGAAGGAACCGCTGCGCGCCGACGCGGCGCGCTGACCCCGAGCGACAAACGTCCCCGCCTGAATTCATCGGAGCGCGTAAGTTCCGTCGGATCGTGCCTCAGCTTCCGAACTTGCGCATCCGCTTCCCCGACCTCGCGGGTGGTCAGAAACACGGTCGTCAACCGCGATCGGATCGACGAACCGGCGTGTCAGGCGCCGCGTTTCGAGAACGACCTCACTCATGCGCGTGCGTCGCGACCGCCGGCTGCAGGTGGGCGACGAACCAGTCGCCCGCGAGATCCGCGACGCGCTCGAGCGTTCCGGGCTCCTCGAACAGATGCGTCGCGCCTGGCACGATCTCGAGCGTCACCTCGCCATGCATCCTCCGCATCGCATCGCGGTTCATCTGAATCACCGGCGTATCGAGTCCGCCCACGATCAGCAGCGTCGGCGTCGTGACCTTCGTCAGCGCCGCGTCCGCCAGATCGGGCCGGCCGCCCCGCGACACGACCGCCGCGATCTCGCGCGGGCGGTCCGCCGCGGCGATCAGCGCCGCGCCGCCGCCCGTGCTGGCGCCGAAGAGGCCGATCGGCAGTGACGCCGTGTCCGTTCGCCGCCGCAGCCAGTCGACAATCGTGACGAGCCGGCCGGCGAGCATCGGGATGTCGAACCGGTACTCCGCGGTCAGGTCGTCGACGGCCTCCTCCTGGGGAGTCAGCAGGTCAATCAGCAGCGTGGCGAGATTGCGCCGCTCCAACGTCCGCGCGACGTACTGGTTCCGCGGGCTGAGCCGGCTGCTGCCGCTCCCGTGCGCGAACACCACGATCCCGCGGGAATCCGGAGTCATGCCGAGGTCGCCCAGCAGCGACTGCCCGTTGATTGGCACCGCCACCGGCAGCTTTGCCGCGGCCGGTTCCTTGGCTCGGGTCATACTGCACCTCGTTCGCGTCGACGCGCCTGGCCTTCTCCGGACAGGCCGTCACATATTCGAGCAAGGCAATTGCAGTACCAGCATCGACGGACGGCGGAATGATCTCCGGCGGGGGGCGCAGCGGGCGATACCGCTGCGGATGACCTGCCGTGAAACCGGCGGCTCTGCTGGAAAACCCGCATGAAACTGTCGGCGCTCGCGCTCGATTACGACGGCACCATCGCTACAGATGGGGTGTTCGATCCCCGCGTCCGTGAGGCAATCGGGGAGGTGCGCCAGCGCGGAATCATCGTCGTCCTCGTCACCGGACGGCGCCTGGCCGACCTCCATGCGGTGGCGGGAGACGTGACCTGTTTCGACGCGGTCGTTGCCGAGAACGGCGCGGTACTCGAGTACCCCGCGAGCGGGCGGCACGTCGTGCTCGGCCATCGTCCCAGTCCGGTGTTCCTCGACGAAATGCAGCGGCGCGGCGTCCCGTTCACGGCCGGCGAGTGCGTGCTCGAGGCCGATGCGAACTGGGCCCGGCCGGCGCTCGATGTAATCCGCGCGCTCGAACAGCCGCTGATCCTGGCCTTCAATCGTGGACGTCTCATGATCCTGCCGCAGGCCGTGGCCAAGTCGACCGGGCTGCGACAGGCGCTGTTTGCGCTCAGGGTCTCGATCCACAACACCGTCGGGATCGGCGACGCCGAAAATGATCACGATCTGCTCGACGCGTGCGAGGTCGGGGTCGCGGTCGGATGGGGCAGCAGCGCCCTGCGGGAAGTGGCCGACGAGGTGATCGCCGGCCCCGGTCCGATCGCGGTCGCCGACTACATCCGGCGCGTCTCGCGGCAGCCGCGGCTGTCGGCGCACCAGATGGGCCGCCGGCGGCTCGTGCTCGGCCGCGAGCACGACGGTGAGGAGGTCAGCCTCGCCGTCCGCGGCCGCACCATCCTGATTGCCGGCGAGCCCGGGACGGGGAAGTCGTGGCTCGCGGGGCTCCTGTGCGAACAATCGATTCTCCAGGGCTATTGCCTGTGCATCATCGACCCGGAGGGCGACTACAGCTCGCTCGAAGCGCTCCCGGGGGTCATCACGCTCGGCGGCGACGATCCACCGCCGCGGGCCCGCGAGCTCGCCCGCGCCCTGCGCCACCCCGACGTGAGCCTTGTCATCGATCTGGCGAAGATGCCGCACCACGACAAGCGCGAATACCTCCGCACGCTGCTTCCGCTGCTCGTGACGCTTCGCCGGAGCACCGGTCTGCCGCACAAGATCCTGCTCGACGAGGCGCATTACTTCCTGAGCGGCGCCGACGTCATGCAGATGATCGACCCGGAGCTGGCCGGATACATCTTCGTCACCTACCGCGTATCCAGCCTGCCCGCGCCTGTCCGTGACACGCCCGACGCCGTGGCGCTGGTCACCCGCGAGACCGACCCTGAGGAGGCCAAAACGCTCCTCGCCATGTGCCGACCGCGGCCCTGCGCCGGCGCCTCGCCCGATCTGTTCCGGGATCTCGCAACCACGGAGGCCGCCCTGCTGCCGGGTGCCGAAGAGGCTCACGGGCAGATCCGCCGGTTCCAGCTGGCACCGCGCCTGACCGCGCATGTGCGCCACCGTATGAAATACCTCGACATGCCGGTGCTCCCATCGCAGGCATTCGTCTTCACGTCAGGCGGCCGGCCGGGCGCGCGCGCGCACACGTTGAAGGAGTTCACCGGACTCCTCGCCGCGCTCCCCGGCGATCGCCTGGCGGAGCACCTGCGCCGGCACGACTTCTCCCGGTGGATCGAAGACGTGTTTCGCGATCGCCGGCTCGCCGAGCACATTCACGGAGTCGAGGACCGCGTGGAGGTGGAGGGCGCGCGCGACGTCGCCGACGCCATCGTGCAGGCCATTCGCGCGCGGTACGAGACGCGGGCTGCCGCGGACACGCAGCCATAGGGGTTCGCGCCTTGTCGCCTCCAGAAGACGGCAACCGCAGCGCCGGAAAGGCGGCTGGCTCACGGAAAGTCGTCGAGCTCCACGTCAGGCCCGGCCGGGGCGTGCGCCAGCCGGGCAACCCGCTTCGACGAATTCGGCGCAAATTGATGGAGCTCCGGGAGACTGTGCCACCGACAACGCGTGGCTCACGATTTGCACCCTTGTCGGATGCTCGGGTCATGCAATGACGCGAGCGTCGCGAGAGGTCGAGAAGACGAACCACAGGACAGTCCTAGCGACTGATTCCAGGGACGCCATCCGACACCTCGAGGGCGCAGAGCGGATCTTGCATGACCTGGGTCTTTGTACGGCCGCTTCATTTCGACACCAGGTGGCGCCCCACGTATCCCCTCCTCTCCAGCGTCCGGAGAATTGCCCGCGCGGCGGCGGCCGCCTCGCCCCTTCCGGACACCACCACGTCAGGCTGCTCGGGCCGTTCGTAGGACGACTGCGCGCCGGGGACGGTCGACGCCTCGCCTGATCGGGCCTTGCGATAGATGCTCTTGGGATCGCGGGCGATGCAGACGTCGAGCGGACAGTCGACGTAGACCTCGACGAACCGCTCGATGGCGGAACGGGCAGCTTCCCGATACGCCCGGCGATTCGCCGTGGCGTCGAAGATCACCGGCACGCCGTGGCTCACGAGCAGCGACCCGATGTACGCCATCGAGCGGTAAAACGTGTCTCGTTCCTCATCGCTGTACGTCGCATGCGGCGTCAGCACGGAACGGAGCACGTCGGATTCGAGCACCGCCACGTCGATGCCACGGATCGCCAGCTCATGAACGAGGGCGCGGGCGATCGTCGACTTGCCGGATGCCGGCAGTCCGGTGATCCACACGGCAAAGGCTGGACTCATCGCTCACCCGCGGCAGTACTCGTTGACGCACGTCGGATCGAATCTGGGCCGGTCGAGGATCGTGCGCACGAAATTCAGCAGCTTCGCGCGAACACCCGGACCCAGCCGCGGGTACCACAGGGGGCTTGCGACGACCAGCCCTCGAAACGCGAAGAACGGCCCCGCGACCGCCTGCAGCTCATCATCGCCCGTGGCCTTCACATAGCGCTGCCAGAAGCGCGAGAACAGCGTGGCGAAGCTGCCCTCCAGCCGTCCACTGCGCTGCAGCGAGAAGAAGAGGTAGTTGATCGTCAGGGCGGTGACGTCATCCGCCGGCTCCCCCCACTCGCCGCGCGATCGATCCAGAACGACGAAGTTCGAGCCCTCCTGGAACAGGACGTTCCACGGGTGAAAGTCGCCGTGCACCTGGCGCAGCCGGTGGCTGTGCTCCTTCAGACGCCATCGCCACTCGACGAGCGCGCGCTCGATGTCCTGGAGGAGATCCGCCTTCAAGCCATCGAACGCGCGCGGATACGAGTCGATGATGCCCATGATGCATTCATGGTGGCCGACCAGCTCGCGCGCACGCCTGAGATAGAGGGACGGATCCGGCCCGCTCACTCGATGTATGTCGACGAGGTAGTCGCACAGCGCATCGGCGCGAGCGACATCGCGATCGCGCAAATCCCCGCCGTCGCGAAGCCGTTCGAGATCGCGGCGGTACTCCTCGCCGGACACGAACTCGTTCAGGGCGAAGAACTCCTCGACGTTGCCCACCGACACGAGCGAGCCGTCCGTCGAGAACCCTCCGACGTCGAGGCTGCGGACATGTCGCGGCAGTCGGTTGAAGGTCGAGTGACTCCACAGCAGGATCTGCGCGCGATCCGCCATGTGCTCATGGCCGAACGGTCCCGGCGTGACCGTCTCGAGCACTGCGGACCGAGGCTGTCCGGCCAGCTCGTACTCGACCTTCACCGGCACGCCGTAGCCGTAACCCTTCAGCTCGCCGGCGTGGGATGCCTCTCCCAGCACCGAGAGCCTGAGGATCCGAACCGGTCCACCGAAACGCCCTTCGAGGTACTGCCGAACCTTCCCCTCGTCGAGCTGCACCATCGTCGACCCCATGACGCCCCCTTTTACGGGTCGCAACGGCAATGCCAGAAGGGACATGTCGGCATGCCGGAATTCCGGCTCCTCTCCGATTCCGGTCGATGGACTCGGAAATCTCCGGGTCCGCATCCCGCGTGGTGCCCCGTTTGCACCACCTGTCGACACTTCCCATGGCTGTCGCGCATGCGGTACCTCGCGAGCACATCGATCAGCAGGTCCTCGACATCGTTGCCGGCCTGGTCGCTGAACTGTCGGGCGAGGCCGTCCGGCGGCCAACGCTGGACGATTCGCTCGATCGCGACCTCGGCATCGGCAGCCTCGAACGGGTGGAGCTGCTGCTTCGTCTCGAACGGGCGGTCGGCGTTCGACTTCCCGACTCCGTGATGACCGAGGCGGCCACGCCGCGGGATCTGGTGACGGCGATCCTGCACGCCGCGCCGGCCGTCCCGGGATCCGGGGCGACGTCACGCGAGGCGGCTGCGCCGGGAGCGCCCGCGCCGATGTCGATTCCTGTCGAGGCCCGCTCGCTCGTCGAAGCGCTGCTGTGGCACGCCGAACGCTCCCCGGACCGGATCCACCTTTACCTGCGAAACGACGATGGCACCGAGACGCCCATCACCTACGGCGAGCTCGCGACGGCCGCGGCCGCTGTCGGCGGCGGCCTGCGCGGTCTTGGCGTCGTCAGAGGCGACCGGGTGGCGCTGCTGCTGCGAACAGAACGGGCGTTCTTCGAGACGTTCTTCGCTTCGCTCCTGATCGGCGCGGTGCCCGTTCCGCTCTATCCGCCGGTCCGCGCCGACGATCTGCTGGCCTACGCGCGCCGCCAGCGAGGCATCCTTCAGAATGCCGGCGCCCGCGTGCTCGTCACGTTCGCAGAAGCCGAACGCCTGGCCGCGCTCCTGCGGGGCCAGGTCCCCTCCCTCGAGGCGCTCACGACTGCGGATCGTCTCCGCGTGCGGAATTCGCAAACGGACTCGGAACGGCCAGTGCCGGAGGACCCGGCGCTCATCCAGTACACGTCGGGCAGCACGGGCAACCCGAAGGGCGTGCTCCTCTCGCACGCCAACATCCTTGCAAACATCCGCGGCATCGGGCAGGCTCTCGACATCCACTCCGGCGACGTCGCTGTGAGCTGGCTGCCGCTGTATCACGACATGGGCCTGATCGGCCTGTGGCTGGGAGCGGTCTACTTCGGAGTGCCGATCGCGATCATGTCGCCACTCGCGTTCCTCGCGCAGCCCTCCCGCTGGCTGTGGGCCATCCACGCGCATCGCGGCACCATCTCGGCCGCCCCGAACTTCGCGTTCGACCTCTGCGCCCGGAAGATCACGGACGCCGAAATCGAGGGTCTGGATCTCCGCGGGTGGCGCGTCGCCGTGAACGGATCCGAGGCGGTGAGCCCCGACACGATCGCCCGATTCGCGCGCCGCTTCGCGCCGTACGGCTTCACACCCGAAGCCATGCGTCCCGCGTACGGCCTCGCCGAATCGTCGGTCGCGCTGACGCTGGCCCCTTCGCGGCGCGTGCCGCGCGTGGACGTCGTTGCCCGCGAGCCGTTCGAACGGGCCCGCGAGATCCACGCCGCGCCTGCCGACGACGTGCGCGCGCTTCGCTTCGTCTCGTGCGGTCACCCGTTGCCCGACCACGAAGTGCGGATCGTGGACATGTCAAGTCGTCTGCGCGGCGAGCGGGTCGTGGGACGGATCCAGTTCCGGGGACCTTCCGTGACACGTGGATATTTTCGCGACCCCGACGCCACGCACGCGGCCATGCACGACGGCTGGATGGCTTCGGGCGATCTCGGATATCAGGCCGACGGCGAGCTCTTCGTCACCGGACGCGAGAAGGATCTCATCATCCAGGGCGGTCGGAATCTCTGCGCCGAAGAGATCGAGGCGGCCGTGTCGGACGTGCCCGGCATCCGGCCGAACTGCGTGGCGGCGTTCGGCATCCCCGATCCCGCCACTGGAACGGAGCGCGCGGTCGTGGTTGCCGAAACGCGGGAACGGGATCCGGCCCGACGGGAGGCTCTTCGACGCGGCGTGCGGGATCGCGTCGTCACCGGGGTCGGGAGCCCGCCCGACGTCGTCGTGATCGCCGAACCCCGCACGGTCCTCAAGACCCCGAGCGGCAAGATCCGGCGAAGCGCCATGCGCGAGGCCTATCTGCGGGGTTCGCTGGGCCGACACGAATCGGTGGCGCGTCAGCGGGCGCGTCTGCTGGCCGACGCCGTCGGCGCGCGGATCCGCCGATCCGCCGGATGGCTGGGGCAGACGATGTTCACGGCCTGGATCGGGGCCGTCCTGCTCGCGTCGCTCCCGGTGCTGTGGAGTATCCTGGTCATCCGGCGACCGGGTCGCCACGCGGATCGCGCGGCGAAACGGTGGTCGCGGCTCGCGCTCGCGGTCTGCGGTCTCCGTCCGCGCGTCGTGGGACTCGAACATCTTCGTGCCTTCGGTTCGGGCGTGCTGGTCGCCAACCATGCGAGCTACATCGATCCCGTGGTCCTGATGGCGGCGATTCCTGTTGACTTTCACTTCGTCGCCAAACGCGCGCTGCTGAGATATCCGCTGGTCGGCACGGTGCTCCGCAAGGCGGAGCACGTCACGATTGAGAAGGCGGGGCTCGCCGATCGCCTGGCCGGCGCCGATGAAGTCGCGCAGCGGCTCCGTGAGGGCGACCGCCTCGCGATCTTCCCCGAAGGCACGTTCGTGCGGGGGCCCGGACTGCTCCCCTTCCGGCTCGGCGCCTTCAGGGCCGCCGTCGAGACCGGGCGACCGGTCGTCCCCGTAGCCCTCTCGGGCACGCGCGACGTGCTGCCGGACGGGACATGGCTGTTCCGGCGCCGGCGCATCACGGTCACGATTGGCGCCCCACGCCAGCCGCGCACCAGGGACTGGTCCGAGATGGTCCGTCTCCGTGACGCCGCGGTCGCCTGCATCGCGCAGGAATGCGGCGAGTCCGCGCGGTGATCGCACGCTCATGACGGTCGGCATCGAATCTCCCGCGCGAAACGACCGGCGGGAAATCGCGGGATGGCTGATGTACGACTGGGCGAACTCGGCCTTCCAGACGACGGTGATCACCGTGCTCGCCGGCCCTTATCTGACGGCTCTTGCCCAGCACGAGGTGGGCAGGAACGGCAGCGTCGCAACGTTTGGACCGTTCGGCTCGATCACGGCGCTCTCGCTCTTCCCGTACTGCATCTCGGCATCCGTGTTTCTCCAGGTGCTCTTCCTGCCGCTCCTCGGCGCCATCGCGGACTACAGCCACGCGAAGAAGCGGCTGATGGCGGCGTTCTGCTATGCGGGCGTGGCCGCGACCTGTCTGCTCTTCTTCGTCACCGGCCGCCGGTATCTCGCGGGCGCCATGCTGCTCGCCGCCGCCAACTTCGCCTTCGGCGTGACGATCGTTCTCTACAACGCCTTTCTGAACGACATCACCACCGCGGAGGGGCGGGACAAGGTTTCGAGCCAGGGCTATGCGCTTGGCTACCTCGGTGGCGGGGTGCTGCTGGCTCTGAACCTGCTGCTGGTGAACGCATCGGACAGCCTCGGGATTTCCCGAGGTCTGGCGGTGCGACTCTCGCTGCTTTCGGCCGGGCTGTGGTGGGGCGGATTCGCTTCGATCACGTTCGCGAGATTGCGGGCCCGCGCGGCCGCCCGCACGCGACCGTCGACGCGGTCGTATCTGGTCATCGGGCTCTCCGAGCTCCGCATGCTGTGGATGGAACTGCGGCACCTGCCCCACACACGCCGCTATCTCATCGCGTACATGTCGTTCAACGACGCCATCCAGACGGTCATCTCCATCGCCTCGGTGTTCCTCGCCCAGGAGCTCTTCGTCTCGCGGGGCCTGGAGGCAAACGAGTCGTTCCTCATGGGCCTCGTGCTGATGGTGCAGTTCGTGGCCTTCGGCGGCGCCCTTCTGTTCGAGCGGATTGCGGCTCTCGTCAACACGAAGAACGCGATCCTCGTCTCGCTCGTCATCTGGACGGGCATCGTGGTCTACGCGTACGGGCTCCTTCAGACGGTGGCTCAGGCGTGGATCATGGGGGCGGTGCTGGCGATGGTGCTCGGCGGGTCTCAGGCGCTCTCGCGATCGCTGTTCTCGCAGATGATTCCGGCCGGACACGAAGCGGCCTTCTTCGGCGTGTACGAGATCACCGAACGGGGCACCTCGTGGATTGGGCCGTTCATGTTCGGGCTCGTCGCCGGCATGACCGGCTCGTATCGCCACGCAATTCTGTCGCTCGTCGTTCTCTTCCTCGCCGGCATGGTCATGTTGTTCTTCACGAACACTGAACAGGCCATCCACGACGCCGGCACGCACGCGCCGCTGGCAGCCGGATAGAAACGCGGGCCGCCATCGTGCGCCTCCTCAAGACGTGCTCGAGAAAGGTCCTGGCGACGGCGAGCATCGACATCAGGCACTCGCGCGGGTGGACACCTGCGGCCGCCGGGCTTCCCGGAGCGTCTCGATGACTTCTCCGTCCGAGACCTGCGAGAAGTCGCGGAAGTGGTAGCCGATCGCGTACAGAACCGCTGGCGTCTCGAGACAGACGACTTCGTCGGCTTCGTCGCGGATCAGACGCAGCGCCTCGGCGGACGCGACGCCCGTGGCGGCGACGAGCTTTGCCGGGCGCCTGGCCCGCACCGCGCGCAGCGCGGCAATCATCGTCGACCCCGTGGCGATGCCATCGTCCAGGACGATGACGACGCGGCCGGCGGCATCGATGGGCGCTCCGGCAGGCGCATACTGCTCCCGCCGCTGGCGCAGCGTCGCCAGTTGAGCGCTCTTTTCAGCCTCGAGATACGGCTCGTTCCACAAGTCACGCGTGTCCGGATCCAGATAGACCGTGCCGGTCTCGTCGATCGATCCGATTGCGAGCTCCGGGTTGTAGGGCGCGCGAAGCTTGCGGACGAGCACGACGTCCAGCTCTCCGTCCAGCGCATCGGCGACGATCTTCCCCATCGGCACGGCACCGCGGGGGATTGCGAGCACGAGCGGATGCTGGCCCCGGTACCGCTCCAGACGGCGAGCCAGCATCTGTCCCGCCGCTGCCCGATTTTCGAACGCCATGGTGACTCTCCTGTAGGCTTCACGCCCGCAACGAGTGTGCCGGCCGCGCCGGCAGGCAGGCGATACCGTGCCCTCAGAAATTCCGACGGCTTTCCGGCGCACCGTGCCGAAAACTCGCAACGATCGGCCGGCATGCCGCGCCCGCACGTCATCGACGGATGCGGCTCGAGGCACAGCGCTTGCTCGACAATCGGTCGTGACCCTGACCGTGCTGGCTGGCTCGGCCAATCCGACGCTCACCGCGAGCATCGCTCGTGAGCTTGCCGTGACACCGTGCCGCCGAACGCTGCGGCGGTTCGCCGATGGCGAGCTGCACGTCGACATCGAAGAGAGCGTCCGCGGCCACGACGTGTACGTGATTCAGTCGACGAGCGCTCGGGTCGACGAACACGTCATGGAGCTGCTCTTCCTGGCCGACGCGTGCCGCCGCGCGGGCGCGGCCCGCCTGACCGCCGTCTTGCCGTACTTCGGGTACGCGCGCCAGGATCGGCGGGCTGCCGGCCGCGAAGCGGTGGGGGCCGCAGTGGTCGCTGGCCTCATCGAGGCCGCCGGCTTCTCGCGGGTGGTGGCGATCGATCTCCACGCGCCGGAGATCGAGGGCTTCGTCCGGATTCCGTTCGAACATCTCAGCGCGGCGCGCCTGCTCGCCGGCGCCGTCCGAGCGGCGGGCGACCCGGTGATCGTCGCGCCGGACCTCGGCGCCGTGAAGCTGGCCGAGCGGTACCAGACATATCTGCACGCGCCGGTCGTCGTGGTCCACAAGACGCGAGTCAGCGGGTCCGAGGTCTCGGTCCGCAGCATCATCGGCGACGTCAGGGATCGCGCGCCGATTGTCGTCGACGACATGATTACGACCGGCGGCACCGTCGAAGCCGCCGTCAAGGGACTTCTGGAGGCAGGGTGCAGACCGGACGTGTCGGTCGTGGCCACGCACGCGCTCTTCGTCGGCCCGGCGGTCCGACGCCTGCAGGCGCTGCCGATCCGTCAGCTGATCGGCGCGAACACGGTGGAGGCCGCAACCCAGGTGCCTGCCGGCTTCGAGGTCGTCAACGTCGCCCCGCTGCTCGCGGACACGATCGGGCGGCTGCATCGCGATCAGTCGCTCGAGCAGCTCCTCGCGCACGCATGACAGTTCACTGCGGGTTCGGCTTCATGCCGTCGGAACGGCGCGATGGCGGCTCGCCGCCTTCGAGCCGCCGCCGCAGGCCCTGCAGCACGCCGGCGGCCTCGGTCTTCAGGCGGCGCTCCATCACCCATCTCACGACACCGCCGAACACGCCGCCGAGCACGTCGACCTCAGAGCGATTCATGTACACCAGGTAGTTGTGGCCGCCAGGCTCGCCGCGGACCAGCGCCGTCACGCCAAGCGAGGCGTTGAGATAGTGTGTGGCGAAGATCTCGCTGCCCGCGACGATGGTGTCGGACTGACCTGACCCGGTGCCGCGCAGGATGTCCACCTGTGTCGCGCTGACAATCGCCCGGCCGGCCACACGCTCCCTCGACCAGTAGACGAACGACTCGACTTCCGGCGTGGGTGTCTGCGGGTAGCGACTCAGATGCTCGGCGAATCGCGGAAGATGTTCGGTGAGGAACACTGAACGCCCGAGCACCCGCGAAAAGCTCGTGGCAGGCCAGGTCTGGCCGTCGTCGTCTTCGTACGGGAGCAGCGCGCAACGGCCACCGGCAAGGTACGCCTGCACGCGCTGCAGGACCAGGAGTCGAAACGCCTCCTGGACGGCCGGTTTCCAGTCCCGGCCGGCGTCGGCTGCTGCACGCTGCAGCCGGGCCATCTCCGCGGACGAGAGCTTGAGGCCGCACTTCGCCGGCCGGCAGGCCAGCATGTCGGTCAGTTCCTCGTCATCCAGCGCGAGACCGGCGAGATCCTCGACGACCGGCGGCTGTGAGAACCGGCGGATGGCCAGGACGTAAGGGCTCTTCTTCAGCTCCTCGACGCGGCGCATCCAGGAAACGAGCCGGTCGCCGTCGACGTCGACACGGACCGCCGCGAACACGGCGACCTCGTGTTCGCCGGCGGGCAGGACGCGGGCGAGCGGCTCGCCCCGATCGAGTCGGCGGCGATCGTCAGCGGTGATGGTCACTGACGGCTCGAACACGGCAAACGGGTTCACGGCCGGCGTCGCCGTCAGGACCTGGAGCGCAAGGAGTGCCACGAACACGGCGGCCTCAGCCCTTGCCGCCGGCAACGGCCATCGCCTGGCCAGGCCTCGCGCGGTCGGTCGCGGCGGCCGCCTGCCGTCCGAGGAAGTCGTCGATGATCCGGTCGAGGCCGGGTTGACCGATCTCCTGCAGCTCGTACCGCGCGCGCACCACGGGCTTGCGAATCTTCACCAGACGGCTGAGATCGATCGGCGTGCCCACGATCACGACGTCACACGGCACGCGGTCGATGGTCGCCTCGAGATCGCGCACCTGCTGATCGCTGTAGCCCATGGCCGGCAGCAACGGGCCAACGGCGGGGTACGTCCGGTACGTCTCGGCAATGGTGCCGACGGCAAAAACCCTGGGATCGACGATTTCACCCGCGCCGAGCTTCTTCGCAATCACGGTGCCGGCACCGAATCGCATCTCGCCGTGCGTCACCGTGGGCCCGTCTTCGACGACGAGAACCTTTCGACCTGCGACGAGCTCCGGATGGTCAGCGATCACCGGCGACGCGGCCTCGACGATGATCGCGCGGGGATTGGCCGCACGAATGTGATCCCGGAGCTCCTGAGCCGCCTGCAGATCCGCCGAGTCGATCTTGTTGATCACGGCCACGTCGGCCATCCGCAGGTTCGCTTCGCCCGGGTAGTACGTCAGCTCGTTGCCCAGGCGAAGGGGATCGGCGACGACGACATGGAGATCGGGACGATAGAACGGCAAATCGTTGTTGCCGCCGTCCCAGAGAATCACGTCGGCGTCGGCCTCGGCGTCCTTCAGAATCGCCGCGTAGTCGACGCCGGCGTAGACGACCGAACCGCTCACGATATGCGGCTCGTATTCCTCGATCTCTTCGATCGTGCAATGGTGCCGCTCCATGTCGGCCAGGGTCGCGAACCGCTGGACGCGCTGGGAGACCAGATCGCCGTACGGCATCGGGTGCCGCACCACTCCCGTCTTCAGCCCCCGGTCGCGGAGGAGCCCGGCGATGCGCCGGGTCGTCTGGCTCTTGCCCGCCCCGGTCCTCACCGCGCAGATCGCGATGACTGGCTTCCGGCTCTTCAGCATCGTCGCGTCAGGGCCGAGCAGCACGAAGTCGGCCCCCGCGGCATTCGCGATCGCGGAGCGGTGCATCACGTACACGTACGAGACGTCGCTGTACGAGAAGACGACCTGCCTGACCGCCAGCCGGGCTATCAGGGCGGGCAGTTCGTGTTCCTCGAAGACGGGAATGCCTTCGGGATAGCGCGGTCCTGCGAGTTCGCGCGGGTACCGCCGGCCTGCGATGTTGGGAATCTGAGCCGCGGTGAAGCCCACGACCTCGTACCGCTCGTCGTCGCGGTACACGACGTTGAAATTGTGGAAGTCGCGGCCCGCGGCTCCCATGATGAGCGTACGGAGAGGATCCATGACAGCCCTCGAAAAGAATCAGCGGGCCCGCACGCAGGTGCCCGCGCGGCCCTGCAGCGCCGGACCCAGCCGATCGTATGAAGTCACGATGGCTTCCCCGCCGGCGGCCTCGACGAAGCGGATCGCAGCCTCCACCTTCGGACCCATGCTCCCGGCCGGGAAATGGCCGGCCGCAGCATGGCGCCGAAGGTCCTCGGCGGTCGCGTTGTCGAGCGCGCAGGCAGAAGGTTTGCCGAAATCGAGATAGATGCGATCCACGTCGGTCGCGAGAACGAGCCGATCGACCCGCAGTCGGACGGCGAGCAGCGCCGAGGCCAGGTCTTTGTCCACGACCGCCTCGACACCTGTGAGACCGTGGGCCCGTCGTACGACGGGAATGCCGCCGCCACCCAGCGTGATGACGACAACGTTCGCCCGGACCAGCGTGCGAACGACTGCTTCCTCGACGACCTCGCGTGGCTCTGGCGACGCCACGACGCGTCGCCATCCGTGCGGCGGTTCCTCGACCATCGTCCAGCCGGGCGCCTGGCGGCCGTCCAGCTCCGCAGGGGAGTAGAACGGACCGATCGGCTTCGTCGGGCGCGCGAATCCCGGATCGTCGACGTCCACGACGACCTGTGTGAGCACCGTGGCGACCGCCCGGCGGATCCCTTTCGCGTCGAACGCCTCCCCGAGCGCCTGCTGCAGCAGCACGCCGATCTCGCCCTGGGTACTCGCAACGCACAGATCCAGCGGGAGCGGATAGGTTTCTCCCGCCGCACGCTCCGAGCGCAGGAGCGCCGCCCCGACCTGCGGCCCGTTCCCGTGCGTCATCACGACGCTCCAGCCGTCGGACACGAGATCGGCGACGGCGCGGCAGGTTTCCGCGACGTGCGTGCGCTCGGCGCCGACGGTCGCCGTCTCGCCCGCCCTGATGAGGGCGTTGCCGCCGATCCCGATGAGCACGGTCGGCTGCATGCGAAGGCCCTTCAGGGCGTGAGGCCGCCCCCGAGCAGGGCCACGAGCAGCGCCTTCTCGGTGTGCACGCGATTGCCGGCCTGCCTGAACACGATCGAACGCGGCGAGTCGATCACGGCGGCTTCGACCTCCTCGCCTCGATGGGCCGGCAGGCAGTGCATGAACACGGCGTCGGGACGCGCGCCCTGCAGCAGTCGTTCGGTCACCTGGAATCCCGCGAAGGCGCGGCGCCTGACGTCGGCCTCGGATTCCTGCCCCATGCTGATCCACGTGTCGGTATAGACGACGTCCGCATCGCGCACCGCGTCCTCGGGCGACGCCGTCACGCGACACGCGACGCCCGGCTCGATTTGGTGCTGGCGCGCCCAGGCGAGGACCTCGGGCCGGGGTTCGTAACCGGGCGGTGCGGCCATCGTCATGCGAACGCCGAGGAGGGCGGCGCCGAAGATCAGCGAGTTCGCGACGTTGTTTCCGTCGCCGACGAACGCGAGGCGCAGCCCCTTCAGCGCGCCCCTGACCTCCTGCATGGTGAGGTAGTCGCCGAGCGCCTGGCACGGATGGCTGAAACCGCTCAGCGCGTTGATCACGGGAACGAGCGCCGCGTCGGCCAGCCGGTCGACCGTGTCCTGCGAGAACGTCCGCGCGACGATCGCATCCACCATCTGGTCGAGGGTTCGCGCGATGTCCGGAATCGACTCCCGGCGCCCGAGGCCGACTTCCTGGGGCGCCAGGTACACGGCCTGAGCGCCCAGCTGATACGCCGCGACGGCGAACGACACCCGCGTTCTGAGCGACGGCTTCTCGAACAGCATCGCGACCGTGCGGCCGGCCGCCGCACCGCGGTAGCGGTACGGGCGTCGCTTGATGTCTGCAGCGAGTGCGATCAGCGAGGCGAACTCGTCGGCCGTGAGATCGCGGATCGACCGCAGATCACGACCCCGCAGTGTGGAGTACACCCTCGCGCCGGCACTCGCAGCCACGATTCCGGCCATATGCTTCGACCGCAGCGACCCCGACGCGTCAGCGTGGATCGCCGTCCGAATCGATCCCGCGCGACGTCTTCGAGTCCACGGCACCCGTTCGAAACGCGCGAGCCTGCTTCGCGAACATCGCCAGGCGCTGCTCGATGAGGCCGTTGACGCTCTTCCCCGGAAAACGACCCGCCGCGTCGCGCGTCCCGGCCGGCACGCCGGTCAGCACCTCGATGCCCTGATCGACCGTGCCCGCCGCGTAGACGTGAAACGTCCCGGCCTCGACCGCCTCGATCACGTCGTCGCGCAGCATGAGATGGCGCAGGTTGGCGGCGGGGATCAACACGCCCTGATCGCCGGTGAGCCCTTTCGCCCGGCACACGTCGAAGAACCCTTCTATCTTTTCGTTGATGCCGCCGACCGGCTGCACGACGCCGTGCTGGTTCACCGAGCCGGTGACGGCGATCGACTGCCTGACCGGCACGTCGGCCAGCGCCGAGAGGAGCGCATACAGCTCGGCGGACGAGGCGCTGTCGCCTTCCACGGCGCCGTAGCTCTGTTCGAACACGATGCTGGCGGACAGCGACAGGGGCTGGTCGGGAACGTAACGGCCGGCCAGGAATCCCGACAGGATCAACACACCCTTCGAGTGAATGGGGCCCCCGAGCTCCACTTCGCGCTCGATGTCGACCACCGTCCCGCTGCCCAGGCGGACGCGCGCGGTGATCCGGCTCGGCCGCCCGAAGGCGAACCCGCCCAGCTCGATCACCGAGAGGCCGTTCACCTGCCCCACGACGGCCCCTTCGGTCCCGATCATGATCGTCCCGCGCGCGATGTCTTCCAGGAGCCGCTCCCTCGGTCGACTCGCACGATGAATCCGGGCGTCGATCGCGCGCTGCACGTCGTCGACATCGACGGCGGCATGACCTGCCTGCCCCGCCCAGTAGTCGGCTTCGCGCAGCAGATCGGTGAGGCCGTCCAGCTCGATCCAGACCTTGCCCGCGTCCTCGACCATCCGGCTGCCGTGCTCGATCACTCGAGCCACCGCGCTCGCCGCGAACGGCCGCAGCGACGCCTTCCGCGCGAGCGTCGCCACGACGCCGGCATACGCGAGATTGCCCGGCTCGCCGCGATCCGTGGTCGACTCGAAGTCGACGGCCACCTTGAACAGCTCGCGGAAGTCGGGATCGAATTCGTGGAGCAGGTAGTAGAGCAGCCGGTCGCCCACGAGCACGACCTTGACGTCCAGCGGAATCGCCTCGGCGTCGAGCGACACCGTGCTGACCAGGCTGAGCGCTTCGCCGAGCGACTCGATCCGGATGGCCCGGGCGCGCAGCGCCCGCTTGAGGCCCTCCCACGCGAACGGCTCGAGCAGCACGCGCCGGGCGTTCAGGATCAGATACCCGCCGTTCGCCTTGTGCAGCGCGCCCGCCTTGATATGGGTGAAATCGGTGACGAGCGTGCCCATCTGGGCGACGTGCTCGATGCGGCCGACCAGGTTCTGGAACGTGGGCTTGTCCTCGTAGACAACCGGTGCGCCGGGAGCCGGCCCGTGGTCGTCCAGCACGTTCACCTGATAGCGCCCGAGCGGAGGCGCGGCGCCGGTCCTGGCGAGCAGCGCGTCGAGCGGACCGGCCGCGTCTTCTTCGCCCTCTTTGGACTTCCGGAAATCATCGGCGTTGTCGATGACGTCCTTCTCGAACGACGCGAGATAGCTCTGGACGCCTGCTTCGGCGTCGTAGTCCTTCTTCAGCTCCTCGAGCAGGGCCGCCACGACCGTTTCGGTCGCGGCACGCTTGAGCGCGCGCAGCTTCTCGTGCGTTTCACGGTGCCACCTCGGCACTTCGCGGAGAATCTTCCCGAGCTCGGCCTCGAACTCTTCGATTGCGGCCCCGAGACCGCGCTGTTCGTCCTCCGCCAGCTGCTGGAATGCGTCGGCGTCGATCACCTGTCCGTTTCGCATCGGGACCAGTGCCAGGCCGAGCGGCGACCGAATCAGCGCGACGCCCCGCTTCGCTGCGCGCGTGCGGAGATCCTCGAGCGCCCGGTCGCGGCGAGTGCTGAACTCGTCGTGGATCTCCTGATGATGCTGGCGGTACTCCTCGGTCTCGAGGGCCGCGCTGATCGCGGTCCGCAGCTCTTCCACGAGGAGCGAGACATCGCTGCGGAACTTCGCTCCCGCACCTTTCGGGAGCGAGATGGCCCGCGGCCGATGCGGCTGGTCGAAGTTGTGGACGTAGCACCAGTCGCGGGCGGGCGGCTCCGAACGCGCCTGCTCTTCGAGGAACCGGCGCACGATCGCGTGCTTGCCCGCGCCGGTGGGCCCGAGCGCGAAGATGTTGTAGCCATGTCGGCGTATGCCGATGCCGAACTGAATCGCCGCCACCGCCCGCTCCTGTCCGAACACGACCGGACTGTCCGGCAGCTCGGCGGTCGTCGTGAACGGCAGCTCTGCGGGATCGCAGCGCCGGCGCAGCTGCGAGGCATTCAGCGTCGTGGCCGGCGTGGTGGACGGCGCCTCGGCAATCGTCGCGGGCAAGGTGTGCTCCTCGAATTGACCGACAAGCCGGTCTCGGACGGCTTCGAGACCGTCTGCTGCCGATGAGCGCAATCGATGTGCCAAGAAGGCGGGATCCGATGGCTGGCCGCAATGGGCGCTTCCTGATGTGTTCCCGGCCGGACGAAGTTTTCCATAAACGGCTGCCACTGACCGGATTATCATTGAGCCGAAGCCCTGCGACGACTTTCCGGCAGGCGCAAACCGTCGCATCGACGCGCGCGCATCCTCACGTCCTGGCACCGCACGAGTCCCGACGGCCCATGGTCGATGCGCCGCCTCCCGGGGCGCCAATATGGACTCGCACGCGCACTCTTTGTCGTCGCCGGGTTCGCCGAACAAGATCCTCGCGCGGCTCCCACCGCAGGAATATCGGCGCCTGCTCCCGGACCTCGTCACCGTCCGCCTGCATCAGGGGTATGCCTTCCTGCGGCCGCATATCCGGACGCAGGAGGTCTATTTCCTCAGCGGGGGCGTCTGTTCGATCAGGACGGTGACGGCAGAGGGCGAGATGGCAGGGGTCGCGCTGATCGGCAACGAGGGAGTGATCGGCCCGAGCGCGTTCGGCGGCGATCCCGAATCCGGGCACACGGCCGTGCTCGAGGTCGCGGACAGTGACGCCCAGGTCATGAACGTCAGCGTGTTCCGGCGCGAAATGGAAAGGGGGGGCGCGTTCAGTCAGCTCATCTATCGATACGCGCAGGCATTCTCGGAAAGCCTCATGCAGTCGGTCGCATGCAACGCCCTGCACTCGGTGGAGAGGCGCTGCGCGAGGTGCCTCCTCGAGATCAGGGATCACCTCGGCCGGGACGAATTCCCCTTCACGCAGGAGGCGGTCGCCATGCTCCTTGGCGTCCGTCGTGCGTCGGTGACGCTGGCCGCCGACGCGCTCCATCGCGCAGGGCTGATCGAGCACAGCCACAGGCACATCGTGGTCCGGAAGCAGCTCGAAGGGGCCGCCTGCGAGTGCTACGGAATCATCAGACACTATTTCGCCCGCCTGTCTCCCTGATCGCCTTCGCCGATCATCGCGGTGACGGTACGGTTTCGTACCGATCCCTGCACCCGTCCCGAGCGAGAGTGGAGCACTGCGTCGCACATTGAACACAGAACGCCTCTGCGTGGGGCGGGCTGCGGATGCGAGCGCCAACCGATCCTGCGAGGCACACCATGGCTCAGGACACCGCGGACGACGTCCTCCGCCGCGTGCAGGGCGAATTCCTCGAGATGCCCGGCCTGCGCCTGACCGAAGCGCAGGCCCGCCGGCTCTGGGGACTCGACGCCGGCACGTGCACGGCAGTGCTCGATGCGCTGATCGAGGCGAGCTTTCTCCTCCGCACGCGCGACGGCTCGTTCATGCGCATCGAGCATGCCGCGCCGGCGAAGGTCGGCCTGCCCTCCCGGACAGCCAGACTCACGGCCGCGTGAGGGACCTGCCGACGACGGCCTCCGGCCGCGCCCGCAGGCGGCGCGGCGCCAGGCGTTACGCGGCGGCCCGTGCGCCGCGCACCGCCTCTTCGAGCAGCTCGAACCCTGCGAGGCCGACGGCGGTTTCGCGCACCGAACGGCGGCGCGAGGCCAGGACGATCAGCGCGAGCCCGGCCGCGCCGGCCATCGCGCGCGTCGTCGGCGTCCAGCGGATCCAGGCTTCCGGTGCCGCGTGAACGTGCAAGGGCCCGGGCCCTTGAAGCGCCGGGATATCGCCCGCTTCAGCGTGAGGCTCCAGGCGCGTGTCGACACCGGCGACGCCGGGGACCGCCCGCACGCCTTCAATGAGCTGCCGGACCTCTGCTTCGAATACCGGACCGCTCAGCGTCACCCGGCCGGCGCTCGCCGTCACGTCGAGCGCGCTCGGGTGCGACACGAGGCGGCCGAGCCGCGTTCGCACCCGCGCGGCGAGCACTTCGTCTGAAGGCGCCGGCGCGGCCGCCAGCGCGGCTGCGGTGCGCGCGGCCAGACCGACGAGGCGATTGTCCATGTCGCGGGACGCGACACCGGCTGCGTCCTGGAGCGTATGAGCCGTATGCACCACCAGGTCGCGCAGCCGGGCCCGCCGTCGCCTGCCCTCCTGCGGATCGGCGAAGTACATGACGCCCATGCCCGCACCAAGGCCCGCGAGCGCAATTCTTGCTTTGTTCATCGTCGTTCTCCTGTCGCCTGCTCAGGGGAGCATCCGCCGTGCCACAGCCCTTCGACGCGGCCGCATGTGTCCCGATCGAGGGCGGCGGCGCAAGGGGCGTCTGACCGGCGCATTTGATTGAGGCGCCGGGGTCCGCTGGAAATCTGGCAGCGCTCACGGAAAGCCGACAGAACCAGCAAATGACTGGTTTCGAAAGAAAGAGGAGGAATCGACATGCAAGTCACACAAGTCATGGCGACTGACGTCGCAACCTGCGGACCGGATGCGAACCTCGCCCACGTGGCGAAGATGATGTGGGATCGCGACTGCGGCTTCGTGCCCGTGGTCGATGCAGCAGGCAAGGTGGTCGGCGTGATCACCGATCGCGACATCTGCATCGCCGCGGCAACACGGCGGCTGGCGCCGGAGGGGATCGTCGCGTCGGAGGCGATGCGGCGCCCGCCCATTCACACCACGCAGCCGGGGGACACGATCGAGAAGGTCCTGGCCACGATGAAGCAGTTCCAGGTGCGCCGCCTTCCGGTCGTGGGTCCCGACGGCACGCTGAAGGGCGTCATCTCGATGAACGACATCGTGCTGTCGTCACAGCAGAAGCAGGGACCGGCGCCCGCTGACATCGTGTCGGCGCTGTCCGCGGTCTGCGCGCATCGCCGTCCGAAGACCGCAGCCGCATGAGGCGCGACACCGCCCGGTCTCAACGAACGCCCCGGACCGTCTGCTATCATCGGCCCTTCGAGGGCGTCCATGAGACACCGTGAGCGACACCGGAGTGATCGGATTGGCTGGCTGCGTGCGGCGGTGCTCGGCGCAAACGACGGCATCGTCTCCACGGCCAGCCTCGTCGTCGGAGTTGCGGCCTCGGAGGCCACCCGCCAGAACATCCTGGTCGCCGGCGTCGCCGGACTCGTCGCCGGCGCGCTGTCGATGGCGGCCGGTGAATACGTGTCGGTCAGCTCACAGGCCGACACCGAGACCGCCGATCTCACGCGGGAGAAGACCGAGCTTGCGACTCAGCCGACCGCGGAGGAAGACGAGCTCGCCGGCATCTATGTACAACGCGGCCTGGAGCCGGACCTGGCGCGAACCGTTGCCCGTCAGTTGATGGCGAAGGATGCGCTGGCCGCCCACGCGCGCGACGAGCTCGGCCTGACGGCGGAGCTCGCCGCGCGTCCGCTCCAGGCGGCCCTCGCGTCGGCCGCGACCTTCGCTGTCGGCGCGGGGGTACCGGTTCTCACGATCGTGCTCGCGCCGCCTGGCACGCTCGTGCTCGTCGTCTCGATTGTGTCGCTGCTCTGCCTCGTCGCGCTCGGCGCGATCGCCGCCTGGACCGGCGGCGCATCGGCGTGGGCGGGCGCCGGTCGCGTCGCGTTCTGGGGCGCCCTGGCGATGGCGGCGACCGCCGCGGTCGGCAGACTGTTCGGCGCCGCGGTCGCGTAACGTCCGGCATCGAGCGCGGAGACAGCGAAGCCTGGCCTCCGGCCCACAGGCACACCAGTTGCGACGGAGGTCGTCCTCCTCAAGAATCAACTCTGACGCGCGGACCGGCGCGCCTACCAGGGCGGCAGCGTCATGAAGAGGAACTGCTCCAGGTAGGGATCGCGGGACGCCAGGAGCTCTGCTCCACTCCCTTCGAAGCGGATCTCGCCGTCGTGCAGCACCATGAACTCGGCATGCGCGGCTTTCGACTCTTCGAGGCTCACGATCTGCACGCCTTCGCCCGTCCGCCGTGCCTCGTGCGTCGCGACGTAGAACGCGTCCCGAATCTGGTGCGTCACGACGATCGACGTCACCTGCTCCAGGTCGCGCAGCTTGACGATTTCGTCGTCAACCGTCGTCGCGATGATCGGGTCGAGCCCCGTTGTCGGATCGTCGAACAGCAGCAGGCTCGGCTTCGCGGCCATCGCCCGGGCTATCGCGACACGACGCCGCTGGCCGCCGGACAGTTGTGACGGGTACCGATCCATGAATTCGCCGAGGCCGATGAACCCCAGGACCTCCTCGATACGACTGCGCACGTCGTCTTCCGGCATGTCGGTTTCCTCGTAGAGGCGATAACCGACGTTCTCGGCGACAGTCAGCGAATCGAACAGGGCGCTCTCCTGGAACAGCATGCCGATGTCGGCGCGGATCCGCAGGAGATCGTGTTCGCTCATGTCGTCGACGCGTTGTCCGTTGACGAAGATCGCTCCGGAGTCGGGTCGAAGGAGGCCGAGAATGAGCTTGAGCACGACGGACTTGCCGGCGCCGCTGGCACCCAGCAGCATCTTCATGCTTCCCTTCGGCACGCTGAAGCTGATGTCGCGAAGGACAACGTGCTCGTCGAAAGCGAACGACACGTGGTCGAAGAGCACGGCCGGCGAGCCGACCGTTTCCTCCGACGCCGGCGGCTGCGGGAGTGCCGGCATCAGTGTTGACAGAGGTGTTCAGCGGCCACTCTGGCGGTGGCTGACGGCAGCCCGGGGCGGGCGTGCCGGCCCGGAGGCACGCGGGCCGAAGTCGTCGAGACCGTCGCCGATGGTCTGACGCGCCCGAACGGGCGGCGCAGAGGACGGTGCAAGGCGTTCTCCTGACGGTCCGAAACCATGCGGCCGCTCCATGTCGAAGGCGGCGAGGCTCGGCATCGTCGATTCGCCGCGAGTGTCCCTGCCACGAACAGCATCCCCGCCCCCGCCGGATGCCCTTCCGGCGGGCGGCCGGATCGGCATCCGCCGACTGGCCGCCTGGCTTCGGGCACCGCGGTGCAGGACGATCCCACGATACACCAGGGCAGCGCCTCCCCACGCAACGATTGCCGCGATCGGATAGGCGAATTCTCGCGGGAACGCGATGGCGAGTGCGGCACACGCGAGGAGCACGATGCCGGCGAGCAGGGCGATGTGGGCTTCCACCGGTTCGAGGACGCGCCGGTTCGTGATCGCCGCCGCGACGGTATTGCCAATCCGCACAGCGCCGGCAACGGCGCGGCCGCTGCTTCCGCTGCCGCGCCGTCGCGGACGCGTGGCCGCGGCGGCCGGCGCACGAACGTGATTCCGTTCGTCGAGAACGACCTCGGTGGCGTTGGTCAGGTCCGCCAGATAGGCCGCCTCCATGGCGCGCGCGAACGCATCGTTCTCGACGATGACGTCCAGTTCGCGGTTCCCCATCCAGCTGGCGATGTTGAGGTTCGACGACCCGACGCGCGCCCACCGGCCGTCGGCCACCGCCGTCTTCGCGTGCAGCATGGACCCGTTCCATTCGAAGACCCGGACGCCGGCCTCGAGCAATGGACGGTACCCCGCGCGCGAGAACATCCGGAGCATCGGGATATCGGATGCGCCGGGCACGAGTAGGCGGACGTCAACGCCGTCCTCCGCGGCCGCGCGGAGCGCCTGCACGTACGGGGTCGTGCCGGCGAAATACGCGTCGGTCAGCCACAGGCGGTTCCGCGCCATCGCGGCAACGAGTTGATCGACCCGGAACAGTCCGGCCGTGTTCGGCAGGGTCGCGACAACGCGCACGGCCACGTCTCCAGACGCCGCCGGTTCCACTCCAGGGCTCACCCGCTCGTCGTCAGGCAGCGCCTCGCCGGCTGCGGCCCACGCTTCGGCGAACGCGTCCTCGCAGTCGGCGACCGCCGGCCCGCGCAATTCCAGTCCCGTGTCCCGCCACGGGTCGAGCCGCCTGGCCGGATCGCCGATCCACGCGTCCCCGACGCACAGGCCGGTGACGAAGGCCACCGTGTGATCCACCGAAATCATCTTGCGGTGATCGCGGCTCAACCAGCCGAGCGGATGGTCGAGCCGGGGTGGGTTGTAGCAGCGCACGTCGACCCCGCCCGCCCGCAGGTGATTCCAGAAGCGGCGTGACGCGTTTCCAAAGCCGCCCATCCAGTCGTACAACAGCCGCACGCGGACACCTTCGCGCGCTTTCCTGATCAGCGCATCCGCGAACGAGCGCCCGGCCTCGTCCTCGTGGACGATGTACATTTCGAAATGGATCGTCCGGCGTGCCGACCGAATCGCCTTCAGCCACGCCGGGTAGCTCTCGGTCGCGTCCTTCAGGAGTCGGACGCCGTTGCGCGTTCGCAGCGGCGCTCCGGACGCACGCGAGAACGCCTGATCGGCGAGTTCCCGCGGCAGGAGGGAACGGGTTCTGTGCTGCACAACGGGATCGGTCGCAAGAGAGGTGCCTTGGAAGCCGCCCGCCTCAGCGGTCGCAGGCGCAGCCAATGGCGCCCAACTGCCGACTTCCCGACAACTGGCGACGAGAAGCTGCCGGCGGAGCGTCAAGCTCTGCTTCTGAGTCGCGTCTCCGCTTCCGCCACCCGGATCGTGGTCGAGATGGCGACGTCCGGATTCAGCGAGATGGAGTCGATCCCCTCGCCCACGAGCCACTCGGCGAAGTCCGGGTAGTCGGACGGCGCCTGGCCGCAGATGCCGATCGGCTTCTTCAGCCGCCTGGCGGCGGCGATCGCGCGCGCGATGAGCCAGCGAACGGCGCTGTCCCGCTCGTCGAACAGGCGCGCGACGGTGCCCGAGTCGCGATCGAGGCCGAGCGTCAGCTGCGTGAGGTCGTTCGAGCCGATGGAGAAGCCGTCGAAGATCTTCAGGAACTCCTCGGCCAGCACCGCGTTCGACGGCACCTCGCACATCGCGTACACCTCGAGTCCGTCCTCCCCCTGGCGCAGGCCGCAGCGGGCCATCGCCGCCAGAACGCGGCGTCCTTCTTCGACGGTGCGGACGAAGGGAATCATCACCTTGATGTTGGACAGCCCGAGGTCCCGGCGGGCCCGCAGCAGCGCCGCGCACTCGAGCGCGAACCCGTCCGCGTACCGCGGGTCGTCGTATCTCGACGCGCCGCGGAAGCCGAGCATCGGGTTCTCCTCGTCGGGCTCGAACTCGCGGCCGCCGACGAGCGCGGCGTACTCGTTTGTCTTGAAATCGCTCGTCCGGACGATCACCGGCTTCGGGTGGAACGCCGCGGCCAGCCGTGCGACACCCTCGCTCAGCCGCCGCACGAAGAACTCCCGGGCATCCTCCGGTCCGATTCGCGCCGCGATCTCTTTCACCGCGGCCGCATCCTTCAGTTCCGGATAGCGGACCAGCGCCATCGGGTGAATCCCGATGTGGCTGGTGACGATGAACTCGGTTCGGGCGAGTCCGACGCCCGCGTTGGGAATCGCCGCGAGCGAGAACGCGTGGCCCGGATCGCCGACGATGAGCATGACCTTCGTGCGCGTGGCCGGAACGGCCGAGGCGTCGATCCGCTCGACCGCGAACGGGATCGCCCCGCCGTAGACGCGTCCCTCGGCGCCCTCCGCGCAGCACACCGTCACCTCGCCGCCGTCGCGCAGGCGGGTCGTGGCGTGCTCCGTCCCGACGATGCACGGGAGCCCGAACTCGCGCGAGACGATGGCGGCATGCGCCGTCCGGCCCCCCTTGTCGGTGACGATGGCCGCGACGCGCCGCATGATCGGCTCCCAGTCGGGATCCGTCATCTCGGCGACGAGCACTTCGCCCGGCTGTACGGTATCGAGCGCACTCGCATCCCGAACGACGCGCACGCGTCCGGCCGCGATCTTCTCGCCGACCGCCTGCCCCGTCACGAGCGGCGGTCCCGGCGGCGCGCTCAACCGGTAGATCTCGGCCGCCGCGCTCGCCGCCTTCGCCGAGTGGACCGTCTCGGGCCTCGCCTGCACGACGAAGAGCTCGCCGGTCGCGCCGTCCTTCGCCCACTCGATGTCCATCGGCTGGGTGTGGCCGGCGCGCGACGAGTAGTGATCCTCGATCGCGCACGCCCAGCGAGCCAGCGTCAGCACGTCGTCGTCGGGCAGACAGAAGCAGGCGCGTTCGGCGGCAGGCGTCGGCTCGCTCCGCGTGCCCTTGCTGCCGCCGGCGTACACCAGGCGCACCTCCTTCGTGCCAAGACGGCGGCCGACGATCGCACGATGTCCGGTCAGCAGCGTGGGCTTGAACACCGTCCACTCGTCCGGGATCACCACGCCCTGCACCACGAACTCGCCGAGGCCGTACGACCCCGTCACGCTGACGACGCCGCGGAATCCCGATTCGGTGTCGAGCGTGAAGATCACGCCGGAACTGGCGATGTCGGAACGCACCATCGGCTGGACGCCGACCGACAGGGCCACCTGGAGCTGGTCGTACCCGAGCCGCGCGCGATAGCTGATCGCGCGGTCTGTGAACAGCGACGAGAAGCACGAGTGAACCGCGCGGAGCAGCCCTTCACGTCCGCGCACGTTGAGGAACGTCTCGGCCGCGCCGGCAAACGAGGCCTCGGGCAGATCCTCGGCCGTGGCCGAGGAGCGCACGGCCATCTCCGGCTCCCGCCCGAGACGTTCGGACAGGCGGCCGTAGGCGCCGAGCACGGCCGCCCTGACATCGTCCGGCAGCGGCGTTTCCAGCACCGCGGCCCGCGCCGTCTGCCCGGCGACCGAGAGCTTCGCGAGATCCTCCGCATCGAGCCCGGTGAAGATCGAGCGGAGCCTCGCCTCGAGCCCGCCCGTCCCGAGCAGGCGCCGGTACGCCTCGGCGGTCGTCGCGAATCCGTCGAGGACACCGACGCCCTTCGATTTCAAAGCCGCGAACAGCTCGCCGAGGGAGGCGTTCTTGCCGCCGACGCGGCCGAGGTCGACGAGGGTGATGTCTGCGAAATCGAGGACGTACTCGGGCGTCTTGGGCGGATACATCATGGCGGCGTCTCATCGAAGCGGAATCGGGGTGGCAACCACTCGCTGATGGCGCGTCGCCGCGGGCGACGGGCGCACGACGTGAGGTCGCAAGAGCGGTGCCGCACGGCAGCCTATCTGCGCGGCCATGGGCCGTGCCCGTCGAGTTCCAGCCGCTGAACCTCGAAATCGGCGTACTCGATCGTCTTTCCGTCGACGACCCATGCGCCGACGACTCGGTACGGAACGAGCACGCCGTCGGTGCGCCGGAAGTCGATCAGGCGCCCGACGAACGGCGTCAGCACGCTCTTGCCGCCGCCGGCATCGCGGTAGCGCCGGGCGGAGAATGCCGCGGGCAAATCGTCCGGACCAAACTCGAACTCCCCTTCGACCGTTCGACCGTTCACGGTAAGTGCTGCCCTCGCATGCCGGTCGTCGATCGCGGACCAGTGGACGTAACGGTCGTCGAGGAACGCCGTCGGAAACCAGACCATCTCACCCAACAGCCGCAGCAGCGCTCCCTCGTCGAGCTCGGCCCCCCGGCTGTTCGCGATCGTGATCGTGGATTCGATCGTGACGAGCATGTTTCCGATGCCGCCCACGGACCGATCGCGCGCATCGATCCACACCCCCGGAGCGATGCGGACGCGTCCCCACCAGACGAACCCGGGCGGACTCGTAGCAAAGTACTGCTCGCCGCGGATCGGCAGCCACGAGCCAGCCAGGGACGGGCGGAACCGCCCGGCGTGGCGGAGGCGCACGCGGCCGATTGGACGGGACCGTTCGCCGACGGCTTTCGTGAGATATCGCTGCACGGGTGCCGGAAGCGTCGAGAGCTGCGATGGCGCGACCGGACGAGCCGGACCGTCCGCCGACGCAGCCATCTCCTGCGCCTCATGCGCGACGCGATGGCCGAACCGGACGCTGTTCAGCGACGCGATGGTTCCGATCGCACCGATTGCCGCGACGGCGGCCCACCAGGCCACCCACCACATCTCGAGGACCTCACTCTGAACGATCGCGTCATCGTATCGTGAGCACCGGGCATGGCGCGGTTCGAACCACCCGTTCGGCGACGCTCCCGAGCACGAGATGCGCGACGCCAGTCCGGCCGTGAGTCCCCATCACGATCAGGTCCACCGGCCGCACCCTCGCGTACTCGACGATCTCGGCCACGGGATCGCCGACCCTCACCACGGTTTCGGCCTTGAACTCCGCGCGGTCCGCATCCGTCAGCAACCCGTCCAGCGCGCTCCGCGCGTCCCGCTGAATCGTCTCGAGGAACTGCTGGGGCGGAGGGATGTAGACCTCGCTCGCAGAGGTCACGTACGGGTTCGGGACGACGTGCATGAGAACCAGCGACGCTCGGAACGGCCGCGCCAGCGTCCTGGCGTAGTCCAGCGTCGGCCCGGATGACTGACCCAGATCGAGGGGTACCAACACGCGCGTAATGTTCGCCATCTCTATGCCATCCGTCTGCGGTTGTCCGGAGCGAAATCTCCCCAGCTTACCTCCGCTCGTGCCGTCCCGGGTCCTGCCTGCGCGTCGGCCTGCCGATCGACGGTAACATCAACGGTAACATCACAGGAGTACCGTCGGAGAAACCCACGTGAGCACCGCCGCGACTGACACGCACGACCCGGGGATCGCGCATCGACTGAGCGTCGAGGACCTCGTCGCCGCGCTGGGAACCGACGCGAGGCGCGGTCTGACGGACGAGGAGGCCCGGGCGAGACTCGGCCGGCACGGTCCCAACGAGCTTGCGGCCGAGAAGCCGATCCCGGCGTGGCGGCGATTTCTCGCGCAGTTCGAGGACGTGCTCGTCGTTCTGCTGCTCGTCGCGACGGCGATCTCGGCCGTCCTGTGGGTGCTCGAACGCCGTGCGGCGCTGCCCTACGAGGCCATGGCAATCCTGGCCGTTGTCGTGCTGAACGCGACGATGGGCTACGTCCAGGAGTCGCGGGCCGAGGCGGCGGTCGCGGCCCTTCGGGCGATGTCCGCGGCCGACGCCACGGTCATCCGCGGGGGCGAGCGACGGAGCGTCGCCGCCGCCGCCATCGTTCCCGGCGACGTCGTCCTCATCGAGGAGGGCGACACGATTCCAGCCGACGCGCGGCTCGTCGAATTGGCGGCGCTCCAGACCGCCGAGGCCGCCCTGACCGGCGAGAGCCTGCCGGTCACCAAGGACACGGCACCGATTGCCGGAGACGTGCCGCTCGGCGATCGGGAGAACATGGTCTTCAGCGGCACGTCAGCGACCTACGGACACGGCAGGGCGATCGTGACCGCCACCGGGATGCGCACCGAGATCGGCCGCATTGCCGGCCTGCTGAAGGAGACGCCACACGAAGCGACGCCGCTGCAGAAGGCGCTGGATCGCACCGGCAGGATGCTCGGCATCGTGGTGATTGCGATCGCGATCGTGATGATCGGGACCATCATCGTCGTCGAGGACGTCCACGGCGCGGCCGCGCTCTTCGACGTCCTCATCCTCGGGGTCGCGCTCGCCGTCGCGGCCGTCCCGGAAGGGCTGCCGGCAGTCGTGACCGCGGTGCTGTCGATCGGGGTGCAGCGGATGGCCCGCCGCCATGCGATCGTGCGGCACCTCGCCGCCGTGGAGACGCTCGGTTCGGCAACCGTCGTCGCTTCCGACAAGACGGGCACCCTCACGAAGAACGAGATGACCGTGCGCGTTGTCGTCACCGCGAGCGGGCGGGTGACGTTCGAGGGATCGGGCTACGCTCCGTACGGGAATGTCCGGCGGGACGGTGGAGGTCCGATCGAGGGCCCGCTGCGGGTGGAGCTCGAACGCGCCCTCGCCGTTGCGGATCGGGCCAACAACGCGACCGTGCAGGAACGCGATGGCCGGTGGACCGTCCACGGCGACCCGACCGAAGGCGCACTGCTGGTTGCCGCCCGCAAGGCCGGCATCAGCTCCGATGCGCTGGACGAACAGCTGCCCCGCGTCGGCGAAGTGCCGTTCTCCGCGGCGCGCAAGATGATGAGCACGATTCACCGCGACACGAACCAGGAGGACCGTGGCATCGTATTCACGAAGGGCGCGCCCGACGTGCTCCTGGCGCGGTGCACGTCCGAAGCCGTCGGCGGAGACCATCGACCGCTGACACCCGCCCGACGGGCGGAGATCCTGGAGACCAACGAGGCGCTCGCCGGTCAGGCGCTGCGGACCCTCGGGGTCGCCGCCCGCCTGCTGACCAGCGAGGCGCTCGCGGAGCACGCCGCCCGCCCCGACGAGCGCGTCGAAGAGGACCTCGTGTTCGCGGGCCTGATCGGCATGATCGATCCGCCGCGCCCCGAGGCGGGCGACGCCGTCGCGCGCGCCAAGGGCGCCGGCATTCGCCCGCTGATGATCACCGGCGACCACCCGCGCACCGCCGCCGTCATCGCCAGGGAGCTCGGCATCACGGCGGACGGCCGCGCGCTCACGGGCGGACAGCTCGACAGGCTGTCGGACGATGAGATGCCGCGGGCGGCCGCGGAGGTGTCCGTCTACGCGCGGGTGAACCCCGAACACAAGCTGCGCATCATCGACGCGCTGCGCCGCACGGGCGCCGTGGTGGCCATGACCGGGGACGGCGTGAACGACGCGCCGGCCCTGAAGAGGGCCGACATCGGCATTGCCATGGGCATCACGGGCACCGACGTCTCGAAAGAGGCTGCCGACATCGTGCTCGCCGACGACAACTTCGCATCGATCGTCGCCGCGGTCGAAGAGGGACGCGCGATCTTCGCCAACATCCGCAAGTTCCTCCGCTATCTCCTGTCGTCGAACATCGGCGAAGTGATGACGATGTTCTTCGGCGTCGTGCTGGCCAGGCCGATCGGTCTCGACGCGCCGGGCGATGCGTTCGTGCTGCCGCTGCTGGCCACGCAGATCCTGTGGATCAATCTCGTGACCGACGGCCCGCCCGCGCTCGCGCTCGGCGTCGATCCCGCCGACGAGGGGCTCATGGACCAGCCGCCGCGTCCGCTCGGCGAAGGAGTCATCACCGCGGGCATGTGGCGCGGCATCGTGTTCATCGGCGTGATCATGGCGGCCGGGACGCTGTTCGTCCTCGACGCCTCGCTGCCAGGCGGGTTCATCGATGGCTCCGGCGACCTGGGCCACGCCCAGACGATGGCCTTCACGACGCTGATGCTGTTTCAGATCTTCAACGTGGTCAACGCGCGATCGGACGACAGAAGCGCCTTCACCCGCCTCTTTACCAACGGGTGGCTGTGGGCGGCCATCGGCGGGTCCGTCGCCCTGCAGGTGCTGGTGGTCTACGTACCGTTTCTCCAGCACGCCTTCGGGACAACCAACCTGACCGGCCGGGACTGGTTGTTCTCCGTGGCGGTCGCCAGCTCCGTGTTGTGGCTCAGAGAGGCCGACAAATTGATCGTGCGTGCGATGCGCTGAGCCCCGTCTCGAGCCCGGACGTCGGGATCAACGCTGCCACGCGATGAGAGGATTCTCCATCGGGATGTGCGCTTCCGGATGACAGGGAACGACGCGGGCCGTGAAATCCCCAGGCGGACGAGCCGTGTCGATCGTCGCACTGTAGATCCAGGCGTTCGGTCCGTCGGAGACCTCCTCGACCTCCCCCATCTGCTGCACGAACGCTTCCCCGCCGTCCTCCGGGTCGGCGTAGAGCTCCACCCGCACGGCATCGCGGGCGACTTCTCCGAGAAGAACGGGAACCGATACCGTCAACCGCCCTCCGTTCCCGCAGGCCGTCATCTCGCCGAAGCGAATACCTGACCAGTACCGTTCGAGGCGCCGCGACCACCTCTCGAGATCCTGCGACACGCCGTTCTCCCGGGCCGCGCGGCGGCGGTACGACGCGGCGGCCGGCAGATATGCGCGCTCGACGTACTCCTGGAGCATCCGCACGCTGCTGAATCGTGGCGCCAGGCGCGCCATGCTCGCCCGCATCATCGCGATCCACCGGCGGGGAAACCCGTCGGCATCGCGCTCGTAGAACGTGGGAATCACCTCCTGCTCCAGGAGCGCGTACAGCTGCAGCGCCTCCTGCTCGTCGTCGTCCGGGCGCTCGACCCGGTCGCCGAGCGCCCAGCCGTAGTCGCGATCGAAGGCCTCCGCCCACCAGCCGTCGAGCGTCGAGAGGTTCAGCCCGCCGTTCACGAGGACCTTCATGCCGCTGGTGCCGCTCGCCTCCCAGGGCCGCCGCGGCGTGCTGATCCACACGTCGACGCCCTGCACGAGCTCGGCCGCCAGCCGCATGTCGTAATCGTCGAGAAAGACGACGTGCGCCCGCGCCTCCGGTCGGGCGGCAAATTGCGCCCACTGCTGGATCAACGCCTTGCTTTCCTCGTCGCGGGGGTGCGCCTTGCCCGCGACGATGATCTGAACGGGTCGTCGTGCGCTGGTGAGCAGGTCGAGCAGCCGCGCCGGGTCCGCGAGCAGAAGATTCGGCCGTTTGTAGCCGGCGAAGCGTCGGGCGAATCCCAGCGTCAGCGCGTCGGGATGCAGCACCTCGCCGGCCGTTCGGGCAGCCGCGTCCAGGCCTCGATGCCGCGCCAGTTTCCGCAGGAGCCGCTCGCGCGCGTAACGCACGAGGTCGGCGCGCTCGCGCGCGCGGACCCGCCACAGGTCCTCGTCCGACAGGCGAAGCATGTCCGCGGCCAGCGCCGAGACATCGCCGCGCCACCGCTCCTTCCCCGCCGTGCGGGTCCAGAGCGCGTCGGTCCAGGGCGAATCCCACGACGGCACGTGGACGCCGTTGGTGACGTGGCCGATCGGTACCTCCTGCCAGGGCCGGCGCGGAAACAGCCCGGCGAACAACCGTCGGCTCACTGCGCCGTGCAACGTGCTGACGCCGTTCACCCACGAGCAGCCGCGCATCGCCAGCCACGCCATGTTGAACGGTTCCTGCGCATCGTCAGGATTCCGGCGCCCGAGCGCGAGCAGTTCGGACCATGGAACGCCCAGGCTGCGGATGTATTCGTCGAGGTACGGTCGATACCTCTCGATCGCGTCGGCCGCGAACGTATCGAACCCGGCAGGCACGGCCGTGTGGGTCGTGAACACGTTGCCGGCGCGCGTCGTCCACAGCGCTTCCCGAAACGTCGTGTCGTGCTGCTGCATGAAGTGGCGGGCCCGCTCGATCACCACCAGCGCCGCATGTCCCTCGTTGAGATGACAGATCTCGATTCCCAGGTCGAGCGCCCGAGCGAGGCGCCAGCCGCCCACTCCGAGGATGATCTCCTGGAGCAGGCGGACCTCGGTGTTGCCGCCATACAGCGTGCTCGTCAGGCCCCGGTCCGCCGGTGCATTGAACGGGTCGTTGCTGTCGAGCAGATACAGCATCGTCCGGCCGACCGTGACCTGCCAGGCTCGAAGCAGGATCGTGCGCCCCGCAAGCGCGATCGGGATTCGGAGGCGGTCACGGCCCGCGCTGACGACCGGCTGGACGGGCAGGCTGGCCGGCTCGTTGAACGGATAGAGCTCGGTCTGCCGGCCGGCGGCATCGAGCACCTGACGGAAGTAGCCCTGCTGCCAGAGAATGCCGATGCCGACCACCGGCGTATCGAGGTCGCTCGCGGTCTTCAGGTAATCGCCGGCGAGGATGCCGAGGCCGCCGGCGTACAGCGGCAGCGCCTCGTGAAGGCCGAACTCCATGCTGAAGTACGCCACCCGCGGAAGCGACGTCGCACCCGGCGGGCGCCAGGGCGGCGTGGCCCGGTACCGCTCGCGGGATTCCTCGAGTACCTGCAGATCGCGCAGAAACCCCTGGTCGCGGGCGAGACGCTGGAGTCGCTCGAATGGCACGTACTGCAGCAGGAGCCACGGGTTCTGAGTGCGCTCCCAGAGCACCTCGTCCAGCTGCCTCCAGACCGCGTCCCCTGCGTGATTCCACGCCCAGTGCAAATCGAGAGCGAGACTGGAGAGCCGCGCCAGCGGCTCCGGCAGGGAACGGGATGACGGGTCGGGCGGCGACGGCATCTGCAATTCACCCAGGTGTCGCAAGAGAGGTGCCCCTGGACGCCGAGGGTCGTTGTGCACGGCGCCCGGACATACTGCCGGATTCCCGGCGCCTACGGCGGGAACGCGTAAGGGACGGCAGCGAACTGTTCTCATGCGCACGCGGCGGCCCGCTGTCTGCGTGGTGCCGGCTCGCGATTCTTCGGTACGCCCGTTGCTCATTTTGAGGGTACCCGTGCATCTGTGCTGGCGCGGGTTCAACCAGAGAAAACAGCTCCGCAGCTGGCTGGGGGTTTGTCATGTTGATGTTCTTCTCGCGGTACTGGTGGGTCTTCGTCGTCCGTGGCGTGATTGCCGTCCTGTTTGGCGTGCTCGCCTTCACGATGCCTGCAGCGACGGTGGCCGGGCTGATCCTGGTCTTCGGGGCGTATGCCTTCGTCGACGGGGTCTTCGCCCTGGCAACGGCGATCGCCGGACGCACGATCACCCCGGACTGGTGGATCGTGCTGCTTCATGGACTGGTGGGCATCGGCATCGGCATGCTGACGCTCCTCAATCCGGTCATCACGGCGGTGGCCCTGCTCCTGTATATCGCTGCGTGGGCGATCATCGTGGGACTCCTGCAGGTCTATGCAGCCATCAGACTGCGCCACGAGCTCACGAATGAGTTCTGGCTCGCGGTCGGCGGCATCCTGGGCGTGGCGTTCGGGATTCTGATGCTGTGGCGGCCCGGTGCCGGTGCGCTGGCGCTTCTCTGGGTGATCGCGAGCTACGCGATCGTCTGGGGCATCATGCTCATCATCGGCGGGTTCGAGGTCCGTCGGGCGCGGAAGCACGTGGTTGCGGCATGAGGCGGGTCCGATGCCGGGCCGCGCAGCGTGAGGAGTGCGTCGATGGCAGCGTCCCCTTCGCCCCGTCCGCCCGCGGTCGGCCGCGGCAGCGGTGACAGGGACAATCAGCGGGAGCGGGGCGGGGATCGCCAGTCGCCGTTCAGGAGCCAGATGCGCACTGGAATCGCGTATCTGGCAGCGGCCCTGCTCGGCGTCTGGCTGCTGCACCTGATCGTCGGCCCGCTCCTGCCGCAGGCGGCGGAGATCCCGTACAGCGAGTTCAAGACGAAGCTCGCGGCGGGACAGGTGGTGGACGTCACGCTCGGCCCCCGGATTGAAGGAATCATCAGGAACCCGGCCGCGAAATCTCCTCAGGAGGCCACGAGCCGGTTCGTCACGATCGCGCCTCCGGACGGCGACCCGGACCTGCTCAGGGAGCTGGGCGCCGCTCACGTCACGTATCGGGCCAGTACGCCGCCGAGTCCCGTCGGCACCTTCATTCTCAGCTGGATCGTTCCGCTCATGCTGATGGTCGGGCTGTGGTCGCTGGCCGGTCGAAGCCTCGCCGCGCGGGCGGGCGGCGGCATGTTCGGCGTCGGCAGGAGCAAGGCGACCGAGGTGAAGGCGGAAGAAGTCGGCGTCACGTTCAAGGACGTCGGAGGCGCCGACGAAGCCATCGCCGAGCTCCAGGAGATCATCCAGTTCCTGAAGACGCCGCAGCGGTTCGCCCGTCTCGGGGGACGGATTCCGAAAGGGGTCCTCCTCGTCGGCCCGCCTGGGACCGGCAAGACGCTCATCGCGAAGGCGACCGCAGGGGAAGCCGGCGTCCGATTCTTCGAGACGAGCGGCTCGGAGTTCGTCGAGATGTTCGTCGGGGTCGGCGCGGCGCGCGTGCGCGATCTCTTCGAGCAGGCCCGGGCCGCCGCGCCCGCGATCGTGTTCCTCGACGAGATCGACGCCATCGGACAGTCCCGCGGCGGCGGGGTCCGGCTCGTCACGAACGACGAACGGGAGCAGACGTTGAATCAGCTGCTGGCGGAAATCGACGGCTTCAAGGCCGACGCCGAGAATCCCGTGATCATCATGGCAGCGACGAACCGGCCGGAAGTCCTCGACCCCGCCCTGCTGCGGGCAGGCCGCTTCGATCGCCAGGTCGTTCTGGGCAACCCGGATCTCACGGGCCGGCTGCAGATCCTCAAGATCCACAGCCGGAAGATCGCGCTGGCGCCCGATTTCGATCTCGAGCGCGCCGCCCGCGTCACGCCGGGATTCAGCGGCGCCGACCTGGCGAACGTCATCAACGAGGCCGCGCTCCTGTCGGCGCGACGCAACGCGAACGCCGTGACGTTCCCGGACTTCGAGGCGGCGATCGAGCGCGTCGTCGGCGGGGTCGAGCAGCGCAGCCGTGTCATGAATCCCAAGGAGCGCGAGACCGTGGCGTTCCATGAATGCGGACACGCGCTCGTGGCCAGCCTCGTCCCGAGCGGCGATCCGGTGAGCAAGATCAGCGTCATCCCGCGCAGCCGGGGCGCCCTGGGCTACACCATGCAGATGCCCAAGGAGGATCGTTACCTGCTGTCGCTCGAAGAGCTCGAGGACCAGATCGCGATCATGATGGGCGGCCGGGCCGCGGAGCACCTGATGCTCGGCACCATCAGCACCGGCGCGGTGGACGACATCCAGCGGGCCACGCAGCTGGCGAAGCGCATGGTCACGGAGTTCGGCATGAGCGACAAACTCGGTTCGGTGCGCTATGCCGGGCAGCGCCTGCAGTACCTGGGCGCCGCCATCGACGAGACGAGCGACAGCAGCGCCGTGACGCGGGAGACGATCGACGCCGAGGTGCGCCGCATCGTCGGCGAGCAGTTCGCGCGCGCCGAGGTGCTGCTCACGGCGCATCGTGACGTTCTCGCCCGGCTGTCCGCCGCGCTGCTGCAATCGGAGAGCCTCGACGGGAGCGAGGTCAGGGAGGCGCTGACGCAGGCCGGCCGGGCGCCATCGGAGCGCGAAACCCCGGTCCGGGGAGTCAAGCCGCAATAAGCACCACGTCAGTCGCCACCGAGTCGGTCAGGCACCGCCTCGGTATCGGCCAGCACACGAAATCGCCCGCGCACGTCGTTCCCTGGCTGCTCGGAATCCTCCTCGTACTCAGCAGCGGCTACGGCCGGGGCCGCGGAGTGGCCGCGACGCTCGGGGGCAGAATCGGGTAGACAACCTTCGGCTGCTCGCCCGTGAGGGCGTCGAGGAACGCAACGATCTTGTCCGTTTCCTCCGGGGTGAGCTGCGCGCCGATCTGGCTCACGCCCATCACTCCCACGGCCTGCCGCAGATCCCACGATCGCCCGGTGTGAAAGTACGGCGCCGTCAGCGCGATGTTGCGCAGGGTCGGCACCTTGAACACGTACTCGTCGCTCACCGTCTTCGTCACGGTGAAACGCCCTTTGTCGTTCGGCGGCAGCAACTCGGCGCCCGGATTCTCCACGACCCCGAACGGCGCATACGTGCTGCCCCCGAGGTTGACGCCCTTGTGGCACTCCGAGCAGCCCTGGTCCATGAACAGCTGCAGCCCTTCCTTCTGCGTCGAGGTGAGCGCCGACGCGTCGCCCTCGAGATACTTGTCGAACGGCGCGTTCGGCGTGATCAGCGTCGCCTCGAACACGGCAATCGCCTTCTGCGCGTTCGCCAGCGTCACCGGAGCGGGCTCGCCCGGAAACGCCGCCTTGAACTGCTCGACGTATCCGGGAATGGCCGCGAGCTGCTCGCCGACATGCTCGTGCGGCGACGCCATCTCGACCGGGTTGACCACGGGGCCGCCGGCCTGCTCCTCCAGATCCTTTGCGCGTCCGTCCCAGAACTGCGCCGTGTTGAAAACGGCGTTCAGGACGGTCGGCGCATTGCGACCGCCGCGCTGCCACCGATGTCCGATCGACGTCTCCTCGGCGTCGGCGCCGGCGAGCCCCACGCTGTGGCAGGAATTGCAGCTGATCGCATGGCTGGCTGAGATTCTCGGATCGAAGTACAGCATCTTCCCCAGTTCGATCCTGGCGGGGGTCGCGGGGTTTCCCGTCAGCGCGGGCGGCGCCGCTGGAATCGGCTTGAATTTCGCCTGCGCGGCGGTCATCAGGCTGTCTGCCGCGAACACGCGGGCGGCCAGAGCCAGCGCCGCGAGCAGCATCAGGTGACGAAGAGATCGCATGGGAACACTCCTTCCGGACGGATCGATCTTCAAGATCAGGGCCGTGCGCAGACGTGCTGCGTGGGATGCAGAGCGCCGGAAATCCGACGCCAGACGCGTGCCGGTTCGCGCTTTTCGCCGAATGCGCGGCGCCAACTCAGGAACCGCCGGACTTTCCGGTCGCTGCGCGCGGTCCTCGTTTCGCAGCTCTCCGAAAAGGCGACGTGATGCCTCCGATTCTCGCGGCCGTGCTGGCGCTGTCGGTCGGACCGCCGCTGACCGGACCGGATCTCGAGCGCGAAGCGCGCGCGATCGACTTGCGCCAGACGCCGGGCTCGCGCTGGTGAATCCGGCCGACGAGGCGAAGGTGGACGACGAGCTCCGCGACCTGGATTAGCCTTAGCCTGTAGGGAAGGAGCTGGCGTCGAAGGGAGTAGAGGCGTGAAACCGCTGCCGCATCGCTATGCCGTCCATCTGACCGGGGGCGCGTCAGGCTACGCGCAGGTATCCACGCCCGGCATCCCCGACCTTCGTACCGCGCCGCCGGTCGATTACGACGGTCCCGGGGATGCGTGGAGCCCGGAACACCTCCTGCTCGCGTCGGTGCAGACGTGTTTTCTCTTCACGCTGCGCGCGATTGCGCGCCTGTCGAAGATCGACATCCTCAATCTCGAACTGGACGCGACGGGAACGGTCGATCGCCTGGACGGAGTCACGCGGTTCACGGAGATCGTGCTGCGACCCAGGCTGACGGTCGCGCCCGGGACGGATCGCGATCGCGCGCTTCGGCTCCTCGAGAAGAGCGAGAAGACCTGCCTGGTCTCTGCGTCCCTGTCCACGCCCATTCGTCTGGAATCGGAAATCACCGGGGGCTGATCGTTGGACGCGCGTGCCGGGCAACCGGTGGCATGACGCGTGCGATTCCAGTCGGTCGACGATATGAGGTCATCGCCAGTGGAACGGACCGCCGCGCAGGCCGAGGCAACCGACGTCCCGTCCGGCCTGCAAGGGCTGTCGCGTATCGAGGCACGCCGGCGACTGGCACGCATCGGGCCGAATCGCTGGGTAGAGCCGGACCGGCTCGCGCGCGTGCGGGAACTCGTCCGGCTCATCGCCGATCCGATGGCGGTGATGCTGGCCCTTGCCGCCGTGGTCTATTTCCTCCTCGGCGAACCACGGGACGCGACCATACTCGCGCTCGCCCTCATCCCGGTGCTTGGCGTCGACGTGGTGCTCGAGGCCCGCTCCCGCGCCGCGCTCGACCGGCTCGCCCGTGCCGCCGAGCCCTTCGCAGACGTCGTGCGCGACGCCCATGTGGTGTCGGTGCCGCTCGAGGAGATCGTCACTGGCGACCTGCTGGTGCTCCGTGAAGGCCACGTCGTGGCCGCCGACGGCGTCGTTGAATGGGCGGCGAATCTCACGATCGACGAATCGTCTCTCACAGGTGAGTCAGAGCCCCAGTCGAAACGGACGCGAGGGTCCGACCGAGAGCCGCCGCCGGACGCCCGCTTCTTCGCCGGATCGCCCGTGCTCTCCGGGCACGGGTTCGGCCGCGTCACGGCGACGGGCACGCGCACGCGGTACGGCGGCATCGCGGCACTGGTCTCGCGAACACCTCCGTCGCTCAGCCCGCTGCAGCGGCACGCGGCGGTGCTCGTTCGACGCCTCGGCATCGTGGCACTGCTCGTCGCCGCCGGCCTCTTCGCGCTGAGCCTCGGCCGGGGCGAGCCGTGGACGCGCGCCGTGCTCGGCGCCGTCAGCCTCGCGATGGCCGCGATCCCCGAGGAGTTCCCGATCGTTCTGACGTTGTTTCTCTCGGTGGGCGCCTGGCGACTGACCGCGCACGGGATGCTCGTCCGCAGACTGGCGAGCGTCGAAACACTCGGGTCGACGACGGTGATCTGCGCGGACAAGACGGGGACGCTGACGCGGGGCGACTTTCAACTCGTGCAGCACGTCCTTCTGACGCCGTCCCTCTCCGAGGGTGATTTTCTGGAGGCGGCGGTCCTCGCGTGCGAACGCATCCCTGCCGACGCCATGGAGCGGGCCATCGTCCTGTATGCGGAGGCGCGCGGCGTGTCGCTGCCGGCCCTCGCCGCCCGCTGGGTGCTCGTCCGCGACCACGACTTCGACCCGATCGGAAAGCACATGTCCCACGTCTGGCGCTCCCTGAGCGTCGACACGCGGTTCGTCGTCGCCGCCAAGGGAGCCGTGGAGGGCGTGGTCGCGCACAGCCGGCTCGATGCCGACGCGCGCCGCGCGGTGCTGGACGCCAACAGCCGTCTCGCCGGACGGGGGCTGCGGGTGCTGGCGGTGGCGATGAAGGGGACCGATCGCGTCGGCCCCGGCCGTGACGACGACGAACGCGATCTGACGCTGTGCGGCCTTCTGGGCTTCCAGGATCCGCTGCGCCCGGAGGTGCCGGCAGCGGTCGACGAGTGTCAACGGGCCGGGATCCGCATCAAGATGATCACCGGCGACCACGCGCTGACCGCGCATGCGGTCGCCGAAGCCGCCGGTCTCGTGCACGACGACGATTCAATCGTGACGGGGGACGAGCTTGGAGCGCTCGCCGGGGACGAACGCGCCGCGCGCATCGACCGTGCGACCATCTTCGCCCGCATCAGCCCCGAGCAGAAGTTCCTGATCGTCGACGGTCTCAAGCAGGCAGGCGCCATCGTCGCCATGACCGGCGACGGCGTCAACGATGCGCCGGCGCTGCGGCGCGCGGACATCGGGATCGTGATGGGACAACGCGGCACCGACGTCGCCCGCGCGACGGCCGATCTCGTCCTGCTCGATGACAACTTCGCGTCGATCGTGGCTACCGTGCGGGAAGGGCGGCACATCCTTCAGAACATCCAGCGGGCGTTCCTGTATCTCATCGCGTTCCACATTCCCATCGTGTCCCTCGCCGTGCTGGCGCCGGTGACCGGCATCCCGCTGCTGCTCCTGCCGATCCACCTGGTCTGGCTGGAGCTCATCGTCCACCCGGTGTCGGCGGTCGTGTTCCAGGCGGAGAAGGCGAAGGCGTCCCTGATGACCCGGCCGCCAAGAGATCCGGCCGACCCGCTGCTGCCACGCGCGGCGATCATGCGATCGGCGGTGTCCGGCGGCCTGCTGGCGGCGGCGAGCTTCGCGGCCTACTGGTGGCAGTGGCCCGCCGTGGGAGAGCCGCAGGCTCGCGCGCTGGCGCTGGTCGTCCTCATGGCGGGCTATCAGACGCTCGTCTTCGCGGAACGCGTCGCGCTGCC
>JBLMXQ010000132.1:0-97992 GCA_050257855.1 Betaproteobacteria bacterium | reverse complement strand
ATCGTCGCCCCGCCGCGCACCGGCAAGACGATGCTGCTGCAGAACATCGCGAACAGCATCACGAAGAACCACCCGGAGGTGTACCTGATCGTGCTGCTGATCGACGAGCGCCCGGAGGAGGTCACCGACATGCAGCGCTCCGTGCACGGCGAGGTGATCTCGTCGACGTTCGACGAGCCCGCGCAGCGGCACGTGCAGGTGGCCGAGATGGTGATCGAGAAGGCCAAGCGCCTCGTCGAGCACAAGAAGGACGTCGTCATCCTGCTCGACTCGATCACGCGCCTCGCGCGCGCCTACAACACCATCGTGCCCCCCTCGGGCAAGGTGCTGTCGGGCGGCATGGACAGCAACGCGCTGCAGCGCCCCAAGCGCTTCTTCGGCGCCGCGCGGAACATCGAGGAAGGCGGCTCCCTGACGATCATGGCGACCGCGCTCGTGGACACCGGCTCGCGCATGGACGAAGTGATCTTCGAGGAGTTCAAGGGCACCGGCAACCTCGAGATTCACCTCGACCGCAAGCTCACCGACCGGCGCGTGTTCCCCTCGATCGACATCCAGAAGAGCGGCACGCGGAAAGAGGAGCTCCTGCTGCCGAAGGAGGATCTCAACCGCGTCTGGGTGCTGCGGAAGGTGCTGACGCCGCTCTCGCCGGTCGAGGCCATGGAGCTCCTGCTCTCGCGCATGGCGAAGACCAAGAGCAACCAGGAATTTCTGGCCTCGATGAGCAACGGAAAAGGATAGCTGTCAGCGTCGGCTATCGGCGGTCCGTGGTCCACCAGTCGGTCGTCGCCCACTCGGGCTTCTTCGACGCGACGAACTGGGCGATCTCCTTCAGCCGCTCCGCCGGGCCGACCGGGCCGCTCCAGCAGTGCGGCTTCTGGTCGCCGTAGAGGAAGTACCCCTCGTAGTGCGGGTTTGCCGTGGTCTTCATCCATTCCTGCAGCTGGCGCGTCGCGTTGTTCAACTCGTAGGTGTCCATCGTGCCGACGTAGACGTGGAGCTTGTCCACGAGCTTCGGCCCGACTGTGGTCCAGGCGCGCTTCAGGTACTCCAGGAGGTCGTAGTGCGTCCTCCAGTACTCGGCCACCGAGCGATCGATCCCGCCGGTCCGCTTGTCGAACAGCGGCTTGAAGTACCCATCGTCGCCCAGCGGGCCGAAGACGGCAGACCAGATGTCGATTTGCTCACCCGAGCGACCGCGGGTCCCGTTGACCAGCTCGAAGTGATTGCGCTGCTCGGAGGTCATGCGGATGCGTCCGTCGGTCTCGCGCGAGTTGACCGTCGGCTCGCGGCGCCAGTCGTACTGCTTGTAGAACGCGTTCGCGTCCTCGTAGACGTCGATTCCCTCCACGTCCGTGAAGGTGACCGGATCGGGGCAGTACGCCCAGGTCCCGCCGAAGAAGTCCGGATGGAAGATCTGCAGCGCGAGCGCCTCCCAGCCGCCGGTCGAGCCGCCTGACAGCACGCGCGCGTACGGCGCCTCGATCACGCGAAAGCGCTTTTCCACCTCCGGAATCAGCTCCTGCATGATCGCGTCGCCGTAGGGGCCGACGTTCGGCGAGTTCACGGCGTACGAGTCGTCGAAGTACGGGTTCGGATGCTGGAAGGTGACCAGGATCATGCGCGGGAAGCCGTCCGACAGCCACGCCTTCGAGAAGTCGTTCTCGCCGTCGAAACCGTTCGGCGCCCTCAGCGAGAAGTGTCCCTGGATGTAGTCCACCGGGTAGCGGATTGTCGTTCGCGCGTAGTCGCGCGGCAGGAGGACGGTCGCACCGAGGTAGACGGGACGCCCCCAGAACCTGGTGAGCGTCGGGCTCTCGAACCTGAAGCGCTTGACGTACTCGGTGTCCGGCGGCACCTCCACCGGCGGAATCACTTCGGACGCGACCAGCCTGATCGCGCCGCCCTCGGCGGGATCGAGGTGGATCCGCTCGACCGGACTCATCAGGTTGCCGGGCGACACCGTCCAGCGCTGGCCCTCCCACCGGTCGTCGTGCATCCAGACCACGTGGCCGTCGGCGCGCTTGAACTCCGAGTAGACGTTCACCATCGCCTGCACGAAGTAGTCGCCCGGCGGGATGTCGCGCAGGCTTTCGACCGGCGACCCGAGGTCCGACGCGTCGATCACCGCGGGCTCTCCGGGCTTCAGCCGCACGACATCACGCCCGAAGAACGGCGCGCCGAGGCGGCCGATCTCCAGCCGCGGCTCGCGAACGTTGTTCCGAGAGATCATGACGAAGACGCGGCCCGTGATCGGCCCTCGATGCGCCGCGGCGGGGAACGAGATCTCGAACCGCAGCGGCGCGGGCTGCGGTGCGCGCGCGTCGAGGGTGCCGATGGCCGCCGAGAACGCGGCTGCCGCGAGGGCATGAATCGCTGTGCGTCGCATGGGGAACCTTATGGGCCCGCGACGGGCGGTCTGTCAAGCGTGGCCTGGCGGATCATCTGTGGTTTCCCCCGGACCACACCGGATCGTACACTTGCGGGATGCGCGCACGGATCTTCGGCCGCCTCGGGTGGCGCGTGTCGGAAGTCGGATACGGCATGTGGGGAATGGGCGGGTGGACCGGCTCCGACGACGAGGAGTCGCTGGCCGCGCTCGACCGGGCGCTGGCGCTCGGCTGCACGTTCTTCGACACCGCCTGGATCTACGGCAACGGTCGAAGCGAGCGCCTCCTGGGCCGCGCGCTCCAAGCGCACCGCGGGACCCGCCCTGTCGTCGCAACCAAGATTCCGCCGAAGAACCTGCGCTGGCCGGGACGGGCCGGGGATCCGGTCGCCGAAGTGTTTCCGCCGGATCACATCCGCGAGTTCACCGAAAAGAGCCTCCGCAACCTCTGCCTGGACTCCGTCGATCTCCAGCAGTTCCACGTCTGGAGCGACGCCTGGGCCGACGACCCCGGGTGGCAGCGCGCGGTCGCGGATCTGAAGCGCGAGAAACTCGTGCGGGGCGTCGGCATCAGCGTGAACCGGTGGGAACCGTCCAACGGCCTGCGCGCGCTCCGGACCGGGCTCATCGACAGCGTCCAGGTGGTCTACAACGTCTTCGACCAGGCGCCAGAGGACGAGCTGTTTCCGTACTGCCAGGAGCACGGCATCGCGGTGATTGCACGCGTGCCGTTCGACGAAGGCAGCCTCACGGGCGCGCTGACGCCGCAGTCGCGGTGGCCGGAGGGCGACTGGCGGAACAGCTACTTCAGCCCCGGGAACCTGGCCGCAACGCTGCCCCGCGTCGAGCGCCTGCGCCCCCTCGTTCCCGAGGGAATGGATCTGCCCGAGCTGGCGCTCCGGTTCATCCTGCACCACCCGGCCGTCAGCACGGTCATTCCCGGGATGCGCCGCCCGCGGCACGTCGAGCAGAACCTCTCGGTGAGCGACGGCGAGCCACTTCCGCCGCGCCTTCTCGAGGCGCTGCGCGGCCACCGCTGGGATCGGCTCCCGGACGCCACGCCCTAGCTGCGAAGGAGCTGATGGGCGGTCCTCGGTGCGGCCGATGCTATAATAGGTGTTTCCGGCAAAGCCCAAGGAGTCCGCCGTGAAGGAAGGCATTCACCCGAAATACCACGAAGTCGAGGCGCGCTGCGCGTGCGGCAACACCTGGAAGACGCGCTCGACCAAGCCCGAGCTGCACCTCGAAATCTGCTCCAATTGCCACCCGTTCTTCACCGGCCGGCAGAAGCTGATCGATACCGAGGGCCGCGTGGAGCGGTTTACCAAGAAGTTCGGCGCGCAGACGGCCGAGCAGCGCAAGAAGGCTCAAAAGGGCGGCGGCAAGGCCAGGAAGCCGGCCGCGGCAACCACGAATTAGAAGGGGGGACGACCTGAAGGTCGTCCCCTACTCCAGAAATCCCAGTTTCCGTTCGATCCTCGCGAGGCGGTGACGCGCCGCCTCGGTCCAGCTCTCCCGCACCAGTCCCGCTTCGAGCGTGCGCAGTGCAAACGTCTTCGCCGCCGCGAGGTCGCGCGCGCGATGCTCGTGGTGGACCGCGAGCGCCTGGTTCGCCTCGCGCAAGAAATGCGGCGGGCAGAAGGGCATGTCGAGCATGCGCTGCCAGCAGGCGGCCGCCTCGTCGTAGCGGCGCGCGCGGCGCAGCGCGAGCGCGAGCGCACGGAGCGCCTCGAGCTTGACGGCTGCCCCGGCATCCTTCGAAGAGGCCCGCATCGCGTCGGTCCGGCCGCGCGGCATCGAGTCGGCGATGGTGACGGCATGGCGCAGCGCGTCGCAGGCGGCGGCGTCGAGCCCCGCACGCGCGTACAGACGTCCAAGCGCGAGCGCCTCCTCGGGATGCGATGCCTCGGCATGTCCCCGATGCGCCAGCCTCAGCAGCCGGACGGTCAGCGCGGCCAGCGACAGCAGATCCTGACGGTTGTGATCGAGGACGCCGGCGAGCGGACGCGCATCGCCGGTGCGCACGAACGCGAAATAGCGCGCCGGCGCCTCCGCCCCTGATACATCGCCCGCACGGTGGATTCCGAACAGGCGGCGCTCGAGCGCGGCGAGCGAGCAGTCGTTTTCTGCCTCTCGCGTGGCGCGCGCGCCCCAGAAGCGGCGGGCCGGATGCAGCACGTCGAGATGGGGGCGCACGCGGCCGTTCCAGCGCAGCCGATGAAACAGGCAGCGCGCTTCGAGCATCGGGGCGTCGAACGACCGGCCGTTGAAGCTCACGAGCAGGCCGGCCCTGGCGAACTCGCCGCAGACGGCCCGCAGCAGCGCCGGCTCATCGGCGTGCCGCGTCAGCACGTACTGTCGGGTCGCAAAGCCCCCGCGCTCGTCGAACCAGCCGCATCCGACCAGAAACGCGAGCGTGCCTGCGCCCCCGCTGAGACCGGTCGTCTCGAGATCGAAGAACAGGAACGGCGGCCGCGACTCCGCGCCGGCGGCGAGCAGCGGAGCGGCGGCGGCGGCCTCCGCCATCTGCGCCGCCAGGCCGCCGACAGCCGTCGATCCGTACGCCCGCGCCGGCTCGACCGATCGCTCGACGACGAAGCAGCGATCGCCGGCGCCCTCCTGCCACTCTCCGCCGAGCACCTGTTCAAGCGCATCGCCACCGGACGGCCCTGCGGCCGGACCGGGCATCGGACGGACCGGCGTCGCGCCTGCGGGCGAGATGATCGCGCGGAGACGATCGGTCAGCCGGGAGGAGTCCATCACGCTGGCGGGAGCGCGGCGCCGGCCGTCGGCGCGATGAGCTCGAGAATGCGGAGCGCCGCCGCCTTCGCGAGCGGGCCCGTGTTGCCAATCGGGCCCACGCATCCCGGGCAGCCGTTCTCGCAGTCGCACCCGGCGATGAGCTGTCTCGTCTTCTCGAGAAGCTCGTCGTGCATCCGGTGCAGCGGCTCGCTGAAGCCGATGCCGCCGGGGTACTTGTCGTAGATGAAGATGCGCGGCGACAGATCGGAGGGATGGCGCTCGTCCCGAGATTCGCGCTTCATCAGGGCATCGACGTCGTCCGCCTGGACGGAAACGCCGATGTCGTGGCGGTCACACATCAGCAGCAGCTGGGCGACGTTGCCCATCGCGAAGGACAGGCCCACGACGCCGTCGCGGCGATCGTCGGCCGCGAACGGCAGCGCGCGCACGATCGCCGCCGGAATCGTCAGCCAGTACGACGTGGTGTGCATCTGCTGCTCGGGCAGATCGAGCTCGCCGGACCCGACGTTCTCGTTCGTGTAGAACTTGATCTTCTTGAATCCCACCACGCGCGAGACCACCTGGACTTCACCGTGAGCGCCGTGCGCATCCCCGACCGGGCCGCCGTCCTCGGCGCCGGAGAAGGTGTCCAGAATCGTCACGCGATCGTACGTGATGGCGTCCGTGTAGTAGTCGCAGTCGATCTCGCGCACGAACGCCTTGCGCCCATCGAAGTCCAGCTTCTCGACCTGATACAGCTTCCCTTCGACGATGTAGATCGCCTTCGGGTGGAGCGTCGACGGCCCGCTCGTGAAGTCGGTTTCGCCGATCACGCGAGGTTCCCGCGTCGTGTCCACGACGACGAAGTTGTCCGACGAAATCGATCGGAGGCTGACCGCGTCGGCCGGGTACGACTCGCTCGTCCAGGTCCAGCTGCCCTCGTCCTGCGGATCGTCGGGATCGACCGCTCCGCCCGTGCGATGCACGAGCCCCTGCTCGGCGAGGAGCGCGAGAATCTGCTGCACGTCGTGTCGGCCGAACGTCTCGGCGCCGGTGAACGGCAGCTCGAACGCGGCGCACTTGATGTGATCGACGAGGATGTGCAGGTTGTCCGGATCGATGAGCGCGCGCTCGGGCGACGCGTCGAAGAAATACGACGGGTGGCGCACGACGAACTGATCGAGCGGCGCGCTGCTCGCCACCAGCACGGCCGCCGACTGGCTGGCGCGGCGCCCGGCGCGCCCGGCGCGCTGCCAGGTCGCGGCAATCGTCCCCGGATAGCCGGCCAGCACGGCGACGTCGAGCGCACCGATGTCGATGCCGAGCTCCAGCGCGTTGGTCGAGACGACCGCGCGCACCGCGCCTTCGCGCAGCCCCTTCTCGATCTCGCGTCGCCGGCTCGGCAGGTATCCGCCCCGATAGCCTCGAACGCGTTCCGGCCTCCCGGGCTCGCCGTCGAAGTCGTCCTTCAGATACGTCGTCAGGATCTCCGTCGCGAGGCGGCTCTGCGCGAACACGATCAGCTGGAGGTTGCGCTTGAGGAACTCGGCGGCAATGCGCCGCGTCTCGCCGAGATACGAGCGCCGGATGCCGAGCTGGTGGTTGACGACCGGCGGGTTGACGAAGATGAAGAACTTCTCGCCGCGGGGCGCGCCGCTTTCCTCGACCAGCTCGAAGGTGCCACCGGTCAGCCGCTCGGCCAGCTCCCGCGGGTTCGCGATCGTCGCGGACGAGCAGACGAACACGGGATCGGACCCGTAGTGCCGGCAGATCCGCCGCAGCCGCCGCAGCACGTTGGCCAGATGGCTGCCGAACACGCCGCGGTACGCGTGCAGCTCGTCGATGACGACGTAGCGGAGGTTCTCGAACAGCTTCGCCCATCGGGGATGGTGGGGCAGGATCCCCGAGTGCAGCATGTCCGGGTTGCTCAGGACGAGGTGGGCGCGCGAGCGGATGGTGCGGCGCGCATCCTGCGGCGTGTCGCCGTCGTACGTGAACACGCCGATCGGCTCGCCCGATTCGCGCTCGAGGGTCTCGCACATCGCGTGGAGCTCGGCGAGCTGATCCTGCGCGAGCGCCTTGGTCGGGAACAGATAGAGCGCGCGGCTCGACGGATCCTGCAGCACCGCATGCAGGACCGGTGCGTTGTAGCACAGCGTCTTTCCAGACGCGGTCGGCGTGGTCACGACAACGTGCCGGCCGTCGAGCGCATGCGCGATCGCTTCCGCCTGATGCGTGTAGAGCTGCGAGATGCCGCGCGACTCGAGCGCGCGACGCAGCCGTGTGTCGATGCCGTCGGGAAACCGCGCGTATCGTGCAGGCATGGCCGGCAGCGCGCGTAACGCGGTGACGTAAGCGTCGGGCGCGTCGGGCGCGTCGGCCGGGTCGGGTCGTCCGACCAGTCGGCCCGGCGCCAGCCTGTCGAGGGCCGCATCCAGCGCGTGCCCTCGTCGCGTGTCGGGGACCGGGAGCATGGCGAAGCATCGTAGCAGCGGGGCGAATGGAAGGCAAATGTGAAAGGGGACAGGCCTCAGGGCCAGGGGGCCAAGGGGTGCGCGTCACGAGCGATGTGCCGTGCTAGGCTTGCGCGACTTCAGCGTCCCAGATGCCCGATACCGGCGGCAGAACCGAAAACAGGCTTCCGCGCACGCTCGGCCTCTGGAGCTCCGTGGCCGTAGTCGTCGGCATCACCATCGGGTCCGGCATCTTCCGGTCGCCGGCCGGCGTGGCGCGGCTCGTGCCCAATCCGCTGCTGATGCTCGGCCTGTGGGCCGCGGGCGGGGCCATCACGGTGTGCGGGGCGCTCTCGGTGGCGGAGCTCGCCGCCGCGCTGCCGGAGACCGGCGGCTTCTACGCGTACCTGCGCGAAGGGTGGGGACCGCTGGCGGGGTTCCTGTTCGGCTGGTCGCAGCTGGTCCTGATCCGCGGGGCGGCTCTCGGCGGCATCGCCGTCGCGTTCGGTGACTATTTCCTGCGAACGATCGGCATCGACCCGGTCGCCCACTACGCCGCCGCGCGCGTCGTCTCGGCCGGCGCGATTGCCTTCGCCGCCGCCGTCAACATCGTCGGCGTCAACCTGGGCGCGGTCATCGTCAACATCTCGACGGTGGCGAAGTTCTCGGCGCTCGCCGTGCTGGTCGTGGCGGCGTTCGCGCTCGGCGGCAGCCACGGCGCCAGCGCCGCGCACCTGACCGCCGGGACCATGGCTCCCATCGGTCCGGGCGGAATCGGCCTCGCGCTGGTCGCGATTCTCTGGGCCTACGACGGGTTCGCCGATCTGTCGTTTGCCGGCGGCGAGGTGACCGATCCCCGGCGGAATCTTCCCCGGGCCATCCTGATCGGCACGGCCGCGATCGTCGTCATCTATCTGCTGACGAACCTGGCGTATCTCTACGTGATTCCGATCGAGGCGATCGGCCGGTCGCCGCTCGTGGCGGCCGACACGATGCAGGCGCTGTTCGGGCGGACGGGGGTCGCGCTGGTGTCGCTGTTCGTGATGATTTCGTCGTTCAGCTCGCTGAACGGCAGCATGCTGGCATCCCCGCGCATCTTCTTCGCCATGGCCGATGACGGCCTGTTCTTCCGATCGATCGCCCGGGTTCACCCGCGGTTCCGGACGCCGTACGTTGCGATTCTGCTTGCCGCTGCGCTCGGGGGCGCGCTGGTGCTCAGCCGAACGTTCGAACAGCTCACCAGCCTGTTCGTTCTCGCCATCTGGCCGTTCTACGCGCTGAGCGTCGCGGCGATCTACCGCCTGCGTCGGACCCGTCCGGAGCTGCCGCGCCCCTACGAAGTCGTCGGCTACCCGGTGGTGCCGGCGATCTTCGTCCTGGCGGTCGTCTGGTTCGTCGGCAACGCGCTGGTCACCGAGCCGATCTCGACCGGACTCACCTTCGCGCTCATCCTCGCCGGCGTGCCGGTGTACTACGCCGCCTTCCGCGGTCGCCGCGGCGCGCGCTCCTGAGCCGCGCCGACACATTTTTTACGTACGTGCGCATCGATTTCTGTTGTGAGCGGGAAGATCCGCTGCTACTTTTGTTGGAGAAGGTCGATAGATCGGACAAGGAGATCTGGAGATGGATGCAGCCGAGCCGCGCGTGCGGCGCCGCGGGTTCTTCCTTCACTCGGACCCGGACGAAACGGAAAGTCCCGAGCTGGAAAACCCCGAAGGATTCGTCGTTCGGGTCCGCATCAGCCATCGGACCGATCCTCGCCGCGCCTTCGGCCGCTTCTCGAGCGGCCGCTCGCGCACCAACCTCCGGCCGGTGGACGACGAACGCCCTCAGATCAGATCAGGGAGCGTGACTGGCAGCCGTCAACGGGCACACTCGCCCCGCTGATCCAGCTCGCTCGAGGCGACACGAGGAACGCCACGACCGCCCCGACCTCCTCGGGGCGGCCGAAGCGACCGAAAGGCAGCTCCCGCCGGACGAACTCCGCAATCCCCTCCGGGTCCTCTTTCTGCCGTCGATCCCAGGAGCCTCCCGGAAACACAATCGAGCCCGGTGCCACGCTGTTGACGCGGATGTTGTCACGCGCGAGCTGCTGTGCCATCGCCTTGGCGAGGCTGATCTCGGCCGCCTTCACGGCGTTGTACGTCATCCGTCCGCCCGATTCGCGCCCCCAGATCGACGCGATCATGACGATTGCGCCGCCGCCGCGCCGGCGCATGTGCGGGACGGCCAGGCGAGACGCGCGGATGGCGGGAAACAGCGTCTGATCGAAGGCCTCCGTCCACTCCGCGTCCGTGGTATCCGTGATCGTGCTGCCCCGGGCGAGCCCGACGTTGTTGACGAGGATGTCGAGGCCGCCGAACGCCTCGACGGTGCCGGACACGACGCGCTCGACGCCGTCGGGCGACGCCAGGTCCGCGACGATGGCCAGCACCCGGTCGTCGTGGCCCGCCAGCCGGCGGAGATCGCCGGCCGCCTCCTCCAGCCGCTCCCGGCCGCGGGCGGCAATCGTCACCCGGCATCCCTCGGCGACGAGCGCCGAAGCGCTGGCCAGGCCGAGCCCCCGGCTCGACCCGGTCACGATGGCGATCCTGTCAGTGAGATGTAAGTCCATCCTCGAGAACACATCGGTAGGGGGACGGTCTTCAGACCGTCCCCCGCCGCCGGCTATCGGCCGCCACGCCCCGTCAGATCGTTCAGCGTCCAGTCGAACGGGCTGAACGTCATCTTGAACGTGTTCCTGTCCAGGAATTCCCGCTCGGTGGTCAGCAGCTTCGGCCCGACGAACGCGAGCACGGCGCGCTCGACGGGGCTGCGGTCCGCGAAGGCCTGGGGCGCTCCCGCGGCGTAGGCCTCGATGAACTCGCCGTCGTGCCACGAGAAGATCGAGCTGACCTGAACGAGGTTGGTCGAGCTGTCGGCCTGCCAGCACTGCGGCCGGGTGACGCACTCGTTCCGGACGTCGGTCAACTGCTGCTCGAGGCGTGCGGGAGTGAACGCCTCGCTGCGCAGGCGTCCGCCGCCGACCGCTCCGCGGCCGAGCGCGAAATAGACGCGGGGATCGCGGAAGCCGGGAAGGATCGTCTTCTCGATCTGATCGAGCGTTACTTTGCGGCCGCCGAGCGTGTGCGTCGCCCGCTCGAACGCGCCGGGAATCTGACGGATGCTGTGCGGCGGGTAATCCCTGGAGCGGGACCCGATCGGGTAGTGGTCGATGACCGTCTGGAGGACGACGGCATTGTAGGTATTCAGCCAGAACACGACCTGCTCGTCGCGCGAGAGCTTCTCGACCGGCACGGTCGCGGCCCCGGCGATGTACGCGTCCAGCTTCGCGCGGTCGTGCCTGAGCGCGCGGTAATACACCAGGCCGTCGCGGACGTACAGGTCGAGCACGAAATCGAGCGACTTCCGCAGCGCGGTGTCGGCAGGGCGCTCCTGGGCGCTGGGCGCCGCAGGCAGGCCGACCCACACCAGAACACAAAGGTTGATGACCGCGATCGCCGTGCGCATGAATGGCGACTATAACCGATGCGCCAGAAACCGCGCGAGGGCGGCCGTGAACGCCGCCGGCTGCTCGAGGCTGGACAGATGGCCGGCGGCGGCGACGATCGCGAGCTCGGCGCCGGGAATGGCGCGGTGCATGTCCTCGGCCACCGACGGCGGCGTGATCATGTCCTCGGCGCCGGTGACAACGAGAACGGGACAGCGGATCGTGCCGAGCAGCGGGGTCGAGTCCGGACGCGACATCATGGCCTCGAGCGCGCCGCCTATCGCCTGCGCCGAGCCTGTTTCGATGAGACGGCGAACGTGTTGCTCCAGCTCCGGACGCTCGCGGCGCGTCGTCACGCCGAGGAGTCTCGGCAGCATCGCGTCGGCGACGGCCGAGGCGCCCTCCGCCCTCACGAGCTTCTGCATCTGGCGGCGCCCGTCGGCCACCTCTGCTGAGTCCGCCTGCGGGCGCGTGTCGGCGAGCACCATGCCGCGGAAGTAGCGCGGTGCGAGCCGGAAGAGCGCGAACGTGACGTACCCGCCCATCGACAGGCCGCCAATGACCGCCTCTTCGACATGCAGCGCATCGAGCAGATCGACGACGTCGCCGGCGTAGTCGTCGATCGAGGAGACAGGCGGATCGCCGGCGGCGCCGTCGAATCCACGGAGCTGCGGAGCGATGACGCGCCAGCCCTTTCCGGCCAGCGCGAGCTGAGGCTCCCACATGCGCGCGTTCAGCGGGAACGCGTGAATGAGGACGAGAGTGCCGGCAGGGCGGCCGGCCGGGCCCGGACCGGGCTGGCGCGGCTCTGCCTCGAGGTACCGCAGGCGGCCGATGTCAGGCACGATTCAATTGTGGCACGGCGGCCGCTGCGAGGTCGCAGTCAATCGGGCCAAATGCGGGCGCCCGATCGACGCGGCCGCGCAGGATACGGCACACTGGACGCACGATGCTGACAGCGGCGGCTCTCGGACTGTTCGGATACGGCACTTATTCGATTGCGTGGGCGGTCGTGGACCTGGCGCACGGCGCGCAGCTGGAGCTGTGGGCCGAGCTCGGCCTGATCGTCTTCGGCCTGCTGCTCGTGCTCAGTGCGGCCTTCGTGCGGGTTCGGCTGCCGGGCGGACTGGCGTTCGCCGTCGGCGCCCTGCTCGGCCTGCAGGCGCTCGCGGTCCACGACGCGGTGCACCTGTCGGCCGGCGTGGCCCCGCAGATAGCCCGCGCCATCGTCGGCCTGGTGCTGATCGCTTTGGCCTGGGCCGGCTCGACGGCTAACGACGCCCGGACCTGACGAGCGCCGCCAGCGCGCGGTTCTGTTCGAACGAGGACGAAATCGCGTCGGCTGCGCGCATAAATGCATCGCGTGCCGCGCCGTCGATCGGCTGTCGGCGCGCGATGGCCACCAGCACCTCGGCGCGATCGAAGTCAGAGCCCATCCCGCTGACGGCGTCGAGCACACCGACCAGGACCCCGGGCGCAAGGGGCCCCTTCGCGGCGACCGCGGTCAGGATCCGGCGCCGCTCGAAGTCGGACTGCACGCCCTTGATCGCGGCGAGGAACGGCGCCGCGATGTCGGGGCCGACGCCGTATCTGTCGATGAACGACGTCAGCGCAGTCGCCTGCTCGAAATCGGACGACATCTGCCCGATGCTGGCGAGCAGCGTGTTCTGTTCGTCGGGCGTGAGCTGCGAGCGCGCCATCGCGTGGGTGACGACGGTGCGCTTCTCGAAATCGGAGCTCATGTGGGCCGCCGAGCGCAGGGCGAGGTCGGCGGTGCCGCTCGCGGCCGGACTCGCGTCGAGGAGCGCGATGAGCGCGCGGCGGTGCTCGAAATCCGAGTGCAGCGCGTCCGCGGCAGCCGCGTATTCCTGTGCCGAAGACGGCTCGATCGCGGCCACCGGCGCCGCGGCCTGCAGCGTCTGCGACAGCTCGAAGTCGGAGTGGATGGACTGGCGCGCCAGGCGAAGCGCGCGGCCCATGTCGGCGGCGTTCAGCTTCACGGCGCCAAACAGCGCGGTGAAATAGCGCCGGCGGGCGAAGTCGGTCTCGATCTTTCCGATCTCGTCGAGGACGCCCGGCACGCCGCGCGCGGCGAGTATCTGCTTCGTCCGCGCCTCGGCGGCGAACCCGCTGTTGCGCACGAAGCGCGGCAGCTGATCCGCCAGGAAGCGGCGCGCCTCGTCGTCCCACGGACGTTCTGCGCCGAGGACATAGTAGCGGCGCGTCAGCTTGCCGCGCTCGCTGCCAATCTCGACGGTGTGCGGCACGAGTCCGCGCCACGAGGTGATCTTCAAATATCCGCCATCCGACATCGACTTCACATCGGTCAGATCGTCCGTGAAGACGATCTCGCCGCGGCCGGAGACGTCGATCCGGCTCGTCCCGTCCGTCCAACGCATCCGGAACGTTCCAGTGTGCGAAGACATCGACCATTCCGACGACGGCGGAGCCGGCGGCGCGGGCGGAGCCGGCGGCGCGGGAGGCGCGGGGGCCGCGGCCGGTGCCGGCACCGGAGGAGCGGGAGCCGGAGGAGCGGGGGGCAGAGGCGGTTCCGGAGGTTGCGGCGTCAACTCTTGCGCGATGGATCCGACGCCGCCGCGAACGCCGCCTTCCACGCCGCCGCGAACGCCGCCTTCGACGCCGCGGCCAACACCGTCCTCGACGCCGCCTGAAGCGCCACCTTCAACGCCACCCTGCGCGGTGAGGGCCGTCACGGCGCGTTCGCCGGCACGGGCGACTGCAACCGGGACGCGCTGCCACCCGCCGGCGCCGGCGGCAAACAGCGCCGTGAGCGCCAGCGTCGCCGCCCAGTGGCCGGCACGCGGCTGCTCGTCGATCGGCATGCGCAGGATGCGACGGATCCGATCGAGCAGCGATCCGTCCGTCGCTGCGAGCGCCATCGAGACCGACGCGGTACGCCACGTCTCGATTTCGGTCAGCGCGCGCGCGTAGCCGATCGCGTCGCCGCTCACCGCAACCGCGATCTCGTCGCAGCAGTGCTCGCGTTCGGCGCGGATGCGCCCCGACAGCCACCAGACGGCCGGGTGGTAGAACAGCAAGGTCTCGGCGACGGTCTGGAACAGATTGACCAGGTAGTCGTTGCGGCGGACGTGCGCGAGCTCGTGCGCCAGAATCGCCTCCACCTGCGAGGGCGTCAGGCTCGCCAGAGCGGCGACCGGAAGGACGACCGCCGGCCGCAGCCACCCGAGCACGAGCGGCACTTCGACCGCCGCCGATTCGACGACGCGAACGGCGCGCGTGAGGGCGAGGCGTGCGGCAACACGCGCCGCAGCCGACGTCCACGCGCTCGGCGCCCCGGCGAATGCGTGCCGGTGCAGCCGGCGCACGCGCCACCAGCCCACTCCCAGTCGCGCAACGAGCAGGATCACGCCGACGAGCCACAGCGAGACGACGAGCGGCATCGTCCGCGCAGCGTCCAGCCCGGGTCGAATCGTCCGGGAACCGGCGACCGCGTCGATACGTCCGGTCCTGTCGAATTCGGCGAGCGCGTCCCCGGCCGGCCGGGTCGTTCCGGACCTGGCGATCCCTGGCGACCCGGAAAGATCTCGCGCGGCCGATCCGCCATCGGCCACCCTGGCATCCGCCGGTCCTGCCGACAGGTACGCCGCCGTTGCAGGCGGCACGGCGAGCATGGCTGCCAGCGCGGCGCACGCGACGAGATATCGGGCGCTGGCGGATCGATGCGACAGCAGGCGCAGCGCGGACGCGCAGACGATGGCGATGACCCCGCCCTGCCACAGGAAATGCACGAGCGTCCAGCCGACGATCTGGGTCATTTCGTCTCTCCCTGGCTGTCGAGCAGCTTCTTGATCGCCGCGAGCTCTTCGGGGGACGCCGGGCTCGTCGAGAGGGCCTGCAGAACGAGCTTCGCGGCCGAGCCGCCGAACGCGCGATCGAGCAGATCGGTGACGAGCTGGCGCTGCGTCAGGTCCTCGCTGACCGCGGCTTCGTAGACGTGCGTGCGGGCGCTTTCGTTCCGGCGCACCAGGCGCTTCTCGGTCATGATCTGCAGGAGCTTGAGCGCGGTGGTGTAGCCGGTGTCCTTGCCGAGCGCTTCGGCCACCTGGCGCACCGTGCTCGGGCCGCGGGCCCAGAGCACGCGCAGAATGGCAAGCTCGGCATCGGTCGGTTTGCGACGCAGCGATGTCATGGGGACCGATTATCTACGATGACCTTCGTAGCTGTCAATACGAAGGTATTCGTAGACCACGGAGCAGAAGTCAGAGACCGGGCTCGGGACGTTCTCCGGTAGGGGACGGTCTTCAGACCGTCCCGGAAAGACCGACCGTTCCCAGGCCGCCAGGCCCAGGTTCCCGGCCCGAGGCCACCGCGCTGATCAGGCTGCCTGCGTGCTCTTGCTGCCGACGCGAATCTCGCCAGGCACGCTGCAGTCGATGCGTTCGGCCGAGAGCGAGAATCGCCGCGACCACCAGTGTGCGCGGCCGAAGAGCGACACGATGGAACAGTCGGCCGGATTGATCTCGAGGCCCACGAGACGGCCGAGCTCCCGCGATTCCTGCCGGATGCGCGTCGGCCGGCTCAGGAGCGTGACGTCGGGAATCGACGGCATGACGTCGGCCTGCGACTCGGGCCGCAGCTCGACCTCGCCATCGTCGTGGACGTGCGAGACCGAGCAGAGCGGACGCATGTGCGTCTGCGGTCCAAGGTCGCCGTCCGGGCTGTAGATGATGCGGCGGATACGCAGCGACGTGGGTTCAAGCTCGAAGCCCGCCAGTCGTCCCACGCGGTTTCCGTGCTCGCGAACGTGGGACCCAAGCATCAGTTCCATGGGCGTCCTCCGTTCCTCGAGGCTATTCTAGCCGAGCCCGAGAGTGCCTCGTAACAAAAAGGCTCAGCGCCAGGGCAACCCCGCGCTCCGTGCCACCACGTCCGCCACGGCGCTCCAGTCGGCGTCTTCGTACCCTTGCGCGAGCCCGGCGATCAGATGGTCGCGGACGAGGCTCGCCAGCGGCATCGGGACGGCTGCCGAGCGCGCAACGTCCAGCGCAAGCGAAACATCCTTCAGCCCGAGCGGAAGCCGGAACCCGGCGGGCCGGTAGCGCTGATCGGCAATCAGGCCGCCGTAGGTCCTGTAGATCGGCGCGGCGAACAGGGTGTTCGTCAGCAGATCGACGTACTGGTGCGGATCGATGCCCGACTTGCGCACGAGCGCGATCGCCTCTCCGAGGCTTTCGATCACCGACGCGATCAGGAAGTTGCCGGTCAGCTTCACGATGTTCGCGGCCTGCGGGCGGTCGCCGAAACGGAACGTGCGCTGCGCCATGGCGTCGAACAGCGGCTGACAGGTGTCGAGGGCCCCGGCTGGTCCGGCTGCGACGACGAACAGCTTCGCGGCGGCGGCCGCTTCGGGCCGCCCGAAGACGGGCGCCGAAACGAAGACAGTGTCGCGCCGGGCATGGTCGCCGGTGAGGCGCTCGGCGAGCGCCGCGCTGACGGTGCTCATCGAAACATGGATGGCGCCGCTCGCCAGCATCTCGAGCAGGCCGCCCTCGAACACGATCTGCTCGAGCGCGGCATCGTCGGCAACCATGGTGATGACGACGCCGGCACGGCTGGCGTCGGCGACCGTGGCGGCGCGCGAGGCGCCGGCGGCGACGAGGTCGTCGGCGCGCGAGGCCGTCCGGTTCCATACCGTGACGTCGAAGCCGGCGCGCACGAGGTTGGCGGCCATACCGTGGCCCATATTGCCGAGACCGATGAAGCCGACGTGCGATACTGTGCGTGCCATATGCTCTCCACGATCCTCGCGTTGATGCTCGCGCTCTCGGCTGTCGCCCCCGATCGGGCGGACAACCAGCCGGTCGAGCCATACCGAATCGCCGACAATCTCTACTACGTCGGCGCCAGCGACATCTCAAGCTACCTGATCGTCACGCCGGCGGGCGATATCCTGATCGACGCCGGCTACACGGACACCGTCCCCATCATCCAGCGCAACGCGGCGAAGCTCGGTTTCCGTCTCGAGGACGTCAGGATCCTCCTCAACACGCAGGCGCATATCGACCATGCCGCGGGCTTCGCGAGGATGAAGGCGCTGACCGGCGCGAAGCTCGAGGTGATGGGCGAGGACGCGACGCTCATCGAGCACGGCGGGCACGGCGATTTCCGCTGGGGCGACACGGAGACGTTCCCGCCGGCGAAGGTCGATCGCCGGCTGGAGGATGGCGATCAGGTGCGGCTTGGCGGCGTCGTGCTGACGGCGCATCTCACACCGGGCCACACGAAGGGATGCACGACGTGGACGTTCACGGCGCGCGATCGCGGCAAGGATCTTCGTGTCGTGGTCGTGGGCGGCACGACGATCAACCCGGGCGTGCGCGTCAGCGGGATGCCGACGTATCCGACGATCGGCCGCGACTACGCGCACACCTTCGGGCTGCTCGCCGCGCTGCCGTGTGACATCTTCCTCGGCGCGCACCGCGTCTACTACGACGGCGCCTCGAAGGCCGAGAAGCTTCGCGCGAACCCGAAGGGACCGAATCCATTCGTCGATCCGGACGGCTATCGTCAGGCGGTGGCGCACTGGCGAGCGGCATTCGAGAAACAGTTGGCCGAAGAACGCAAGTAAGGAACGGCCCGGGCGGCACCCATGACCCTGGAGGAATTCAGAGCCACCCTGACGGACGCCGGGCCTCCGCGTCTGGTCCCGACGCTCGTGGCGCTGTGGCGCGACGCCGGGTTGAGTCGGTAGGGGACGGCCTTCAGGCCGTGCCTTTGCGCGGAGGCGCTCACTCCTGCCGCAGCGCTTCGACCGGATCGACCGCCGCCGCGCGGCGCGCGGGAAGATACGTTGCGGCCGGCGCAGCGGCCGCGAGGAACACCGACACCACCGCAAACGTCGCTGGATCGCGAGGCGACACCTCGAACAGCAGCGACTTGAGCACCCGCGTCGCCACGAGCGCGAGCGGTAGTCCGATCGCGAGCCCGACCAGCGGGAAGGGAGGGATATTGGCCAGGGACGTGAACGGTCCGGAGACGCCACTCGAACGGGAAGGATTCCGGCAACGCGTTCGCAGGACGGCACGAGTCGTCGCGATCGGCTACGCCCGAATCGCCCTCGGCGTCGGCTTTCTCTCCGCCGTCGCAGATCGATTCGGAGTCTGGGGCCCGCCCGGCACGCGCAACGTCGCCTGGGGCGACTTCTCGCACTTCCTGCAGTACACGGCGACGCTGAATCCGCTCCTGCCGGCACGGTTCGTCCGCCCGCTTGGCTGGTTCGTGACGGTCTGCGAGGTGGTGTTCGGCATCGCGCTCCTGGCGGGCATAGCGGTTCGAGAGGTCGCGTTTCTCAGCGGCGTGCTCCTGTTCGCGTTTGCGGCAGGAATGTCGATCGGAACAGGCGTCAAGACGGCTCTCGACGCGTCCGTCTTCGCCGCATCAGCCGGCGCGTTCCTCCTCGCGCTCGGCGCCGACGTTTGCGAGGCTTGAGCAGCCCGATGTTCCGGCTCCTCGCTGCAGCCGTGATTTGCGCGTCGGTCTCCGGCTGTCTCGCGCGGAACCGGATCAATCCAGACTGTGGCTGGACGAACGATCCGGCCTCCACGCTGGACCTCGCCTCGGAAACGGATCGGCAGCATCTCGCAACGGACGCCGCGGTTGCCGAGGACCTGGCGATCCGCAACGCCGACGCCCTGCGCGGCCTCCGCTCGGGACACTGGATCGGCAATGACGAATACCGGCTGGTGCGCGATCGGTGCATGGCACGCATGGTCGCCGTCATTGCGGCAAGGCACCGCGTCGATCCGCAGCAGGTGCGATCCTTCGTCGGCCGCCGCCCTGCCGGCTTCGACACGGCCGTCCTGCTCGGGTTTGCGATCTTCTACGGCCTGACCGCCTTCATCGTGTCGCGTTCAGTGCTCAATCGATTTCTGGACGATGGGCCGGTCGCTGCCGCCGTGGCGACCGCTTTCGCATCGGCTCTGACGAGCGCAGCCGGAGTCGGAGCATTCCAGCTCTGGGCCAGCGTGGCCGAAATGATCCGACTCGGCAACGAGCACCTGAGCTACCGGACGGGCCGGGTGCCGTTGAGCCAGCACGGGATGGGACTGTTCCTGCTGGGCGTCGCGCTGTTCTGGGCGGCGTCAGTGGTGCAGGGCAGCCGCGTCGTGCGAGCGAGAGAGGGGACGGTCTGAAGACCGTCCCTCAACCGGAGAAAAACGGGACGGCCTGAAGGCCGTCCCCTACCGAATCAACTGAAGGCCGTCCCCTGCCGGATCAGGTGCTGGCGAATCAGGTGCCGGGCTAGGCGCAGCCGCTGGTGTTGCCGCAGTTGACACACTTGTAGCAGGCGCCGCTGCGGATCATGATCGAGCCGCACGTCGAGCACGGCGGCGCGTCTTCCTGGTTCTGGATCGTCGAGAACGGCGTCGGCTGTCCTGAAGCCTGGACCGGCGCGGAGGCAGGCGTCTCCGCCGTCTTCGTCAGCTGGCCGTTCCCGGTGATCTCCTCGAGCTCCCGGCCGTTGACGCCGGCGTAATACTGCGCCTCGGGCGACAGGAACTTCGTCGCCAGCCACCGGAAGATGTAGTCGACGATCGACTTCGCGAAGCGGATCTCCGGGTTGCGCGTCATGCCGGACGGCTCGAACCGGACGTGGCTGAACTTGTCCACCAGCGCCTGGAGCGGCACGCCGTACTGCAGCGCGTAGGAGATCGCCTGCGCGAACGCGTCGGCGAAACCCGAGATCGTCGAGCCTTCCTTGGCCATGACGAGGAAGATCTCGCCCGGCTGGCCGTCCTGGAACAGCCCGACCGTGATGTAGCCCTCGTGGCCGGCGATGTCGAACTTGTGCGTGATCGCCCGGCGCTCGTCGGGGAGCTTGTGGCGGACCGGCTGCGTCACCATCTGCGCCGCCGCCTGCTGCGCGATCTCGGCCGGCGTCCTGTCCTTCGACGTGTTGAGCGGCTGCGTCCGCTTGCTGCCGTCGCGGTAGATCGAGATCGCCTTGGCTCCCAGCTTCCACGACTGGATGTAGGCCTGCATGATCTCGTCGACCGTCGCCTCCTTCGGGACGTTGACCGTCTTGCTGATCGCGCCCGAGATGAACGGCTGGACGGCGCCCATCATCTTGATGTGGCCCATGTAGTGGATGGACCGGTGGCCCTTGGCCGCCTTGAACGCGCAGTCGAACACCGGCAGGTGCGCCTCCTTGAGGCCAGGCGCCCCCTCGATCGTCTCGTTGCTGTCGATGTACTCGACGATCGCGTCGATCTGCGCCTGCGAGTAGCCGAGCTTGTGAAGCGCCATCGGCACGGTCTGGTTGACGATCTTCATCAGCCCGCCGCCGACCAGCTTCTTGTACTTGACGAGCGCGATGTCCGGCTCGACCCCGGTCGTGTCGCAGTCCATCATGAAGCCGATGGTGCCGGTGGGAGCGAGCACGGTTGCCTGCGCGTTGCGATAGCCGAACTGCTCGCCGAGCTCCACGGCATCGTCCCACCCGGCCCGGGCGCCCTGATAGAGATCCGACGGCACGTTGCGCGCGTTGACGTCGCGCATGGCGTCGCGGTGCTTGCGCATCACGCGCAGGAACGGCTCGCGGTTCCTGTCGTACCCGCTGAACGGGCCCCCGTGGTCGCGCGCGATGCGCGCCGACTGCGCGTACGCCTCGCCGGTCATCAGCGCCGTCAGCGCCGCGGCGTAGTCGCGCCCGGCGTCGCTGTCGTACGGCAGCCCGCGCGACATCAGCAGCGCGCCGAGGTTCGCGTAGCCGAGGCCGAGCGGCCGGTACGCGTGGCTGTTCTTCTCGATGGCCGGCGTCGGATAGCTCGCGTTGTCGACGATGATCTCCTGCGCCGTGATGAGCGTGCGAATCGCCGCCTTGTACGACACGACGTCGAACTCGCCGTCCTCCCTGACGAACTTCATCAGGTTGATCGACGCGAGGTTGCACGCCGAGTCGTTGAGGAACATGTACTCGGAGCACGGATTGCTCGCGTAGATACGGTCGGTCTCCGGGCAGGTGTGCCACTCGTTGACCGTCGTGTCGAACTGCATGCCCGGATCGCCGCAGATGTGCGTCCCCTCGGAAATCAGCCGCATCAGGTCGCGCGCCTTGAACGTGTCCGCGACCTCGCCGGTCGTCACGGCGCGCGTCTCCCAGATGCCGTCGTCGAGGACCGCGCGCATGAAGTCGTCGGTCACGCGCACGCTGTTGTTGGAGTTCTGGAAGAACACCGACGAATACGCCGGGCCGGTGAAGCTGCCGTCATAGCCCGCGTCGATGAGCGCCCAGGCCTTCTTCTCCTCCTCGACCTTGCAGTTGATGAACTCGACGATGTCGGGATGGTCGGCGTTGAGGATGACCATCTTGGCCGCGCGCCGCGTCTTGCCGCCCGACTTGATCACGCCGGCGAACGCGTCGTAGCCCTTCATGAACGACACCGGGCCCGACGCCGTGCCGCCGCCCGCGAGCAGCTCCTTCGACGACCGGATCGGAGACAGATTCGTTCCCGTACCCGAGCCGAACTTGAACAGCATCCCCTCGGTCCGCGCCAGCGTCAGGATGGAGTCCATCGTGTCCTGGACCGAGTTGATGAAGCAGGCCGAGCACTGCGGCGCCTTCTCGAACCCGCAGTTGAACCACACGGGGCTGTTGAAGGCGGCCTTCTGGTAGACCAGGATGTGCTTCAGGTCGTCGCTGAACGCACGCAGATCCTCTTCGCTTGCGAAGTACTTGTTCGACCGTCCCCAGGCCGTGATGGTGTCCACCACGCGCCCGATCAGCTGCCTGACGCTGCGCTCGCGCTCCGGCGTCCCGAGCTGCCCGCGGAAATACTTCGACACGACGATGTTGGTCGCCTGCTGCGACCAGAACTTCGGAATTTCGACGTCGCGCTGCTCGAAGACGACCTCGCCCCGCTCGTTGCCGATGACAGCAGCCCGCAGCTCCCACTCGACCTCGTCGAACGGATCGACGTCCGGCTCGGTGAAGAAGCGCGGAAAGGTCAGGCCGGGCGCCGCGGCCGCACGCCTGGCGCGCGCCTTCTCCTTCTCGGCGGCGGCGCCAGGCGTCTCGGCATGCGACGCGGCGGGCGTGCCACTGCTCTCGACCGTCTGCTGGCCGGCACTCGCGGCGTGGTAGGCAGCGCCTTCTTTCATGGTTGCTCCAGTCTCGATGCGATCACGTCCTCGCCCCTCGGACTCGACCGCGGCAGCTTGGTTGGATTGCGCGTGGCAGACCTGCTCACGAGGCGTCTGCCCCGTGGTGCCCTGGCGAGAAGCTGGGTTGTTCCCGCGCGTGCGCCTGTCGCGCTACGGCGGACAAATATGAGCCCGGGCCGCCGGTTTGTCAAGCACGTACCCACCACATATTGTGCTTTTCTTTTAGGTCAGTCGCAAGATGTTGACGAGGGGGGTTCTAGGGGTTCTAGCGGTTCTAAGGTTCTAGGGTTCTAACCTACTTACCGGCGAGCTGGGCCGCGAGGGCGGCGGCCTTGTCCGCGAGATTCTTCGCGAACACGAGGTTCTTCGCCTCGAGGGCCTGCTCGGCCTGGGCGATGAATCGCTTCGCCGTGTCGTACTGCTGGCGCGCGTCGGTGTTCAGCGCGCGGTAGTCGATGTGGTTGAGATCGTTGCCCGCGCGGGTGAGCAGCCCGCGAATGGCCTGCTCCACCTGACCTTCCGCGTCCGTCGGCGTCGTCTGCAGCGTCGTCGCCGGCCTGGGGGGCTCTTCGACCGGCTTCGATTCGGCGGGCGGCTCGACCTTCGGCGCTTCGGCCTTTTCCGGGTGCGGGGGTTCCCGCCGGGCGGGCGTCTCTCCCGGGGCCAGCTCGTGGTGCGCCGGTTCTCCGGGGAGCGGCACCGGTGTTGGCGCCTGCACCTCGTCGGGTTCGACCAGCCGGGGGGGCGGCGCCGGCACCGCCAGCGGCGGCGTGTCGGCCGGCGTCCTCGCGCGCGCGTGCGCGCAGCCGGCCAGACCGACCGCGAGGCTCGCGGTCGCAGCGAGCGTGAAGATCTGCTTGCGCATGCTGGTGGTCGGAGCGGACACGTTCACGCCTGCGGCAGCAGGACCCGGAACGTCGTCCCAGTGCCCGGGATCGACTGTACTTCAATTTCGCCATCGTGCATCTGCACGGTGCGAAAGACCATCGAAAGGCCGATCCCGCTCCCCTTTTCCTTCGTGGTGAAGTAGAGCTCGAAGATCCGCTGCAGGTGCTCCGGTTTGATGCCGACGCCGGTGTCGGTAAACGATACCGCCACCCGTCGTCCGCGCGCGGCTTCTCCGACGATGCGCAGCGTGCCGCCGTGCGGCATGGCCTGACACGCATTCAATCCGAGGTTGAGGAACGCCTGGCGCAGCATGGCCGGGTCGCCGTTCACGTCGGGTGCGCCGTCGCAGTCGGCCGTGATCGAGATGCCCGCGCGGGCGGCTTCCGTCCCGAGCGTCGGCAGGATGTCGTCGCAGAGCGACGCCAGCCGCACCGGCTGCAGCTTCAGGTCCTCGGGTCGGGTGAACTTGAGAAATCCCTGGACGACCTCGTCGAGCCGCTTGATCTCGCGCGCGATGACTTCGACGTGCTCGAGTGCCGGGGGCGGGTCGGTGACCACGGGAGCGGCCACGGCGCCGTGGGCGGCCGCCCGCGCCGCCCGCGCCGGCGCAGCGAACTGCTGGCGCAGCAGCTCGAGGTGGATCATCATGGCGTTCAGCGGGTTCTTCACCTCGTGTGCCACGCCGGCCGACAGCCGCCCGAGCGCGGCGAGCTTCCTCGAATATCGAACCGTCGACTGGACCTGGCCGAGGTACTCGAGATCGCGCGCGACGAGCATGATGCCGACCAGCTCGCCGTTCCGGTCGGTGACGGCGTGCGTCATCATGAGCCGCTCGCCTTCGCCGAAGGTCGCCGATGTCGGCCCGCGAGACTGGCGGCTGAGGAACGTGTCCCGGGCCAGCTGGAGCAGCGGGTGATCCCGGGGAACGACATCTTCGAACATCGCGCCCGGCGCGGCCTCCGGCAGCAGCGCGCGCATCGCGGGATTCGCGAAGAGCAGCTCGCCCGACGGGCTGACGAGCGCCACGGCGTCCTCGAGCCGTTCCACCGCCGACTCGAGCTGCGCCATCTGCGAGCGATCGGCCGAGACCTGTTCGCTGACGGCGTTGAAGAAGGTGCCGAGCTCGCCGAACTCGTCGTGCCGGTTCAAATCGAGGCGGACGCCGAACTCGCCCCGTCCGAGGCGCGTCAGACCGCTGCGGATGACGTGAATCGGCCGCAGCAGCAGCTGCGCGAACAGCATCGCCACGAGCACGCTGATGCCGAGCGCGATCAGCGCCGTCGCGACCGCCGGCCGGAGCGAGAGGTCCAGGTCGCTGCGGATCAGCAGCGTCGACACGCCGACGCGGATGGAGCCGAACTGCGTGTCGCCGAGCAGCAGCGGCTGGCGGAACTCGAGATTGCGCCCCTGTCCCGAGTAGATCAGCGCCAGCTCGGAGAGCGCCGGCCGGTCCAGCAGCCGGGCCAGGTCGCCGCCGGCGGCGAGCGGCTTCCCTTCGAGCGTCGGGTCCGTGTGCGCGACGGCGATGCCGTTGACGTCCACGATGGCGGCGAACGTCACGTTCTTCGAGTAGAGGCTCGATTCGAGAATCGAGCGCAGGCCGGGATCGGTCCGCAGGGCACGGTACGGATCGGCGCCCTGCGTGACCACCTCGCGCGCGCGATGATAGATGGCATTGGCGAGCAGTTCAGCGCGCGCGCGGCTCTCGATGAGGCTGACCTGGGCGAGGCGCGCCAGATGGAGGAGACTCAGCACGACGACGACCGCGGCGACGATCGACGTGACGCCGAGAACCTGCTTCCCTTTGATCCCGAGGCGCAAGTTACTCCGATCGCTTCGGCCGGAGCCGTAGTTTGTTGAGCTTGTTGTGGAGCGTCTTCAGGCTGATGCCCAGAATCTCCGCCGCGCGCGTCTTGTTGTGCCGCGTGTGCTCGAGCGTCATCATGATGAGCCGCCGCTCGGCTTCCTCGACCGTCGTGCCGGGCGCCAGCGCGACGTGCGGCTTGTCGCTGACCTGCGGTTCGTCGTACAGCGTCGGCGGCAGGTGCTTCGCCTCGATGAACGGCCCCGCCGACAGAATCGTCGCGCGCTCGATCACGTTGCGCAGCTCGCGCACGTTGCCCGGCCACGCGTACTGCTCGAACATCCGCATCGCCTCGTGCTCGACCCCCGCGATGGACTTCTGGTTGCGCGCGTTGAACTCCGTGATGAACGCCTGCACGAGCAGCGGCAGATCTTCGCGGCGCTCGCGCAGCGGCGGCAGCCGCAGCGAGAACACATTGAGCCGGTAGTACAGATCCTCGCGCAGCTTGCCGTTGCGCACCGCCTCCACCGGATCGACGTTCGTCGCGGCGAGCACGCGCACGTCCACCGCCTGCTCGGTGCGACCGCCGAGCCGCCGGAACCTCCGCTCCTGCAGCACGCGCAGCAGCTTCACCTGGGTCTGCGGCGTCATCTCGCCAATCTCGTCGAGGAACAGCGTCCCGCGGTCCGCCAGCTCGAAGCAGCCCTGCCGCCGATCCGCCGCGCCGGTGAAGGCCCCTTTCTCGTGGCCGAAGATCTCGCTTTCGAGCAGCGTCTCGGGGATCGCGGCGCAGTTGATCGCCACGAACGGGAACGACGACCTCGGACTGAGCTGGTGAATCGTCTGCGCGACGAGCTCCTTGCCGGTCCCCGATTCCCCGGTGATGAGCACCGACGCGCCGGTCGGCGCCGCCTGCTCGACCACCTCGTAGATCTTGCGCATGCCGGGGCTGTTGCCGATCATCGGCCCGAACGTCCCCTGCTCGCGCAGCTGGCGCCGAAGCGTCTTGACCTCGCGGAGCGTGTCGAGCCGATCGACGATCTTGTCGAGCAGAATCTTGAGGCGCTGCAGATCGACCGGCTTGGTCAGGTAGTCGTAAGCGCCTTCCTTCATCGCCGACACGGCGGTCTCGACGGTGCCCTGCGCCGTGAGGATCAGCGTCGTCGCGTCGGCGCCCTGCTGCTGCAGCGCACGCAGCAGCTCGAGGCCGTCCATGCGCGGCATGACCAGATCGGTGATGACGATTGCGGGACGGAACGTGGTCACCTTTTCGAGCGCTTCCTCGCCGTCGCTCGCCGATTCGGCCTGGAAGCCCCAGCTCTTGACGAGCTGCTCCAGTCCCACGCGGGCGGACGAATCATCTTCGACGATGAGAACACGCTCCGATACGGGCCGCGACGAAGCTGCAACCTCGGCCGGTGTGATGTCGCCCGCAAACAATGTCATTTTTACATTCTGACCCTCGATCGACCTTGACGCAAGCTGAACTGGAAGTCTTTTTTACACAGCTCGTGCGGTGGCGAGGTCCTTGCTACCCCGAACTGGGGTCCATTATGCGACACACTTCTGCAATCGTCCTCCTGAGCGCCGCCCTCTCCGCGTACGGGTGCGGTGGGCGGACGCCCGATGGTTCGGCGGCACCACCGGCCGACACCGCGGCGGCCGCCTCCTCCACGACGCCCTCGGCCGCCCCCGGCGCCAGGGCCGCGAAACCGGCGGCGGAACGGGTCGCGCGCGAAATCATCCTCCCGGCCGGGACGCACCTTCCGATCGTGCTCGACACGACGGTCGGGTCGGCCACGAGCCGTGTCGAGGAACCGGTGCGGGCGCACCTCGCCGACGCGGTGTCATACGAGGGCGAGGTGGTGCTGCCGCGGGGCAGCGTGGTCTCCGGTGTGGTCACGAGCGCCTTGCGGTCCGGAAAGGTGAAGGGCCGAGCGCACATCGCGGTCCGCTTCGACGCGGTGACGCCGCCAGGCGGCGCGTCGTACACGATCGACACCGCCGCGGTCGGACGCACGGCGCCGGCCACCACGAAGAAGGACGCGCTTGAAATCGGCGCGCCGGCGGTCGGCGGCGCCATCGTCGGCGGTCTGCTGGGCGGCAAGAAAGGCGCGCTCATCGGCACGATGGCCGGCGGCGGCGGCGGGACGGCGGTCGTGCTGTCGACGCGAGGCCGCGAGGTGACGCTTCTCAGAGGCGCGCAGCTGACGCTCGCGCTCCGCGCGCCGCTGAAGGTCAGGATCGGATAGACGAGAGGCAGCGGAATCCTCTCGAATCACGGCTTGGAGTACCCTTGTCCGACGATGTTGCCTGATTCGGAGGACGAGGAGCCTCCTGCCGGCCCGGACACGACGGAGCCGAAGGCGCGACGGCCGTTCCTCGGCCGCGTCGTCGCGCTGCTCGAAGTCATCATCTGCTCCGACTACCCGACGCAGTTCGCCATCGCGGGCACGTTCGCGGCGTTCGGGTGGCGGCCGCTGACCGCCGCGGGCGATCTCTCGGTCGCCTACGTCGTGACCCTGTCGCTGGCCGACACGGCGCTTCTGCTCGGGCTGGTGCTCGTCTTCCTCCGCGCTCACGGCGAAAGCCCGCGCGAAGTCTTCCTCGGCAGGCGCCCGGCGCGCGGCGAGGCGATCCTTGGACTCCCGCTCATCGTGGTCGCGCTGGGAATCGGCCTCGGCATCCTCACGCTCATCCAGCTCTACCTGCCGGCGTTGCACACGGTCCCGCAGAATCCGCTGGAGGAGATGATCCGGCGGCCGCGCGACGCCGCGCTCTTCTCGGTGGTCGTCGTGGTGGCAGGGGGTGTACGCGAAGAGCTCGAGCGCGCGTTTCTGCTGCATCGATTCGAGGACTGGCTGGGCGGCGGCGCGGTCGGCGTGGTCGTGACGAGCGTGGCGTTCGGCGGCGGCCACTTCATCCAGGGCGTGGACGCGGCAATCACGACCGGTGCGCTCGGCGCGTTCTGGGGTATCGTCTACCTTCGCCGCCGATCCTCGGTCGCGCCCATGGTGAGCCACTCGGGCTTCAACCTGATGCAGATCGTGCAGTTCCTCGTCATCGGACGGTGAAGTCCGCGTTCGGGATTCGCTATCGCCCGGTCAGGTACAGATCGATGATGTCGGCGCGGCGGCGGAGACCGGCGATCCAGTCGTCGACGAGCGCGCGGCGGCGCTCGGCCGTGACCGCCGCGACGATTTCGTCCCGCACGTCGGCGTACGGCGTGAGCGCGCCGCCCCGCGTGAATCGCGCGGCGTGCTCGCGATAGTACTGCGCCGCTTCCTCGTCGGTCGGCCCGGCAACCGTGAAACGCTGGTCCTCGTACGCCTCGATGCGGAGGTTCTCCCGTACGATTCCGCGCAGGCGCCCCTGATCGATGCCGGAGCGCTCGAGCGCCCGCTCGAACGCCTCCTGCGTGGCGAACCGGCTGCGCACGGCGGCGACGCCCCGATCGACGGCGTCGCCCGATGGCTCCGGAGGGGCGTACCGGTCGACTTCGGCCAGGACGAGCGCGCGATCGATCAGCGCCGACAGCACCGTGCCAACCGGATCGGCGCCGGGAGCCACCCGCACGAAACCGAGATCACGCGCCGCGGTCACGTCGGTCAACGTGATCAAATCGCCCGCGACGACGGCCAGCACGCGGTCGATCACTTCCGCGCGCACAGGCGCCGCGAGCATGGCCGCGAGCAGCAGCACCAGCGGCAGCGCACGGCCCGATCGGGACCGGCGCGCCGGTCCGATCGCCGATCGCGGATCGTCAATCACCCGATTCATCGCTCAGAACGCCTGTCCCAGACTGATGTGCAGCGCCGTCAGCGCCTCGCGCCGGCCCGGCACGATTTCCAGACGGTGCAGCTTGAACCCGAGATCGATCCGGATCGGACCGACCGGGGACTTGTAGCGGAATCCAAATCCAGCCGCGCTCCTCAGCTCGCCGAGGTTGATGTCGGCCGGGCTCGTGAACACGTTGCCGGTGTCGAAGAAGCCGACGACCCCGAGGCCGCCTCGAACCGGCACGCGGAGCTCGGCGTTGAAGATGACCAGCGCGTTGCCGCCGATCGGGAACCCGTTCTGGTCGATCGTCGCCGACGTTCCGAGCTCGTCGAGGCCGAACCCGCGGACGGTCGTGTCGCCGCCGGCGAAGAACCGTTCGCTCGGCGGCAGGTCCTTGACCGCCTGCGGCAGGCCGTCGGCGCCGAGGACCGGGTTGCCGTTCGAGTCGAGCGCCGGCCGGGGGAACCCCGCGGCCATCCCGAGACGCGCGTCGCCGGCGAACACGATTCCGTGCGCATGGGGCAGCATGCGGAACAGCTCGCCGGTCATGAACGTCTTGGCGAACCCCACCTGCGAGCCGATGGCACGTCCGGCGAGCTGACCGTTGGCGCTGACGTAGTTGCCGCGCGTCGGATCGATCGGATCGTCGCGCGTGTCGCGGATGACCGATCCCGAGAACGAGGAGAGGCGTACCTGAGGGAACAGCCGGTCGATGAGCAGCTTGTCCGACGGGCTGACGACCTCGTTGAACACGCGGACCCGCTGGATCTGATAGTCGCCGCTGACGCTCACGGTGCGGCTCAGCTTCTGCGCGACGTCCCCCGTGAGGCTGCGCCGCGAGAAGTCGAAGCTGGATCGGAGCTGCTGCTCGATGGTCGCGGTCAGGACGGCGTCGGCCGGTGTGCCGAACAGCCTCGGCTCGCGGTAGGTACCGAGCAGGCGGTATTCGGTGAAGCCTCCACCGCCCGCCGTCGTGGAGTTGAGCAGCTGGCTGACGCTCGTGAACAGATTCACCGATCGCCGCTTGCCGAACAGGTTCGCGCGGCCGATGCTGAACGAGGCGCGCGGCGCGAATTCGAGCTGCGTGGACGCCGTGCCGGCAGCCCCCTGCACGATGATCGGGCGCACTTCGAACCCGCCGCCGTAGGAGATCGTCGTGGCGGGCGCTTCCTCGACCGTCACGAGCACGTCGCGGTGCGATTCGTCGCCGTGCGCGAGCTCGGCGATCCGGACGCTGCGGAACAGGCCGAGCGAGGCGAGCCGGCGCTGGCTCTCGTTGACGGCGGCGAGGCCGAGCGGATCGCCCGCCTTGAACTGCAGCTCGCGGAGAATCGTCTGCCGGCTCGTGCGGAAGTTACCGATGATGAGCACGTGATCGACGAAGACCCGCGGCCCTTCCCGGACCGCGAACACGACGTCGGCGCGCGTGCCGTCGGCGCTCAGGCCGGGATTGGCCGTGACGGTCGCGTTCGGATACCCGAGGTTCGCGTACTGGAGCTCGATGGCATCGCGATCGACGGCGAGATCGGCCGCGTAGAATGGACGTCCCGGCTGGAGCGTGAGACTCTTTCGCAGCGTGTCGGCCGGCACCGACGCATTCCCCTGGAGTCGAACCGAGCCGACCAGCGTCCGCGCGCCTTCGCGGACCGCGATCCGAACGTCCACGAGGATCTCCGCCGCGCCGGCCGGCGCACGCGGCGCGTCGACCGCCGCCTGGACCCTCGCGGAAGCGAAGCCGCTGCGGTGATAGATGCCTTCGATCGCGGAGACGTCGGCGTCGAGCGACGCCGAAGCGAACGGCTGCCCGGTGCGCGTCCGAAGGCGATCGGCGAACGTGCTCAGCGGCAGCGCCGCGTTGCCCGAGATCTCCACCTGCCGGACGCGATAGAGCGGTCCCTTCCTGACGTCGAACGCGATCGTCAGCTCGTCGTCCTTCTGCGAGCGGGTGTGCGGCGCGGCGGCGTCGCGGTAGCCCTGCGCCCGCAGATACTCCTCGATGCGGTTGCTCGAGTCCTCCAGCAGGTCTTCGTCAGCCGAGCCTTCGCGTTCCACCGGCACGAGATCGGTGCGCACGCTGGCCGGCAGCGCGTCGCCGGTGAAGACGACCCGAACATGCGGCCCCGGCACGACCGTCAGCGTCACGTTGGCGACGCGATCGTCGTCGGCGAGGACCACGGACGGCATCAGCCGCGTCTCGTAGTACCCCTTGCGCCGGCGCCCCTCGACGTACTGGTCGACCCGCAGATCGACCGCCTCGCGCCGGTACGGCGCACCCGGCTTGAGGCCGAGCGCGTCGAGCAGCCCGGCCCGGTCGAGCGCCGGCGCGCCGACAATGTTCACCGATCCGACGTGCGTCCGATTGCCGACATCGAGCTGGAGCACGAGCGTGGCGCGATCGGGATCGTGGTGCAGCACGGCGCGCGGCGTCACCCTGGCGTGCAGGTATCCCTGCTCGTGCAGCGCGTCGGCCACGACGCGCGCAACGTCCACCGCGCGGCCGAGCGCCGGCGCGGGACCGTAGCGGCCGGTGGCCGCCGCCCGGAGTCGTCCTTCGTCGACCCCCGCGGCGTCGACCGTGCCGGCGAACTCGATGCGCGTGACCTGGTGGATGGGGCTCAGCTCGTAAACGAGCGCGACGCGGCCGGCGTCGAGGCTGGCGTCGACGCGCACGTCCTCGAACCGGCCGAGACTGAAGAGATGCGAGAGCGTCTCGCGCACCGCCGCCATCGACAGCGGCGCGCCGGTTGGCGTCTCGACCACGTTCGTCAGCGTGGCGTCCGTCGTGGCGCGTCCCTCGATGACGAGGCGCACCGACCCGACCGGCTTGCCGAGGTAGTCGGCGACATCGGCACGCCCCGTGCCGGCCAGCACGGTGCCGATCAGCACGAGGCCCAGCGCGCCGGCGCGCAAAGCCGTCGTCGGTCCCGCCCGCCTCGCCCGCCCCGCCGGACCTGCGGCCCGCCCTGCCCGTCGGTCCATCAGAACGTGTGCCTCACGCGGAACTCGAGCGCATACGTCTGGTCCTCGTTCTGCGACAGGATCCACGAGAGGCGGTCGCTCGCGTCGTACTCGAGCAGGATGATCTGGTCGTTGACGACCGAGTTCAGGCTGCGCGAGTACGTCAGGTACACGCGGTCGGAGATCCGCTTGCCGATGGTCACGCGCGCCGACGGGTTCACGCGTGTCGTCTGCAGGCTGTAGGGATCGATGAGCGTCGGCGTGAGCTGGAAGGTGTCGACGCCGAAGGTCTGCTCGACCACCTTGCCAACCTCCGAGGACAGGGGGTTGGCGAGCAGTTGCGTCGCGCGGGTCGTCAAGATGTCGGCCTGGCGCTGGTTCGGGTTCTGCAGCGCCCGCAGCTCAACATCGCCGAGGCCGCCCTGCTGATCGCGGCGGATATCGCTGAAGAGGAGCGCGAGCACATCGGCCGTGGGCAATGGAGGGTCCGACTCGAGCGTCGGCTGCAGCCGGTCGGTCGTCCCCGCGGCACGGACCGTCACGCGATAGGTCTGGCCCGGCACGCGGACGCTCGTCTCGGCCTCGACGTCGAAGAACGGCTCGATGCGCGTCGGGTTCGTGAAATCGATCGTTCCGCGGGTCACCCTGTAGCGGCGGCCCTCGAACGTGACCTCGCCCCGATCCACCTCCGCGCGGCCGAACAGCGCCGGCTTGTCGTACGTGCCGCGGAGCTGCAGGTCGGCGCTGGCGACGAGCCGCGCCAGGTTGTTCTCGATCCGCAGCGATGACGGCACGAGGATCCGCAGGTCGAAGCGCAGCGGCACCGTCGGCGCCGGCTCGCCCGTCAGCGCCTCGCCCCCCGACGACCGCCCGCCCAGATCGAACAGGCTCGCCGTCGGGTCGATGCGCCGGTTCCAGGTCGCGCTCTTGACGGTCACCGTTCCGCCGAGCGTCGGGGCAGCGAAGTTGCCGCGCACCGACAGATCGGCATCGACGACCGAGTGCACGCCCTCGGGATAGCGGAGGCGCATGTCCTCGCCGCGAACGGTCACGTTGAGATCGCCCGGCATGAACCCGTCGAATCCGATCCGACCGCCGAACTGCACCTTCCCGCCGCCCATCGTCGCGGCCACGTCGTCGAGCCGGATGCCGCGCGCGTCGAAGTTGATCGTCCCGTTGACCGCGTCCAGCGAGTTCGGCAGCGAGAAGTGACGGATGCGCCCGTTGGTGATGACGGCGCTGCCGGAGAACACCGGCTGGGAGAGCTCACCGGTGACCGACGCGGTCAGCTCGGCATGGCCCGACCCGCGGACGTTGCGGAAGAACCCCTGCAGCACCCCGAGGTTCGCTTCCCCTGACGCCTGCATGGCAATGCGTCGATCCTGCAGGCCGACCGATCCCGAGAGCTGGAGCTTCGTGTCCTCGCCGACCAGCTGCAGCTCGCCGAGGGTGACGCGGTGCCCGTCGAGCGCCAGGTGAATCGGCGCGGCGTTCTTGAGCGCGTAGTCGAACAGGCGCAGGTCGAGCGAGTCGACGGTGCCGTCGATGAGCAGATGGTCGAGGTTCCTCAGCTCGCCGACGATGCGAATCGACCCGGTTGCGACGGCCGTGGTGAACGGCGACAGCTTAGGCACGAACAGGCGCACGTAGGGATCGAGCGAGCTGTCGTGGAACCGGAACGTCATCTCGGCGTCGGACTGCGGCGTCAGCGAGATCCGGCCCGTTCCGGTGACGGCGAGGCGCGGCGACGCGGCCTCGACCTCGCCGCTCAGTTCCTTGCCGCGCAGCCGCATCGTCGCCGTCACCTGTCCGATGCCCTCCTCGGCGATGAACAGGTCGTTGACGCTGAACCGGACGTCGTACCGCGGCTGGTCGAACGTGCCGCTGCCGCCGGCCGAAAAGGCGGCGATGCCCGTGAGCGGCGCGCGCGGGTAGGCGAAGCTGGCGATCTTCTCGACGGGAATGCGGCGCCCGTCCGCGTTGAACGAGTACGTGCCGTCCCAGCCGATGAAGGCGGCGCCGGTGACGCTTCCGCCGGCCTTGGAGAGCTGCACGCCGTCGATCCGCACGCCCTTGCCGTCGAATCGCAGCGATGCCGTGCCCGTCTCGAACGGCTCGCCCCACGCCACGCCGTCGTCAATCGTCATCCCGCCAAACCCGATCGGGTGCTGGTACGCGCCCGACAGGTGGAACTCGCCGCTCAGCAATCCCTCCAGAGGATAGTCGTCGAGCTTGAACGCGTGCCGCAGGCTGGCGAGATCGCGCTTCGACACGCGGAACCGCGCGTCGATCTCCTCGCCGCCGTCCGATCGCGGATAGCCGAGCGAGAAGCGGCCGTCGGCGTGGATCTCCGATCCCGCGCGCCGGACGACGCCGCCGGTCACGTCCACGTAGCTGTTCTGCACGACGATGTGCGCGTGGCCGGCGCCCCACGCGGTGTCCCAGGCGCGCAGGTTGTCGCCGGAGAACTCCCCCTCGACGCGCGGCCGGCGGAACGGGCCGGTCATCACGCCGTCGAACTCGCCGCGGCCGGCGAACGCCACCGGGCCGGTCCGCGAGCCGAAATCGGTGAGGATGGCGGCGAGGATCTCGTCGCTTTCCTGCCAGTCGCGGCTCGTCACGTGGAAGGTGAACCGCGAGCGGTCGCCCCACGCGGTGCTCCCCTGGAAGGCGACGTACGTGCTCCCGGTCGCGAACGTGCTGGGCGCCACCTCGATGTCGTCGCCGGTATACGCGTACGTGAGGTCGCCGGCCACCGGCACGTGGGCCGGAAGCGGCGGCGGCCCGGACGGCGCTCCCGCCTCCGCCCGGCTGACGCCTCGCCCTCCATCATCCTCTCCGGGACCGTCCGCTGCGCTGTCGACGCCGTCCGGGGCGAGCGCAGGCCCCATCGGCTCGGCGCCGGCGGGCGGCGCCACCGTGATGCGGCCGTCCCCGCGGTGCTCGGCGAACCGGCCGAGCGTCCACTCGAGGAGGTTCCGTCCCGAGGCCGAACCGGCCATCCGCAGGCCCGGAAACTTCCGGAAGTCCGAGAAGGCGGCGAGGTCCACGCCGCTGTAGCTCGCCTCGAAGCGCGCCGTCGCGCGCGTCTTCTGGCCGAGCGGCTGCATCGAGTACGCGAACTTCGCGTCGCCGCCGAAGAACTTCGAGCCGGCGTCCCACACGGTGAAGGCGTGGGGCGTCCACCGGAGCGATCCGTACAGCGCGGGGAACCGGTAGTCGTTGACGCCGGCGAGCGTGCTGGCGAACGTGCCGTGCAGGTCGTGGCCGCCCTTGAACAGGTGAAACACGCCGTCGAAGTCGCCGTCGCCGTACAGCGAGAAGGTGTCGTGCTCGAAGAACAGCTCGCGCATGCGCGGGAAGTGGACGCGCGACCGCACCTGATACGTCTGCTCCGGCCAGTGCCTGATGTCGACGTCGCCCACGGCCACCGACGATGCTCCGTCGGTCAGGAGATCGATCCGGTCGAGATGAATGATGCTCTTGTCGATGCGGAACCGGGCGCGCATGTTCGCCCACATCGACGGGTGGTCCTGAATCTTCACCGTCCCGCCGGTGAACGTCGCCTCGCCGTGGTATGTCGGCAGGTTCGTGATCGTGATGTCCAGGTGGCGGGCGACGACGCTCCAGGGCGCCTCGTGATCGTCGTAGATGAACTCGCCGCGGTACGCGTGGAGGTACCTGAGCGTCGTCCTGATCAGCTTCGGCTTGTCGGGCTGCTCGGGCTCGTCGCTCCCGAACTTCGGGAAATTGTGGCGGCCCTCCCACTTCTCGACGTTCATGCGCCAGTCGGTCATCTCCACCGACTGAATCGTGATCTCGCGGTGCAGGAGCGTCGACCAGTCCAGGCCGATGGACAGACGCCCGGCCGTGAAGAACGGGCGGTCGGTCGGCTCGAGCCCGTCGATCGTCAGGCCCTCGACGATGACGCGCCCGCGCGCGAGATGGATCGAGAGGCGGCCGATGTGGATGGGACGCTTGAGCCGGAGGCTGCCCTCGCGCTCGGCGAGCGCGCGCAGCCCGGGCCCGAGGTCGATCGTCAGCGTGCTGACGATGGCCGCGGCGAGAATCGCCGCCGCGATCGAAAGGCCGATGCCGGCCAGCCGCCGCGCCCGATGACTGCGCAGCCGGGTGAGCAGTTTCACTGAATGACGACCAGCAGGGCCCCGGCGTCGACCGACTGCCCCTCCTGCGCGTGGATCTCCGCCACGGTGCCGTCCCGCCCCGCGCGCAGCTCGTTCTCCATCTTCATCGCTTCCACCACGACGAGCCCCTGGCGGGCGCGCACCGCGTCGCCTGGAGCGACCAGCACCCGGACGATCTTGCCGGGCATCGGCGCCGTGACGCGCTGCGGTCCCGAGCCGGCGTGAGCGCCCTCGTCCTTCCGGCCCCAGCGGCGCCGGCTGTTGACGCCGACGAGCAGCGGCGTGGCGCCGACGCCGACGGCGAGCTGGCCCGAGGCCGCGTCGGGCGCCAGGGTCACCTCGAAGCTCCGGTCGCCGACGAGGAGCGACAGCGTGTGCCCGTCCACGCGGGCCGCGTCCACGCGCCACTCGCGGCCGTCGATGGCAATCGTGAACGCGTCGCCGGCGCGCTCCACCGCCACCTGGCGGGCGCGGCCGTTGACGTCCACCTCATACCGCACCTCAGCCCAGCCCTTCGAGACGCGCCAGCGCCTTCCAGCGGCGCGCGTCGGCGGCGGGCGGCGCTCCGGCACCCGCCCCCGCCGTCAGCAGCGCGTCGACGGCGGCCGCCATCGCGGCGACGTCTTCCTGCCCGTCCTGCGGCTCGACGAACGGGCGGCCGGCCCGCGATCGGAGCAGCTCGTCGAGGTACGTCGTGTCGAACCGCCCCTCGAGGAACTCCGGCTGCTCGAACAGCCAGCGGAAGAACGGCAGCGTCGTCCGGATGCCGGCGACGAGGTACTCGCCGAGTGCGCGGCGCATGCGGGCGATGGCCTGCGGTCGATCTTCGGCCCACGCGACGAGCTTCGAGATCATCGGATCGTAGAAGATCGGCACGTCCAGGCCGGCCGTCGCGCCGCTGTCGTCGCGGATCCCGGGGCCGCCCGGCGCGCGCAGCTGCACGATGCGTCCCGGCGAGGGGAGGAAATTGTTGTCCGGGTCCTCGGCGTAGACGCGGCACTCGATCGCGTGCCCGCGCGGCGTGAGGAGCGCTTCGGGGTCGAGGTCGAGGCGCTCGCCGCGCGCTATGCGGATCTGCCAGCGCACGAGGTCGAGTCCCGTCACCATCTCCGTGATCGGGTGCTCCACCTGCAGGCGCGTGTTCATCTCGAGAAAATAGAAGCGGCCGTCCTCGTCGAGCAGGAACTCGATGGTGCCCGCGCTCGTGTAGCCGACGGTTCGCGCGACGGCCGCCGCCGCCGACGTCATCGCGCATCGCAGCGCGGGCGTCATCACCGGCGACGGCGTCTCCTCGACGACCTTCTGGTGCCGCCGCTGGATCGAGCACTCGCGCTCCACGAACGGCAGCACCGTGCCATGGTGATCGCCGAGGAGCTGCACCTCGACGTGCCGCGGACGCGTGAGACGGCGCTCGATGAACACCGCCGGATCGCCGAACGCCGTCCCGGCCTCGGACCGCGCTGCGCGGACCGCGCCCGCGAGGTCGGCCGGATCGGTGACCGTGCGCATGCCCTTGCCGCCGCCGCCCGCCACCGCTTTCACCAGCAGCGGATAGCCGATCCCTTCGGCAATGCGGGCAATCGCCTCGTCGGAGAGGTCGGCCGGGAGCGGCTCCTCGGTGCCGGGGACGATTGGCACCGACGCGCCGCGCGCGGCAGCGCGCGCCGCCGTCTTGCTTCCCATCAGCGCAATCGCGTCGGGCGTCGGACCGATGAAGATCAGGCCGGCGTCCCGGCACGCCGCCGCGAAGTCTTCGTTCTCGGCGAGAAACCCGTAGCCGGGGTGGACGGCGTCCGCGCCGGCCGCGCGCGCGGCGTCGACGATGCGATCGATGCGGAGGTAGCTTTCGCGCGGAGCGCTCGGCCCGATCGCCACCGCCTGGTCCGCCAGCCGGACGTGCAGCGCCGCGCGATCGCACTCGGAATAGACGGCGACCGGCGAAATCCCCATCTCCCGGCAGGCGCGGATCAGACGTACCGCGATTTCGCCGCGGTTGGCGATCAGGATTTTCTTCACGCTGGAACGTACTATTCTACCGTCAGCGCAGCGGCGGGGTCGACACGGGCGGGCGCCGATGGTGCGTGGCCTGCTCGTAGGCGTACGCCAGCTTCAGGAGCGTCGGCTCGCTCCACGCGCGGCCGAAGAACTGAAGGCCGGCCGGCAGCGTGCCGCCGCGCGTGAAGCCCATCGGCACCGTGATCGCCGGAAACCCGGTGCTCGGCGAGAAGAGCTGGTTGTTGTCGCCGCCGGGCGTGTTCAGATCGCCGATGAGCCGCGGGACGTTGCTCCATGTCGGATAGACGAGCGCGTCGAGACGCTGGCCGTCCATGAGCGCGATCACCCCCGCCCGCAGCTTCTCCCGGAACTCCTCGCGCGACCGGCAGCCCGGCGATTCGCCGGGAATGTCGTCGGCCTTCTCGGCCGCTTCCAGCCGGCCCTCAATCGACGGGTGGAACTCGTGCGACTTGATGATCTCGGCGAGCGAGTGCATCGGCGCCTTGTCGCCCAGCCCGGCGAGGTAGCGGTTGAGGTCGTACTTGAATTCGTTGCAGCCGCCGGTCTCCGCCTTCCGCATCTCTTCGAGCCCGTCGACGGCGACCGGATCGACGACCTGCGCGCCCTGAGCCCTCAGTTCGTCCAGCGCGGCCTCGAACACCTGCCGGACCTCGGGATCGAGCGACGGCCGGTCGTACGCCTGGTGGAGCACGCCGAGCCGCGCGCCCGCGAGGCCGCCGCGGACGAGGGACGCGGCATAGCTGGCCGGGATGTGTCCGCGACTCGCCGCGGTGACCGGATCGTCCGGGTCCGGTCCCGCGATCACCTGGAGCACGGCCGCGGTGTCGGCGACCGTCCGGGTGAGGGCGCCGGCGATGTCGGCGCCGAGGTTCAGCGGCACGACGCCCGCCCGGCTGACCAGGCCCATCGTCGACCGCAGGCCGACGAGCGCCTGGTGTGCGGAGGGGCCGCGAATCGAGTCGCCGGTGTCGCTGCCGAGCGCGATGGCGCCGAAGCTGGCGGCGGCGGCGGCGGCCGAGCCGCCGCTCGATCCGGCCGTGACGCGGCTGGTGTCGTACGGGTTGCGCGTGTAGCCGGGCAGCACGGAGCTGACCGTCTCGACCGGGCTGAACGCGAACTCGGCCATGTTCGACTTGGCGAGCATCAGCGCGCCGGCCGCCCGCAGCCGCCCGACGACGAAGGCGTCCCTGCCGGTCATCATGCCGTCGAGCGACAGCGAGCCGGCGCTCGTCGGCATGTCGATCGTCTCGTAGTTGTCCTTGACGATCACCGGGATGCAGTGCATCGGGCCGACCGGGCCGGACTGCGCGAAGCGGCGGTCGAGATCGTCGGCGTCTTCGAGCGCGCGGGGATTGATCCGGATGATCGCGTTCAGCGCCGGGCCGTTCTTGTCGTAGGCGTCGATGCGCCGGAGGTACTGCTGGACGAGCGAGCGACAGGTGATCGCGTGGCTGCGGAACGCCGCCTCGATGCCGGCAATCGTCGCCTCCTCGATCGCGAAGCGCGGAGGCGCCGGCGCCTGGGCCGGCGCCTGCCTCCGGGCGGCGGCGCCGGATGCGACCGCCGCCGCCACGAGGGCGGTTCTCAGCGTCCTGGCCACCTTCGTCGGCGGGGTCCCCGTCACTCCATCACCCCTTCACCCCTTCACCACGTTCTACAACGGTATGTTCCCGTGCTTCTTCGGCGGGTTCTTGTCCCGCTTGTTCTCCAGGTTGCGAAGCGCGGTGATCAGCTTCCGCCGCGTCTCGCGCGGATGGATCACTTCGTCGATGAAGCCGCGTGCGGCGGCGACGAACGGGTTGGCGAACTTCTCGCGAAACTCCGCCGTCTTCTGCGCGCGCGCGGCAGCAGGGTCGGCCGCCGCATCGAGCTCGCGCTTGAAGAGGATGTTCACGGCCGCGTCGGGCCCCATCACGGCGAGCTCGGCCGTCGGCCACGCATAGTTGAAATCCGTGCGGATGTGCTTGCTCGACATGACGCAGTACGCTCCGCCGTACGCCTTGCGCGTGACGACCGTCACCTTCGGCACCGTCGCTTCGGCGAAGGCGAACAGCAGCTTCGCGCCGTGGCGGATGATCCCGCCGTACTCCTGCGTGGTGCCGGGCAGGAACCCCGGCACGTCCTCGAAGGTGACGAGCGGGATGTTGAAGGCGTCGCAGAACCGCACGAACCGCGCGCCCTTCACGGACGCGTTGATGTCGAGGGTGCCGGCCAGCGCCGCCGGCTGGTTGGCGACGATGCCGACCGGCCGGCCGTCCAGGCGCGCGAAGCCGACGATGATGTTCCTCGCGAAGTACCGATGGACCTCGAGGAAGTACCCATCGTCGACCACCGCGTGGATCACGTCCAGCATGTCGTACGGCTGGTTCGGCGAGTCGGGCACGAGCCGATCGAGCGCGGGATCCTCGCGGTCGGCCGGATCGGTGGTCGCGCCGCGCGGCACGTCGTCCAGGTTGTTGGACGGCATGAAGGACAGCAGCTCGCGGATGAGGGCGAGGCACTCGCGGTCGTCGTCCACGGCGAAATGGGCGACGCCGCTCGTTTCGTTGTGGCGCATGGCGCCGCCGAGCTCTTCCTTCGTCACCTCCTCGTGGGTGACCGTCCTGATGACGTCGGGGCCGGTGACGAACATGTAGCTCGTGTGCTTCACCATGATGGTGAAGTCGGTGATCGCCGGCGAATAGACCGCGCCGCCGGCGCAGGGGCCCATGATCGCCGAGATCTGGGGCACGACGCCCGAGGCGAGCGTGTTGCGGAGGAAGATGTCGGCGTACCCGCCGAGCGACACCACGCCCTCCTGGATGCGAGCGCCGCCCGAGTCGTTGAGCCCGACGATCGGCGCGCCGAGCTTCATCGCCAGATCCATGATCTTGACGATCTTCGCGGCGTTGGTTTCCGACAGCGATCCGCCGAAGACGGTGAAGTCCTGGGCGAAGGCGAAGACCTGGCGGCCGTTGACGAGGCCGTGGCCGGCGACGACGCCGTCGCCCGGCACCACCTGCTCCGCCATGCCGAAGTCGAGACAGCGGTGGGTGACGAGCTTGTCGACCTCCTCGAAGGAGCCGGGATCGAACAGCAGCTCGATGCGCTCGCGCGCGGTCAGCTTGCCTTCGGCGTGCTGCCGCCGGAGGCGCGCCTCACCGCCGCCCAGCTCGGCGCGCCGTTCGAGGTCGGCGAGGACGTCGTGTGGATTCATGCGGCCGGCTACACCCTCGTGGCGGCGTGCACCTTCTCCCAGTCCTTCAGGAACTTCTCGAGTCCGATGCTCGTGAGCGGATGGTTGTACATCGCATCGATCACGGCAGGCGGACAGGTGCAGATGTCGGCGCCCATGCGCGCCGCCTCCACGATGTGGATCGGATGGCGGACGCTGGCGACGAGCACCTCGGTCGTGAACTCGTAGTTGTCGTAGATGCCGACGATCTCGCGAATCAGATCCATGCCGTTGGTCGCGATGTCGTCGAGGCGGCCGACAAACGGGCTGACGAAGGTCGCGCCGGCCTTGGCCGCCAGGATCGCCTGCGCCGCCGAGAAGCAGAGCGTGACGTTGACGTGGATGCCCTCGCCGGAGAGCGCCTTGCACGCCTTGATCCCGTCGCGCGTGAGCGGCACCTTCACGACCATGTGCTGATCGATCGATGCGATGTCGTGCCCCTCGCGCATCATCCCGGCGAAGTCGGTCGCGGTCACCTCGCCGCTGACCGGCCCCTTCACGATCTGGCAGATCTTCTTCAGGTTCTCTCGGAAGTCGCCGGGCTCCTTGGCGAGGAGCGACGGGTTCGTCGTCACGCCGTCCAGGATGCCGAGATCGGCGATCGTCTGGATGGCGCTGATGCTGCCGGTGTCTGCAAAGATCTTCATGATGGTCTCTCGCTGATGACCGGGTTGCTGAGCTCACCGACCCCTTCGACCTTCACGGTGACCGTATCGCCGTCGGCGAGCGGTCCGATGCCTTCGGGCGTTCCGGTCGAGATGATGTCGCCCGGCTCGAGCGTCATCACGAACGTGACGAACTCGACGAGCTGGTCGATCGGAAAGATCAGGTGGCGCGTGGACGAGGCCTGCCGGCGCTCGCCGTTCACCCAGCCTTCGACCGCCCGCGGCTCGCCGTCGACGCCGGTCGCGATGCACGGCCCGATCGGCGCGAAGGTGTCGAACCCCTTGCAGCGGGTGTACTGCGAATCCTTCTTCTGCAGATCCCGCGCCGTCACGTCGTTCACGCAGATGAGGCCGAGGACGTACTCCCAGGCCCGGGCGCGCGGCACCCGGTGGGCGCGCCGGCCGATGACGACCCCTAGCTCGGCCTCGTGATCCACGCGCCCGACGCCCGGCGGCAGGAGAATCGGATCGCCCGGGTTGACGACCGCCGTCCGCGGCTTGATGAAGATGAGCGGCTCGGCCGGGAGCGGCTTGCCCTGCTCGGCGGCGTGGTCCTTGTAATTCAGGCCGACGCACACGATTTTCGACGGCATCACGGGCGCAAGGACCTTCAACCCGCCGAGCCCACCCGGCACCGGCGCCCCCGCGCGGTACGCGCCGAAGACGTACCCGTCGAGCCGGGTGACGGCGCCGTCGCGCTCGATGACGTGAAACGGCGCGCCGCCGTCCTCCGATACCTGGTATATGCGTTCCATCCCTTCCTCTTAACGGCGACCTGCGAGCGGAGCCTCCCGGCCTCGCGCGCATTCTAACGGACGAGCCCCGCAAATGCCTATCGCGCGACTTCGTCGACGCGGTTCGACGGCGCGCTCTCGTTGCCCGCCTTGTCGACGGCGCGCACGGCATACGTGAATCGCACGCCCGGCTGGACGTCGTCGTGGTACGTCGCATCCTGAATCGGCGCCGGCGTGATCGGCGCCAGCGGTCCCCCGTTCGAGCCGCGCAGGACGATGTATCCGGCCAGGTCCTTCTCCGTGTTCGGCTGCCAGATCAGGCTGATCGCGTGCTCGGAGGCGACCGCCGTCAGGCCCTTCGGCGGCGCCGGCGGGAACGTGTCGGTCAGCGTCACGCATGCCGGCGTCGCGGCGCGGCTCTCGATCGGCAGGCCGCCGATCGTTTCGATGGTGCGCACGGTGTAACAGCGCCGGTCGCCCCACGTCATGTCCGTATCGGTGTAGCGGGTGGCGGTGATCGGCGATGAGGTCAGGCGCCGGCCCGTGCCGCCTGTCGACTCCTCGGCCGGCATCTCGTACACCTCGAAGCCGAACGTCGGCGGCGTGACGCCGAACGGCGACGAAGGCAGAACGTCCTCGTCGGCGCCGACCTGCGCGGCGAGCGGCGGCCAGGCGATCGCCACGGCACTCTCGTCGTACGTGACCTCGACCGAGGCCGGCGGCGGCGGCGCGGGCACGAGAGGCACGGCGGCGCGCTGCGACAGCGACCCCTTGCGGCCGCGGGTGCTGATGCCGACGGCTACGTAGGTGCGCCTCGGCACCTCGCTGAATGGCCCGAGCAGCGGTCCTTCGGCGCTCGTCTTCTCGCGCGATTTCTTCTTCGGTTTGGACGGAGCGCTGGCCTCGGTCATGAGAGCCGGCGTCATGGTCTCGGTCAGGTGGGCCGACGCGCCCTGGTCGAGGCCGGGACCCGCGGGCGCCTCCGGCTCTTCCTCGCCCGGCTCCACGGCGGCATCCGGATCGGGCGGCGCCTTCACCGGCACGCTGCCGATACGGTTGCTCGAGTCGAGCAGATCCTTGTCCGTGACGTCGGGGGGACCGGTGAAGGCATAGACCTCCACCCGCTCGACGTTCGCGGGCTTGGTGCCGTCGGTATTGGCGGCCGGGACGGTGAACTGCAGCTCGACGACGTCGTCGCGGCGCGCGGCGGCGAAATCGCGGGGCGCCTCGGGCAGCTTGACGAGCGGCGGCAGCGGCGGCCCCTTCTTGCCGCACGCGCCGGCGAGCGAGGCAAGGGCCACCAGGAAGGCGAGTCGCCTCACAGGATGTACCGGGACAGATCCTCGTTGCCGACGATCTCCGCCAGCATCCGGGTCACGTACGCGTCATCGATGACGACGTCCTTCTGCGCGAGATCCGGTCCCTCGAACGAGATGTCGTCGAGGAGCTTCTCCATCACCGTGTGGAGCCGGCGGGCGCCGATGTTCTCCGTCCGTTCGTTGACGATCGTCGCGAAGTCGGCGATGCGATCGATGGCGTCGGCCGTGAACGTCAGGTGGATGCCTTCGGTCTCCATGAGCGCGGTGTACTGCTTGACCAGCGCGCTGCGCGGCTCGGTGAGGATGCGGACGAACTCGTCCTTGCCGAGCGCGTCGAGCTCCACGCGGATCGGAAAGCGCCCCTGCAGCTCCGGAATCAGGTCCGACGGCTTCGAGACGTGGAACGCGCCGGCGGCGATGAAGAGGATGTGATCCGTGCGGACCATGCCGTGCTTCGTGTTGACCGTCGTGCCCTCGACGATCGGCAGGATGTCGCGCTGGACCCCCTCGCGGCTGACGTCCGGCCCCTGGCTCCCCTCCCGGCCGGCGATCTTGTCGATCTCGTCGACGAAGATGATTCCGGCCTGCTCGACGCGCTGGACCGCCGTACGCGCGACGCTCTCCATGTCGATCAGCTTCTGCTCTTCTTCCTGCGTGAGGTACTCGAGCGCTTCCGGGACCTTCACGCGGCGCTTCTTCGTCTTCCCCTGGAACAGCCCCGGCAGCATGTCCTTCAGGTTGATGTCGACCTCCTCGACGGAGGAGCCGGCGATGATCTCGAACGACGGCATCGACTTCTCGCGCACGTCGAGCTCGACGACGCGCGAATCGAGCCGGCCGGCGTGGAGCTGCTCCCGGAACCGCTCGCGCGTCTGCGCCTGCTGGTCGCGCAGGGCGGCCGGATCCTCGTCCGGCGCGATCGGCCGCGTCGGCGGAAGCAGCAGATCGAGCAGCCGCTCCTCGGCGTTCTGAGCGGCCTTGGCGCGCACCTCCTCGAGGCGCTCCTCGCGCACCATGTCGATGCCCAGCTCGACGAGATCGCGCACCATCGACTCGACGTCGCGCCCGACGTAACCGACCTCGGTGAACTTCGACGCCTCGACCTTGATGAACGGCGACTGCGCGAGGCGCGCAAGCCGCCGCGCGATCTCGGTCTTGCCGACGCCGGTCGGGCCGATCATGAGGATGTTCTTCGGCGCGACCTCCTCGGCGAGCTCGGGTGGGAGCTTCTGCCGCCGCGTGCGGTTTCGCAGCGCGATGGCGACCGCGCGTTTGGCGTTGCCCTGGCCCACGACGTACTTGTCGAGCTCGGCGACGATCTGCCGGGGCGTGAGCGTCTCGATGGTGGTCTGCGTCGTCTCGGGCAGGTAGATGGCCACTTACAGCTCTTCAAGGACGATGCTGGAGTTCGTGTAGATGCAGATGTCGGCGGCGATCGCCATCGCCTTCTCCGCGATCGCGCGCGCGTCGAGCGTCGTGTTCTGCGCCAGACCCCGCGCCGCCGCGAGCGCGAACGGCCCGCCCGATCCGATCGCCACGATGCCGTCGTCGGGCTCGATGAGATCGCCCGTGCCGGACAGCAGGAAGGTCGACTGCCTGTCGAGCACGATGAGCATCGCTTCCAGCCTGCGCAGGATCCGGTCCGTCCGCCAGTCCTTCGCCAGTTCGACGGCTGAGCGCTCCAGATTGCCGCGGTACTGCTCCAGCTTCGACTCGAAGCGCGAGAACAGGGCGAACGAGTCGGCCGCCGACCCGGCGAAGCCGGCCAGTATCCGGTCGTTGTACAGCCGCCGGATCTTGCGGGCGTGCTGCTTGAAGATCGTCTGACCGAAGGTCACCTGGCCGTCGCCGGCGAGCACCGCGCGATCCTGATGCCGGACGGCAAGAATGGTCGTGGCGTGAAACATGAGGGCCTGTCCGGAGTCTATCGGTCGCCAGAAAAGGGTGTCAAGAAAACGGGACGCCTGAACCCGCCCGGGGACACCCGGGGGCGCCTCGGGGACTCGCGAAATTAGCGGATCTGGCCCATACTTGAACCTGGCGGCTGGCAGAGGCGTTGCTCTTCTGCGTACGGAGGCCTTTATGAGTCGGAGCTGGTCGGCAATCGCGATGGCGGCGCTGGTCCCCGCCTGGCTGCTGACCGCGGCGCCTTCGGCATTCGCCCAGGCGGCCCCGCGGGGCGGCGGCGGGGGCGGAGCTTCGCACGGCGGCGGTGGTGGCGCCCCGCACAGCGGAGGCGCAGTCTCGGGCGGCGGCGCGTCCGGCGGATCGAGCCAGCCGGCCGGCGGAGGCACGGCTTCGGGCGGCGGATCGTACGGCGGCGGCGTTTCGCATGCGGGCGGCGGCGCCCGCTCGAGCGGAGGCGCAAGGGGATGGAGCGCCGGCGGCGGCAGCGGCTTCAGCCGCGGCGGCGGCGAGCGTCACGTCGCCGGGGGCTCGGCGGTCCAGCGCGGATCCGGCGCCGTCAGCTCCGGTACGTCCAGTCAGCCGGCGACAGGAACCAGCGTGACGACCGGCTACACCGGCACCCGCGATCGCGCCCGTCCCCGCGGTGAAGGCGGACTCCGGACCAACGACAGCGGCGCCGCGGCCGGCGAAGGGATCCCGCCGTACAGCCGCCCGCGCGACGGCAGGACGCAGGTCGGCACCGCCGTGCCGCGGACCGGCGCACCCGCGCCGCCTTCGGGCGGCGGCGGCGGCATCTTCGTGCCGGGCGGCTACTATAACGCCTGGCCGTGGGTGTACGGCGGTCTCGGCTTCTACGGGGGGTACTACGATCCGTGGTACTGGGGCGGCGGCTACGGCTACGGGTACGGCTACGGGGCTGGCAGCTACGATTACGGCGGCGACTACTACGGACAGCAGTACTCGCCGGACGTAGAGGGCGGTGCGCTTCGTCTGAAGGTGAAACCGCGCGAGGCGCAGGTCTTCGTCGACGGTTACTACGCGGGTGTGGTCGACGACTTCGACGGCGTCTTCCAGCGGCTGCAGCTCGATGCCGGCTCGCACCGGATCGAGATCCGCGCGCCGGGCTACGAGACGCTCACGATCGACGTGCGGATCGACCCGGGCCACACGACGACGTACCAGGGCGAGCTGCAGAAGATCCAGTAGTTGACGCGACTTCGATTCATTGCGGCCGTCTCGGGCATCTACGACGCGTCGGTCGGCGTCCTGATGCTGGCGGGACGGCCGCTCCTCTCCCGCCTGTTCGACGTTCCCCTGCCGCAGCCGCCGATTCACGCGGACCTCAACGGCCTGTTTCTGCTGGCCGTGGCGATCGGCTACATCATCCCGTACCGCGATCCGGACCGCGGCCGCGGGTATCTCTGGGTGATGGGTCCGTTTCTGAAAGGCGCGGGCGCCGCGCTCTTTCTGCTCGATCATGCGCTGCGCCACTCGCCCGATTCCTTCCTGCTGTTCGCCGCGAGCGACGGGACCCTCGCGCTCGCCACGCTGTGGGCGCTGCTGACCGCCCCGCGTCGCGCGGAATAGCCGCGCGCGCCTACGCGGTCGGCCGCCGCGCGCGCGTCATCCCCCAGTACAACGGCACCCCCGCCGCCATCACGCCGAGCCCCGCGAACGCGACGCGCGGCGCTTCGGCAATCGTGTTCACGACGATCGCGAAGCTCACGAGACAGAACAGCGCCGGAGCCCACGGGTAGCCCCACGCGCGGAACGTCGCCGAATCCTCGCCGCGCCGCCTCACGACGAACAGCGACAGCACGGCGAGGCCCGAGAAGAGGATGACGGCGAAGCCGGTGTACGTGAGGAGCTGCTCGAACGTGCCCGACAGCACGAGCAGGGCGCTCCACGCCGCCTGCGCGAGGATCGCGACGGCCGGCGTGTGCCAGCGCGGGTGGACGCGCCCGGCCGCCGGAAGGAACGCGCCGTCGCGGGCCATCGCAAAGTAGATCCGCGGGCCCGCCAGCGTCATGGCGCTCAGGCTGCCGAGCACCACGATGATCGCCAGCACGGCGAACGCTCCCGCCGCAGCGGATCCGAAGAGACGGCCGGCCGCCACTTCACCGACGCCGATCGTGCCCGCGAACGCCTCCGGCGGCACGACGCGGAGATAGACGGCGTTCAGCGCGAGATAGATCGCGACCACCGTCGCCGTGCCGAGCGCGAGCGCCCGCGGCACGTTGCGGATCGGATCGCGGATCTCTTCCGCCACGTACACCGCCGCATTCCAGCCGGCATAGCTGAACATCACCGGCACCAGCGCCAGCATCCAGACGGTCGGCTTGACCTCGACATGGACCGGAACGACCGGAGCGCCGCGCGGGGCGAGTGTCAGGCCGGCAATGACGAACGCCACCAGAGCGCCAACCTTCACGATGGTGAGGCCGTTCTGAACGAGGCGGCCGGGCCCGAGGCCCCGCGCGTGGACGAGGGCGAGCGCGGCGATGATCGAGATGGCGACCGCGGACGCATGGTGGCCGACGCCCGGCAGGAGACGATCGAGGTACGCCGTGACGCCGACGGCGCCGGCGGCAATCGCCCCGGAGAACCCGGCCACGAACGAGGTCCAGCCGGTGAGGAACGCCGCGAGCCCGCCGAAGCTCTCGCGCAGGTAGACGTACTCTCCGCCGGCCTGCGGACGCCGCGCCGCCAGTTCCGCGTACGCGAGCGCCCCGGCGAACGCCAGCGCCCCGCCGGCCGCCCACACCGCCAGCATCGCGCCGCCGCCCGGCACCATCGTCGCGACGATGCCGGGCGTCGTGAAGATGCCGACGCCGATGACGTTGGAGATGACGATGACGGCGGCGTCGAGGGGACCCAGCCGCCGTTCGAGCGCGGTTCCCGCGAACCCGACCGTCACTGGGTCAGGAGCTGCCTGGTGATCGGGTACTCGCCGATGCGCTTCCACTGGATGGAGCCGTACTTCGCGAGGAGCTCGACTTTCGCATCCACGAACAGCTTGTTCTGGAGCATCTGCTGGCGGGGCTCCGTCCCGGTATATCCGAGTTTGGAGGTGATCGTGAGCGGCTTGGTCGTGGCTCCCGGCTTCAGGCCTTCAGATCCGGCCGCGATGATGAGCTCGGCGTCCCACTCGTCCTGTTCGGTGACGCGGCGGAACTCGGCATTGACCTGCAGCGAGCCGAGCGTCTGGTCCGAGAGGTTCTTCAGCTGAATGGTGATCTGCGGGACGAGCTTGTTCTTGCCGTCGACGATCCCGGCGTCGTACCACCCCGTCCGGACGACGGTGATCTGCAATCCCTTCGACAGGTCGACGGTCGGCCCGCAGCCGGCCGCCGCGACGAGCGTCGCGAGGATGACGACCCAGGCGGGTGCGCGCATTCCGATATTCTAGAACAGTCGCACCTCCATGCGCTTCAGCGCCTCGTCGCGGCTGATTCGCGCCGCGCGGAACGCCGCGAGATCGGCGCCGTGGATCCGGATGATCATCGTGTGGGCGTCGTCGTCGCCGGGCGCCAGACGCGGACGCTCGTCGCTCCGGCGAGCCGCGATCGTGAGCCATTCGTCCGGCCCGATCGCCAGCGGGCCGCTGTAGTCGAGCATGGCGTCCATGAGCGCCTTGCGCACCTCTCCCCGATACGCCTCGTCGGGATCGCTCATGATGGAGTCCTGCGGAGCGCCCTGCGCTCCCTCCTGCGCCACGGCCGGAGAGCCGGTCTCGTTGCGGGCGCCGGGCTGGGGCAGGTCGGCGGTCACGGGCAACGGCCCGAGCTGCAGCTCCACGCGCTTGAGCGCCTGCTCGAGGTTGACGTCGTTGGCCGCATCGATGTGCGCCTTGATCGTCTTCAGCGCGCTCTCGAGCCCGAGATCGTTCTGATCCAGCGTCCGGAAGCTCCACTGGAGCGCGCCCTGCGCGTCCGGAACGACGACGTCGAAGAAGACGCCGTAGCCTTCGAGGCGGAACCCCCGCACCTGCGCATTGTCGGTGAGCAGCATCGCCGCCGGCGCGATCTTCTGCAGCCTGTCGCGCGTCTTGGACGCGCCGTGCTCCACCGCCTGTTCCAGCACGCGCTCCATGACGCGGATCTGATATCTGAACTGCTGCTGCCCGGCCTCGGTCTGCGCCACGGCCGCGGGCGCCGCAGCCGGCGGCGCAGCGCCCGATTCCGCCGTTGCCGGCGTCCGCGCACCGGCCGGCGCGACGACTCCGACCATCACCGCTCCGACGATCGCCGCCAGATTCACTCTCATCGCTCAGCTCCGAGTCCCCGGTTCCAATGCCGCACGGGCCGGGTCTTCACATCATCGGTTCCGCGCGGCGCTATTGCTTCTGAGATACGCGCACGAGATAGTTGAGCAGCTCCCGCTGCCGCAGCACCTCGATCCCGGTGTTGCTCTGCACCTGGCCGAGGCTGCGATCGATCTTGACGAGGTCGGCGCGACGCTGTACGTCGACGTCACGCACGACCTGCGCGATCCGCAGGGCGAGCTCGCGCTCCTGACGCCGCTCGCTGTCGTTGACGAGCTCGCGCACGCGCCTGAGGACGTCCGCTTCGTCGAGCGCGGGGGCGGGCGGCCGTCCGGCGGCCGCCACCGGCGTCGGTACGACACCGACATCGGCGGCGTGAAATTCGGTTCGCAGCCGCTGCTCGAAGGCGGCGAGGTCGCCGCGCCACGGGGCGTCGGCCGGCGCGGCGACGGGCGAAGCCGCCTGCGCGGACACGGTCGGCCGCGACCAGCCGGTGCGGATCGAGAGGCCGCTCTGATCGTAGCGGACGTCGAGGTTCGCGATGCCGGCGGAGACCCCGAGCACGAGCAGCGCGGCTGCGACCTGCGCCCACACGGGAATCTCCCGCCACCATGCCCGCGCCGGCGACGCGGCGGCCGGCGCATGCGCCGGCTCCGGCGGCGCCCATCGCCCGAGCCGCGACCGCACGCCGCGCAGCGCGTCGAGCTCGCCGTGGCACGTGACGCATGTCATCAGGTGCGCTTCGAACGAGGCGCGCGCCGACGGATCGATGTCGTCGTAGAGGTACGCGACGAGCACGCCGTCGCGGTCGCCAGGATAACTGCAGTGCGTTTCAGTCATGGCAGTAAAGGGCTAGGACTCGCGCGGCGTCCCGCTCGCGCCGAGCTCGCGCCTGAGCACCGAGAGCCCCTGATACAGACGCGTCTTGACCGTGCTGAGCGGACAGCCGACGAGATCCGCAATTTCCTGAAACGTCAGGCCGTGGTACTCCTTGAGGATGATCGCCGTCCGCTGCTCTTCGGGAAGCTGCGCCATCGCCTGCTCGACCGTGCGCGACAGATCGCGCCGCGCCACCAGCGTCTCGATCGACTCCGACGGCTCGCGCGCGGCCGCGAGTTCCACCAGGTCCACGTCGTCGGGGGCCGGCACGACCGGCGTGCGCCGCTCGCGGCGCACGAAGTCCCGGCAGAGATTCAGCGCGATGCGGTAGAGCCACGACGAGAACTTCGCCTGGCCGCGAAAGCCGGGGAGCGCCCGGAACGCCCGGAGAAAGGTCTCCTGGCACACGTCCCGCGCGTCCTCCTCGCGCCCGATGGTCCGGTACGCGAGCGCGTAGATGGGCCGCTCCCACCGCAGCACTAGCTCGTTGAAGCTATTGGCGTCGCCGCCGATCGATCGGGCGACGAGTTCTTCGTCCGTCCACGTCATGCGAGCGCGGCGGGCCTCTCTTCTGATTAGGTTAGACGGCGGACGGCGGTGGACAGTCGGGTCGGCCGCTCGCGCATCGTCGATTATACCGCCGTGCGCCCTAAGCGCTATCCTCTCTGTCACTTACAAGAGCGCGTCGCCAGGACGGCCGACGGCTTCGCGGTTTGTCGCCGGAGCGAGCGATCGCGTACAATCCCAGCCCGACCCCATGCCCAATGGCGGACGTCACACGCCCGGCCCGAGCGAGTCCGCCGGGCGGGACACCGGGACCGTCGTGCCTGCCGTCCCGGCGTTGCTGGCGCACACATCGCGGCTGATCGATGCGCTGCCGGAGATGCACCAACACGCGCTGCAGGCCACGGGCGGCGCCTGCACGCTGCTGTTCGAATACAACCCGCGGAACGGCGCGCTCGTGGCCACCTCGGGGTACGGCGTCGACGCGCTCCCGACCGAGCCGCTGACACCCGGGGACGAGGAAGCCGTCAGGCTCGAGTCCGCGTTCGCCACGGGCACGCCGACGGTCGTGGACTACGCCGCGACGCGCATGCCTGGCCTGCACGCCCGCCTCGGCACGTCGACGGCGGTGCTCGTTCCGCTGCTCCAGCGACAGGAGCGCGTCGGCCTCCTGGCGATCGGCTTTGCCGTCGAGCCGTCGCCATCCGTGCTCGAGGCCGCCAGCGGCGTGGCCGGCGAATTTCTCGTCGCGCTGGAACTCTTCCGACTTCGCCAGTCGGCGGAGCTGCAGCGCGACGTGCGGACGCTGCTCGACGACTTCACCGCGAGCCTCTCGTCCACGCTGAACCTGGCGACGGGCCTGGACATCTTCTGCCACGGCGCCAACCGGCTGTTCGGCGCCGACCGCACGTCGGTGTGGGTCCACGATCGGCGGGCGCGCCACCTCGTGCTGCAGGCGTCCTCGGATCAGGCGCACGCGGCGCGCGGGGTCCACGTCGGCACGGATGACATGACGGCGCCGCCGGCGGTCGCCATGCGGCGCGCGCGGGCCGAGATCCTCACTACACGGGACGCGGCCACGGCGGTCGTGACGGTGCCGCTGCGCGGCTGCCGCCGCGCGCTCGGCACGATCGTGTTCGATGGCGTGCGGGTCGAGCCCGGCGGCGAGCTCGCGCTGCTCGACCGCGCCGACGAGCTCGGCCGTCAGCTCGCCAGCGCGATCGAGAACATGCAGCTGCTCGACGACGTGATGCGGTCGCGCCGCGAGCTGGAGAACATGTTCGATTCGATTACGGACCTGGTCGCCGTCTCCGACCGCCGCGGGAACGTCGTCTACGTCAACCAGGCGTTCGCCGCCCGCGTCGCGCTGTCGCGCAACGAGCTGCTCGACCGGCCGCTCGCCGATTACGTCGGTCCCGACCTGGCTGCATGGCTGGCCGAGCACGCTTCGAACGAGGCGCACGACCAGGACCGCTCCACCCGCGAGATCCTCGACCCGCGGCTGCACGGCTCGTTCATCGTGACGATCACCGACCTCGTGAACGCCGAGCGCAAGCGCGCGGGCAGCGTCATGGTGGCCCGCGACCTCACGCCGCAGCTGCGACTCGAGACCGAGCGCGAGGAGCTGCGCCGGCGGCTGACGCAGTCGGAGAAGCTGGCCGCGCTCGGCCAGTTCGTCGCGGGCATCGCCCACGAACTGAACAACCCGCTGCAGGGGGTGCTGGGGCATCTCGAGCTGCTGCGCGCGACCGGTGCGTTCCCCAGGCAGCTCCGGAAGGAAGTGCAGACGATCTATCGCGAGGCCGACCGCGCCGCGAAGATCGTCCGGAATCTCCTCGTATTCGCCGGGTCGCGCCGGCTCGCGAGCCGATCGGTCAGCGTCAACGCCATCCTGCAGAAAGTGCTGGCGCTCCGCGCCGCGGCGTGCCGCGCGGCCGGTATCGAAGTCGTGCGACACTATGACGAGAAGCTGCCGCGCGTCATGAGCGATCCGCTGCTCATCCATCAGGCGTTCCTGAACATCGTCATGAACGCCGAGCAGGCAATTGCGGCCGCGGGGCGCCCGGGCCGCATCGACGTCACCACAGCGGGGACGCCCGACGGCCGCGCAATCGTCGTGACCGTCCGGGACACGGGCGGCGGCATTCCGGCCGACGCGCTGCCGCGGATTTTCGAGCCGTTCTACACGACCAAGGAGGTCGGCAAGGGCACCGGACTCGGACTGGCGATCGCATACGGCATCGTCCAGGAGCATGGCGGCCAGCTCGTCGCCGCCAATCACCCCGAAGGCGGCGCGGTGTTCACCGTAGAGCTTCCGGCCGTGCCGAAGCGTGGACGTCGATGATTGACGAAACCTTTCTGACGACCGAGGAAGTCCTGGAGTACCTCCAGGTGAATCTGCGGACGGTGTACCGGCTGATCAAAGCCGGGAAGATTCCGGCCGTCCGCGTCGGGCGCCAGTGGCGCTTCCGCAAGCGCGACATCGACGCGTGGCTCGACAGCCAGCGGCCGCGCGGCACTGCTCGCCCTGTCCCCGCCCCCGCTCCCCGTCCCGCCGGTGCGAGCGCCCGCCCGCGCGTCCTGGTCGTCGACGACGAGGCCAGCATCCGCGATCTGCTGGCCAAGACGCTCGCGCTCGCCGAGTACGACGTGGACGTCGCGCCCGACGGCCGCTCCGCCCTCGAGCGGATGCGGATGTATCCCTACGACCTGCTGATCGCGGACCTCAAGATGCCCGGGATGGACGGGCTGACCGTCATCCGCGAGGCCAAACGCTACAAGGCCGACCTGCCGGTCATCATCATTACCGGGTTCTCCACCGAGGCGAGCGCCATCGACGCCGTGAACCTCGGGGTCGCGGGCTACCTCACCAAGCCGTTCCGGGTCCCGCAGGTGCTCGCGGCCGCCGCGAAGGCGCTCGGCGAGTAGCGACGGGCCGCGAAGGCAGCGGGAGCCTCTCGTGCTAGAATAAGTGGTTCCGCTGCAACATGATCCAGCTCTCAGAGCTCACGAAGTCGTTCGGCGACCGCGTCCTGCTCGACCACGTCACCTGGCAGATTACCGACGGCGAACGTGTGGGCCTGTGCGGCCCCAACGGAGCGGGGAAGACCACGCTGCTCCGGATGATGGCCGGTCTCGAAGAGCCCGATTCGGGCGCCATCCTCAAGCCGGCGGCGTTGAGTGTCGGGTACCTGCCGCAGGACGGGCTGACCTACTGCGGCCGCACGCTGTTCGACGAGGCCTCGAGCGCCTTCGCCGGGCTTCTCGCCGTGAAGGCCGAGATGCACGCGCTCGAGGAGCGCCTCGGCGACCCGGCCATTCCCGAGCCGGAGCACGACGCGATGCTCTCCCGGTACAGCGATCTCCAGGACCGCTTCCGGCTGCACGACGGATACAACATCGAGCTGAAGACGGCGACCGTGCTCCAGGGGCTCGGCTTCAGGAACGGCGACTTCGAGCGGGCGACCGACACGTTCTCGGGCGGCTGGCAGATGCGCATCGCGCTCGCGAAGCTGCTCCTGCAGCAGCCGAACCTGCTGCTGCTCGACGAGCCGACGAACCACCTGGATCTCGAGGCGCGCAACTGGCTCGAGGAATACCTCAACGCCTACCCGCACGCCGTCATCCTCGTCTCGCACGATCGCTTCTTCCTCGACGCCGTCGTGACCCGCATCGCCGACCTGACGTTGCGCACGCTGACCGACTACGTCGGCAACTACAGCCAGTATCTCGTCGAGCACGAAGCGCGGATCGAGGCGCTGCGGAAGGCCAAGCGCGAGCAGGACGAAGAGATCGCGCGGGTCAAGATGTTCATCGATCGCTTCCGCTACCAGGCGACGAAGGCCTCGCAGGTCCAGAGCCGGATCAAGATGCTCGACAAGGTGGTGCCGATCGAGGTGCCGCCCGAGCGCAAGAAGATTCACTTCAACTTCCCTTCGTGCGGGAAGAGCGGCCGCACGGTGCTCGAGCTCGTCGGCGTCCGGAAGGCGTACGGCGACCTCGTCGTGTTCCGCGATCTCGATCTGCACATCGAGCGCGGCGATCGCATCGCGCTGGTCGGCCCGAACGGCGCCGGGAAATCCACGTTGATGCGGATGCTGTCGGGCGAGGAGGCGCCCGATGCGGGCCAGCGGAAGGAAGGCCATCACGTCGTGCCGCAGTACTTCGCGCAGGACGAAGCGACACGCATGGACCCGGCGCCGACGGTGTACGAGACGCTCGCCTCCGGTTCGCCGACCGACATGGTGCCCGCCATCCGCAACATCCTCGGCGGGTTCCTGTTCTCCGGCGACGACGTGTACAAACGGGTGCGCGTGCTGTCGGGCGGCGAGCGCACGCGCCTGGCGGTCGCCCGCATGCTGCTCCGGCCGTCCAACACGCTGCTGCTCGACGAGCCGACGAACCACCTCGATCTCGACTCGAAGGACGTGCTGCTCGACGCGCTCGAGGAATACGACGGCACCCTCATCTTCGTGTCGCACGACCGCTACTTCGTCGAACGGCTCGCGACGAAGATCGTCGAGGTCGGCAACGGGCAGGCCGTCGCGTACCCGGGCACGTACGCCGAGTTCCTGTGGCACAAGAGCCATCCGGACGTGCGGGAACCCCGTGATGCGCGGAGCGCGCAGCCGGCGCGGGCGGGCGCGGCCAGCGTCAGCCGCCACGCGCGCGCCGAAGGCTCCGGCCGCGGCGCGTCGAGCAGCGGGCACCAGCCCCGCGGCGCGAGCCTGCCGCCGTCGCGCGACCAGAAGAAGCGCGCGGACGCGGACGCGCGGCGCCGTCAGCGCGCCGAACACGCGCGCCAGGCCCGCATCGATGATCTCGAGGCACGGATCGCCGAACGCGAACAGGCGATTCGCGAGATCGAGGCGAAGATGTCGGCGCCCGGGTTCTACGACGATCGCGCCGCGGCGCAGCCGATCGTCGACCAGCACCAGGCGCTCATGTGGGAAGTGGGCGATCTGATGCACCAGTGGGAGCGGCTGCAGGCGTCCACCGAGGCGGTCTAGCCGCCCGATCCTCCGATCTTTTCCGGACCTCGCGAGCGCCCGACCGCCGCACGGAAGTGTAATTCGATTACGCTTTTGTTATAGTCGGGCTCGTCCATCGAACCCGACGTCTCCTTTTTCGGCGGCATTCCGGCTCCCTTACGAGCGCCGGGCAGGGCACACCGTTTGCCCCTCGCCCCGACGGACGAGCTGACACTCGAAGGGTCTGGGACTGCACGCCGATCATGTCCGACATGCCACAGCGGTCACGAGCGCGTGCCGGCCGGCGCACGGTCTCACCCCGCGACCTCCCGCGGCGATTGCGGGCGGCCGGCGTCCGCGCCGGTTCACCCGACGATCGCTTCTTTCGTCATCTCGTCAGCAGCATGCGCAACGGCGTCCTCGCGATCGCGCGCGACGGCTCCGTGATGCTGATGAACGACGAGGCGTACCGGATCTTCGGGCTGGTCCGCTGCGCCGACGATCTCGGGCGGCCGTTCGCCGACGTGCTCCGCGCGCGCCACGACGTCATCCGCGTCCTGGCGGGCGCGTTCGAGCTGAGCCATCTGCCCAACCGCGCCGAGCTCCGGATCAAGGAGCTCGATCGCGTGATCGGGTACACGCTCTCGACGGTGAAGGACGATGACGGGCGGACGGTCGGCGCGGTGATGTTCTTCAAGGACCTGACGCAGGTCGAGCAGCTCGAAGAGCGCGAGCGCCTCCGCGACCGCCTGGCGTCGCTCGGAGAGATGGCGGCCGGCATCGCGCACGAGCTGAAGAACCCGCTGGCCGGCATCGAGGTGATGGCCGGCCTGCTGCGGCGGCAGGTGCCGGATTCGAAGGACGCGCAGTCGCTGCTCGCCGACATCATCTCGGAGGCGAAGCTGGCGAACGCGATCGTCGTCGAGATGCTCGAGTTCGTTCGCCCGATTCGGCTGCAGGTCGAGCCGACGAACGTCGCCGACGTGCTGCACCAGGCGATTACGCTCGCCGAGTCGAAGGCGTACCGCGGCGAGGTGCAGGTGCAGGTGGACATCGCCCCCGATCTTCCGGTGCTCGAGGGCGACAACCACCAGCTCTGCCAGGTGTTCACGAACCTGATCGCCAACGCGTTCGAGGCGCTCGAAGGGCGCGGCTCGATTGCGCTGGCGGCGCGGGCGGGCGCCCTCGTGGACGACCCGGAGTTCGTCCGGGAGGCGCAGGCGCCGATCCCGACGGTGGTGGTGGAGGTCTCCGATGACGGGCCGGGCGTACCGGCGGAACTGACGGACCGGATCTTCAATCCGTTCTTCACGACGAAGCCGCAGGGCTCGGGACTCGGGCTCGCGATCGTCCGGAAGATCGTGGACGCGCACGACGGACGGATCGACGTGAGCAGCACGGCCGGCAAGGGGACGCGCTTCCGGGTCACCCTGCCGGCCTCGAACGCCGCGGCCTGGTTCAGATAGGGACCGGGCCTGGGACAGGAACACTTATGGGACGCATCCTCATCGCCGACGATCACGACGCGCTCCGGCGCGGGCTCGCCCGCGGCCTCGCCGAAGCGGGCCACGACGTGGACGAAGCCAGCAACGGCAACGCCGCCATCGAGAAGCTGCACGACGGCTACTACGACGTCGTGCTGAGCGACCTCAAGATGGGCGGCAGCGACGGCCTCGACGTGCTCCGCACCGCGCGCGCGCTGCATCCGACGACCGCCGTCATCCTGATGACGGCGTTCGGCTCGGTGACCACCGCCGTCGAGGCGATGAAGATCGGCGCCTTCGACTACGTGCAGAAGCCGTTCGAAATCGAGGAGATGGAGGTCAAGATCGACAAGGCCATCGAGGTCAAGCGCGTCAAGAACGACCTCGAGTACCTCCGGGGCGCCCAGCAGGACCAGTACGAGTTCGACCGCATCGTCGGGTCGAGCGCCGCGCTCCAGCGCGTCCTCGACATCGTGAGGAAGGTGGCGAAGAGCAACACCACCGTGCTGATTCGCGGCGAGACGGGAACCGGCAAGGAGCTGATCGCGGGCGCCATCCACCACAACTCGCTCCGCTCCGCGCGGAGCTTCGTCAAGGTGAACTGCGCCGCGCTCCAGGAGAACCTCCTCGAGTCGGAGCTGTTCGGGCACGAGAAGGGCGCGTTCACCGGCGCCGACAAGCAGCGGATCGGACGCTTCGAACAGGCCGACGGCGGCACGCTGTTCCTCGACGAGATCGGCGACATGTCGCCGAGCACGCAGGCCAAGATCCTGCGCGTCCTGCAGGAGCACGAGTTCGAGCGGCTCGGCGGCACGCGCACGCTGCGCGTGGACGTCCGGCTGATCGCCGCCACCAACCGCGACCTACCGAGCATGGTGGAGAGCGGACAGTTCCGGGAGGATCTGTACTACCGGCTCAACGTCGTCTCGATCGAGATGCCGCCGCTCCGGGAGCGGAAGGACGACATCGTGCCGCTGGCGAACGCCTTCATCCGCCGGTTCTCGGGCGAGCTGAAGAAGAAGATCGACGGCGTCGAGGTGGAAGCGCAGAAGATGCTGATGCGCTACAACTGGCCCGGCAACATCCGCGAGCTCGAGAACACGATCGAGCGCGCGATGCTGCTGGCCGAAGGCGGCGTCATCGCGACGACCGACCTGCGGCTCGGCGAGGTCGGCAGCACGGGCGGCCGCGATCAGGCGCCGGTGGTGAAGATCCCGCCGACCGGGATCCCGCTCGAGGACATCGAACGCCACGCGCTGGTCGAGGCGCTCAAGATGTCGAACTGGGTGCAGAAGGACGCGGCGGAGCTGCTGTCGATCAGCCCGCGCGTGATGAACTACAAGATCAAGACGCTCAACATCGAGTTCCCGCGCGGCCGCCGGGCCGCGTCGCCCAGCCCGCCGGTCGCTGCCGGGTTCTAGGCGGGCGTCAGCGTCCCTTCGCCCGCGGGTGCGCCTTCCGGTACACGTCCAGCAGCTGCGCCGCGTTCACGTGCGTGTAGCGCTGCGTCGTGCTGAGGCGGGCGTGCCCGAGCATCTCCTGAATCGCGCGCAGGTCGGCGCCCCGCTGCAGCAGGTGCGTCGCGAACGAGTGCCGCAGCGCGTGCGGGCTGACGCCCGGGCGCGTCGTGGTCGCCGCGGCGTGCCGGCGCACCAGCCGGTCGATGCTGCGGATCGTCAGCCGGGTCCCGCGGTAGTTCACGAACAGCGCGTCCGGCCGGCCCTCGCGGAATCGGCGTGACGGCCGCGGCCTCGCGCCGGAGCGCGCAGCGCCCGGCCGCGCCGAACGCTTCGGCGAGGCGTCGTGCCCCCCGCGGACGCCGCCGGCCGGGCGATCCAGCTGCCGTACCAGCGCCTCGCGGTCGGTCAGATAGGCGCGCAGCGCCGACGCCGCGCTGCCGTTGAACGGCACGATGCGCTCCTTCCCGCCCTTGCCGAGCACCCGCACCATTCTGGCGTTCAGGTTGACGTCCTCCACGTCGAGCCCCGCCAGCTCGCTCAGGCGCAGACCCGACGCGTAGAACAGCTCCAGGATCGCGCGGTCGCGGCGGCCGAGCGGCGCGTCGGCGGCCGGCGCCTCGACCAGCGCGGACATCTCGCGCTCCGACAGGTGCGCGGGCATGCGCACCTCGCGCTTCGGCGTGGGCACGAGCGCGCCCGGATCGCCGTCGATCCAGCCCTCACGCCGCAGATAGCGCAGAAAGGTCCGGATGGCGGCCAGCTTGCGGGCGGCCGAGGAGCGCGACTGCCCCGCCCGATAGAGCTCGCCCAGGAAGCCGCGAATGGCGTCCCGGTCGAGTCGAGCGGGCGACAGTTCCTGCACTTTCACGCCGGCGCCGTGCGCGACGTAAGAGAGGAACTGAGTGAGATCGCTTTCGTAGGCGAGGACGGTCCGCGCGGACGCGTTCCGATTCAGATCGAGATAGGCGAGGAAGGCGCGGAGATGATCCGTCACCCGATTACCTGCGGCACGCGCGTTCCCGCCGTTCCGCCCGCCGGCGCCCCGATCCAGCCGTCGAGCGCCTCGAGCGCCCGGGCCGCAATCGCCGCTTTGCGGGCGGCCTTGTCGCGCGGCGGCCGCTCGAGCGGCGGCATGATGCCGAACGTGATGTTCGAAGGCTCGTAGTGCGCCGGGTCGGCGTTCGAGACGTAGTACGCCAGCGCTCCGATGGCGCTGGCGCGCGGCGCCGGCACGATCGGCCTGCCCTGCGCCATCGCGGCGGCGTTGATGCCCGCGAGCAGGCCCGAGGCGGCCGACTCCACGTAGCCTTCGACGCCCGACATCTGGCCGGCGAAGAACACGGTCGGCCGCCGGCGGACCTGCCAGGTGTCCGCGAGGACGGTCGGACCGTTCACGTACGTGTTCCGGTGCACCATGCCGAACCGGACGAACTCGGCGTGCTCGAGGCCGGGGACGAGCCGCAGGACGCGCGCCTGCTCGCCCCACTTGAGCTGCGTCTGGAACCCGACCAGGCTGAAGTGATCGCCGGCGATGTTGTCCTGCCGCAGCTGCACGGCCGCGTACGGCGGACGGCCGGTGCGGGGATCGACGAGCCCCACCGGCTTCATCGGACCGAACCGCAGCGTGTCACGGCCGCGATGCGCCATCACCTCGATCGGCAGGCACCCTTCGAAGAACTTCTCCCTGTCGAAGTCGTGGACCGTGGCCGACTCCGCCGACACGAGCGCGTCGTAGAAACGCTGGTACTCCTCCCGCGTGAACGGGCAGTTCAGGTAGTCACCCTCGCCGTCCTCGACGCGGCAGGCGGGGGCGAGCGAGCGGTTCCAGCGCGACTGGCGGAACACGATGGAGCGGTCGATGCTCTCGGCGAGGACGATCGGGCTGATCGCGTCGTAGAAGTAGAGATGCTCGCCGCCGACCAGACGCGCGATGTCGGCCGAGAGCGCCTCCGACGTCAGCGGGCCGGTCGCGACGATGACCGGCTCGCGCTCGCTCGAATCGGGAACGGCCGTGACCTCGTCGCGCACGATGGTGACGAGCGGATGCTCCGCGAGGGCGCTCGTGACCTCGTCGGCGAACCGTTCGCGGTCCACGGCGAGCGCGGCGCCGGCAGGGACGCGGCTCGCTTCCGCGGCGCGCATGACGAGCGACCCGAGGCGGCGCATCTCTTCCTTGAGCAGGCCGACGGCGTTGTCCAGCTTGTCGCCGCGGAAGGAGTTGCTGCAGACCAGCTCCGCGAAACGGTCGGTCTTGTGGACGGCGGTCGGCCGCAGGGGCCGCATCTCGTGGATGCGCACCGTCGCGCCGCGGGACGCCGCCTGCCATGCGGCTTCCGATCCCGCGAGGCCGCCGCCAACGATGGTAATCATTCCGGAGGGCGAGGCTTCAGCCGAGCGATCCCGTCTCGACGAGTTCCTCGCTGCGCACATAGTCGCAGTCCTCGTTGTTGCAGAGCACCTGTCGCCCGTGCTTCTTGGTCGTCTTCTCGACGAGATACGGGGCGCCGCAGCGCGGGCACTTCTCGGCGACCGGCCGGTTCCACAGGACGAAGTCGCAGTCCGGGTAGTTGGAGCAGCCGAAGAACATCTTGCCGCGCTTCGACTTGCGCTCGACGATCTCGCCGCCCCGGTCCGCGTCCTTCGGGCACTTGACGCCGGTCGTCTTGTGCTTGATGTACCGGCATTCCGGGTAGTTCGTGCACGCGGTGAACTCGCCGAACCGGCCCTGCTTGATCACGAGGTTGGAGCCGCAGCGGGGGCACTTCTCGTCCAGAATCTGGTCGGGCCTTGCGGCTTTCAGGCCGCCCTGCTTGGTGGCAATCAGCTTCCGCGTCGTCTTGCACTCCGGATAGCCCGTGCAGGCGAGGAACTGCCCGAAGCGGCCGCGCTTGACCACCATCGGCCGTCCGCAGTTCTCGCACGGCTCGATCTCCTCCTCGGTGTCCGACTCCGGCTCGCTCGTCTCGAGCTCGCGGGTGTTGGTGCACTCGGGGTACGCGCTGCACGCGATGAAGGGCCCGAAGCGGCCGACCTTCTTCAGCATCGGCGCGCCGCACTTCTCGCAGTTCTCGCCGATCTCGATCCCCTTCTTGAGATCGATCATGTCCTTGTCGGCGCGCGCGAGGTCCTTCTTGAACTTCTTGTAGAACCCTTCGAGCGTGGCAACGTAGTCGGTCTTGCCCTGCTCGATCTTGTCGAGATCCTCTTCGAGGTTCCGGGTGTACTCGACGTCGATGATGTCGTCGAAGCTCTTGACGAGCAGCTGCTCGATGATGCGGCCGAGCGCCGTCGGCTTGAACTTGCCCTCGACCTTGCTGACGTAGTCGCGATCCTGGAGCACGGCGATGATCGACGCGTACGTGCTCGGCCGGCCGATCCCGTTCTCCTCGAGCTCCTTGACGAGCGTCGCCTCGGTGAACCGCGGCGGCGGCTGCGTGAACTTCTGCTCGGGCCGCAGCGCCTTCAGCTCGAGCCGATCGCCCTCGGCGAGGGGCGGCAGCACGCCGGCCGCTGCGGAGTCGTCGTCTTCTCCATCGCCCGCCGGGGCGCCCCTGCCCAATCGCGCCGGGGCGCCACCCAAGGCGCCGCTGCCCGGCGCGTCCGCGCCCCGCGGCGCCTCAGGGCCGTCCCCGTCGACATCCTGTCGACCGTACGCCGCCATCCAGCCGGCGAACTTGGGGACCGTGCCCTTGACGCGGAACAGATACGGGCCCGCCGCGACGTCCACGGTCGTCTCGTCGAAGGTCGCCGGCGTCATCTGCGACGCGACGAACCGGTTCCAGATCAGGCGATAGAGCGAGTACTGATCCGGTGTGAGGTACGGTTTGACCGTGTCCGGGTCGTACAGCATCGACGTCGGACGGATCGCTTCGTGCGCGTCCTGCGCGTCCGCTTTCGACCGGTATACGTTCGGCGTCGCGGGGAGGTACTCGCCGCCGAACGCCGCGGCGACGTGCTCGCGCACGGCGGCGAGCGCTTCGTCCGCGATACGAACCGAGTCGGTGCGCATGTAGGTGATGAGGCCGACGGGACCGTCCACACCGAGGCCGGGCAGCTCGATGCCTTCGTACAGCTGCTGCGCCAGCATCATCGTCTTCTTCACCGGGAAGCGGGCCGTCTGCTGCAGCTTGCTGGTGATGAAGGGCGGCGGCGGGTTGCGCTTGCGCTCTCTGGTCGCAACCGAGGCGACCGTCCAGCTCTCGCGCTCGAGGTCGGCCAGAATCTGCTTCGCCTGCTCCTCGTTCGCGACGCGCAGCGTCTCGCCGTCCTTCTTGAGGAGCCGCGCCTCGAACTCCGGCGGCTGGGCGCCGGCCAGGCGCGCGAACAGGTGCCAGTACTCCTCGGGCACGAACTGCTCGATGGCCTGCTCGCGATCGCAGACCAGCTTCAGCGCGACCGACTGCACGCGTCCGGCGCTGAGCCCTCGCCGCACCTTGTCCCAGAGCAGCGGGCTGATCTTGTAGCCGACCAGGCGGTCGAGCACACGCCGCGCACGCTGTGCCGCGACCATCTTCTCGTCGATGGCCCTGGGGTGCTTCAGCGCTTCCTGAATCGCCTTCTTGGTGATCTCGTTGAACGTGAGCCGGTGGATGCGGCGCTTCTTCCCGGCCAGCTCCTGCGTCAGGTGCCACCCGATGGCCTCGCCCTCGCGGTCGGGGTCGGTCGCGATGTAGATGTCGCTGGCGGTCTTCGCGGCGTCCTTCAGCTCCTTGATGACTTTCTTGCGCGAGGCAATCGACTCGTAGTGCTCGGCGAAGTCGTTTTCGATGTCGACGCCCAGCTTGCTCTTCGGCAGATCGCGGACGTGCCCCATCGAGGCGACTACCTTGTAGTCGCGTCCCAGATATTTGTTGATCGTCTTCGCCTTGGCCGGCGATTCGACCACCACGAGTGCTTTTGGCATCTTCTCTAGCTTTCGGCTATCGGCTATCGGCTGTCGGCTCGCTTTCAGCTCTCGGCTGTCAGCTCTCGGCTTTCTGGCTCTCGGCCGTCAGCTCTCGGCTTTCTGGCTCCCGGCCGTCAGCTCTCGGCTTCCGGCTGTCGGCTATCGGCTGTCGGCTCCCGGCCCTCGGGGCTCGGCTCTCGGGGCTCGGGTTGGACGTGGCACCTGAGTCAGCACCCGGCACCCCAGTACCCGCACCCTTGTTCTCACCCTAGCACGGACTGTCAAACCGGACGAACCGGCCGCCGCCGGCGCGCCGCACCAGGCCCTGCAGTTCGAGGTCGAGCAGGCGCGGCAGCGCCTTGGCCGCCGTCAGGCCGGATCGCTCGCAAATACACTCCAGATCACAGCTTTCGCCCGGCGGCAGGCATTCGAGCAGCGGGTCTCGGCCCCCTGTGCCGGGCCGGCTCTCCAATCCGTTGGACGCCCGGGCCGGAGCGACGGGGTTCCGACCCGACATTCCCAGCTCCTCCAGAATATCGTCAGCCGACTCGACGATCTTTGCACCGTCCTTCAACAGTGCGTGTGCGCCGCGGTTCCGGCCGCTGAGCACGTTGCCGGGGACGGCCAGCACGTCGCGGCCCTGCTCGAGGGCCGCACGCGCGGTGATCAGCGAGCCGCTCTTCTCGCCGGCTTCGATGACGACCACCGCGCGCGACAACCCGCTGATGATCCGGTTCCGCAGCGGGAAGCACCAGGGCAGGGGCGGCGTGCCCGGCACGAACTCGGACAGCACCGCCCCGCGGGCGGCGATCTCGGCGGCCATCCCGCGGTGCTCTCGCGGATAGACGATGTCTGCGCCGCAACCGAGGACGGCGACCGTCACCCCATCGGCAGCGAGCGCGCCCCGGTGAGCGGCCGAGTCGACGCCTCGCGCGAGGCCACTCACGACCGCCAGGCCGCACCCCGCGAGGTCTCCGGCCAGCCGCGCCGCCACCTCGAGCGCGTACGGCGATCCCGCCCGCGAGCCGACAATGGCGACTGCCGGCAGATCCAGCGCGTCCGTCCGTCCCTGCATCCAGAGCACCGGCGGAGGGTCGGGAATGGCAGCGAGCGATGCCGGATACACCGGGTCGCTCCAGGCGATCGCACGCAGGCCGCGGTCGGTCCCCCGGCCGAGCGCCTCGCGCGCGGCGGCGGTGAGCTCGCGTCGTTTGTCGCCTTCCCCGGCGCAGCAGGTCGTGACGAGTCGCCTCAGGACGTCGGATGGCGGGTCGCCGGTGCGCAGCCGCTCCGCGGCCAGACGCCGCGTCTGGGGCGGCAGCAGCGAAAGCGCGACGAGAGGCTCGAGATCGACCATGGCCTGCCCCGGCACACGAGGCGGCCACCCAAAAAGAAGGAGGTCGCGGCCCGTGCGGAAACCGCCGGACCCGACCTCCAGCATCCATTATACGACGCTGACGTCTCGAAACGGACGGCCCGCGCCTCGCCTCATGGCTTCCGCACAGGACACCGGCTGCCGTAATTCGTAAACGCGCGGACGCGGCTCGCGCGTGTTTCGCGTGTTTTGAGCAGCAGAGCCGTGGCACATGGCTTGCTCCGTCGAACGGGAAAACTTCAGCAAAGACCTTGCGTGCGCTCAATTCGAATCGTATAGTGATCGTTCACCCGTCATGAAACTGCGTCTGGCACTTTTCGTCGCGTTCGTTGCGACCGTGTCGGCTTCGCCCGTGCTTGCTGACGCGCGTTCGAATGCGAGGGAACAGGTGGAGTTCGGCATTCAGGTCGCCCAGAAGGGCCTCTGGCGCGAGGCGATCTACCGCTGGGAAAAGGCGGTCGAGCTGGACCCGACCTACGCGGCCGCGTTCAACGATCTCGCCATCGCCTACGAGCACGAGGGTCAGTTCGACAACGCTCGCAAAGCCTACGAGAAGGCGCTGAACCTCGAGCCGAACAACAGCCAGATTCGGCAGAACTACGAGCTCTTCAAGGAAATCAATGACCGGACGGGGCACGGGAAAGAAAAATCGTAGGCTGGCGTTCGCGCTCGTCGCGGCCGCGTCCGCCGCGATCGCCATTGCCTGCGGCGCCGACTCGTACGAAATCCCGATCGAGACGCCCATTCAGCCGAAGCTGGATGTCTCCGCCTTCCAGCGCGTCCTCGTCGCCGGGTTCATCGCCGGCGGCACCGACGACGTCGACGCGAACCAGGAAACGGTGCGGCTGCTGAGAAGCCAGCTGCGCACGAAATCCTCACTGAAGGTCATCGATGCCGATCTGCTGCCGCTGATGGCAGTCGCGCAGGAACAGAGCAAGGCGGCCGTCACCGACGGGGCGCCGGCGTCCGCGCCCGCGGATACGGCGGCCGACGGGGTGAAGGCTGCGTCCGATCAGCCGCAGCAGCTTCCCGAGAAGATCAAGGACGAGAAGGATCTCGAACCGTACGAGCGGCTCTTCGCGAACGTCGCGTACTGGAAGAAGATCGGCGAGGAGTACCAGAACCCGCTGATCGTCACGGGCACCGTGCTCTTCACGCCGCACACGCGCTCGGGCATCGTCCAGACCGAGCAGGAGGTGTACGACGCGATGGGCCGGCGCCGCGTCGTGCCGGTGCGCACGTATCAGGAGCGGAAGGGCTTCATCCTCCGTCCGAAGTTCATCTTCATCGACGGCCGCACGGGCACGACGATGTACTCCGAGTCGCATCGCGAAGAGGTCCTCTACAACGCGCAGCAGAACACGCCGGCCCTGTCGTCGTACTTCGAGCTGATGGACCGCATCGTGCCCGACTTCCTGAGCGCGCTCAGCAGCCAGAAGGTCCGGGGCACCCGCGTCCTGCTCAAGTAGGCGGCCGTCGGAGCGGTCAGGGTAACCCTTTACAACTGAGCCACTTCGGCTGTACACTATCCCCTTTGCACAGGTGTCGACTATGTACGCAATCGTTCAGGCGAGCGGACGTCAGGTGAAGGTGACACCCGGGACCGTCGTCACCATCGACGGAACCGCGGGCGAGCCCGGCACCGAGCTGACGCTCGATCATGTGCTGCTCGTCGAAAAAGACGGCGGCGACATCATCGCCGGGGCGCCGCTCGTGGCGAACGCCCGCGTCACGGCGGTCGTCGAAGGGGAGGCGCGCGGGCCGAAGATCCGCGTGTTCAAGAAGAAGCGCCGCAAGGGCATGCGCCGGACCAAGGGACACCGCGCGATCTACACGCGCGTCCGGATCACCGACATCCTGGTGTAGCGGCGCCGTCTGCGTCGGAGCGGGCGTGGGGCCCCGCGACAAGGCAACAGAAGAGATCACCCATGGCTCACAAAAAGGGACAAGGCAGCTCGCGCAACGGCCGCGACTCGAACTCGCAGCGGCTCGGCGTGAAGGCGCACGACGGCAATCTGGTCAGCGGCGGCACGATCATCGTGCGGCAGCGCGGCCGCCGGTTCCGGCCCGGCCTGAACGCCGGGCTCGGCAAGGACGACACCATCTTCGCCAAGATCGCGGGGCGCGTCCGCTTCGAGGATCACGGCGCTCACGGCCGCATCATCAGCGTACTGCCGGTCGAATAGGACGGGCGAATCGGGTAATGGCCCCCATTACCGACTGCCCCTGATGTTCGTCGACGAAGTTGACATTCACGTCGCCGCGGGCGACGGCGGGCGCGGATGCCTGGCGTTCCGCCGGGAGAAGTTCGTGCCGCGCGGCGGTCCGAGCGGCGGCGACGGCGGCCACGGTGGCTCGGTCGCCATCGTAGCCAGCCCGCACACCAACACCCTCATCAACTACCGGTTCCATCCCGAGTTCACCGCCGGGCGTGGCGGGCACGGCGAAGGCTCCAACCGCACCGGGTCGAACGGCCACGATCTCGAGCTGGCCGTTCCCATCGGCACGCTGGTCTACGAGAAGACCGGCGAGCCGGCCGCGCCGCTGCGTCTGCTCGCCGATCTTGCCGAAGAAGGCCACCGCATCGTCGTGGCCCGCGGGGGGCGCGGCGGGCGCGGCAACGCCCGGTTCGCGACCTCGACCAACCGGGCGCCGCGCCGCGTCGAGCCGGGCGAGGCCGGCGAAGAAAAGGATCTGCGGCTCGAACTGCGGCTGCTGGCCGACGTCGGCCTGGTCGGGTTCCCCAACGCCGGCAAATCGACGCTGATCGCGCGCGTGTCCGCCGCGCGGCCCAAGATCGCGAACTACCCGTTCACCACGCTGACACCGAACCTCGGCGTCGTGAGGCTCGACGACGACCGCAGCTTCGTGGTGGCGGACGTGCCGGGTCTCATCGAAGGCGCCCACCGCGGACAGGGCCTCGGGGACCGGTTCCTGCGCCACCTCGAACGCACGAAAGTGCTGCTGCACCTGGTCGACGTGAGCGGCGAGACCGGGCGCGATCCGGCCGCCGATCTCGACACCGTGCGGCACGAGCTCGAGCTGTTCGATCCGCAGCTGGCCGCCAAGCCGCAGCTCGTCGCGGTCAACAAGATCGACGTCCTGGACGACGAGGAGCGGGCGGAGCGCGTGGAGCGCCGCGCCCGTGCGCTCGGCCTGCCGGCGTTCCGCATCTCCGGCGTCACCGGCGCGGGAGTGCCCGAGCTGCTCGAAGCGGTGTGGCGCAGGCTCGCGGAGGAGCGGCGATCGATCGCCGCCGCGGTCGACGTGCCGGCGCCCTCGCCAGCCGACGCGCGCAGGTAATGGCGCGGCGCATCGGCATCCTCGGCGGCACCTTCGATCCGATTCATCAGGGACATCTCGACGCGGCCGATGCCGCCATGCGCGCGCTGGGGCTGACCGGGCTCTACGTGATGACGGCGAACATCCCGCCGCACCGTCCGCAGCCGTTCGCGTCGAGCTATCACCGGTTCGCGATGGCGGCGCTGGCGGTGGCCGGACGCGCGGGCTGGCGCGCCTCGGACATGGAGCTCCTCGAGCAGGCGCCGTCCTATACCTCCGCCACGCTGAAGCGCTTCCACGCCTGCGGTCACGCGGCGTCGGAGCTGTTCTTCATCACCGGCGCGGACGCATTCGCCGAGATCGCCACCTGGAAGGACTACCCGGCGATTCTCGACGCCGCGCACTTCGCGGTCGTGTCGCGGGCGGGCAACCCGGCCAGCGATCTGCCACGGCGGCTGCCGGGCCTCGCGCGGCGGATGACGGCCGCGCCGGGGAGCGAACGGCCGCCGGCCGGGCCGACGATCTTCTTGATCGATGCGGCGACGGCGGACGTGTCATCCACCGCAATCCGGCGCCGGGTGGCCGAGGGGCAATCGATTGCAGGCATGGTACCGGTGGCAGTGCAGCAACACATTGAGCAGCACGGACTTTACACTTCGATGACCCCGGACCGCGGCGCAACGGACGCCCGAGGGGGCGGGGCGGCAGGCAGGTTGCATGGCCAAGACTGAGAAGCGCCGGAAATCTTCGCGTCTTCCGCAGGAAGTCGAGTGGGCGCTGGCCGCAGCCGAGGACAAGAAAGCGAGCGACGTCGTCGTCCTCGATCTGCGCAAGGCGTCCGGCTTCACCGATTATTTCGTCATCTGCTCCGGGCAGAACGCCCGTCAGATTCGCGCCATCGCCGACGCGGTGATCGAAAGCCTGGCCGCGCACGGCGCCAGGCCGGCGCACGTCGAGGGCTACGACCGATCCGACTGGGTGCTGGTGGACTACTTCGACTTCATCGTCCACATCTTCGCGCCGGAAACCCGCCTCTTCTATGGCCTCGAGCGGCTGTGGGGCAATGCCGACCGCGTTGACCTCCCCGCTCCGCGGGCTCGCTGACGCGCTCGTCGCGGTCGCGCTGGCGCCGTCGTGCGCCGCGTGCGGCGACCTCCTCGATCAGCCGACGCGCGGGCCCGTGTGCGGCCGCTGCTGGAGCGCCCTCCTGCCTCTGACGCCGCCGCTGTGCGACGCCTGCGGCGATCCGCTGCCTTCCTGGCGCTCGATCAGCGTGCCGCTCGCGCGATGTCCGCGATGCCGCCGCTCGCCGCGCGCGGTCGATCGCGCCCGGGCCATCGGCGAATACGACGGCGCGCTGCGCGCCATCGTTCATGCGTTCAAGTACGACGGCCGCCGGTCGCTCGCGCGTCCGCTGGCCGCGCTCATGCGCGCCCGTGCGGGCACGCTCATGGATGGCGTTGCGTGCGCGGTGCCGGTTCCCCTCCATCGCGCGCGCCATCGTCAACGCGGCTTCAACCAGGCGGCCGATCTCGCGCGGCACCTCGGAATTCCGGTCGTGGGGGCGCTGCGGCGGGCGCGGGCCACCTCCACGCAGACCGCGCTGCCGGCGGCGCAGCGGCACCGCAACGTCCGCGGCGCCTTCGTGCCGGCGCGAGCCTCTCGCGCGCTGGCCGGTGCGGTCGTCCTGCTCGTGGATGATGTCTGCACGACCGGAGCGACGCTCGAAGCGTGCGCAGCGGTGCTGAAGGCGGCGGGCGTCCGGGAAGTGCGCGCGATTACGGCGGCCCGAGTCGTCTCGCGACCGCGGTGAGGACGTCGGCCGCGATGGCGTCCCTGGGTCGCTCGCCGTCGAGGACGACCCAGCCTTCGGCGTCCGCCTGCCGGCGGTAGCTCCCGCGGACCCGTTCCTGCATCGCCAGATCGCGCTCGTAGCGGTCGCGGTCGACGGCCTTGCGCTTGACGGCGGTATCGGGCGAGATGTCCAGCATGATCGTGAGCGCCGCCTTCGGCAGGAACTTCTGCATATCGGCCAGCCAGGCCGGATCGAGCCCCTGCGCCTCGCCGTATGCGATGCTCGACGCGGTGTACCGGTCGCAGACGAGCACCAGGCCGCCGTCCAGCCAGCGCTGCAGGTCCGCCTTGCGCTCGTAGCGGTTCGCCACGTACAGCAGCTGCATCACGTCGGGGCCGTATTCGCGCTCGCCCTGCAGCGCGCGGGCGATCTCCTCGCCAATCGACGTCGCGTAATCGGGGAACGACACGACGCGCGACTTCCTGCCGTCCGCCTTCAGGCCGTCGCGCAGCAGCTCGGCCTGCGTCTGCTTGCCGCTCTGGTCCAGGCCCTCGAACGCGATCAGCATTCCTGACATGCGCTACTCGCTCTCCAGCGCCGTCATGTCGTCGATCGTCTGGCGCCGCCGGATGATGCGCCAGGCGCCGCCGTCCACGAGCACCTCGGGCGGCAGCGGCCGGCGGTTGTAGTTGGACGCCATCGCCGCGCCGTACGCCCCGGCGTCGCGCACCAGCAGGAGATCGCCGACGCGCAGTTCGGGCAGGCGGCGATCGCGGCCGACGATGTCGCTGCTCTCGCACACGGGGCCGGCAATCTCGTAGTGTCGCGCGGGACCCGGGCGTGGCGCCACGGGCTCGATCGCATGATAGGCGCCATAGAGCGCCGGCCGCATCAGCTCGGTCATCCCCGCGTCGATGACCACGAACTCGCTCGCGGCGTCGCGCGGCTTGACGTCGATCACGCGCGCGAGCAGTCCGCCGGCAGCCCCGACGATCGAGCGGCCCGGCTCGAGCACGATCGGAAGACCGGTCCCGCGCACGGCGTCGAGGAGCGCGGCGACGTATTCGGCCGCCGACGGGACGGCGCGGCCGTCGTACGAGATGCCGAGCCCGCCGCCGGCGTCGAGGTACTCGAGGACCAGGCGGTGACGGCCTGCCTCGGCGGCGAGCCGGGCCAGCGCCGCCGCCGCCCGGGCGATCGGCTCGAGGCTGGTGATCTGCGATCCGACGTGGACGTGGACGGCAACGAGGCGCAGCGCGGGCCGGGACGGGAGCGACGCGAACAGGGCGCGCGCTTCGTCGACCGGCACACCGAACTTGTTCGCCCTCAGGCCGGTCGAGATGTGCGGGTGGCTCTCTGCGTCGATGTCCGGGTTCACGCGGATGGCGACACGCACGGTCCGTGACGCGCGGGCGGCGATCGCCTCGAGCCTCGCGAGCTCGCCGGCCGACTCGACGTTGATCGCCTTGAGGCCGAGCCCGGCAGCGCATTCGAGCTCGTCCGCCGACTTGCCGACGCCGGTGAAGATGACGTCGCGCGGCGCGAACCCGGCCTTCCGGGCCAGCTCGATCTCCCAGATCGAGTTCGCGTCGGCGGCGGCGCCCAGCCCGTGCAGCAGCCGCGCGATCGCCAGCGCAGAGTTCGCCTTGAGCGCATAGTGCAGCGCGTGGGGATAGCCGCCGAATGCGGCGTCCAGCTCGCGGTAGCGGGCGCGGATCGTCTCGGCGCTGTAGACGTACACCGGCGTGCCGACCGCGTCGGCAATCGAGGCGAGGGGAACGCGGTCGCAGGCGAGCCGGTGGTCGTCGAGGGGCGCGAAGCCGGTCACGGTCGACTGACGACTATACCATCTGCTATGATTTGTCGGCTTTTTCGCCCGCCGTTCACCCGATCACGCATTTCATGTCTGACTCGCCGGCCGCGCCCGACGCCATCGAGACGCTCATCCATCGCGCCCTCAACGGCGATCAGGCCGCCTGGGAGGCGATCGTCCGGCAGTACTGGCGGAAGGTGTTCAACGTCGCGTACAAGTTCGTCGGGAAGCACGACGAGGCCGAGGATCTGACGCAGGACATCTTCCTGAAGATTTTCAAGTCGCTCGACACCTTCGACCGGCGCGCGAACTTCCAGACGTGGCTCATCAGCGTGAGCCGCAACCTCTGCATCGATCACTACCGCAGCGTCCGCAAGGAGCGCGAGACGATCGACCGCGACGTGGACGCGAACGCGCTGTCGCCGGTGTCGCACGAGGTGGGCCCGATGGCGGCGCTCGAGCAGCGCGACCGCGTGGCGCTGCTGCGCCAGGCGCTCGGCGCGCTGCCCGAGACCCTGCGGACGGCGGTGCTGCTGCGCGACATCCAGGAACTGTCGTACCAGGAGATCGCCGATCGCCTGCACCTGCCGGAGGGCACGGTCAAGTCGCGGATCAACCGCGGCCGCACCGAGCTCGCGCACCAGATCCGGAAGCTTCGCGGCGACGACTACAGTCCGAGCGGATCGAAAGGATCCGATTCCGACCGCTCGCGCACGGGAGCCTACTGATGAACGTCACAACCGAACAATCCGGCGGCATCTCGATCGTCCGCGTCGGGGAGACGCGGCTGATGTATCCGATCCTGTCGGACTTCTCGTCGGCGGTCACTTCGCTCATCGCCGCCGGAAAGAAGGAAATCCTGATCGATCTGACGCCGGTCACCTACGTCGACAGCGCCACCATCGGCTGCCTGATGGACCTGTACCGGCAGGTCCACGGCGCCGGCGGACATCTGAAGCTCTCGGGCGTGCAGCGCCGCGTCGAGACCATGCTGACGATGACCGGCGCCCAGAACTTCATCGAGATCCACGCCGACGAACCCGGCGCGATCAGGAGCTTCGGGGCCTAGCCATGCGTACCATCAAGACCACCAGCGGCGCCGACATCGAGATGGACGGCGATCTGCTCGCGATCATGGAGACGCTGTACCAGGAAGTGACGGCCCGGCACGAACTGGAGCGTTCGTTCGAAGACATGGTTCGCGAGATTCACCATCTCGTCGAGCAGATGACCGACGCCGAGCGCCGCAGCTACCTCGCCGAGAGCCTGTTCCTCAACACCGTCAAGTACGAGAACGACAAGCTCGAGGCATACATGAAGAAGCTCACGAAGAAGTAGGCGGGGAGGCCGCTCCCAGCCGACGGACGGGGCCTTGTCGCTGAACTTTCTCGCCACGCGGTTCCAGTGCTCCTGGCCGTGGAGCACGCTCGTCATGCTCTGCGACGGGCGCCTCGTCTGCGGCTGCGCCGACCCGTACGGCCGCCGCGTGCTCGGCGACGCCCGCGCGGCGTCGGTCGGCGAGGTCTGGACCGGCGACACGGTCCGCCGCCTCCGCGCGGATCTGAACGGCGGCGGCTCGCGCTTCTGCGGCGACTGCCCGCTCAAGCTCCCGCTGACGAAGGACGACGCGGGGGCCGTCCGGCCGCTGAACGCCGGGCCCCTGCCCTCGCGGCTCTACATCGAGTGCACGGCGGCGTGCAACATCTCCTGCACCGAGGCCTGCTGCGCGCCCGAAACCGGCATCGCGCGCACGCGGCAGGCCGGTATGCTCGACTTCGACCTCTTCCGGCGCGTCGTCGACGAGACGGGTGCCTCGCTCGTCCGAATCGACTTCTTCAACTACGGCGAAGCCTTCCTGCACAAGCGGGCGGTCGAGATGTGCGAGTACATCAAGGCGCGCTTCCCGCACATCTACCTGTACACGAGCACGAACGGTCTCGCCCTGGACGAGACGCGGGCGCGCCGGCTGGTGCACTCGGGCATCGACGAGGTCACCTTCTCGATCGACGGCGCGACGCCCGGGAGCTACGTGAAGTACCGGCAGCGCGGCGACTTCCACAAGGCCATCGCGAACCTTCGCGCGATGGCCGACGAGAAGCGGCGCGCCGGCCGCGACGTGCCGTTCCTGAACTGGCGCTACATCCTCTTCGTGTGGAACGACAGCGACGAGGAGATGGTCCTGGCGCGACGGCTGGCCGGGGAGATCGGCGTCGACCGTCTGTGCTGGGAGATCACGGATCATCCCGAGCACGCCTACTCGCGCCGCTTCGTGCCGGGGTCGCCGGCGCTCGAGTCCATCCGCCGCGAAATCTGGGACGACAACAACCTGGGCAACGCAATTCCCGGCGCGATGCCGCGGGCGTCGATCAGCGTGCGGACGCTGCTCCCGGGTGCGCCGCTCCGGGCGCACGCCGGGCGCCCGCTGCGCGTGCGCACCAGCGTCACCAATCTGACCGAGCGCCCGTTTCCGGCGCAGGCCAGCTACGGACGCCGCCTGGTCCGCCTGGGCGCGCAGTTGTGCGACGCGAACGGCGGGCTCCTGAACCGGGATTTCGCGAGGGCGTGGCTGCCCGAGACGCTCGGCCCGGGACGCCGGCTGGACGTGCCGATCGAGATCGGCGCGATCGAACGGCCGGGCCGCTACGTGCTGAAGTTCGACCTGGTCAGCGAGGGAATCGACTGGTTCGAGCGCTGCGGCTCGCCGCCGACCGTCAGGACGTTGATCGTGCGGTAAGCGGCACCGCGACCTTGACCGGGAGCGGCGCAGGCAGCGCAGCGTCTTCCGCCTCGACCAGCCGCCACGCGTGCGTCTCCTCCAGCACCTTGGCCGCGAACTCGGTGTGCAGCGCGTGCCCCGCGCGATGCGCGACCAGGTGGCCGATCACCGGATGCCCGACCAGCGCCAGATCGCCGATGGCGTCGAGGATCTTGTGGCGCACGAACTCGTCCTCGAAGCGCAGCGCGTTGTTGAGGATGCCGGTCTCGCCGAGCACGATCGCGTTCTCGAGCGAGCCGCCGAGCGCGAGACCGTTCTGGCGCATCATCTCCACATCCTTGAGGAACGTGAAGGTCCGCGCCGGCGCGATGTCCTCGAGGAAGGTCTCCTCGGTGATGCGCATCGTGCGCGACTGATGCCGCAGCAGCGGATGGTCGAAGCTGATGCTGTAGGTGACCTTGAAGTGATCCGAGGGGTACAACGCGATGCGTTTGTCGCCACGGGACATCGCGATCGGACGGACGATCTTCAGGTACTTGCGGGGGGCCCCCAGCCGCCTGATCCCGGCCTCCTGAATCAGGTAGGTGAACGGGGCCGCGCTGCCGTCCATGATCGGCACTTCGGGCGAATTCAGCTCGACCAGCACGTTGTCGACGTTCGTGCTGGTCAGGGCCGCGAGCAGATGCTCGACCGTCTCGACCGACACCTCGTTGCGCGACAGCCCGGTGGCCAGCTGGATGCCCGCCAGGTGGTGCACCATCGCGGGCACCTCGAGGTCGCCAAGGTCGGTCCGCCGGAAGCGAATGCCGAAGTCCACCGGAGCGGGCTTCAGCGAAAGGGTCACTTTGTTGCCGGAGTGAAGACCGATTCCGACGCAGGAAATTTGCCGTTTCAGGGTTCGCTGTGCGTCCATGAGCCTCTCGGGCGAGCGGGGACGAGCTCAGAGAAGCTCAGCAAAGACGATGCCCAATGGCTCGGCGCCGACGATATTTCGCTGAAACCCTAGACTCTGAGTTACTTAGCTCCGACTATCACGACACCCTCGAGCAGCGTCGCTGACGAATTTGTGGTACGAGTACCACAACGGCCGTCGACAAACGTGTGGTAATTCTACCACAGTCGCTCATCGCTGAGCTGAAAGGCCCCGTGCGACGTTCGTCGTCCTTCGACCGAAGCCTCGCCCCCGGCCGTCAGCCCGCCGCGGACCGGATCCTCGTGGCACCCTCGCGCGACAGAATGGCCGCCAGGAATCGGCCGGTGGCCGACTGCTCGCGACGGGCCACCTCTTCCGGCGCGCCCTCGGCCACGATCCGCCCGCCGGCCGCTCCCCCTTCCGGACCGAGATCGATGATGTAGTCCGCCGACTTGATCACGTCGAGATTGTGCTCGATGACGACGACCGTGTTCCCCTGCTCCACCAGCTTGTTCAGGACGTCGAGGAGCTTCCGTGTGTCCTCGAAGTGCAGCCCGGTGGTCGGTTCGTCGAGGATGTAGAGCGTCCGGCCGGTTCCGCGCTTCGACAGCTCCTTGGCGAGCTTCACCCGCTGCGCCTCGCCCCCGCTCAGCGTCGTCGCCGACTGCCCGAGCTCGATGTAGCCGAGGCCGACGTCCTGCAGCGTCCGGAGCTTGTTCGCGATGCCCGGAAAGTTCTCGACCAGCGGGAGCGCCTGATCGACCGTGAGGTCGAGGACGTCGGCAATCGACTTGCCGCGGTACTTGATCTCGAGCGTCTCGCGGTTGTACCGCCGGCCCTTGCACTGCTCGCACGTCACGTAGACGTCTGGCAGGAAGTGCATTTCGATCGCGATGACGCCGTCGCCCTGGCACGCCTCGCACCGGCCGCCCTTCACGTTGAACGAGAACCGGCCGGGCCGGAACCCCCGCGCCTTCGCGTCGGGCATCATCGCGAACAGATCGCGGATGAAGGTGAAGAGCCCCGTGTAGGTGGCCGGATTGGAGCGCGGCGTCCGGCCGATGGGCGACTGGTCGATCTCGATCACCTTGTCGATGAGCGCGATGCCGTCGATGCGATCGTGCGGGCCGGGCTCGTCGCCGGCGCGATAGAGTGTGCGCGCGAGCGACTTGTACAGAATGTCGTTGACGAGCGTCGACTTGCCCGATCCGCTGACGCCGGTAACCGCCGCGAACACGCCGAGGGGAATCCGCACGTCGATGTTCTTCAGGTTGTTGCCGCGCGCGCCCCGGATGACGAGCGCGCCCTTGCCGCCGTCGACCGGACGGCGGACCGGCCGCATCGGAATCTCGCGCGCGCCCGTGAGATAGGCGCCGGTCAGCGACGCGCACCCGGCGCCGTCGGCGCCGCAGTCACGCAGCAGCTCCGCCGGCGTGCCCTGGAAGATCACGTGGCCGCCGAGGTCGCCGGCACCGGGACCGAGGTCGATCACGTAGTCGGCGGTGCGTATCGTCTCCTCGTCGTGCTCGACGACGACGACCGTGTTGCCGAGGTCGCGCAGGCGCGCGAGCGTCGCGAGCAGCTTCCGGTTGTCGCGCTGGTGCAGGCCGATCGACGGCTCGTCGAGAACGTAGAGCACGCCGGTCAGGTTGGCGCCGATCTGGGTCGCCAGCCGGATGCGCTGCCCCTCGCCGCCGGACAGCGTCGCGGCGCTTCGCCCGAGCGTCAGGTAGCCGACGCCGACATCGTCCAGGAACCGGAGCCGCTCCAGGATCTCCTTCAGCACGCGCTCGGCAATCAGCGCCTCGCGGTCCGTGAGCTGGAGCCCCTCGAAGACCTCCCGCGCCTCCGAAATCGGCAGGTTGACGTAGTCGGCGATCGTGCGCCCCTTGACGCGCACGGACAGGCTCTGCAGCTTCAGCCGGTCGCCGCGGCAGACGGCGCACGGACGGAGCGACCGATAGGGCTCGAGCTCTTCCTGCTCGGCCCAGCTCCCTTCTTCGTAGCGGCGGCGCAGGTTGGGAACGAGGCCCTCGAACGGCCTGGCGCCGAACAGCACCTGCTCGCGCTGCTTCCGCGGCAGCTTCCCGAACGGCACCGTCAGGTCGATCCCGAAATCGTGCGACAGCTTCGCGAGCGCGTCGCGCACGAGCCTGCGGTCGCCGCGCGACCACGGCGCGATGGCCCCTTCCGCGAGCGACTTCGACTCGTCCGGCACGACGCGACGCGGATCGAAGTCGACCGTCGCGCCCAGCCCCTGGCACTCGGGGCAGGCGCCGTGCGGCGAGTTGAACGAAAACGCCCGCGGCGACATCTCGGGCATGCTGAGGCCGCAGTCGACGCACGCGAGGCGACGCGAGAACAGCCGGTCCCCTTCGTCGTACGTGTTGATGACGACGATGTCGTCGGCCAGGTTGAGGGCGATTTCGATCGAGTCCGTGAGGCGGCGTTCGATGCCGCCGCGCACGATCAGGCGATCGACGACGACTTCAATGGTGTGATTCCGGCGGCGGTCGAGCTTGAGGTCGTCCTCGAGCGAGCGGAACTGCCCGTCGATGCGCGCCTTGGTGAAGCCGCGTCCGCGCAGCGCCGCCAGCTCCTTCCTGAACTCCCCTTTGCGGCCGCGAACGATCGGCGCCAGCACGTTGATGCGCGCGTCCTGCGGGTAGAGCATCACCATGTCGGTGATGCGCTCGAGCGACTGGCTGGCGATCTCCTTGCCGCAGTTCGGGCAGTGCGGGACGCCGATGTTGGCGAACAGCAGGCGCAGGTAGTCGTAGATCTCGGTGACCGTGCCGACCGTCGAGCGCGGGTTGGAGCCGGTCGTCTTCTGCTCGATGGAGATGGCCGGCGAGAGGCCGTCGATCAGGTCGACGTCCGGCTTCTCCATCTGCTCGAGGAACTGCCGTGCGTACGCGGAGAGCGACTCGACGTAGCGGCGCTGCCCTTCGGCGTAGATCGTGTCGAAGGCGAGCGACGACTTGCCCGAGCCGGACAGGCCGGTGATGACCACCAGCCGGTTGCGCGGGAGATCGACGTCGATGTTCTTGAGGTTGTGGACGCGGGCGCCGCGCACCGCGATCCAGTCGTGCGCCATATCTCGTGGCTTGGGACTCGGGGCTCGGGATCGGGCCACGACCGGAAATCCCGGGGCGGCCCGAAACATTTATCGTAGCACGGCGTCCGGCGACCGGACGCTACAGAACGCCGAGCGACCGCAGCTTCGCGCGCTCGGAGGCGTCGATCCCGGCGGCTTCGAGCACCTCGTCCGTATCAGCCCCGAGCGCCGGCGCCGGACGAACGGCCTTCGCGAGCGCCTGGGCCCACCCCGGTCCGGAGGCATCAGCCGTAACGGCGATCGGCGTGGTGATCCAGGTCGAGCCTGCCGCGCGCGCCACGACGCCGCGAGCCGTGATGTGCGGATCGGCCAGCGCTTCGCTCAGCGTGTTGACCGGGGAGATACACACGTCGACGTCGGCAAACAGCGCGAGCCACTCGTCGCGGCGCTTCGAGGCGAAGATGGCGCGCACCTCTTCCAGCACGCGAGCCCGGGCGTGGCCCTGCGCGTCCTGCTGCGCGATCAGATCCGCGCGCCCGATCCGCTCGCAGAAGGCTCTCCAGAACTTCGGCTCGAGCGCCCCGAGCGCCAGGTAGCGGTCGTCGGCCGTCCGGTAGACGTTGTAGCAGGCGTCGCCGCCGTCGATCGGCAGGCGCCGCGGATCGTCGTGGCCGCCGGCCATCAGATCGGCCGCGGCGGGAAACAGCAGCCACGAGAGCGCCGCCTCGTGGATTGCGACGTCCACGGCCGCGCCAACGCCGGTCCGCTCCCGCGCATAGAGCGCGGCCAGGATGCCCGCCGCGCCGTTCATGGCCGCACCGATGTCGCCGATGAGCGTGCGCGGCACGGCGGGCGCTCGATCGGGAGGGCGGGTCGCGCTCAGGATCCCGCTCATCGCCTCGTAGTTGATGTCGTGCGCCGCGCGCTCCGCGTAGGGCCCGGTCTGTCCGAAGCCGGTGATCGACGCATGAATCAGGCGGGGATGGCGCGCGCGGAGGCGGGCCGCGTCGACGCCCAGCCGGCGCGAGGTCTGCGGCCGGAAGCTCTCGACCAGGACGTCGCACGCGGGCAGGAGCCGATCGAGCACGCGTCCGGCGCCGGCGTGCCGGAGGTCGAGCGTCAGGCTCCGCTTGTTGCGGTTCAGGATGGAGAAATAGACGCTCGTTCCGCCGGCGAGCGGCGGCATCGTGCGCGCCGGATCCCCTCCGCGCGGATCCTCCACCTTGACGACGTCGGCGCCGAGGTCCGCCATCAGCAGCGTGGCGTACGCGCCCGGCAGCAGGCGCGTGAGGTCGAGGACGCGAACGCCGTCGAGCGGCCTACGCGCGGACACCGGTCGAAACGCCGGGGCGGTGCAGGCGGCTGTTGCGGTACCCGAAACTGACGTAGAACACGAGACCGATCGCCAGCCAGTAGCCGAACCGCTCCCACGCCGCGTGCGGCAGGCCGCGCATGACGAACACGCATGCCGCGGCGCCGATGAGACAGACCGGCCAGACGAACGGCACGCGGAACGGCCGCGGCCGCTCCGGCTCCCTGTAGCGCAGCACGAGCACGCCCAGGCAGACGAGCACGAACGCGAACAGCGTGCCGATGTTCGTCAGGTCGTAGGTTTCCGCCGCGTCGCCGACGAGCGCCCAGGCGGCGACGAACACGCCGGTGATGATCGTGGTCGTGGCAGGGATGTGCGTCCTCGGGTGCACCTTCGCCGCCCATTTCGGCAGCAGGCCGTCCCGCGCCATCGCGAAGAAGATGCGCGGCTGGCCGTACTGGAAGACGAGCAGCACGGCCGCCATCGACACCACTGCGCCGAGCGCGACCACGCCGCTCACGGCCCTGAATCCGGCGAGCTCGAGCGCGCGCGCGAGCGGGTCCGCCACCGCCAGCTGTTGATACGGCACCATGCCGGTCAGCACGAAGCCGATGACGACGTAGATGGCGGTGCAGATGGCCAGGCCGCCGAGGATGCCAATCGGGAGATTCCGCTGGGGATCGCGCGTCTCCTCGGCCGCCGTCGAGATGGCGTCGAAGCCGATGTACGCGAAGAAGACGATGGCCGCGCCCTGATGAATGCCGGTGAAGCCGTTGGGCGCGAACGGATGGTAGTTGGCGGCGTGCAGATGCGACGCGCCGACGGCGACGAACAGCGCCAGCGCGCACAGCTTGATGACCACCATGATGTTGTTGGCCGTCGCGCTCTCCCGCGCCCCCTGCAGCAGCAGCCACGTGATGAACGCGACGATCGCGAACGCGGGCAGGTGGATCAGGATCGGCACGCCGGCGACGTGCGGCGCCGACGCCATGAGCCCGTGGATCGCGGGGTCCGAGCTGAGGAGCGCCGTGCGGTAGCCGGTCGTCAGCCACGCCGGCAGTTGAACGCCGGCCGAGCGAACGAGCGTGTTGAAGTAGTCGCCCCACGAGATCGCCACCGCCACGTTCCCGACGGCGTACTCGAGGATCAGATCCCACCCGATGATCCACGCGACCAGCTCGCCGAGCGTCGCGTACGAATACGCGTACGCGCTCCCGGCCTGCGGAATCATCGAGGCGAGCTCGGCGTAGCAGAGACCCGCGAGCGCGCACACGCCGCCGAGAAGAAGGAAGGAGAAGACGAGCGCCGGGCCGGCGCCCTGTCGGATGATTTCGCCGTTCGGCCCCACCTGTCCGGCCGCCGCCGTGCCGATGGCGGCAAAGATGCCGGCGCCGATCACCGCGCCGATGGCGAGCATGATCAGGTCGCCCGCGCCGAGCGACCGCTGCAGCCCGTTCTCGCCCTCCATGTCGGCGACGAGCGACGCGATCGGCTTGCGTTGGAAGAGTTGCGACATAGGGGGGCGATTCTACCTCCGCCGGCCGTTCACCAGCCGGTACGCGGTGTCGTTCGAGCACACGACGAGGCTGCCGTCCGGACCGAACGCCAGCCCCACCAGGCCCGGTCCCGACAAGGAGAGCACGGGAGCGCCGTCCGCAGGCAGCTGCCAGACGCCGCTGGCGCCGGCCAGCGCCTCGACCACGAACAGCGTGCCGGACGGATCGAACGTCAGCCCCTGCGGCCGTCCGAAGCCGGTGTGGTGCACGTTCACGTTGCCCTTCGCATCCACGTGGTACACGGCGTCGTACGACGCCAGCGTCGGCCCGGTCACGAACAGGCTCCCGTCGCCGGGCGATGCGAGGTGGAACGCCGCCACGCTCGGCGGCAGCGAGGCGAACGGCGTCGCGCGCCCGGCGGCATCGACACGGAAGATCGTCCCCGACCGATCGCCGACGAACAGCGACCCGTCGGGTCCGAAGACGAGCCCGCACGCGACGCCGAGGTCGGTTGCGTACGTCTCCAGCGACCCATCGGGATCGACCCGGTAGACGCTCCCCTCGAAGCGGCTCGACACGTACAGCCGCCCGTCCGGGCCCATCGCGAGCGACGTCGGGTTGACGATGCCGGACGCGAACGTTTCGCGCGTGCCGTTCGGCCGGACGCGGAAGATGGACACCGGCACCTGCTGGCCGCGCGTCCCGCTGTAGGTCACGTACAGGTTGCCGTCGGCGTCGAAGACCGGGTTGTCCACCTGGTGCAGGCCGGTGGCGAAGGGCGCAGCGATCTCGATGAGCGGCGTCTCGCCGGCGACTCCCTCGATGCGCACGGCGATCGGTCCGCCCTCCGGAATCCCGGCCGGCACGACGACGCTCAGCCGCGTGGGCGACGCGAAGACGACGCGCGCCGGCAGATCACCGATGCGGACCTCCGGCAGCCGGGGGCCGCTCAGCGGAAATCCGGATCCGTCGATGGTGATGCGACCGCCTTCAATAGCGCGATGCGGGTGGACGGCGGTGACGCGAGAGGGCATGAAAAGGTGCGGTCGGCCTACGAGTCGTCGAGCTCGAGGTTCCAGTAGAGGTAATCGCGCCAGCTCTCCGGCGCGTTGCGGAGACCGACGGTGATGCGAATCGCCGGCGCCGAGTCCGGACGTCTGGGGTGCCTGAGCAGGTGCATACCGGCTTCGGCCGGCGTCCGGCCGCCCTTGCGGCGGTTGCACGTCACGCAGCACGTGACGATGTTCTCCCAGTCCTTGCGGCCGCCCTGGGCGACCGGAACGACATGGTCGAACGTCAGATCGCTCGTCGTGAACAGGTCCCCGCAGTACTGGCACCGGTGGTCGTCGCGTGCGTAGATGTTCGCGCGCGAGAACGGCACGTAATCGAAGCGGCGCTTGATCTTGATGTACCGGAGCAGCCGGATGACCGAGGGCAGTTTGAAGCTGACGGAAACCGCACGGATCTCGCGGTCGTAGACCGAGATCACCTCAACCTTGCCCTGGCACCAGAGCGTGATGGCCTTCTGCCAGTGGACAATCTTGAGGGGCTCATAAGACGCGTTGAGTAGAAGCGTCTGCTCCATGAACGATACGCGGCCCCGCCGTCCGGCCGGGCCAGCCCATGGTCCGGCCGCACGATTTCCCGGTTCATTGTGCCCGATGGGTCGAAGGGGTGTCAAGAACGCGACGCCGTAAACGCCTTGAAAACGGGCGGTTAGCGCCGTCTCTGGACAGCCGCGCCTCGGCTCGCTAGCATCAGCGTCATGGTCTCCCGCCGGAGGTGCCGTCCGGCTGTGGTTGCCGTCATCGCAGCCGGCACGCTGTGGTCGGGAGCGTGCGCGTCGGGCGGCGCGGTGCCGCGACCGTTTCCCGCTCCCTCGGGTGCGCCAGTCCCGGCACCCCGCACCGCACACGCGCCGGAAGCGCCGGCCCCGGACGGATACGCGATCTCGTCCGCGGCGCTCGCGCTCAAAGGCATCCCCTACCGCAACGGCGGCACCGATCCGCACGGCTTCGACTGCAGCGGCTTCACGCAGTACGTGTTCTCGGAGTACGGCATCGCGCTGCCGCGCGACGTCCACGATCAGTTCAAGGTCGGAACACCGGTGGACGCGAGGAGCCTCGAACCAGGCGACCTGCTCTTCTTCAGCACCGTGGCGCGCGGCGCTTCCCACGTCGCGATTGCGATCGGCGGCGACGAGTTCGTCCACGCGCCGAGCTCGAACGGCGTCATCCGCGTGGATCGTCTGAGCTCGTCGTACTGGCGCCGCCGCTTCATCGGGGCGCGGCGGATCCACTGACGGCAACCGGGGCTGGAACTCGGCCCCGGGGCTCGGCGAGGGCTAGGCGGCGCGGTGCTGGCCCTTGCGAATGAGCCGGCGCGAGGTGTCGCGCATGAAGTGGCGGATGTGCAGATCGTCCTCGGTGTATCTCGTCGCGTGCGGGGTCACGCGCACCTGCTCGACGTCCACGTCGTCGCCGTCGAGCTCTGACGGCAGCTGATCGGCGAGCGGCTCCACGTAGCGCTGCGGGAAGGAGGGGAACGAGCGGAACGCCGTGCCGACGACGCCGCCGTGGAGCCGTTCGAGCGTCTGGAAGTCGTCTCGCAGGAAGTCGAACGCCGCCGGATCCGGCCGGCTGTCGAGATACGTCGTCACCATCCCGGCCACCTGCTCGAAGAAGCGCTGGCCGTGGCAGTGGGCGGAGTAGGTGCCGTCGCCGCGCTCGATGCGGCGGATGCCGGTCTGCTCCGGGTCGATGTGATAGAGCTCGTGGACGACGGTGTCGAGTTTGGCCATCCAGGGCTCCGCGCCCGGGTAGAAGCGCTCCTTGCGTGAGCGATTGAGCGACTGATCGCAGAACCGCGGGAGCGCGAACGAAATCATGTACTTGATGCGGCGGGTGCCGATGCTGACGATCGGCGACTTGGTCACGAACCACTCGGAGCGGCGCGTGATGCGGTTGCTCGTGCGATCGCGCCAGAAGTAGTAGCCCGGCTCGCTCGGCGGGAGGCTCAGGCAGTGGCATGTTGCGAACGCGCCTTCGGCCTCGGAGCGGCCGGCGCGCGCGAACACGAGGACGCTGCCGATGTCGATGAACGAGAGGGTCGGAACGCGCCTCACGAGGTCCTGCATGAGCAGCGTGATCCGTTCGGTGTAGTTGATCATTCGAGACGAACGCCTACACGATCGCCCGCGCTGCGCACACGCCGCCCCGGGGAAGGCCTGGGGTGGTCCTGACGCGGTCAGATTGTGCGGAAGAAAAGAGCCGTAAAACTGCCGCGACTATACCGCCCGGTCCGGAGGGTGTCAAGCTGAACGGCCCAAAAACCTGAGCATTTTGAGCACTTCAGCGCAATTTGGCTGAGCTCTCCTCCGGCGGAACGACCGCGCCCATGCGGTGGAGGATGATCTGCTGGCGCCGCAGGAGACGCGCGGTAGGATGCGCGGGGTTGAGAAGGCGCGGATTGACGATCGCGCCGGCGAGCAGCGCGGCCTGCGCCGGTCCCAGCGCGGACGCGGGCGTGTGGAAGTAGGTCTGCGCCGCCGCCTCCGCGCCCCAGATGCCGTCGCCCCATTCGATCACGTTCAGGTACAGCTCGAAGATGCGCTGCTTGCTCAGCTCCGCCTCGAGGCGCCGGGCGAGGATCAGCTCGCGAAGCTTCCGCAGCGGGTTCTTCGACGGCGAGAGGTAGAGGTTCTTCGCCAGCTGCTGCGTGATTGTGCTGCCGCCGCGCAGCAGCCGCCCGCGGCTCCAGTCGAGCTCGAGCGACTCCTGCAGCTGCTCGAGATCCACCCCCTCGTGCTGCCAGAACGCGTCGTCCTCGGCGACGAGCACGGCGCGCTTGAGATCGCTCGAGATGTTGCGGTACGCCACCCACCGCTGCACCTTCCGCGGACGTCTGCCGAGGGCGCGCGCCTCGCGGGCGCGCAGTTCCATGAACGCGGTCGTCGTTGGGTTCGCGGTTCGAAGCGGACGGACGTCCGGCAGCGTGAGGTACGCGTAGGCGAGACAGCCGAACGCGATCGCCGCCGCTGCGAGGAGCGCGCGCCCGACACGCCTCGCCATCATCCGGCGACGACGATCTTCAGACGCTCGCCGTCGCGAGGCTGCACGTTGACGTCGTGGCCGTTCATGATCGCCAGCGTCTCGGGCTTGACGATGCCGCGTCCCGGCCGCTGGGCGATCGACTGCCACGTGTCGCCCGACCGGGCGGTGTACAGATCGACGCGGCTGGGGTGCACGTTCTGGGCCTCGGCACTCGACAGCGGCCGGAAGGTCCGCAGGCTTTGCGAGAAGGTCGGCTCGACCTGCGCGAAGCCGTTCACCGGTGCGATGCCGGCGACGAGAAAGACGTTGTCGCCGTGCGAGACGAATGCGCCGCGCAGCCCGACCTGACCGAGCCCCTGCAGGGTCCCTTCGAACGTGCCGACGAACGCGCTGAGGCCATTGATGGTCGACGCCCCGCCGCTGACCTCCCGCAGGCCCGCGCGGTTCATCGACTCGACCGCCGCGCTCTCGAGCGAGCCGCCCTGCGGCCGACTCGCGACCTGCAGCAGCATGAGCGCGTCCTGCTTCGGCGCGTTGGCCACGACCTGCGTCTGCCCGTTCTGCACGGTCCAGCCGCCCGGGAAATCGACCGCGAAGCGCAGGTTCGGATGCAGGAACGTGCTGCCGCGCACGATCCCCTGGGCGGGATCGTCGCCGTAGATGATGCCGTCGATCCGCCGGAGGTAGTCGGCCCGGTCGGCGGTGAACGTCCGGCTGGCTCGCTCGGCCTGCTGCACGGCCGCCTGCACGCGCTCGATGCGGTTCTCGGGCGGCGGGTGCGTGGCCAGCCAGTTCGGGACCCCCTTGTCGTCCGACTGCTGGTCGATGCGGCCGAGCGTCCGGAGCATCTGCGGCACGCCCTCGGGATCCCACCCGGCGCGCGCGGCGTACCGGACGCCCAGGCCGTCGGCCTGCGCTTCGTCGTCGCGGCCGTACTTGAGGAAGAGGAGCCCGAGGCCGGTCTCGCCGAGCTGCGTGAGCGGGCGCGCCTGCGGCACGAAGATGCTGCCGAGCAGCAGCCCGAGCCCGGCCCCGGTCGCGCGGGAGTACTGCTGTGCGGCGTGACGCGCGGTGACGTGGCCGATCTCGTGCCCGAGCACGCCGGCGAGCTGCGCTTCATCGTCGAGGTACGCCATGATGCCGCGGGTGATGTAGATGTACCCGCCCGGCAGCGCGAACGCGTTGATCGCCGGAACGTCGACGATCGTGAAATGCCAAGGGAGCGCGGGCCGCTCGGAGACCTGTGCCAGCTTGAGGCCGACGCTCGAGACGTACTGCTGCAGCTGCTGGTCCGCGTAGACGCCCATCTCCTTGCGGACCTCGACGTCCTGCTGCTGGCCGATCTGCACCTCCTGCGCCTCGCTCATCAGGTTGAACTGGCGCTCACCTGTGGCGGGATTGGTCGCGCACGCCGCAGCGAGGACCACCACGAGCAGCACGAGCGGACCGGCCATCCGCCTCGTGCGCCCGTCAGACATGGACGGCGCGCCCCTGCCGCGCCAGGGCGCTCTGCAGCGCGCCGAGGAGGAGCACGACGAACCGCGGAGACGAGCTCGCGCCCATCAGTCCGATCCTCCAGATTCTTCCAGCAAGCGGTCCGAGGCCCGACCCGATCTCGATTCCGAACTCGTCGAGGAGATGCCGGCGCACCGCCGCCTCGTCGACGCCATCGGGGACGCGGACCGCGTTCAGCGTCCAGAGCCGCTCGCCTTCGGGCGGCAGCACGGTCAGGCCGAGCCGGCCGAGGCCGTCGAGGAGCTCGCGGTGGTTTCGCTCGTGCCGCGCCCAGCGTGCCTCGAGCCCTTCCTCGTCGACGATGGCGAGCGCCTCGGCGAGCGCGCAGGCGAGCGCGGACGACATCGTGTGGTGATATTTGCGCCGGAGCCAGTAATCCTGCAGCAGGCGCAGATCGAAATAGAAGCTCCGGCAGGCGATCAGGCGCTCGAGCGCGCGCGGGCCAAAGACCACCGGCGACAGCCCCGCGGGCGCGCCAAGGCACTTCTGCGTGCAACTGTAGGCCGCATCCACGCCCCACGCGCCGACGTCGAGCGGGTGTCCGCCGAACGACGTTACCGCGTCGACGATCGTCAGCGCGCCGCGCTCGCGCGCCAGCGGCGCCAGCACGTCGATCGGGTTCAGCACGCCGGTGGACGTCTCAGCGTGCACCATGGCGACCACGTCCGCCGGCGCGGCATCGAGCGCACGGCGGAGCGCATCGGGACCGCAGGCGCGGCCCCACTCGACGTCGAGCCGGCGGACGGTCGCGCCGTATCGCTCGCACATCTGCGCCAGGCGATCGCCGAAGTATCCGGTGACGACCACCAGCGTGCGCGTGCCCGCGGCCACCAGGTTCGCGACCGCAGTCTCCATGCCCGACGTGCCGGTGCCCGAGACCGCGCACGCAAACGATCCCTCGGGAGCGCGGAACAGCCGCGTCAGGCGGCTGCGAATCCCGTCCAGCATCTCCATCATGACCGGGTCGAGATGGCTCACGGTCGGCGACGCCATCGCGCGCATCACGCGGGGCGCCGTCATGCTCGGACCGGGGCCGAGCAGGATGCGTTCGGAGTCGGGCAGGCGTGTCATAGCGTCACTTCCTCGAAGCTGGCGAGCGTTTCGCGGAGCGCGGCGATCCCGGAATCCGGCACGGGCGCGAGCGGCGGCCGCGGAACACCGACGTCATAGCCGGCGATCCGAAGCGCGGCCTTCAGCCCCGGCACACCGTAGGCCGGGCCCAGCAGCCGTGCCAGCGGCACGAGCCGTTCCTGCAGACGGCGTGCCTCGGCATGGCGGCCGGCGCGCACGAGCTGCAGCAGCTCCACGCAGGCCTCGGGCACGACACATCCGAGCGCGAGGATGGCGCCGGTGCAGCCGACGCACAGCGCGGCGTAGATCGTCATCGTCGTACCGGCGAGCACGGCGAAACCGTCGGGCGTGAGCGAGACGAGCTCGGCGATCTGCGCGATGTCGCCGCCCGATTCCTTCATCCCGATGATGTTCGGATGCGGCGCGAGCCGGGCGACAGCGGCCGGCAGGAGGTTGACACCGGTGACCGCCGTGAAGTTGTAGAGCAGGACGGGCACCGGAGAGGCGTCGGCCACGGCCATGTAGTGACGCACGAACGCGTCGCTCGTCATCTGCGTCTTGAAGAATCCTGGCGTGCGCACCAGGACGGCATCGGCGCCGAGCTCGGCCGCGCGCTTCGACGCCCGGATCGCCGCCGCGGTCGACTCGCGGCCGGTGCCCACGATGAGCGGACGTCCGCGCGGCACCGACTCGCGCGCCGCCGCGATCACGCGATCGGATTCCTCCTCGGTGAGCAGCACCGCCTCGCCGTTCGAGCCGAGCACGACGAACCCGGCGAGCGGCGTCGTGAGCCATCGCCGAAACGCGGCCGTGAGACGGCGGACGTCGACCTGATCGTTGTCGTCAAAAGGCGTGGGGAGCGGAGCGAAAACGCCCGAGAAGTCCATCGGCTTCATTGTAGTGCAGCCGCTCGGCACCTCCCGCGCCCAGCCCGGGAGACCGCCCCTGCAGGACGAGGTTCAGACCGAGCACGACGAGGAAGATCGCCGCCGCCGGGACGAGCAGCCATGGAAACTGGACCATGGCCTGCACGTTCGAGGCGTCTCGCAGCATCGCTCCCCAGCTCGGCGTCGAGTCCGGGAATCCCAGCCCGACGTACGACAGCGTGGCTTCCGCGACGATGTACGCGGGCACGAGGACCGTCAGCTGGACGACGACGAACCCGGTGCAGGCGGGAAGCAGATGGCGAACGAGGATGCGCACGTGGCCCGCCCCGAGCGATCGCGCGGCGACGGCATACTCGCGGCCGCGCTCCGAGCGGACGATCGCGCGCACGCCACGGGCGACGAACGGCGCACCGACAACGGCGAAGATTCCGGTGAGCCACAGGAAGATCGTCGAGGACGTCAGGACCAGCGGCAGCACGGCACGGAGCGCCAGCGCCACATAGATGACCGGCAGGACGAGCACGAACTCGGTCGCGCGCATCACCAGCTCGTCGACCGCTCCGCCCGCGTACCCGGCGAGGCCGCCGCTCAGCAGGCCGAGCACCGTCGCGCCGAGCGCCGCGACGCCCGCGAGGCCGAGCGAGATCCTCGCGCCGTACAGCAGCCGGCTGAACACGTCGCGCGCGAGCGGGTCGGTGCCCGCGACCACGAGCGGCGCGCGCGAGGCGTCGCTCGACTGCACGAGGTGTCCGCCAGACAGCCAGGCCAGCGGCACGCGAACCGAGCGATCCTCCTCGTAGCGCTGCTCCAGCCGGTTCGCCAGCACCAGGGGATAGATGAACGGCGCATGCCAGCGCCCCTCGCCGTCGACGAGATGGGGCAGCGTGGGCGGCGCGTTCGACAGCGTGCCGATCGGCACGTCCGGCGGATGCGGCGCGAGCCACGGTGCGGCAAGAGCGGCCACGACCCACATGACGAGCAGCGCCGTCCCGATTCGACGCATCAGGCCTCCGCCTCCCCTTCCGCAATCCGCGGATCCAGCGCGGCGAGCGCGACGTCCGACAGCAGCGTGCCGGCCGCCAGGAACACCGAGCCGGCCGCTGCGCATCCGGCAACGAGGTAGATGTCCCGGGCGAGCAGCGCATCGAGCATCAGGCGGCCGAGGCCCGGCCACGCCGTGACGATCTCGACGGCGAACGATCCGCTGAGGAGCGTGCCGACCACGAGTCCGTAGATGGCGGCGACCGGACCCAGCGCCGGCTTGAGCGCATCACGCCACGCGATGCGGCGCCGTGGCACCCCGCGCGCGAGCGCGGCGAGCACGTACGGCTCGGCGGCGGCCTCCGACATCGCCTGGGACTGCAGGCGCTCGAACATCGCCGCAATCGGCAGCGCCAGCGCGACGGAGGGGACGATGAGATGCCAGCCGACGTCGGACCATGCCGACGCCGCCCGGACGGAGCGCATGCCGCCGACCGGAAACCACCCCGTCCTGGCCGCGACGAAGACCAGGAGCAGGGACGTGAGCAGCGGCGGCAGCGAGAGAAGCACCACGGAACAGACGCGGATGGCCGCCGGCGCCAGTCCGCCGCGGCGACTCCCGGTCACGACGCCGAGCGGGAGCCCGATGAGGGTCGCCAGCAGCAGCGCGGTCACGGCGAGCAGCGCCGTGTTGAGCGCGCGCTCGCGCACGAGCGGACCGACCGGCGCGTCGAAGAGCAGCGACCGCCCGAAATCGAGGCGGATGGCGCCGGCGAGCCATTCGCGATACTGCGCCGCGAGCGACCGATCGAGGCCGTAGCGCGCCCTGGCGCGCGCGGCCGTCTCCTGCCGCGCATCGATGCCGAGCGTCGTCGTCACGTAGTCGCCGGGCGCGAGACGCGCCAGGACGAGCGACGCCGAGGAAACCGCGAACACGAGCGCCGCGGCGAAAACGAGCCGCTTCGCGAGATATCGCACGCTCGGCCGCGTCCGGTCTCGACTCAACTCAGTGGGTCGGAGGCGATCCGCCGGCAACGGCAATGGTGTCCGGAGCCCAGAGGATCTGGGGCGGCGTCACGGCCGGTTCGACGTGACTCACTCGCCGCGACGTGGCGACGTACACCCGCGGCGCCACGAAATAGAGCGCCGGCTGGTGCTCGGCCAGGATTCCCTGCACCTCGTCGAACAGCCGCCGCCGCTCGACCGCGTCGCCCGCGGCCACCTGCTGCGCCATCAGCTCGTCGATCCGCCGCTCCCAGTCCGTCGCGGGGTGCGCCTGGCCGATGTTCCACAGATGCGCGCTGCCCGAGCTGAGAAAGAAGTCCAGGTTGTTGGCCGGATCGGTATCCGTCATCTGGACGTTGAACGCAACCGCCTCGTACTTCCCCGAAAGGATCCGCTGAATCACGGCAGCCTGATCGAGCGTGACGATGTCGACGCCAAGGCCGATCCGGGCGAGGTCGTCGCGAAGGACGGCGGCGCCGCGCGTCAGTGACGTCCGGCCGCCGTAGACGACGAGCGTGAATCGCGCCGGCTCGTTCGCCGGATCCTCGAGCAGGCCGTCGCCATTGCGATCGACCAGGCCGATCGACGCCAGCAGCGTGCGCGCCTTCGCCGGATCGTAGCCGGGACGAGGCAGGTCCGGGTCGAACCACTTCCTGTTGGCCGGCGTGATCGGGCCGAACACGGGCACGCCCGCGCCGAGGAACACGGTATCGGCATACGCCTGCCGGTCGACGGCGAGCGAGATGGCCTGCCGCAGCTCATCGCGCTGCAGCCACGATGCGCGCGGATCGCCGGCGAAGGCGCCCGGCTTCAGGTTGAACCACATGACGTCGGGATTCAGGGCGACACCGACATCCCTCAACGTTATCCTGCCCGCGTCTGCGGCGCGGTTGAGCGGCGCGTAGTCTTCCGGCCGGACCGCGTCCCCGGTGGCGTCGATCTGCCCGGCCTCGAGCCGCAGGACTTCCGCATTCTGGTCGGGAACGACCTCGAGGACGACGCGGTCCAGATACGGCAGCCGCGTGCCTCTGTCATCGGTCCGCCAGTAGTGCGGATTGCGCGTGAACACGAGCCTCTGGCCGCGGACGTACTCGGACAGGACGAAGGGGCCGAGGCCGACGACGTCGGCGGGCGTCGTCCCGATCCCCCACGCGCTCGCGAAGGTGCCGGCCTGCTCCGCCGCCTGAAGGACGTGGCGCGGCAGGATCGGAAGATTGTCGAGGATCCGGACGCCCGGAGCGAACGCCGACGGAAACGTCACGACCACGGTGTGCGCGTCGGGCGCGGCGACTTCCAGCGGCCGGCCGCCGACCTCGAGCGCGTCGGCGAGCGGGCTGTTGTTCCGCGTGTCGTACGCCGCCTCGAACGAGAACAGGACGTCGGCGGCCGTGAACGGCTGGCCGTCGGAGAACACGACGTTCCGGCGCAGGCTGAGGGTGTACTGCAGGCCGTCGGCCGACCGCGTCCATCGCTCGGCGAGCCACGGCTCGACCTCCTGGGTGACCCGGTTGATCCGGACCAGCTTCGCCTGGGTCAGCAGGGTCACCAGGTCGGTGACGAAATCGCGCGAGGCGAAGCGATTGTAGGTCCGCGGCTCGGTGCGCACGGAGACCACGAGGTCCCCGCCGGCGTGCGGACCGTCGGCCGTCGCCGGCGCTCCGTGTCGCCACCGCGCCACGCCGATGACGGCGAGAATCGCCGCGCCGGCAGCCAAGATCGCAGTGTTGCGCGCGTGTCTGGTCAAAATCTGGCCCGCCGGCCAAAAAACTGGCCGCTCCACGAATCGTGCAACGCGGAGCCTTTGGACGATTTTCCGTGCAAGCCGGGCGAATCGACGTCGATGGCCGGGGTTCGGCCAAATGCTTAGCCGGCCTCGAGCCCGAACGGCGTTCCGGCGCCACGCCATCCTAGCCCGATAACTCACGTCACCGCAATGACTTGCTGACAGCGGCGGCTGCCACCGTCGAGGCTGGCACCGGCCGTGCCTTTAGGGCGGCGCCGGAGGGACCAGATGTCGGTGGGAGACGACGGATCTGATGACGGCTCTCAACCTCGTATCGGACGCAGCGTTTCGCTGGACCATGCGGCGGAACTGCTCGGGGTTTCGCGGCGGACGATTTACAACCGCATCCGCGAAGGCCGGCTCCAGACCATCAGGACCATTGGCGGATCGCAGCGCGTGCTGCTCGATTCGGTGATGGAAGCGCGCAGCGGCCTGCCGGACGACGAGGAGCCTCGCGAGGCGGCGCCCGTCGGCCGGCGATCTTCGTACTGAACGTTCGAATTCGAGAATCGGCGGAGAATGCCCATGACTCGTTTCTGCTCCTGGTCGATGCAGCCCGTCACCGTCGCGGTCGTCGCGGCGGCGTGCCTGGCTGGCGCGGCGGCGCCGGCGCATGCGGCGCATCGTGCGCGGCTCAGCGCGGACCTGGCGGACGGGCTCGCGGTCGGGTCGCCCGCGATGAACGTGATCGTGGACGGCGATCGGGCGACGGTCGATGCCATTGCCGCGCGCTACAACGTCACGGTCAAGCGGTATCTCACCAGCGGCGCGGTGCTGCGCGTGAACGCCGGCCAGCTCGAAGCGCTCCAGCAGGACGACAGCATCGATCATCTCTCGGGCGACGTGCCGATTCGCGCGTCGGACGTGACGGCGGAGGCCATCGGCGCCGATCAGGTCTGGGCCGGCGAGGACAGCCTGCAGCCGCTGACCGGCGAGGGCGTCACCGTGGCGGTGATCGATTCGGGGATCGATCCGAGTCATGTCGCGCTCGCGCACCGCGTGCTGGCGTCGGTGGACTTCACCGGCGGCGACGGCATCGACCGGTATGGCCACGGGACGCACGTGGCGGCGCTGGTTGCGGGACAGTCGGCGGCCGACGCGAACGTCCCCGCCTTCAGCGGCGTCGCCCCCGGCGCGTACATCGTCAACGAGCGGGCGCTGGGCGACGACGGTTCCGGCACGGTGAGCAGCGTGATCGAGGCGATCGACTGGGCGATTGCGCACCGTCGCGACTACAACATCCAGATCATCAACCTGTCGCTTGGAGCGCCGGTGCTCCAGCCGTACCGCGACGATCCGCTGTGCGAGGCCGTGGAGCGCGCGGTACACGCGGGGATCGTCGTCGTCGCGGCGGCCGGCAACTACGGCGAGACGCAGGACGGGCGTCCGATCATCGGCGGGATCGTGTCGCCGGGGAACAGCCCGTTTGCGATCACGGTCGGCGCGCTCGACACGCACGGCACGCCGCAGCGGTCGGACGACACGGTGGCGGCGTACAGCTCGCGGGGGCCGACGCGGTACGACCTGGTGCTGAAGCCGGACGTCGTGGCGCCGGGCAGCCACGTGGTATCGGCGGAGGCGCCGGGGTCGTTCATCGCGACGACGTATCCGCAGCGGCACGTCGCGGGCGAGGGCGAGGACGGGTACATCCAGCTGTCCGGGACGAGCATGGCGACGGCGGTCGTGAGCGGCACGGCGGCGCTGCTGCTGGAAGAGCGTGGCCACCTGACGCCGGGGCAGGTGAAGGTGGCGCTGCAGTTGACGGCGACGTTCCTGCCGTCGGCGGGGCTAATCGGCGGCGGGGCGGGCAGTGTCAATGCGCTAGCGGCTGCTGAGTTTGTCGACGGAAGGCCGCATTCCGGACTGCCGACCACCACCGTGTCGGGTGAAACCACCACGCCTGGCGGAATCGCAACCGCCCGCAATGGCGCCGCGAATCCCTCGAGCCTGGTCTGGGGAGACATCCTGGTCTGGGGCAACGTTGAAGGCAGCATCCTCGTTTGGGGAAACAACGATCTCACGAGCAGCATCTTGGTCTGGGGGAACGAAGAACCGGATGCCGACATTTTGGTGTGGGGCAACGATCTCGCCACGGGCGACATTCTTGTCTGGGGCGATCAGCTTGTTCGCGGTGACATCCTGGTATGGGGGAATTCGGGCGCCGACGCTGACATTCTGGTTTGGGGCAACTCTGACGCTAACGCGGACATCCTGGTATGGGGCAACGTCCTTCAGGATGGCGCAATGAACGATTGAAACCGAGCTTGGCGAAGGCACACGCGAAATCTTGAGAAAAAAGGGGAAATAGAATGCGCACTAATATTATAGTTTGGGACTAGATCAGCCGAAAGCTTGATCGCCCGCAATGACCCAGCGACTGGAGGCCACCTCCGAATTGACTCCCGGCGGACGCCTCTACTTGGGGGTCATTATCGCAGGGGGTTTTGCAGTCACTCTGACCGCACTCTATCAAGTGCGGTCAGAGCCGCTAGGCTACCAGTGGTACATGCTGGTCGGCTTGGCGCTGCTCAGTGGCTCTGCCACCATCAAGCTCCCATCGGTACCTGCCTCCATTTCTGTCTCTGAGACGTTCGTCTTCACCGCCGTCCTGCTGTTTGGTCCCGCTGCGGGCACCATAACTGTCGTGCTGGAAGGCCTGGTCATCTCGTTTTGGATGGCCAGACGGCATCCGGAATGGTACCGGCCGTACTTCAACATGAGCGCGCCAGCAATCTCTTGCTGGTGCGCATCGAAACTCCTGTTTGCAGCTGCGAACGTGCAGCCGCTTGTTCATCAAGCGGTCACGCTCAATGTTCTTCTGTGGCCGTTAGCAGTGTTCGCGCTCGTGTACTTCGGTCTGAACAGCTGGCTAATTGCGTTCGCTGTCGCATTCGAGACGAGGCTCTCGCCTTTCGAGATCTGGCGGAAGAATCTGCTGTGGCTCTCGCTCAACTACTTTTCCGCGGCGTCCGTCGCGCTTCTTCTCGTCGTCTACACCCGTGACTTGGATCTCAGGTTCCTCGGGGCAGTGGTCCCCTTGATCCTCGGCTTCTACTTCCTGTTCAAGACCTCGATGGCGCGCGTTGAGGATGCAAACGACCATCTGGCCCAGTTGAATCGGTTGTATCTGTCAACCATCGAAACGCTGGCGATGGCGATTGACGCGAAGGATCAGATCACCCACGGACACATTCGACGAGTGCAGACTCTTGCAGTTGGGCTCGCTGCGGAGGTAGGAATCAAGGACGGCGCATTGATTAAGGCGATTGAGGCCGCCGCACTGCTTCATGACATGGGGAAGCTCGCGGTGCCCGAATATATCCTAAACAAGCCGGGTCGACTCACTGCAGCCGAATTTGAGAAAATGAAACTCCACGCGACAGTGGGAGCGGACATTTTATCGGCTATTGATTTTCCGTACCCAGTCGTACCGATCGTCAGACATCACCACGAGAACTGGGACGGCACTGGATATCCCGGCAGGTTGCATGCCACAGAAATACCGATCGGTGCACGAATCCTGTCGGTCGTTGACTGCTTCGACGCACTCACGTCAGATCGCCCATATCGCCCTAGGCTGTCGAATGAGGAAGCACTCAAAATCCTAAATGAACGACGCGGGTCGATGTATGACCCGCTGATCGTGGACACGTTCGTTCGAGTCTACGAGAGGATCACGCCTGAATCGGCGTTCTCAGGTCCTCCGCGGCACGCACTAAACGAAATCACAAGCTCAATTCAGGGTCCTCTCTTGTCGACTTCAACAAGCCTCGAGGACATAGCAGCAGGCGCTGACGAGATGCTCACGCTATACGAGTTGGCCAGTGCGCTTGCGGGACAGGCCAGCGTTGGTGACACGGGTGACATAATCGCAAAGCACCTTCGACGGCTTGTGCCGTCCTCGCTGTGCGTTTTCTATCTGTACGATGCGGAAAGAGATGAACTTGAGGCAAGTCACGCAGTAGGCGATGCGGCATCTGACATCAGAGGCTTGCGTATCCAATTAGGACATCGACTTAGCGGATGGGTGGCCGCGAATCGCCAAACGATCTTCAACTCGGATGCAACGTTGGATTTGGGAGAGGTTGCGCGGCGCGTCACTCCTCGCCTGCGAAGTTGTCTCAGTACACCGCTCCTCTGGAACGACAGCCTTGTTGGCGTGCTTAGCTTGTATTCCACGATTCAAGACAGCTTCACCGACGACCATCGTCGCGTCGTCGAAATCGTCGCTCGCCAAATCTCTCACACTTTCAAGAGCGCAATCGAATTCGACCAGGGCTCCACGAGGCGGGATCCGATCACGGGCCTTCCCGACCTCCGCCAACTACAACACGTCGTCAGTGCACCGAGTCCGGATGGCTCCGCTCATACCTCAGTCCTGCTAATTGACGTCGTCGGTCTTGAATCGATCAACATGCACCATGGGCGCCACGTGGGGGATGATGTCCTGCGCCATGTAGTGCGGAACGTCCGCGCCGCTCTCAGAGTGGCTGACATTCTGTTCCGCTGTGGGAGCGATGAGTTTGCGGCGCTTCTGAACAACACGGACCGCGCGACTGCGCTTTCGGTGACTGCTCGCATCCGACACAATATCCGCGAGCATCCCTTTGGTGTCAGAGGGGCTCTGGTACCTGTAGCTGTAACAGTAACGTGCGTGTCAGCGCCGGACGATGGGCGATCTCTGCGTGATCTGATATCTGCTGCGCGAGTCCGCTCCCAGCCCTCGGGTGGCCAGAGCGTCCACTGACCCGCTGTCAAGAGTCGTCCGAGAAGTCTTCTCTCTCTCTCTAGTGTTCAGCTGCGTTCAGACGTAAGCTTGACCTCGCACTCTCCACAAAGGGT
>JBLMXQ010000131.1:0-11265 GCA_050257855.1 Betaproteobacteria bacterium | reverse complement strand
TTCTGGCAAACGCGTTCAGCTTCTTCTACACGACCCGTCGCGGCAAGTTTCAGGTGTGGGACGAAATTCTCGACGACCTGCGCCTTCGCGGCAACGAACGCGTGCTCGACATGGGTTGTGGGCGCGGCGCCGTCCTGACCGCCGTTGCCGGGCGGTTGACGACGGGGCGCGTGACCGGCGTCGATCTCTGGAGCACACTCGATCAGTCCGGGAATTCCCGCGACGCAACGTTACGAAATGCCGCTCTCGAAGACGTGCGGGATCGAATCGACATCGGGACAGGCGACATGCGGTCGCTGCCGTTTCGCGACGAAGCATTCGACGTCGTGGTGTCCAGTCTTGCCATCCACAACATCCATTCGAACGCCGCCCGCGCGCAGGCGATTGCGGAGGCGTGGCGCGTGCTCAAGCCGGGCGGGCGCCTGGCCATTGCCGACATTCGCGCGACCGCGCGCTACGCCGAGACGCTCCGCATGCTCGGCGCGGCTGGAGTTGCGCGCCGGGGCCTGGGGTGTCGGTTCTGGTACGGCAACCCGTTCGCCGGCACCAGCCTCGTGACGGCATCCAAGATTGCACGCAGCGTCGACTCCATAACGACTTCCTCGACTTCGCAGTCGAGGAGCCAGGCGTAGACCATTCCGCCGCGGCCGCCGTCGGCGCCGAGGAGCATGGCGATGAAGTGTTTCAGACTCATCCTGGCCGCCCTCACGGGTCTGCTGTTCGTCGCCTCCGCTCCGACAGTGCGCGGCGGCGATGCGAAGCCGCGGGTGCGCGCGATCACCGGCTTCGTGACGATCGATGCGACGTCCTATGCCTCGCAGATCCAGGAGGCCGTGACGTTCCTCAGCCGCGTGCGCGACGCGGTGAAGGCTGCCGGGTACGAGGTGTCCGGCATCAGGATCTCGACGCAGCCGTTCCCGGAGTACACCCGGGGACTCAGCCGCGCGGATGCCCTGGCCGTACTGCACGGCATCGACGAGCTGGCGACGAAGCTGCGGTTCGCCCCCAATATCGGCCCCGCCATGCTGCGGGACTCTGACGACGCGGCATCGATTGCCATGTTGATCGATCTTCTGTCCGAGCCGGGCAACCGCCTCAACGCGAACATCCTCGTCGCAGGCGACGATGGCATCCACTGGAATGCGGTGCGCCAGGCCGCGCACGTCATCAAGGAGGTGGGCGAGCGGAGCCCGCACGGGCAGGGGAATTTCAACTTCGGCGCCATCGCGATGGTGAAACCGTACGGGCCGTTCTATCCCGGCGCGTGGCACCCCGGCGGGGCGCCGCGCAGTTTTGCCATCGGACTCGAAGCGGCGAACGTGGTCATGGACGTCTTCGCGCGCGACCGCGACCCGCGCACCGCGGAAGCGGCTCTCACCAACGCGCTCGCCGTACATGCACGTGCGGTGGAACGAGCGGCCATGAACGCCGCTTCGGGCAGCGGATGGACGTACGCCGGCATCGACCCGACGCCCGCCCCGGGCGGCCGGGTCTCCATCGGAGCGGCCATCGAGTCGTTCACGGGCGAGGCCTTCGGTTCGCCGGGGACCGAGACCGCCGCCGGCATCATCACGCGCGCCGTGAAGGACGTGCCGGTGAAACAGACCGGCTATTCCGGGCTGATGATTCCCGTCCTCGAAGACGCCGTCCTGACGCGCCGGTGGACGGAGCGGACGTACGGCCTGGATTCGATTCTCGCGTACTCGGCGGTCTGCGCAGCCGGCGTGGACACCGTTCCGCTCGCGGGGGAGACGAGCGAAGCGGCCATTGCGCGGATCGTCGGCGACGTCGCGACGCTCGCATTCAAATGGAACAAGCCGCTCGCCGCGCGCCTGCTGCCGGCGCCGGGGAAGAAGGCCGGCGAGATGACCGAGTTCGGCGGCGCCCTGTCGAACGCCGCTATTCAGCCCCTGCCCGGGGCGCCGCCGAGATAGCGCCAGGCGAGCCGAGCCCCGTGGGTGCCTAATCCTGGCGCAGGGTCCAGTACGGATAGTCGATGCCGGCGAGCCGGTTGATGACGATCGCCTGCAGCGTCAGGATGGCCACGGCGATTTCGATCACGACCAGGTGGAACGGCTTCGTGACGATTCCGAGCGAGATGATGAGGGTGGTCGCGCCGGCCGGCGGATGCGCCGCCCTGGCGAGGATCATGAGCGCGCCGGTGGCGGCCAGGGACAGCGCGGCCGCGCCGACGCGCGCGGCGCTCACGCCGGTCACGATGGCCGGCGGCGCGTGCTGCAGGCCGAAGACGACGAGCGCGAGATATCCGCAGGCAATCCCGATGGCGTGCCCGATGATCGTATGGTGCGGCGAGGCCGACGGCGCGCGCGGCGTGAAGAAGAAGAGGAACGCCGTCGGGCCGAGCGACGGAAAGACGAACGGCGTGCCAGAAATCATCGCGACCGCGGCGAGGAGCGCGATGGTGATGAAGCCGTTCAGGAACGTGAACAGCGCCCACATCGGCCGCTCGGCATGCCGGGCCAGCAGATGCGTGAGCTGCAGCCGGGCGACGAGGCCGCGGATGACTTCCGGATCGTAGAGGACCAGCTGACGGCGCTCACGAGCCACGCGGCCCCCACTGGCGAAGGCGCTCGTCGAATGCCACCACGTACCACAACAGGCCGGCGCTCACGAGGAACAGCGCCAGCGACGCGAGCGCCGTCGGCACGAGGATCGCGGTGTCGCCTGCGAGCAGCGCGTCGAGCGCCGCGGCCACGAGCCACAACTGGATTACGACGAGTGTCGCGATCAGCACGAGCAGCGCCGAGAAGAGGGTCGTGCCCTGTTGCCGTGTTTCCACGAAGACCGCCTCCGCGCGGGACGGCCTGAAGACCGTCCCCTGCCGATTCCGAGCCCCCGGCCCCGAGGCCCTGTTCAGATCTCCACGCCCGTCGCGAACAAGTCCCCGCCGCGCTGCTCGAGCCGGATTCGCGGCAGCCGCCGCGTGGGCGGACCTGCCACCGGACGTCCGTCGGCGACGGCGAACAACCCCTTGTGACACGGGCAGTGCAACACCTGCTCGTTCGCCCGGTAGATCACGGCGCAGGACAGGTGCGTGCAGACCTGCGAGTACGCCCGGAACGTGCCGTCGTCGTCGCGGACGAGAATACAGGGATCCTCGTCGGTTGGATACCGGAACACCAGCGACGTGCCTGGCGCGATCGACCCGGCGACGGCTATCCGCCGCTCCGGCGCCTCGGGCGCGCGGCCGGTCAGGCCCACGAGCGCAATGAGGACGTTCGCGCCGGCGAGCAGGCCGGACCCGAGCGTCAGGAACTTCGCCAGCTCGCGCCGCGTGACGTAGTGATCGTCGTCCCACCGGATCGGGAAGTCTTCCCGCCAACGCGGTGGATTCGCAGTGTCTGCCATCTCTTCCTCTTGCCCGGGCCGGCCGCGGGGCGCTACTCGAGCAGCGCCGCGACGTCGTCCGGCTCCGCGGGCGGGGCGGCGGACTTCGACGGCGTCGCGATCTGGATGAGCGAGGCGTCCACGCGCCGCACCTCGCGCGGCACCAGCACGTACACCTTGGTCCGCACCGCTTCGTCGCCGAACTGCCAGTCGTTGATCGCGGCGCCCTGGCGCGTGCGCATGATCTCCTCGATCGTGGTGAAGGCGAGCGCCTGCGACGGGCACACGGTGGCGCACATGGGGCGGCGGCCGGTGCTCGTGCGGTCGTAGCACATGTCGCATTTCATCATCTGATCGAGGTCGCCGTAGTATTTCGGGACGCCGAACGGGCACGCGAGCACGCAGTTGGAGCAGCCGATGCACCGCGGCTTGAGCGAGCTCTGCACGACGCCGTCGGGCGTCTGCTTGATCGCGTCGGCCGGGCAGACGCGCGCGCACACCGGGTCCTCGCAGTGCATGCAGACCTGCGGCGCCGTCTGCACGCTGTCGCGCCGGGCCACGGTCTCCAGGTGAATCATCGAGCGGCCCCGGTGCGTGTCGCACTCCTCGCATGCCTGCACGCATGCCTGACAGCCGATGCACCGCGAGTAGTCGATGAAGAAGGCCATCTCACTCATGGCCCGCGGGGCCCCACCCCGCTCGCGGCGGCTCGACTCGCCTCGCTCGCTCGCTGCGTCCGCAGCCGCGCTCGCTCACCGCACGCCTCCGGCTTCGGGCCCGAGCGCCGCGATCGCGTCCGCGGGCGCTTCGGCCTTCGTCACCCTGACCGCGCAGATCTTGAACTCGGGGATCTTCGACACCGGATCGATCGCGCGGATCGTGCAGTTGTTCGCCGACCGCTCGAGCGGCCAGTGGTACGGCACGAACACGGTGTCGGGCCGGATCGTCCTGACGACCTGCGCCCGAACGACGATGCTGCCGCGGCGGCTCTCGACGCGCACGAAATCGCCGTCGACGACGCCGAGCCGCTCGGCGAGCCGCGGGTGCATCTCACAGCGCGGCTGCGGATACTGATCGACCAGGCTGCCGATGCGGCGCGTCTGCGTGCCCGACAGGTACTGCGAGACGACGCGGCCGGTCGTCAGCACGATCGGGTACTCCTCGTCGGGCTCCTCCGCCGCCGGCCGCCACTCGACCGGCTGCAGGTGCGCCCGGCCGTCCGGGTGCCCGAACCGGCCGCCCTCGTACAGCCGCGGCGTCCCCGGATGATCCTCCGACGGGCACGGCCAGAAGACGCCCTGCTCGCGATCGATCCGCTCCCAGGTGATCCCGGCGTAGTCGGCGACGCCGCCCTTCGACGCAACCCGCAGCTCCTCGAACATCTCACGCGTCGAGCCGTACGCGAACTTCTCGCCCGCGCCGAGCCGCGCAGCGAGGTCGCAGATGATCCGCCAGTCCTCCCGAGCGCCCGCGGGCGGCGCCACGGCGCGCCGGTGGTGGATCACGCGGCCTTCGACGCTGGTCGTCGTCCCCTCGTCTTCTTCCATCAGCGATCCCGGCAGCACGACGTCGGCGTAGCGAGCCGTCTCGGAGAGGAAGAAGTCGATGACGGCGAAGTACTCGAGGCGCGACAGCGCCTCGCGGATGAAGTCGCCGTTCGGCAGCGACACGGCCGGGTTGAAGCAGATGAGCAGCAGGCCCCTGATGCGCCCGTCGTGAATGGCCTCGAGCAGCGGGACCGCCGAAAGGCCGGTGTGCGGGATCGACTCCTCGGGCACGCCCCACACGCCCGCGATGTGCTGCCGGTGCTCCGGGTTCTCGACGTCGCGGGCGCCAGGCAGCTGATCGCACTTCTGGCCCTGCTCGCGCGCGCCCTGGCCGTTGCCCTGGCCCGTGATCATCGCGTAGCCGCAGCCTTCGCGGCCGATGCGGCCGCTGGCCACGACGAGGTTGATGGCGGCGAGGCAGTTGTCGACGCCTTTCGAGTGATGCTCGATGCCGCGCGCGTGCAGCAGGAAGCTCGTCTCGGCCGGTCCCCACATCTCGGCCGCACGCACGATCATCGACGCGGGCACGCCGGCAATCCGGGCCGCGTACTCCGGCGTGTAGCGGGCGACGCCGGCCGCGACCGCGTCGAATCCGGTCGTGTGCGCCGCGAGAAACGGGCGATCGATCCAGCCTCGCTCGATCATCACGTGCAGCATGCCGTTGAACACGCCGATGTCGCCGCCGGGGCGGACGGGGATGAACAGGTCGGCGGTCCGCGCGATCGGCGTCATCCGCGGATCGATGACGATCAGGCGCGCGCCGTTCTCCCGCGCCTGCCAGAGGTAGTCGGTGGTGATCGGCGCGCATTCGGCGATGTTGGCGCCGGCGACCAGAATCACCTTCGCATTCGGGATATCGCTCCAGGGATTCGCGCTGCGGTCGATCCCGAAGACCTTCTTCGACGCCGCGCCGGCCGAGACCATGCAGAGCCGGCCGTTGTAGTCGATGTTCGAAGTCCGCAGCGCGACGCGGGCGAACTTCCCCATCAGGTACGCCTTCTCGTTGGTGAGCGACGCACCGGTCAGGACGGCGAACGCGTCGCGCCCGTACGCCGACTGAATCCGCTGGATCTCCCGGGCGGTCCGGTCGAGCGCCGCTTCCCACGCGATCTCGCGGAACCCCTCGCCTTCGACGCGCTCGAGCGGCGCGCGGAGGCGATCGGGATGCTCGTCCTGCATGTACCGCTTGACGCCCTTCGGGCACAGCTTCCCGCGGTTGAACGGAAACGCCTCCCAGGGCTCGAAGCCGACCACGCGCTCGTCCTTCACCTTCAGCTGGATACCGCACTGCTGGCCGCAGAAGCAGCAGTGCGTCGGCACGATGCGGTCGGGCTCGCCGCGGGTGGCCCAGCCGCCGGCCGGGACGCGGTTCAGGCGCGGCCCGTATCGGGCGACGAGGTCGGGAACGGACGCCGGCAGCTTCGCCATCAACTCCTGTCCGGGGGCTGTGCCCCCGGCCCCCCCACACGCTCGCTCGCTGCCGCTCGTTCGCCACGCCAGAGCCGGTCCTGCACCAGCGCCAGGTTCTTGCGGCGGCACGACGGGCACACGTCCTGGTAATGTCCTCGTCCCGTCGCCAGCCCCACCCCGTCGTAGCGGATGCCCAGCTCGCGCTCCACCGCCTTCAGGTCCTCCACCTGCATCCGCGGAGCAAACGTCCCGCCGCAGGCCGCGCAGCGCGCCAGTTCGCCGCGCTCGCCCGCCTCGCGATAGAACGCGATCCCGAGCTGAGCGGGACGCTGGAAGATGTGGAAGAACTTGCCGAACGGCAGGTACAACAGAGTGAAGATCACCGTGACCGCGTGCAGCTGCGACAGGAACACGAAATGGACGCCGCGCATCAGGTGCGTGGACACGGTCAGGAAGATGCCGGTGACCGAGACGGCGAACAGCATCGCGAGCGGCAGCAGGTCGTCGGCGAACTGCTGCACGGCCAGCGCACCCCGGTCGCGGCCCCGCCGCCACATCGCGAAGAAGATGCCGACGAGGACCAGGCCCGCCGAGATGTCCAGCACGTTGAACACGAGCGGCGCGAGCACGCTGTCGAGCGGGAAGGTGAAGACGTGCAGGCCGAAGACGAACGCCCGGTACAGCTGTTCGGACCCGGGAGCCGTCTCGAAGTGGATCCAGCCGAACGACAGCGGAAAGGTGACCGCGGCGGCCAGGATGCAGCCCCAGAAGATGAACGCGTGAGCCGTCCACCGGAGCGGCGATCGCTTCTCGATGAACCGCTGGGCGAGGATGTTCAGCACGAAGAGGCGCGCGAGGCGGGTCACGTTGTGCGCGACGCGGGAGGGTGCGAAGAACAGCTGCCAGCCACGGCGCCAGTAAAGTCGGGTCGGCGGGCGCCGCAACCACATCGAGTACCGGTACCCGAGGCCGAAGGCCGAGAACACGCTGGCGCCTGCGTAGGGCACGAGCGCCGGATCGAAGTCGCGCAGGTGCCGGCTGCCGAAGTAGATGCCGGCCAGCACGCACCCGCCGGTCAGAAGCCCCCAGGCGGTCGCATGCGCCGCGTCGCGCGCGTCCGGAGACGGCATGGCAGAGAATTATGCCAAACCCCCGGGCCCCCGACCGTCCTGATATAATCAAGTAGAAGCCCGCCCGGCGTGAGCCCGGCAGAGCTGTTCGCGATGGCGCAGGCCGCCATCTGCTTCTGACCATCTGTTATCCGCCCATCAAGACCGGAAGGACCATTTGCCCCATCAAGATCGCCTCAACATCGCTGTATTCATCGATTTCGACAACATCGAGATCGGCGTCAAGAGCACCCTCAACGAACACTTCGACGTCGGCACCATCCTGGAAGCCATCAAGGAGCGCGGCGAGGTCGTCACCAAGATCGCCTACGCGGACTGGACGCGCGCCGGCGAGTACAGCCGGAACCTGACGCAGCACGCCATCCGTCTCGTGCAGCGGAACCTCACGCCCGGTGGCGACAAGAACGGCGCCGACATCAACCTGGCCCTCGACGCGCTCGAGATGGCGTTCACCCACCCGCACATCAACGCCTACGTGATCGTCGGCGGCGACAGCGACTTCCTCTCGCTCGTCGAGAAGCTGAAGCAGTACGACAAGAAGGTGTTCGTCGTCGGCGGCCGCGGGTTCACGAGCATCATCCTGCAGCGGAACTGCCACGAGTTCATCGCCTACGAGAACCTGACGCGCTCGCGCGGCGCCGTCGTCAAGGGCGGACGCGCGCCCGCGCCGACCGCGGCCGCCCCGATTGCGCAGGCGTTCCCGATCGTCCGCCGCGCGCTGAAGATCCTCTCGGACCGCGAAGTCTCGCCCCAGACCGGCCTGCTCAAGAGCACGCTCCTGCAGCTCGACTCGACCTTCTCGGAACGGAACTACGGCGCCAGCTCGTTCCTCGACTTCGTCGAGAAGCTGGCCAAATCCGGCCTCGTGCACCTGAAACACGCCGGCCGCAGCGTGATGGCCGAGCTGAACGAGGAGTTCGACGAGAGCACGCCTCCCGAGGCGGCGCAGCCGGAGATGGCCGCGTCGCAGCCCGAGGCGGAGCCGTCGGTGCAGGCGCCGCACCAGGATGCGCTGCCGCCGCTGGGCGACAACGCCGCGGGCGTCGCCCGCGTCGCCGCCATCCTCACTGCCGCGACGAACGCGCGCTGGCCGATGTATCTCCGCAACGCCAAGCAGATCCTCCGGTCGGCCGATGGCGGCTTCGACGAGCGTCGATACGGTTTCGGCGGGCTGATGGATCTGCTGCGCGCCTGCCAGCGCGAAGGCCTCGTGCGCATGGAGCGGGACCGCCGCGGCGGGCTGCGGGTGTTCCCCGGCTCGAATCTCCAGCGCGGTCCGGCGGCACCGGTTGCGCTCGCGCCTGTTGACGTCGAAACCGGATCGATCGAGACTCAGCCCGGCGAACTCGTTCAGGAGCCTGTCGAGGGGGCCGACGTCGAGCCGGTCCCGAGCGGGCCGATGCCGGTCGACACGACGGCGGAGCTGCTCGGCACCAGACCGCGGAAGCCCCGTGCCGCGGCACGGACGCGGCCGGCAGCCGGGGGGGCGAGCCCGTCGCGCGGGACCCGCAGGGCCGCCGCCCCGCGCAAGACGGCGACACCCCGCCGGTCGACGCGCTCGAAGAAGGCGCCAGGCGACGTACCCGACGATATCGGCAACGTATAGGCCGGGTCCCCGGGGGCCCGGCGCGCGCAGGTGTGAACCGGGTCCCCGGACCTGGCGAGGAGACATCATGTCGAGACGGTTCGTGACCGCTGCCTTTGCCTCCGCCCTCCTGCTCGCGCTCTCCGCCCCGCACGGCGCCATCCTCCACGCGCAGGACCGCCGCCCGCTCCAGCCGGGCGACATCTTCGCGCTGAAGAACGTCGGCGACCCGCGCATCAGCCCGGACGGCGCCTGGATCGCGTACACCGTCTCGTCCATGGACGAGAAGGAAGACAAGTCCGACACCGACATCTACATGGTCCCGTCGGCGGGCGGCGCGCCCGTCAGGTTGACGAGCAGCGGGAAGCCTGAGTCCTCTCCCCGGTGGAGCCCCGACGGCAGGTACCTCGCGTTCCTGTCGGCCCGCGACGGCAAGAAGGAGCAGGTCTACCTGCTGGATCGCCGCGGCGGCGACGCGCAGCCGCTCACCGAGTCGAAGACGGGCGTCTCTTCGTTCGCCTGGTCTCCCGACAGCGCGAAGCTCGCGCTCATCGAGCCCGATCCGGATCCGAACGAGCCGGAGGAGAGCAAGGACGCCAAGGACAACGAAGACAGGAAGCCGAAGCCGATCATCATCGACCGCCTGCAGTTCATGCGCGACGGCATCGGCTACCTGAACGACATCCGGCGCCACCTGCACGTGTTCGACATCGCGACGAAGACCGATACCCAGATCCTTGCCGATCCGAAGCACGACGAGGGAACGCCGGTGTGGTCGCCGGAGGGTTCGCTCATCGCGTTCGCCTCGAACCGAACCGAGAATCCCGACAGCAACGAGAACACGGACATCTTCGTCGTCGAGCCGAAGGCGGGCGCGACGCCGCGGCAGCTGACCACCTCGCCCGCCGCCGACGACTCGCCGGCGTTCAGCCCGGACGGCAAGTCGATCGTGTACATCCAGGGCGGCGATCCGAAGGACGTCTGGTACGACACGAACGACGTGGCCGTCGTGGCCGTGGCTGGCGGCGCGCCGCGGATTCTCACCGCGGAGGTCGATCGCAACTTCGAACGGCCGCAGTTCGCTCCGGACGGGAGCGCCGTCTACGCGCTGCTCGAAGAAGGCGGCAACTCGCACATCGCGAAAGTGCCGCTGACGGGCGGACCGCTGACGCGCGTCCTCGACGGCGAGCACGACGCCGCGGCGCTCGACGTCGGCCGGAAGGGCGGGCTGGCCTTCCTCGACAGCCAGGCGCAGCTCCCGTACGAGGTGTACCTGCTCAATGGCGGGGAGCCCGCGCGCCTCACCCACACCAACGACGACTTCCTGTCCAGGATCGCGCTGTCGAGGGTCGAGCGCTACAAGGCGAAGAGCGCCGACGGCACCATGATCGACGCGTTCCTGACGTACCCGCCGAACGCGCCTTCCGGGCAGAAGCTCCCGACGATCCTGCGCATCCACGGCGGGCCGGTCAGCCAGTTCTCGACCGGTTTCAACCTGGAATGGCAGCTGCTGGCCGCGCAGGGCTTCGCGGTGGTCGCCGCCAACCCGCGCGGCTCGTCCGGTTACGGCCGCGCGTTCAGCCGCGCGATCTTCGCCGACTGGGGCAACAAGGACTTCGACGACGTGATGGCGGCGGTGGACGCGGCAGTCGCGAAGGGCGTGGCCGATCCCGATCGCCTCGGCGTCGGCGGCTGGAGCTACGGCGGCATCTTGACCGACCACGTGATCTCGAAGACCGACCGGTTCAAGGCAGCGATTTCCGGCGCGAGCGAGTTCAACTACCTCGCCAACTACGGCACCGACCACTATCAGCGCCAGTGGGAAGGCGAGCTCGGCCTGCCATGGCGCAACGCCGCGCTGTGGATGAAGCTCTCGCCCTTCTTCCGCATGGACAAGATCGTCACCCCGACGCTGGTGATGGGCGGGAGCGCCGACGTCAACGTGCCGATCATCGGCGGCGAGCAGCTCTATCAGGGGCTCAAACGCCTCGGACGCCAGACCGAGCTCGTGGTCTACCCGGGCGAGTTCCACGCGATCAGGCGGCCGAGCTTTCAGAAGGACCGCTACGAACGCTACATCGCCTGGTACAAGAAGTACCTGATGGCGAGGGGCGGACCCACGCAGCAGTGAGAACGGATTCCGCACCGCATTCCTGAAAATCCGCGGGACGGCCTGAAGGCCGTCCCCTACCGAACCATCGCGGGACGGCCTGAAGGCCATCCCCTACCGAATCCGATTCTCGAC
>JBLMXQ010000130.1:0-29616 GCA_050257855.1 Betaproteobacteria bacterium | reverse complement strand
GGCTGGCACGCGGCGGTCCCGCCGGCGCGATGCTCGCTTTTCTCGCTGCCGGCCTGCTCCTGCTGCCGGTCGCCTTCGTGTACGGCCGGCTGGTACGCACGATCCAGGACGCGGGCGCCGAGATCGCGTACACCGAAGGCGTCTTTCCGCGCGGTGTCAGTTTCGCGGCGGGCTGGACGATGGTGCTGGCTTACGCGATCGTGTGCCCGTGGGAAGCAGTGGCAATCGGCAATCTGCTCGCCCGAGTGTTCCCGGCGCTCAACACGCACGCGCTCTACGTGGTCGCGGGCAAGACAATCTACCTCCCGCGCGTGGCCCTCGGCCTGCTGTTGACCGCACTGATCACCGGGTGAACCTGCGCGGGATCCGGCCGAGCGGCGTCTTCCAGGACGTGACGACGTTCGGCCTGTTGGCCATCTTTGCGGTGTTCGTCCTGCTCGGCCTCACGCGCGGCGATGTCGGGAACATGCAGCCGCTCTTCGCGCAGCCCGGTGCCGCCGGCGCCTGGTTGTCGGTCGTCCTGACGCTGCAGATCGTGCCGTACTTCATGACCGGCTTCGAATCGGTCGCCAAGGGATCCGAGGAGGCGGAGGCCGGCTTCGACCCGCGGCGGTTCGCGACGGCCATCTACGCGGCGCTCGTCGCGGGTTTCGTCTTCTACGTCATCATCATCGCCGTGGTCACGTGGGTGTATCCGTGGCCGGGAATCGTGTCCGGCCACGTCCGCACCGAGGTCGCGTTCGAGCGCGCGTTCGGATCGCACGCGATCGCGCAGCTCATCCTGTTCTGCGCGTTCCTCTCGCTGCCGAAGATCCTGAACGGCAACTTCGTCGCCGCCACGCGCATGCTCTACGCCGTGGGGCGGCGCAACCTCGTGCACGCGTCGCTCGGCCGCGTGCACCCGACCTACGGCACGCCCTACGTCGCCATCGCGCTGATGACGCTGCTGACGGTGGGGTTCGCGATGCTCGGCGACGCGATTCTCGTGCCGATCACCGAAGTCGGCTCGCTGTCGGTCGGCATCGGCTGGCTGTCGGCGTGCGTCGCCTACCTCGCGCACCGGAGCCGTGAAGGCCGGCACGACGAACCGGCGACGCTCGCCTGGATCGGTGCGGCGGTGAGCGCGGCGATCGTGCTGATGAAGGTGATCCCGTCGGTACCGGGCAGTTTCAGCGGCGCGGAGTGGCTGGCGTTCGCCTTCTGGAGCGCGCTCGGCCTCGCCTTCTGGCTCGCGCGCCCGCGCGTCGCCAGGAGCTGAGGCGGGACGGCAACCGCAGAGGACGAAGCCTACTCCGCTCCCGGACTCGATCCCAGCGCCTGCTCCACGAACATCTCTTCCGGCAGGGCCCCGAGAATCTCGATCCGGTCGTTGACGACCGTCTTCGGCACGCCGGTGACGCGATAACGTCGCGCGAGATCGGGGAACTCGGTCGCCTCGACCGCCGTGGCCGTGATGTTCGGATTGGCGAAGGCCATTTCGTGTGCGAGGCTGACCGCCCGCGGACAATGCGGTCAACTCGGGGTCGTGAACACCTGGATGTTCGTCGGCGCGTTCACTTCCGACAGACGCGCGAGCGAGGCTTCGCTGAGCGACGAAGGCCTCCCTCCCGCGAGCAGCACCGCCTGGACGAGAGCGATGAACTCGTATCCCGAGGGCGCGCCGACGAACCGGATGCGCGTGTCGTGCCCGGCGCCGCTCTCGTCCACGCCGACGACGGCCACGGCCGGGGCGCGGTCGATGGCGTACTGCGCAGCCTTGTCCTTGTCGAGCACGAGGTTGATCTCTTCGATCGTTATCCGGTCGGAGAGCGGCGGCAGCTCGTCGAGGATCTGCTTCGTCACCACGCATGTCTCGCAGTCGAGCGTCTGCGTGAAGAAGAGGAGCCGGACCGGATTGGTCATCTCCGCGAACGCCTCGCGGAGCTTCTGCTGATCGGACGGTGAAATGAGCGCCACGAGGCTCATTGTACAGGAGGCCGGGAGACGAGGCCGCCCTTCGTGCCCCTTCGTGACATCGTGGCGTCGTGATACGTCCACGACGTCACGAGGGGGTTCCGTGCGGCGCGGCTACTTGAAGAGGTCGTCGAACGCCTGGCGCGCGCTGGTCTGGCCGGGCGAGCCGGTCTGGCGTTCGACGGTCGTGCGCGGCGCGAACAGCGGACATTCGTTCCGCGCGTCCTTCGGCGACACGCGGGCGGCAATCGGCTGCGCGCATTCGAACCGGGCGCTCGTGTCGAACGATACGCACTGCACGCAGCTGTGGACGTCGGCGCCGCAGCGCGCGCATTTCGCGGCGGCTTCGACGGGCACCGGCAGCTTGTTCCCGCAGCGCGCGCATTTGAACACCTCGTGCGCCGGCATGAGGTTCGGCGTCTTCGGCCCCGCCGCGTCCTGCAGCGGGCGGCCAGGCGCGCGCGGCGCCGGCTCCTTCCGCGGCGCCTGCCGCTTTTCTCTTTCGCGCGGCTCGTCCTGGTACCCACGCTGACGGTATTTGCGATCGCTCATGAGAACAGCTTTCGGCTGTCGGCTGTCGGCTATCGGCTGGAGCCCGGCCCCGAGCCCCGGCCCTATTTGATCTCCGTCACGATGAACGGCGCCGATCGCATGCTCTCGTTGATCGCCGAGATCGGGCCGCCGATGATCTGGGTCAACGCCGCGATGTCCTTGTCGAGCTCCGCCGTGAGCTCCTTCATCCGGCCCGCCTCGGGGTCCGTCGGCCGCGTCTGCGCGCGGGACACCGATCCGCTGAGCGACTGGATCTCCTCGCGCACGCGCGGATACTGCCGGTAGCCCATCGACGGGTACGGCCGGGTCAGCTGCTCGTCGCGCAGCTTCGTCACCGCCTGAAGGGCGGCGGCGACGTCCTGCGCGAGGCCGGCCGGCCCCGGCTGCTTCTTCAGCCGCTCGGAGAGCGACGTCAGCTGCTCGATGAGGCTGTTCGCCCGGTCGATGGTCACGTTGACCTTCGACATCATGTCCCGCAGCGCGAGCGCCGCATCGAGCTGGGCCTGCAGGTCGGCCATCGTGACCGGAACGCGCGGGTCCATCTCCACCTTCACGGTCTTCGTCAGATCCCGCCCCGCGGCGTGCACCTTGACCGTGTAGTCGCCGGGGATCACGAACGGGCCGCCCGCGAACCGGTACTGGTTCTCCTCCTCCTCGCGACCGCCGATCGGACGCGGAGGGTCGTACCGCAGATCCCAGGTGACGCGATTCACGCCGGCCGTCTTCGGCGCCCTGCGCAGCGTGCGCACCGGCTTGCCGCTGCTGTCCGTGATCGTGACGATCACGTCGTCTTTCTGATCGGCCTTCAGGTAGTAGTCGATGATCGCGCCCTGGGGCGGGTTCGGGGCCTTCCAGACCGCCTGGCCGAGGTTGCCGTCCTTGCCCCAGATGCTCCAGCGCGTCGCCGGGCGGATATCGAACAGATCGACGTCGGTCCGCAGCGCGCCGGCGATGTGCTGCAGCGGCGTGATGTCGTCCATCACCCAGAGGCCGCGGCCGTGCGTGGCGACGAGGAGATCGTTGTCGCGCGGCTGGATCTGGATGTCGCGCACCGGAACCGGCGGCATGTTCTGCCTGAGCGAGGTCCAGTTCGAGCCGCCGTCGAACGACACCCACAGCCCGAGCTCGGTGCCGGCATAGAGGAGCGTCCGGACCTTCGGGTCCTCGCGAATCACATGGGGCCAGCCGGTCACCTTCGGATCGCCGATGGTGAGCCGCGTCCACGTCTTCCCGTAGTCGGTGGTCTTGAAGAAATACGCCGTGTAGTCGTCGTCCTGATGGTGGTCAGCCGCGATGTAGGCCGTCCCCGCATCGTAGTGCGACGCCTCGACGGTCGGGATCCACGCGTTCGGCGCGAGGCCCGGCACGTTCTTGATCGTGTTGGTCCACGTCTTTCCGCCGTCGCGCGTCACCTGCACGTTGCCATCGTCGGTGCCGACCCAGATCACGTTGGCATCGACCGGCGAGGGTGCGATGGTGATGATCGTGCAGTGGAACTCGGCGGCCGTGTTGTCGGTCACGATCGGGCCGCCCGACGACTTCTGCTTGTTCTTGTCGTTGGTCGTGAGGTCGGGGCTGATCGCGGTCCACGACTGCCCATGGTTCGTCGTCTTGAAAAGCACGTCGCCGCCGAAGTACACCGTCTGGCCGTCCTGCGGCGAGAGCACGATCGGGGAGTTCCAGTTGTAGCGGTACTTGTGATTCTCCATCGCGTCGCCCACCGAGCCGATGCGGTTCGGGTACGGCGAGATGGCCCTCGACGCGCCGCTGCGCGTGTCCATGACGCTGATGACGCCGCCCTGCAGGTCGGTATAGACGCGCCAGGGCTCCTTCATGTCCGGCACGGCGAAGAAGCCGTCGCCCCCGCCGACCGTGAACCAGTCGTTCTTGCGGATGCCTTCGCTCAGCAGCGAGTTGCTCGGTCCGCACCACGTGCCGTTGTCCTGCAGGCCTCCGCACACCATGTACGGCTTCTGCATGTCGTAGTTGATGTGGTAGAACTGCGTGAACGCGATGTTGTTGAGGACGTTGAAGTTCTTCCCGCCGTCGTACGACACCTGGAACCCGCCGTCGCTTCCGCTCAGCACGCGCTTCGAGTTGGTCGGATCGATCCAGAGCGCCTGGTGATCGCCGTGCACGTCGTTGCCGATCCGCCGGAAGTTGCGGCCCGCGTCCTCCGACAGGTACAGCGAGCCCGACAGTGAATAGATCCGGTTCGGATCGTTCGGGTCCACGCGGATGTCGGCGTAGTAGAACGGGCGGAAGTTGATGTTCGGGTCCTTGTTGACCACGCGCCACGAGGCGCCTGCATCGTCCGACCGCCAGAGTTCGCCCTGGTAGTTCGGCGTCTCGCTGACCATGTAGACGATGTTCGGCTCGCTGCGCGAGACCGACACGCCGATGCGATCCAGCATCGCCGGAATGCCGTTGGTGAGCTTCTTCCAGGTGGCGCCGCCGTCGACGGACTTGTACAGCGCCGTCTGCCTACCGCCGCTGTCCAGGAGCCACGCGTAGCGGCGGTAGGTCCACATCCCCGCGTAGATCACGTTCGAGTTGTTCGGATCGACGTCGATGTCCGAGCACGCCGTCTGCTGATCGACGAACAGCAGGCGCTTCCAGTTCCTGCCGCCGTCGGTCGTCTTGTAGACGCCGCGTTCGTCGTTCGGGCCCCACTCGTGGCCCATCGCGCAGACGTACGCGACGTCAGGGTCGCGGCTGTCGATGCGGATTCGCGCGATGCGGTCCGAGTCGGGCAGGCCCAGGTGCCGCCACGTGGCCCCGCCGTCGTCGCTGCGGTAGACGCCGTTCCCGAACGACGCGTTGTTGCGCGGGTTCTCCTCGCCCGTCCCGACGTAGATCACGTCCGGATTCGACGGGGCGATCTCGATCGCGCCGATCGACAGCACCGGCTGATCGTCGAACAGGGCCTTCCACGTCGTCCCGCCGTTGGTCGTCTTGAACACGCCGCCATTGGCGCCCGCCACGTAGAACGTGTACGGGTCGCCCGGCACGCCGACGATCACCGACACGCGGCCGGCCTGGTTCGTCGGCCCGATGTTGCGGAAGGTCAGGTGCGCGAGCGCCGCCATTTCCGCCGACGGCCCGCGCGCGGCGGGCGCCTGCGCCCGGACCGTGAACTGCACGAGCGCCGCCAGGGCGAGCGCGGCGACCGTCGACCAGAGAACCCGATGCGTCGGATTCGATCCTGTTGTCATGAGGCACCTTCTCCGGAGGTGAAAAATGGCGGCTCTCGGCTGTCGGCTATCAGCTATCGGCTTCAGCCCGGCCTCGGCCATCGGCGCACGGTGATATGCTCACCCCGACTCTCAGCAAGGAGCCCGCGATGTCCATTCGCTCCCGGCTCGTGATTGCCCTTCTGGCCGCAGCCCTCTGGCCCGGTGTGCCCATCCTAGCGCAACCTCGACCGATGGGATTCGTCGATCTCATCAATATGCCGAGGATCACGGACCCTCACCTCTCGCCCGACGGACGGACCATCGTGTACGCGATGGCGGTCGCCGACTGGAAAGCCGACAAGCGGGTGAGCCATCTGTGGCGCGTGCCGGCCGCGGGCGGCGAACCGGTACAGATCACCTACGGCATCGGGGGCGAGCGCTCGCCGCGCTGGTCGCCCGACGGGAAGACCATCGCCTTCGTCAGCAGGCGCGGCGAGGAGGAGGCAGAGCAGATCTTCGTTCTGCCCGTCGACGGGGGCGAGGCGCGGCCGCTGACCACGCACGCCACATCGGTGCAGGACATCGAATGGGCCCCCGATGGCTCCTCGATCTATTTCATCGCCCCCGACCCGAAGAGCGAAGAGGAGAAGGCCCGCGAGAAGCTGAAAGACGACGTCTATGCGTTCGCCGAGAACTACCAGCAGACGCATCTGTGGAAAGTCGCGGTGCCGTCGGGCGCCGAGACCCGCATCACGGCCGGCGACTACTCGATTGTCGGCTACCGGCTGGCGCGTGACGGCCGCAGGCTCGTCGCCCAGCGCGCACCCGATCCGCTCCTCGGCACGCGCGATCAGGTCGAGCTGTGGGTGATGAACGCGGACGGCTCCGGCGCCGTGCAGATCACGCACGACACGATCGAGGAGAACGATCCGGTGATGTCGCCCGACGGCTCGCAGGTCCTGTTCGTCGCCGGCGCCGACGACCGCCTGGAGACGTACTACAACGGCCGCCTGTTCGAGCTGCCGGCGGCTGGTGGAACGCCGCGCGTCCTGGCCGGCGGCGCTGCACCCGCCTTCGACGTCAACCGCGCCGCCTGGTCGCCCGACGGCAGGTCGATCTACTTCACGGCCAACGTGGGCGTGCATCAGGAGCTGTTCGAGCTGCCCGCCTCGGGCGGGTCACCGAAGCAGATCACCAGCGGCAACCACGAGGTCCAGAACTGGTCGCTCGATGGCGATCGCCACGTCTTCACCCTCCAGGATGCGACGAGCCCCGGCGACGTCTGGACGATGAGCGCGGGGGCGGCGCCCGCGCGCGTGACGCACGTGTTCGACTTCGTCGCGCGCGACTTCAAGCTCGGACGGCAGGAGGCCATCCAGTGGAAGGGTGCCGACGGCGCCACCGTCGAAGGACTGCTCACGTATCCGGTCGACTATCGAGCCGGCCAGAAGTATCCGCTCGCGGTGCTGACGCACGGCGGGCCGCAGGCATCGGACAAGTACTCGATCGGCAACCCGACGTACGAGCTGCAGGTGTTCGCCGGCAGGGGCTACGCCGTGCTGCAGCCGAACTACCGCGGCAGCACCGGCTACGGCGACGCGTTCGAGCGCGACATGGTCGGCCACTACTTCAGGAATGCCCACCTCGACGTGATGGCCGGGGTCGACGAGGTGATCCGCCGCGGCATCGCGGATCCGGACCGGATGGTGAAGGCCGGCTGGAGCGGCGGCGGCCACATGACGAACAAGATCATCACGTTCACCGACCGCTTCAAGGCGGCCGCGTCGGGCGCCGGCGCCGCGAACTGGATCTCGATGTACGCTCAGAGCGACATCCGCTCCTTCCGCACGCCCTGGTTCGGCGGCACGCCGTGGCAGAAGAACGCGCCGATCGAGGCGTACTGGAACAACTCGCCGCTCAAGGACGTCGCGAACGTGAAGACTCCGACCATCTTCTTCGTCGGCGAAAAGGATCCGCGCGTCCCCATGCCGCAGTCGGTCGAGATGTACCGCGCGCTCAGGTCCAATGGCGTCCCGGCGCATCTCTACGTCGCGCCGCGCGAGCCGCACGGCTGGGCGGAGCTGCGGCACGAGCTGTTCAAGAACAACGTCGAGATGGCGTGGTTCGAGCAGTACGCGACGAAGCGGCCCTACACGTGGGAGAAGGCGCCCGGCGACCAGAAGCCGGCCGGGCCGACGTTGCAGGATCGCCCATGACGATGATACGGCCGCTCGGTCGCCGTTTCACCGTCCTCGCCCTCCTCGTCGCCTGCGCGGCGCCCGCGCGCGCCGCCGATCCGCCGCACGTCCACCTGCTGGCCACCGGCGGCACGATCTCGGGCGGCGCCGGCGGTCCGCTGAACGGCGCCGCGATTGCCGCACTGATTCCCGGCCTCGACAAGGTAGCCACGGTCACGGCCGAGGACTTCACGCGCATCGGCAGTTCGCGCATGACGCCGGAGCTGCAGTTCAAGCTCGCGAGCCGCATCAACGAGCTGTTCGCCGCCGATCCGGCGCTCGCCGGAATCGTCGTTACGCACGGGACCGATTCGCTCGAGGAAACGGCGTTCCTCGTCGATCTCCTGCTGAAGGGGGACCGGCCGGTGGTGTTCGCGGCGGCGCAGCGGCCGCCGCGCGAAACGGATACCGACGGCCCGCGCAACCTGCTGAACGCGTTCCGTACCGCCGCCGCGCCGCAGGCGCGCGGCGCCGGCGTCCTCGTCACGCTCAACGACGAGCTGCACAGCGCGCGCTGGGTGCGCAAGACGCACGCGATTGCCCTGGACGCGTTCCAGTCGCCCTGGGTCGGTCCGGTCGGCTACATCGACGCCGGCCGCGTCGTCATCACGCGCAAGACGCTGGGACGGGTCACCATCGATGCGCCGCGGGTCGAGCCGAAGGTGGACATGATTACGCTCGTCGCGGGGAGCGACGGTCACCTCGTGCGCGCGGCCATCGCCGACGGCGTCAAGGGCCTCGTCATCGAGACGTTCGGGCGCGGCAACGTGCCGCCGGCAGTCATGGATGCCGTCAAGGAGGCGCGCGCGAAGAACGTCACCGTGCTGTTCACCACGCGTACGCGGGGCGGCCGCGTCGAGGTGAACGCCGGGGCGCGGACGCTCGGCGTCATCGGCGGCGAGGATCTGGACGGCCTGAAGGCGCGCATGCTGCTCTGCGCCGCGCTCGGCGCGGGCAAGGACGACGCGGCTATTCAGGATCTCGTGGAGCGGCTCAGCGGACAGCCGCAGTAGCGGACGCAACCATAGAGGACACGGAGGGTCAGATGCTGATGACGAAACCGCGCCCGTCCATCGTCGTGTCCGTATTCGTGGCGCTTTCCGTTTCCTCGGCGTTCGCCCAGACCAACCCGCTGTGGCGCGAGGAGAAGGTCAGGAATTTCCTGCCGCACATGACCTGGCCGGAGGTGCGCGACCTGCTGACGCGCACCGACATGGTGCTCATCCCGGTTCCGTCGCTCGAGCAGCACGGGCCGCAGACGCCGATCGGCACCGACTTCTACGCCGGCATCGAGCAGGCCAAGCTGATTGCGCAGCGGACCGACGTCCTCGTCGCGCCGATCCTGATGGCCGGCCAGTCGCCGTACCACATGGAATTTCCCGGCACGATCACGCTGTCCTCCGAGACGATCGAACGCGTCTACTTCGAGGCGGCACAGAGCCTCATCCATCACGGCTTCCGGCGCTTCCTGTTCATGAACAGCCACGCGGGCAATCAGTACATCACGCGGTTCGTCGTCGATCGGATCAATCAGGAGACGCCCGCCGTCGCCATCGACCTCGGCGACGCCATCGCCGCCCTGAACCGTCCGACCGGCGAACCCCGTGAACCTCGTGAACCCCGTGAACCTTCGGATTTCGATCGACATGGCGGCGTCGGCGAGACTTCCCGCGCGCTCTACCTGTTCCCTTCGCTCGTGCAGCTCGATAGCGCTCAGCGCACGACACTCACCATGCCGGAACACCTGACGAAGATGCTCCCGGACGTCGTCCGGGGCGATCGGCTCGACACGATGCTCTTTCTCGCCGAGGGGCTGAAGCCGAAGGACACCGGCAAGCGCACCTCGACCCGCGAGATGTCTCCGACCGGCGTGTGGAGCAACCGCGATCCGAAAGAGGCGACCGCGGAGCAGGGCCGCCGCGCGACGGAGGCGTTCGTCGACGCCGCCGTGCGCGTCATCGAGCGCTGGAAAGCGCTGCGGCCGATGGCGCGTTGATTCGATTCCTGCAGCATGTCTGCAACCTGGGTCGCGAGCTCGCGCAGTCCGGGAGCGCTCTCGACGTTGCAGAGGATGACGACCGCCAGTTTCCGCTCCGGTGACCGCAGCAAATAGGTCGTCCCGCCGGTCGCGCCGCCGGCGTGGCCGACCCAGCGCCGCCCCTGCGAGTCGGTGAAGACCATCCACCCGAGCCCGTATTCCGTCTTCGTCCCGTCGGGAAGGACGTTCGGCGTGTACATCTGCGCGAGCGTCTCCGGCTTCAGGAGCTTCCCGGCGTCCAGCGCGATGTGGTACTTCGCCAGATCGACGACGTCGGAGATGATGCCGCCGCCGGCCCATTTGACGCTGAGATCCGCGTACGGCGCGTTGCGCACGTGCCCGTTCCCGGCGGCTTTTTCGTACTGGCGCACGCGGTGCGGCACGATCTCCGGCGGGTGCTCGAGCCGCGTCGCCGTCATCCCGGCCGGATTCCAGATGTGTTCACGCAGGTACGCCTCGTAAGTCAGCCCCGAAGCCTTCTCGACCACGCCGGCCAGCAGGTTGAACGCATAGGTCGAGTAGCTGTACTTCGTGCCGGGCGTGAAGAGCAGCGGATCGTCCTTGAAGATCTCGATGGCCTTCGCGACGGAATCGTACGACGCGGGGTTCGCCATCTCGCCCGGCTTGTAGTGCCGGATGCCCGAGGTGTGCGTCAGGATGTGCCGCAGCGTGATCGTCGTATCGCCCTTCTTCGGAAATTCCGGCACGTACTGCTGAATCGGATCGTCCAGCGACACGAGGCCCTTTTCGACGAGCTGCATCACCGCCGTCGCGGCGAACGTCTTGGAAATCGAGGCAATCCGGTAGATCGAGTCGGCGGTCGCCGGCACCTGGTTCTCCACGTCGGCGACGCCGAAGCCGGCCGCCCATGCCAGCCGATCGCCGGCGACCGCCGCCACGGACATGCCGGGCGCGCCGATGCGCTGGCGCGCTTCGTCGATGACGCGGCCGATCGCCGCCGGCGCCTGCGCCGCCGCATGAACGGACAGCACGGCCGCCGTGACGATGGCGGCCGCGAACGACAGGCGACGACGCGATCCGGCGTGCATCACGGCTTCGTCCTCGCGTCGGGAATCGGTGCGGCGGCCAGCCGGCCGCTCGCGATGCGCGATGGCGCGGGTCATCGGTCCTGCCGCGCCGAGGAGGTGGCGGCCGGGATCACGACGCGCCCGAGGCCGTTCTCGAACACGACCCCGGTGCCGAACGGCTTCGATCGCTCAGCCACCTCGTCGATGACGGCCTTCGCCAGCGCCGAATCGGCCACCGTCGGCCGGCCGCGCTCGATCCGCGGGCGGCCGAAGCCGAGCGCGATCGGGTGGAGCGTGATGTCCTCGAGCGCCTTGCCGCGCCACCGGACGGTCGCGATCATCGACTGCCACATGTCGCGGTCGGCCGGAAAACTGCGCGTGTCGTGGTTCGACCGCGCGTCGTCGAAGTCGGCGACCCCGGCCAGCGGCCCGAGCTTGACCTGCTCGTAGGCGTCCGCCGGCTGCTCGAACACGAGATCGTTCTCGAAGATGAAGTTGCCGACGCTGTAGAGGATCGGCTTGCCCTTGTAGATCTCGATGCCGCGCACGACGTGCGGACCGTGTCCGACGAAGATGTCCGCGCCGGCGTCGATCATCGCGTGCGCGAAGGCCACGAGGAATTCCGCCGGCTGCGTCCGATCGCCGGGCAGTCCCTCGTGCGCGTGGATGGTGACCATGACGCGATCGGCGAGCCGCGAGGCGTTGCGGACGACGGCCGCGATCGCCTCGACGTCGGTGGCGACCGGCTCGGTGCGCACCCCTGGGTGATCGGAGGCCACGAACCGGTTGTTCAGGAACCGCAGGTCGCTCCCGCTCGCGGGCGGGTTCAGGTGCAGGTCGCGCATGATGCCGCGCAGCGCCTCGAGGCGATCCGGCGGGACCTGATACGTCGTGGTGAACCGGAGGGGGTTGAGACCCGGCCGGCCGCGGATCGGTCCGCGCGCGCTGCCGGCGCGCGAGTGCGCCGTGAACGTCGACGCGACGGAGATGATCGCGATGCGTCCCTTCGGCGTGTCGAGGAAGTGCGCCGCGCGCGCCTCTTCCAGGTTCTCGCCGACGCCCGCCTGCACGAGCCCGGCTTCTTCGATGTACTTGGTCGTCAGCCGCTGCGCCTCGACACTGTAGTCGCCGGCGTGGTTGTTCGCCCGCGACACCATGTCGAATCCCATCCACGCCAGCTCCTTCGCCAGCTCGGGGTCGCCGCGCATCCACGTTCCGCCGCTCTGCGCCTGCGGGTACGGCTCGAAGTCGTGCAGCAGCATCTCGAAGTTGGTGAAGGCGGCATCGGCGCCGCGGACGAGATCGACGAGCGGCCGGAAGCCCGGATCCTCGTCGACCGTCAGCCTGCGCGTGATGATCGAGTCGCCGGCGAGAGCGAGCGTGAAGCCATCTCCGGCCCCGGTTGCGCGCGGAGTCTGCGAGTGAAGGACAGGGGCCGAGGCCAGGCCAACGAGCGACGAGGCGAGGGCGAGGAATCGCAGCCGCATGTATGCGTCCTCCTGCAGGGTAAGGTCAGGGCCGGCGGGAAGGCCTCGCCGGCCTTCCCGCCCGACCCGCTCATTCTAGAACCGGAACACGACCGTTCCCTGCACCGCCCGGGCCGACTGCTGGTTGCGGAACTGGAGGAAGTTCGGGTTGAACCTCTCGCTCGCACCGCTGTAGTTGTACTGCGTGTAGTTGCCCGCGTTCAGGAGGTTGAAGAGATTCGCCGCCACTTCGACCTCCCGCGTGCCGCCGAGCGGAACGATCTTTCCGATCTTGAGGCCGAGCGTCTTGATGGCGGGCGCCTGGACCTGGCCGTCGCCACGAGTCGGATACACATAGCGCAACCGCGTTCGGAGCGGATTGCTGACGGTCGTCCCGTTCGGGAGCTTGAACGTGGCCGGACCGAATGCCGCGAGCGCGGGGTCGTTGGCCGCCAGCAAGTCGACGACGGGCCCGGACCACGGCCCCGCTTCGATCGTGTAGCTCGCGGCCAGTGAGATCCCGAACGGCGCCTGGTAGATGCCTCCGAAGTTCAGCCGGTACTTCTGCCACGTCGGGCCGTAGGTCAGCGTCGTGCCGCCGGTCGTCAACGGCAGGCTGTTCTGCTCGTTGTTGCCACGAGGCATGTAGAGCAGCTTGTCGTTCGGGAACGTGCTGGGCTGCACGAACTTCGCCGGATCGTGCGGGTTCCAGTCGCCCGAGATGTGCTGCCACTGCCGGTTGATCCCGGCGATCACCTGGAAGCGGTGCGACATGTTCTTGGTGATGGTGATCTCGAGGGCCGTGTAGTTGAGGCGGCTCCACGAGTTGTTCGTCTGCTGGAAGATGTTTCCCTGGTTCGGATCGATCGCGCCGTATCCGCCGAAGGGCTGGTTCGGGCCGCTTGGGTACAAACCGTTGATTTCGAGCTCGGCGTACGTGTCCTTGTACACACGGTGAATGCCGGCGACGTCGACGCCGAGCTGGCCCGGCAGCTGCTTCCGGAAGCCCAGGATGAACTCGTCGACGTACGGCTGGTGGAGCTTCGGATCGAACTGGTAGTTCGCGATCGCGGCGGTCGTCGCCGGACTCACCTGCACGGTCTCGAACACGCCGTCGCCGTTCAGATCGTACTCGTTTCGGGCGCCGACACGGCTGTCCGCGCCGAACGTCGTCACGGCGTCGCGGCCCATCATCTGCTCGCCTTCGCGGACGTAGCTTCCCCGCAGCACGTTCCTGGCGTCCTTCGTCACCAGGTACGAGAAGCCGAAGCGCGGCTGCACGATGTGCGTGTTCTCCCGCGTGATGTCGAAGATCTTGTCGAAGCGCTTGACGAAGTCGAACCTGACGCCCAGGCTGGCGGTGAGCCGTTCGCCGGCACGCCAGTTGTCCTGCAGGTAGAACGCCCAGTCGCGATCGCGCGCCGCCCGCGTCGTCAACTCGGTGGCGTCGACGTACTGCCGGTGGAACGGCACGGTCCCCGCGGCGGGGTTGTTCGGATCGATCATCGCGCGCTCTTCCAGGATGAACCCGTTGTTCACGTAGAACGTCGTCTGGTCATAGGTGCTCCGCGGCTCGGCGAAGAAGCCGGTCTGCATTTCGTGCGAGCCGCCCCACCCATCCTTGTAGTACGTGAGGTCGCCTCGAAGCGTGATGAGGGAGGCCGGCTGGTAGCTCCCGGATCCGCCGTCGAGGTTCCCGCCCTGTACGAGGCGTCCGCTGCCCACCGCTCGTCCACTTTGAATGTTGAAGCTCTTGTGGATGATGACGTCGGGCCCCGAGCCGTTGTAGTTCGCGTACGTGTTCTTGTCCGATCCGCTCTTGTCGTTGTACGCCGCCAGGAAGGTCGTCGTCAGACGGTTGTTCCACGCCGACGTCACCTTCACCCCGTACAGCGACCCGCCGGTCGAGCCGAGAACGGCGCGCGAGAAGTGATACTCGCGATCGCCGGTGATCGAGCTGCGGTCGTGCTGGTAGAACGCCGCCAGCTCGTGGAGCGGCGACAGCTTCGCGGTCACCTTGCCGTAGGGCTGCCAGCTTTCCGCCTGGTTGTTGAACAGCGTCATGCCGGGATTGAACGCCGTCAGCCAGTGGATGTTGTCCGCCGTCCGGCTGATGCCGCTCTCGCTCTGCGCGCGGCGAATCGACCCGAAGAACCAGATCGCGTCCTTCTTGACCGGACCGCCGAGGCCGCCGTCGAACTGCCGGACGTACGCCGTCGTCGGCGTGCCCGGCTTGTCGGGATGGCAGCCGGGACTCGGCGTGCAGTTCGCGGCGTTGTCGCCATTCCACGAGAACGGCTGGTACGCGTACGCGGCGGAGCCCTTGAACGTGTTCCCCCCGCTCTTCGTGATGACGTTGATGTTCAGGCCGGTTCCCATCGGGGCCGCGGCGTCGACGCCGCCGGTCTTGACCTGCACGTCGTCGACCATGTCGGCGCCCATCGACACGTAGGTGACCTGCGCGTCCTGGTAGTTCGAGGCGATGGCCCCCTCGAGCTGAATGACGTGGGCGAAGTGTTCGGTCGCATGACCGAAGTAGACCATCCGGCCGCTCCCGTCGTCGAAGGGACGCGAGTGCACGCCCGGCGTCAGTTCGAGAAAGTCGCTCCAGTTCCGGCGGGACTGAATCGGCATCTCGCGCTGGAAGTCGCCCGAGATGTTGAGGACGTTGCTCGGCTTGCTCACCTCGAGCATCGGCGACTCGCCCGACACGGTGATCGTCTCGGAGAGCGAGCCGATCTTCATCGTCACGTCGACCTGGAAGTTGGCGCCGCCACGCAGCAGGACGCCTTCGCGCTTGAACGTCGCGAATCCGGTGAGTTCCGCCGTGACCGCGTACGTGCCGGGTGGCAGGTTGATGAGCCGATAGTACCCGTTGGCGTCGCTGACGCCGGTGGCCGGCTGAATCAAGGCCGGACTGGTGGCCGTCACGGACACGCCGGGCAGCGCGCCGCCCTGCTCGTCCTTGACGTATCCGCGCAGGCTGCCCTGGCCGGTCTGCGCGAGAGCGGTCGACGCGACGAACCCGAGTGTGAGTGTGACCGTGAAAAGGATCGCCCTGCGAATCATTTCGCCCTCCCCCGAGAAACGAAGACAGGTGGCGCTCCGACGGTTGGTGGTCGAAATACTACGGGGACGTGAAATAGTTATCAACAACTTGTAAGCGGATGGGGCTCACGCGTGCGGCGCCATCCATGCCCTGTTGTCTCATAGAGCGCTATAGTGTTCGTCCAGGCTCACGGATTCTTATGAAATACAGCTGGTCGCGGTTCCCCGCCGTCCTCGTTCTCCTCGCAGCGGCCGCCGGCCCGATCGGGCGCGCGCAGACGCGGCGGCCCATGACACTCGTCGACCTCGTCGGGCTCTCGCGGGTCGTCGACCCCGAGCTGTCGCCCGATGGGAGGCGCCTGGTGTTTCAGGTCAACACGACCGACTGGAAGGCCGACCGGCGCATCCCGCATCTCTGGCTCCAGGAGATCGGCGGCGCGGCGTCCCAGCTCACCTTCGGCGCGAGCGGCGAGTGGTCTGCCCGCTGGTCGCCCGACGGCAGGGCGATCCTCTTCCTCACGCACCGCGGCGACGCCGAGACGCAGATCTACCTGCTGCCGGCCGGAGGCGGCGAAGCCCGCGAGCTGACGCACCACGTGACGAGCGTGTCGCAGCCGGCGTGGGCGCCCGACGGATCGGCGATCTACTTCCTCGCGAGCGATCCGAAGACGCCGGAGGAGCTCGAACGCGAGCGCGAGAAGAACGACGTCTACCTCTTCGATGCGGACTTCCACCAGCGTCAGCTCTGGAAGGTGATCGTCTCGACGGGCGCGGAGGAGAAGCTCACCGAGGGCGCCTCGTCCGTGCTGGCGTTCCGCGTCTCGCGCGACGGGCGCCGGATCGCCATGCACCGCGCGCCGACGCCGCTCCTCGACGACGGGTGGCGGAGCGAGGTATGGGTCGTCGACGCGGACGGCGGGAACCCGCGTGTCCTCACGCACAACGACGTCGAGGAAGAGGAAGCCGAGCTCTCGCCCGACGATCGCCAGATCCTCTTCCTCGCCGGAGCGAACGAAAGGTTCGAGCCGGACTACACGAGTACCGTGTTCCTCGGCCCCGCCGACGCCAGCGCGCCCCCGCGGCCGTTGCTGCCCGAGTTCCCGTACGAAATCCAGCACGCGGCCTGGTCGCCCGACGGCAAGTCGATTCTGGCGGTCGCCAACATGGGCGTGCACACCGAGATCTTCCGGATCGACGTGGCATCACGGCAGCCGCAGCAGCTCACCGACGGACGGCACAACATCCCCGACGCCCCGGCGCCGATCACGTGGAGCCTGGTCCCGAGCGCCGGAAAGATGGTGTTCCAGCTCGACGAACCGACCCGCATCGGGGACATCTGGACGCTCGCGACCGACGACCGCGGCCCGGGACCGGGAACGACCCTGACGCGCGTCAGCGGCTTCTACGACTTCCTCGCGCGCGAGTTCGAGCTTCCCCGGCAGGAGAAGATCGAGTGGAAGGGAGCCGACGGCGTCACGGTGGAGGGCCTGATCTTCTACCCGCTCGACTACCACGCCGGCACGCGCTACCCGCTCGTCGTCGAGCTGCACGGCGGTCCGAACGACTCCGACAAGTTCGGCTTCTGGACGTGGGTGGACTACCCCCAGGTGCTGGCGGCCAGAGGCTATGTCGTCCTGCGGCCGAACTATCGCGGGAGCACCGGGTACGGCAACGCGTTCCTGCGCGACATGGTGGGTCATTACTTCCACAACGCGCCGCTCGACGTCATGGCCGGCGTCGACGCGTTGATTCGCCAGGGCCTCGTCGATCCGGATCGCATGGCCGTCGCCGGTTTCAGTGCCGGCGGCCATCTCACGAACAGGCTCATTACGTTGACCGATCGATTCACGGCGGCCGCGTCGGCGGCCGGCGCCGCCGACTGGCTGTCGTTCTACAGCGAATCCGACCTGCGCGCTTCGCGCACGGCGTGGTTCGGCGGCACACCCTGGCAGAAGAACGCGCCGATCGACGTCTACTGGAGCCAGTCGCCGATCAAGGACGTCGCGAACGTGAAGACGCCCACGGTTTTCCTCTCGGGCGAACAGGACGAGCGCGTGCCGATGCCGCAGCAGGTGCAGATGTACCGCGGGCTCAAGGCGAACGGCGTGCCGACCATGCTGTGGGTCGCGCCCCGCGAGGGGCACAACTGGTTCACGCTGCGACACCAGCTCGCGAAGGGCAACATCGAGCTCGGCTGGATCGAGCGCTACGTGATGGGCCGCGCGTACACGCCGGAGAAGGCGCCGGAGGGGAACCCGCGACAGGGCTCCTGATGTCGGAGAGCGCCGGCGGGGCTCACGTTTTCTTGATGTGAAATCTTTCACAAAATAATGGTCGCCTTCCGGTCCCAAAAGAAGTAAGCTCCTTAGCTGTCGTTCGGCGGCGCGTTTCCTCTGGTCGGAACCCTCCGCTCGTGTTGCGGTTCGGGGGGCCTCACACGGCCGGGTGCCGAGGGCACCTGGGATCCCACCGGCCTGGCTTGGCTCGTGCCCTCGCCAGGCCTGCTGCAGAGCACCCCCCACCGCCCTGTACGAACGTCGCTCGGTCGGGACCCGATGTCGCAGATCTTTCATCGCAGCGCGAACACCATCGCGAGGGTCAGCATCTTCGGCGCGGTCTTTTTCGTCGCCGGGCTGCTGGGGTTGTTCGAGACCGTCAATCGATCCTCCTGGGTCACCGACGTGGGCGTGGCCCGCGAGCAGCCGATACAGTTCAGCCATGAGCGTCACGTCGCCGGCAACGGCATCGACTGCCGCTACTGCCACACGTCGGTCGAAGACTCGTCCTTCGCCGGAATTCCGCCGACGAAGACGTGCATGAACTGCCACTCGCAGATCTTTTCGAACAGCCCCTTTCTCGAACCCGTGCGCGCCAGCTTCCGGACCGGCCAGTCGATCGAGTGGACGCGCGTCCACGACCTCCCGGACTTCGTCTACTTCAACCACAGCATCCACATCAACAAGGGGATCGGCTGCACCACGTGCCACGGCCAGGTGGACCGCATGCCGCTCATGTGGCAGACCGAGTCGCTCCAGATGGAGTGGTGCATCAATTGCCACCGGAATCCGGAACAGTACGTCCGTCCGCGCGAGGAGGTCTTCAGCGTGAGCTACACGCCTCCGGCGAACCAGCTCGAGCTGGGCAAGCGCCTGGTCGCCGAGTACCAGATTCAGAAGCTCACGAGCTGCTCCACCTGCCACCGATGACGACACGAGATTCGGAAACCGGGACGGGCGGCGGAAACCCGCAGACCCGGCGCTTCTGGCGGACGATCGATGAACTGGCCGACGACCCGGCGTTCCACGCCGAGCTCTGTCGCGAATACCCGTCGCAGGCCGAAGCGATCATCGACCCGGTCCAGCGCCGCACGTTCCTGAAGCTGATGGGGGCGTCCCTCGCCCTCGCCGGCTTCACCGCGTGCACCAAGCAGCCGCCGGAGAAGATCGTCCCGTACGTCCGTCAGCCGGAGGACCTCGTCCTCGGCCAGCCGTTGTTCTTCGCCACGGCGATGCCGCTGGGTGGCGCGGCCACCGGCCTCCTGGTCGAGAGCCACGAGGGGCGCCCGACGAAGGTCGAAGGCAATCCCGGGCACCCGGGCAGCCTCGGCGCGACCGACGTGTTCGCGCAGGCCGCGACGCTCCAGCTCTACGACCCCGACCGCTCGCAGACGCTGACGCACCTCGGCGACATCCGCCCGTGGTCGGCGTTCATCGGCGCGATGCGGGCCGTGCTGAACGCCCAGCAGCCGCTCAAGGGGGCCGGCCTCCGCCTGCTGACGGAGTCGATCAGCTCGCCGACGCTCGCCGCGCAGATCCGCGATCTGCTGGCCGCCTATCCGTCGGCGCGCTGGCACCAGTGGGATCCGGCCAGCCGCGACATGGTCCGCGCCGGCGCGAGGCTCGCCTTTGGCGAGTACGTCGAGACGCAGTACAAGATCGAGCAGGCCGACGTCATCCTCTCGCTCGACGCCGACTTCCTCTCCTCCGGTCCCGGCCGTCTGCGCTACGCGCGCGAGTTCGCGCGCCGCCGCCGGCCCGGGCAGCCGGAGCGCATGAACCGGCTGTACGCGCTCGAGTCGATGCCGACCTCGACCGGCTCGAAGGCCGATCACCGCCTGCCGCTGCGCCCCACCGAGATTGAGCTGGCAGCGCGCCGGATCGCCGCCGCGATCGGCATCTCCGAGGCGGACGCCGGCGGATCGGCGGCGTTCAGCGGCGCCAGCGCCGGAGCCGTCCAGAAGTGGATCGAGGCAATCGCGGCCGACCTCAAGGCACACCGCGGCTCGAGCCTGGTGATTGCCGGCGACGAGCAGCGGCCGGTCGTCCATGCGCTGGCGCACGCGATGAACGCAGCGCTCGGCAACGCCGGCAGGACGGTCGTATACACGGATCCGGTCGAAGCCGAGCCCACCGATCAGGCGGCGTCGCTCGAGGCGCTCGTCGCCGACATGAACGCCGGCAAGGTCGACGTGCTGGTCATCCTCGGCGGCAATCCGGTCTACACGGCGCCGGTCGATGCCGGGTTCGCCACCGCGATGTCGAAGGTCGAGCTGCGCGTCCATCTCAGCCAGTTCCAGGACGAGACCTCCGCCCTGTGCCACTGGCACGTTCCGGAGGCGCATTTCCTCGAATCGTGGAGCGACGCGCGCGCGTATGACGGCACCGTGTCGATCATCCAGCCGCTCATCGCGCCGCTCTACGAAGGCAAGAACGCGCACGAAGTGCTGGCGGCGATGAGCGACCATCCGGAGCGGTCGGCGTACGACATGCTCCGCACCTTCTGGAACGCGCAGTTCAGAAACGGCTCGGTGGCGCCGCAGCTCGCGCCATTCAGCTTCGCCGCAACCCCGACGCCTTCGAGTCCCACGGCTTCAGCCGGAGGCCCGCCGGCCGGCCCCGGCGGGACCCCGACGACGGCGCCGGGCGGCGCGCGCGTGACGACAGAAGCGCCCACGCAGCCGTCCGCGGGCGGGGCGCTCCAGCCGGACTTCGAGGCGCACTGGCGCCGGTGGCTGCACGACGGATTCGTTCCAGGCACGGCGCTGCCGGCGCGGCAGGTCGCGGTCAAGGCGGGCGTGCTCGCCCAGGTTCCGCGCCCGGCGCCGAATGCCGGCGGCCTCGAGGTCATCTTCCGCAACGACCCGTCGGTGCTCGACGGACGCTACGCGAACAACGGCTGGCTGCAGGAGCTGCCGAAACCGATCACGAGACTGACGTGGGACAACGCCGTCTTTCTGAGCCCCGCCACGGCGGAGCGTCTGAAGGTCGGCGGCTCGGTGGCATTCCAGGGCGGCGAGCACGGCCAGATCAAGAGCGCCGTCGTCGAGCTCCGGCTGCGCGGCCGCATGGTCCGCGGCGCGGTTTTCGTGGTCGCGGGCCATCCCGACGACGCCGCCACGGTGTTCCTGGGGTACGGCCGTACGCGCGCCGGCCAGATCGGCACCGGATGCGGCTTCGACGCCAACGCGATCCGCTCGATCCAAGCGCCCTGGTCCGACAGCGGGCTGCAGATCGTCGACACCGGCGACACCTATTCCCTGGCGTGCACGCAGTACCACCACCTGATGGAGGGACGCGGCCAGATTCGCGCGGTGACGCGCGACCAGTGGATCAAGGATCCGAGGTCGGTCCGCGAGGGTGACGAGACGCCGCCGCGCACGCTCACGCTGTACCCCGATTACGCGTACTCCGGGTACAAGTGGGGCATGGCGATCGACGTGAACGCGTGCATCGGGTGCAACGCGTGCGTGATCGGCTGCCAGGCGGAGAACAACATCCCGGTAGTCGGCAAGGACCAGGTGATGCGGGGGCGCGAGATGCACTGGCTCCGCATCGACACGTACTATCGCGGGCCGCAGGAGGCGCCGGAGACGTACTTCCAGCCGGTCCCCTGCATGCAGTGCGAGAACGCGCCGTGCGAGCTCGTCTGTCCGGTGGGCGCCACGGTCCACAGCGCCGAGGGCCTGAACGACATGGTCTACAACCGGTGCGTGGGCACGCGGTACTGCTCGAACAACTGCCCGTACAAGGTCCGCCGGTTCAACTTCCTGCTCTACTCCGACTGGACGACGCCGAGCCTGAAGCTCGCGCGGAACCCGGACGTGACCGTCCGGAGCCGCGGCGTGATGGAGAAGTGCACGTACTGCGTGCAGCGCATCAACGCGGCGAAGATCGAGTCCGAGAAGGAGAACCGGAAGGTCGTGGACGGTGAAATCCAGACCGCCTGCCAGGCGGTGTGTCCGGCGGAAGCCATCGTCTTCGGGGACCTGAACGATCCGAAGAGCCGCGTCGCGCAGCTCCAGGCCGAGATTCGGAACTACTCGCTGCTCGGCGAGCTGAACACGCGTCCGCGCACGACGTACCTGGCCGCGGTGCGGAACGTGAACCCCGAGATCGGCGAAGAAGCCTCGTAAACGACATGGACGACAGCCTCGCAGTTCCGTCCGATCCGAATCAGGCGGTCGCCGGCACCGGCGTGCCGCCGATCATCGCGCCGGGCCACACCTTCGGGTCGGTCACCGACAAGATCAGCTCCATCGTCCTCACGCGGAAGACGCCGGTCGGATGGTGGCTCGGCTTCCTCGTGAGCTTCGCGCTGCTGAACGTCCTGCTGCTCGCGATCGGGTACCTGCTCGTCAAGGGTGTGGGGATCTGGGGCATCAACATCCCGATCGGCTGGGGCTTCGCGATCGTCAACTTCGTCTGGTGGATCGGGATCGGCCATGCGGGCACGCTGATCTCGGCGATCCTGCTCCTGCTCAAGCAGAGTTGGCGAACCTCCATCAACCGGTTCGCGGAGGCGATGACGCTGTTCGCGGTGTCGTGCGCGGGTCTGTTCCCGCTGCTGCACACCGGCCGGCCGTGGCTGGCGATCTACTGGCTGTTTCCGTACCCGAACACGATGGGCGTGTGGCCGCAGTTCCGCAGCCCGCTCATCTGGGACGTCTTCGCGGTCTCGACGTACGCGACCGTGTCCCTGCTCTTCTGGTTCGTGGGCCTGATTCCCGACCTCGCGACGCTGCGCGACCGCTCGCAGTCGCGCGTCGGCCGCGTGATCTACGGCATCCTCGCCATGGGCTGGCGCGGCTCGGCGCTGCACTGGCACCGCTACGAGACCGCCTACCTGCTGCTGGCCGGTCTGGCGACGCCGCTCGTCGTCTCGGTGCACACCGTGGTGAGCTTCGACTTCGCGATCGCAATCCTGCCCGGCTGGCACACGACGATCTTCCCGCCCTATTTCGTGGCGGGCGCGATCTACTCCGGGTTCGCGATGGTGCTCACGCTGGCCATCCCGATCCGCGCGGTCTACGGGCTCGAGGACTTCATCACCATGCGCCATCTGGAGAACATGGCGAAGGTGATGCTCGCGACCGGGCTGATCGTGGCGTACGGCTACATGACCGAAATGTTCGTGGCCTGGTACAGCGCGGACAAGTTCGAGATGTTCGTGCCCCTGAACCGGATGACCGGGCCGTACGCGGTCGCGTACTGGTCGCTCATCCTGTGCAACATCGCGATCCCGCAGCTGCTGTGGTTCAAGCGCGTGCGCCAGAAGGTGCCGCTCCTGTTCGTCATCTCGCTCATCGTCAACATTGGCATGTGGCTGGAGCGCTTCGTCATCGTCGTCACGAGCCTGCACCGCGACTTCCTGACCTCGTCGTGGGGCATGTACCAGCCCACGTTCTGGGACTGGGCGACGTTCCTCGGCACGATCGGCCTCTTCCTCACGCTGCTGTTCCTCTTCCTGCGGTTCCTGCCGATGATCTCGATCGCGGAGATGCGGGCGATGCTGCCGGAGGCCAGGGTGAGCGAGGCGGCCGAGTGATGGGAGTCGTATGACCACCACCTCCCCGGCCATCTACGGACTGCTGGCGGAATTCGACGACCCCGACACGCTGGTCGCCGCAGCGCACCGCGCGTACCACGAGGGCTACCGGCGCATGGACGCCTACTCGCCGTTTCCGATCGAGGAACTGCACGAGGCGCTCGGCATGCACCACACGAAGCTTCCGCTGATCGTGCTGCTGGGCGGAATCGTCGGCTGCCTCAGCGGCTACGCGCTCCAGTACTGGGTCTCGGCGATCGCGTACCCGCTCAACGTGGGCGGCAGGCCCTTCCACTCGTGGCCGGCGTTCATCCCGGTCACGTTCGAGTGCACGATTCTCGGGGCCGCGCTCTCGGCCGTGTTGGGCATGCTCGCGCTGAACGGACTGCCCGAGCCGCACCACCCGGTATTCAACGTGCCGCGCTTCGCGCTGGCCAGCCGGAACCGGTTCTTCCTCTGCATCGAGGCGCGGGATCAGAAATTCGAGCTCGAGGGGACGCGACGCTTTCTCGAGACGCTCAGCGCCCGGGAGGTCACGACCGTTGCGGACTAGAAAGAGGGCTGGAGTGGCCGCGGCCCTGCTGCTCCTGGCAGGCGCCGGCTGCCGGCAGGACATGCACGATCAGCCGAAGTACATCCCGCTGCGCCGGTCGACCTTCTTCGGCGACGAACGGTCGGCGCGCCCGCTGGTGCCGGGGACGGTGGCGCGCGGCCACCTCGAGGAGGACACGCTGCTCTACACCGGCAAGGTGAACGGGCAGGACACGGCCGTCTTCCCGTTTCCGATCACGGCGGCCGTGATGGCGCGCGGTCAGGAGCGCTTCAACATCTACTGCGCGCCCTGCCACGGCCGGACCGGCCTCGGGGACGGAATGGTCGTGCGCCGGGGATACCGGCGCCCGCCGGCCTACGCCGACGAGCGGCTGCGGAATGCACCGGTCGGACACTTCTTCGACGTGATCACGAACGGCTTCGGCGCGATGCCCGACTACGCGGCGCAGATCGGCGCGGCCGACCGCTGGGCGATCATCGCCTACATCCGCGCGCTGCAGCTGAGCGAGCACGCCTCTCTGGACGACGTACCCGACTCCGAGCGCAGCACCCTGGATCAGGCACCCGGGACGAAGAAGTAGCGGAACATCGATGCTGAACCAGACAGCCGACCAACTCATCCCGGATCTGGCGCGCCACCAGCGGACGCTGCTCGTCGCCGGCGCGGCCGGCGCGCTCGTGTCGCTGATCGGGCTGTACGCGGAGCCGGCGCAGTTCTTCCAGTCGTACCTGCTGGCCTACATGCTCGTCCTCGGCCTCGCGCTCGGGTGCCTGGCCGTCGGGATGATCCACCAGCTCTCGGGCGGCGCGTGGGGCGTCGTGATCCGCCGCACGATCGGCGCCGCCTCGCGCACGATGCCGGTCGTCACGCTGCTCTTCATCCCGATCCTGTTCGGGATGCACCGGCTGTACAGCTGGACGCACGCCGACCTCGTCGCCGCCGACGAAGCACTGCGGCACAAGGCGATGTACCTGAACGTCCCCTTCTTCCTCGTCCGCGCCGCCATCTACTTCATCGTCTGGAACGCGCTGACGTACTTCCTGAACAGGTGGTCGCTCGAGCAGGACCGCACCGCGGATCCGCGCATCGCCCGCAGGATGCAGCTGACGAGCGCGGGCGGGCTCGTGCTCTACGGCATCACGATCACGTTCGCGTCGTTCGACTGGGTGATGTCGATCACGCCCGACTGGTTCTCGACCATCTACGGCATGATCTTCATGGCCGGCCAGGGCCTGATCGCCTTCTCCTTCTCGATCATCGTGCTGTGGTGGCTGAGCCGCCGCCCGCCGCTCGACGGCATCGTCGGCGCGTCGCATTTCCACGACCTCTCGAACCTGACGCTCGCGTTCGTGATGCTGTGGGCGTACCTGTCGTTCTCCCAGTACCTGATCATCTGGGCCGGGAACCTTCCCGAGGAGATTTCGTGGTACGTGGATCGGGTCCGCACCGGCTGGCAGTTCCTGGGCCTGACGTTGATCATGTTTCACTTCGCGCTGCCGTTCGTCCTGCTCCTGTCGCGCGCGATCAAGCGGCACGCGCGCGTCCTCGTGCGGGTCGCCGCCCTGATCATCATCGGCCGCTGGGTGGATCTGCTGTGGCTGATCCGGCCCGACTTCCACCCGGCCGGCTTGAGCCTCAGCTGGCTCGACGTGCTGCTGCCGGCGTCGCTGTTCCTCCTGTGGACCGGCTGCTTCGTCTGGCAGCTCCGCGGCCGCGCCATCCTGCCGGTGCACGACCCCCAGTTCGACGATGCGCTCGGAAAGATCATCGAGCGCGGCGGCAACCGGCCGTCCACGGCGCATTGAGACGCCCACGACCATGAGTGCAGCGGAACACGCGAATCACGAGCCTCCGGCGGCGCATCACGAAACGGCCGACGTCAACATCGGCGGAGTGTTCGCCTTCGGCGCCACGCTGCTCGCGGTGGGCATCGTCATCCACCTGCTCGTCTGGCTGCTGTTCCGGTATTTCGCGGCCGAGGAAGCGCATCGGTTCGTGCCGCAGTACCCGTTGGCCATCAGCCAGGAGCAGCAGCTGCCGCCGGAGCCGCGGCTGCAGACCAACCCGCGGGAGGATCTTCGCGAGCTCCGCGCCCGCGAGGACGCGCTGCTCGCGACCTACGGGTGGGTGGACAGGAATGACGGGGTGGTCCGGATACCCATCGATCGGGCGATGAAGCTGGTGCTCGAGCACGGCCTCCCTGCCCGCCAGGGCGTCCGGCCGCCTCCGGCCATTTCCGAATCGGGAGACGCCAATTCGGGTCAGCACGTGGGAGAAATCAAACCGTGAAGTACCAGCATGTCCTCACCCTGGCGGCGGCGCTCGCCCTGCCGGCCGCTGCGCCCGCCTCGGCGCAGATGAGCGCCGGGCCGGCGTCGGCCGGCTACAAGATCGAGGCGGGCACGTCGGCGTCGGCGGTCCCCAGCACGCTGCGCGAAGTCGGTTTCGACCAGAACCTCGATCAGCAGGTGCCGCTCGACATCGCGTTCCGCGACGAGAGCGGGCGCACCGTGCGCCTTGGCGACTACATCGGCACGAAGCCGGTCGTGCTGGCGCTCGTCTACTTCGACTGCCCCATGCTGTGCACGCAGGTGCTGAACGGCCTGGTCAGCTCGCTCGAGACGCTGAAGATGAACGTCGGCCGGGAGTTCAACGTCGTGACCGTCAGCTTCGATCCGCGGGAGAAACCGGCGCTCGCGGCGGCCAAGAAGGCGACCTACCTGGAGCGGTACGGCCGCCCCGGAGCCGAAAGCGGCTGGCACTTCCTGACCGGCGATCAGCCGTCGATCGATCGGCTGACGAAGGCGGTCGGCTTCCGCTACGTATGGGACGCGCAACTCAAGCAGTTCGCGCATCCGACCGGCATCATGGTGCTCACGCCGCAGGGGCGGATCGCGCGCTATCTCTTCGGCATCGAGTACTGGCCGCGCGATCTGAATTTCGCGCTCATCGACGCAACGCAGGGCAGGATCGGCTCGCCGGTCGAGCAGGTGCTGCTCTACTGCTATCACTACGACCCGTCGACGGGCCGATACGGGCTGGCGATCGTGCGCACCCTGCGGATCGCCGGCGCGGCCACGGTGCTCCTGCTCGGCGGCTTCATCTTGATCATGATCCGGAAGGAACGGTCCTAGCCGCCTATGTGGACCAGCTACCCGCTCTTTCCCGAGCGCGCGTCCACCATGGCGGGCCGCGTGGACGCCCTGTACTTCTTTCTCGTCGGGCTGTCGGTCTTCTTCTCGCTGCTCATCGCCGGGCTCATCGTCTTCTACGCGATCCGGTACCGCCGCCGGACGCCCGACAGCATCGGCGCCGCCGCGCACGGCGGGCTGGCCCTGGAGCTCACCTGGACGATCATCCCCTTCATCATCGTGATGGTGATCTTCGTCTGGAGCGCCAGCGTGTTCTTCGCGATCTCGACCCCGCCGGACGAGACGCTGAACATCTACGTCGTCGGCAAGCAGTGGATGTGGAAGTTCCAGCACCTCGACGGCCAGCGCGAGATCAACGAGCTGCACGTCCCGGTCGGCCGGCCCGTGAAGCTGATCATGACCTCCGAGGACGTCATCCACGACGTGTTCATCCCGGCGTTCCGCGTGAAGGCCGACGTCCTGCCGGGGCGCTATACGCACGAGTGGTTCCAGGCGACGAAGCCGGGGCGCTATCACCTGTTCTGCGCGGAGTACTGCGGCACGCGCCACTCGGGGATGATCGGCGAGGTCGTCGTGATGGAGCCGAGCGAGTACCAGGCGTGGTTGAGCGGCGGCGCCGCCGAAGGGTCGCTCGCCTCGGCCGGCGGGAAGCTGTTCGCCGATCTGGCGTGCAACACCTGCCACCGCCCGGACGCGCAGGGGCGCGGTCCGGTGCTCACCGGTCTCTTCGGGACGACCGTCCAGCTGTCGAACGGCGGGCCGGTCGTGGCCGACGAAGCCTACGTCCGCGAGTCGATCCTGAATCCGGCCGCCAAGATCGTTGCCGGCTACCAGCCGATCATGCCGACATTCCAGGGGCTGGTCACCGAGGAGCAGCTGCTGCAGCTCATCGAGTACGTGAAGTCGCTGAAGGCGCAGCCGGGGGTGCCGACTGCGCGGCCGGCGCCGCCCGGCCCGGGCGCGAGCGAGGCCGCGCCGGTCAAGAAGTGATCACGGATGAACAGTGGAGGCTATCGGCTATCGGCTGTCGGCTCTCGGTGCCGGCCAAGCGTGGAGAGCCCAGTGCCTGGCGCCCATAGCCGACAGCCGACAGCCGACAGCTGACAGCCGACAGCTGACAGCCGAGCCGATAGCCGAGAACCGATAGCCGAGAGCTGAAAATGAGCAGTCCTGTTCTTCTTCCGCCGCGCCACTACCTGAACGACGGGTACGGCATCAAGTCGTGGCTGCTGACGCGCGACCACAAGCGCATCGCGCTGCTGTACCTGGCGGCCATCACGGTCTTCTTCGTCATCGGCGGCATCTTCGCCGTGCTGATCCGCCTCGAGCTGGCGACGCCGGTCGGCGACCTGGTCTCCGACGAGACGTACAACAAGCTGTTCACGATGCACGGCATCGTGATGGTCTTCTTCTTCCTGATTCCCTCGATTCCGGCAACGCTCGGGAACTTCCTCGTCCCGCTGATGATCGGCGCCAAGGACCTGGCGTTTCCGAAGCTGAACCTCGCCAGCTGGTACATCTTCGTCCTCGGCGGCCTCTTCACGCTGTACGCGCTGGTTACGGGAGGCGTGGACACCGGCTGGACCTTCTACACGCCGTTCAGCACGGTCGCGTCGACGACGAACGTGATCCCGGCCGCGCTCGGCATCTTCATCAGCGGCTTCTCGTCGATCCTCACCGGGCTGAACTTCATCGTGACGATTCACCGGATGCGGGCGCCGGGGATGACCTGGTTCCGGATGCCGCTGTTCCTCTGGTCCATCTACGCGACGAGCATCATCTTCGTGCTCGGCACGCCGGTGCTCGCCGTCACGCTCCTCGCCGTCGCGGCCGAGCGCGTGCTCCACCTCGGGTTCTTCGACCCGGCGCTCGGCGGGGACCCGGTGCTCTTCCAGCACCTGTTCTGGTTCTACTCGCACCCGGCGGTCTACATCATGATCCTGCCGTCGATGGGGGTCGTGAGCGAGATCGTCGCCGCGTTCTGCCGGAAGGAGATCTACGGCTACACGTTCGTCGCGTTCGCGAGCCTGGCGATCGCCGTGCTCGGCTTCCTCGTGTGGGGCCACCACATGTTCGTGGCCGGAGAGTCGGTCTACGCCGGGATGATCTTCTCGATCCTCAGCTTCCTCGTCGCCATTCCGTCGGCCGTCAAGGTCTTCAACTGGACGGCGACGATGTACAAGGGGTCGATTTCGTGGGACACGCCGATGCTCTACGCCATCGGCTTCATCGGCCTGTTCACGATCGGCGGGCTGACCGGCCTGTTCCTGGCGTCGGTCGGCCTGGACGTGCACGTCACCGACACCTACTTCGTCGTGGCGCATTTCCACTACATCATGGTCGGCGGCGCCATCATGGGGTACATGGGCGGCCTGCACTACTGGTGGCCCAAGATCAGCGGGCGGCTCTACAACGAGTACCTCGCGAAGATCAGCGCCGTCATCATCTTCGTCGGCTTCAACCTGACGTTCTTCCCGCAGTTCATCCTCGGGTATCTCGGGATGCCGCGCCGCTATCACGCCTACCCGCCGGAGTTCCAGGTGCTGAACGTGCTGTCGTCCGCGGGCGCGTCGATCCTCGGCGTCGGGT
>JBLMXQ010000129.1:0-64777 GCA_050257855.1 Betaproteobacteria bacterium | reverse complement strand
AGTTCGCGGCGGGGGCGGGGCCCCGCCGCACGTGGGGAAAGGTAGCGCCTGCGGCCATGGCCACGCCAGCCTTCGTCACCTGCGCATCGTGCGGCGCGCGCATCGCCGCAGATCGCCCGTCCTGTCTCCGGTGCGAGCAGCCACTGAAGGCTGCTGAAACGCCGATCAGGATCGGGCCCGTCACGTTGACGAGCACGCAGATGGTCGGCGGCATTCTCGTGCTGCTGTTCGTCGTGATCGGAGGTCTCGTGTTCGGGTGGCGCCAGCCGGCCTCCCTCGACGAGACGGTCCGCCCGGCCGGTCCGGCTCCGGCCAGGGCGGTCGTCAGACCCGCCGCTCCGGGCGCCGGCGTTCCGACCGAGGCGCCGCCGCACTCTGAAGGAGCTTTTCTCGACGCGCGCCGCAGCGGGGGCGCCGCGTACGCCTCCGGAGACCTGAACGCGGCAAAGAGCCGGTTCGAGCAGGCGCTGGCGGCCAATCCGGACGACCCGCTCACGCTCAACAACCTCGGGCAGGTGCTGGTCCGCCTCGGCGACCGCGATGGCGCCCTCGCCAGGTTCTCGCACGCCGTCGAGGTCGCTCCGAACGACTGGGCGTCGCATTTCAACCTCGCCCACACGCTCGGCGAGCAGGGCGACTGGGAGCACGCCGTCGCGGAATATCGCACGGCGGCCGGTCTGTTTCCGACCGACTACGCGACGGAGTACAACCTGGCGATGGCCCTGCACAAGCAGGGCGACGAGGCGGGCGCCATTCCTGAGTTCGAGAAGGCTATCCAGCTCGCGCCAGGCGAGCCGACGTTCCACCTGTCGCTGGCCGCGAGCCTGCAGCGCGTCGGCCGGCCGGCCGATGCCGCACGCGAGTACCAGACATATCTGGACATGAGCCCGGCGGCACCGGACGCCGCACGCGTGAAAGCGCAGATCGCCGCGCTCGCGAACGCTGCGCCAGCCTCTCCGCAGTAACGGCTCCGCAGTGCAGTTCTCACAATCCGCGCGCCGCCGCCGGTTGTAGCGGCTGCAATCCCGCTGCGCCGGAGCGGCGTCCAACCCGCAGGTTTCCTCGCATTTCGTGCCGTGGCGCACGTGGACCGCGAGTTGCTGTCTCGACGCGCGAGCCATGCGATTCCGTCGACGCCGTCGGTCGAACGACGGCTTCTCGCTCGTCGAGGTGCTCGTCGCTGTCTCGATTCTCGCGGTCGCGTTGACGTCGCTCGCGCAACTATTCGTCCTGGCGACCGGCGCCAACGCGAATGCGCGCGTCACGACGGAGGCCGCCGTGGCGGCGCGTCAGAAGATGGAGCAGCTGCGTGCGCTCGCGTGGAGCGTCGATCCGCTCGGGCTTCCGGTCACCGAACCCGGGTTGCAGCCGTCGCCGGCAGGTGCGCTGTCGAAAGACGTTCCCGGGTACTGCGACTACCTTGACGGCCGCGGACGGTCTCTGGGCACAGGCGGTTCTCCGCCGCCCGGCACGGTCGTCGTCCGCCGGTGGTCCATCGAGCCGCTTCCGGGATTCGGCAACGACATCATCGTCGTGCAGGTGGTAGCCGGCTTCAGGCGAAGCGCTGCTTCCGGCGACTCTTCGGCTCTCGGCAACAGCGTGCGCCTCGTCGCCGTCCGCACGAGGAAAGGCATGTGATGCGCGAAGGGGCGCGAGGCTTCAGCCGAGCCTTCTCCCTCGTCGAGCTCGTCGTGGCGATGGGCGTGACCGCGGTGGTGACCGCGGCGGTGTTCGCGCTGCTCGATCCGTCGCACGGCATCTTCCAGGCCGAGTCGGAAACCGCCGATGTGCAGCAGCGGCTGCGGGTCGCCGTGGACGCCGTCTCGTCGGCGCTCCTCGACGCAGGCGCGGGTCCGTACGGCGCCGACGGGCCACTCCTGCGCGCGTTCGCGCCGGTCGTGCCGTCGCGGCTGGGCATTGCCGACAGCGATCCCGGCGGGACGTTCAGGCGCGACACGATCGGCATCATGTCAGTTCCCGCCCGAGCCGCGCAGGCGCGGCTCGCGAACGCGGTCAGCGGACCATCTCCGACGCTCATGCTGGACACCGGGGAGTGTTCGCGCGCCGCGTGCGGGTTCGCAACCGGAATGACGGTCTTGCTGTACGACCCGACTTCGGGCCGGCGCGACCTGGCTGAAGTGACGGGCGTGGACGCCGCCGCGGGCACGCTGCAGGTCGACAGCTCGCCGCAGCTCGGCGACTATCCCGCCGGCGCGGTCATCGTGCAGGCAGAGGCGACGACGCTGTACCTGAAACACGACGGCGCGCGCGACATCGACGAGCTGGCGAGCTACAGCGGCGACGGCGATCCCGACGTTCCCGTCGCGGATCACGTGGTCGGCCTCACGTTCGAGTACTACGGCGATCCGGCGCCGCCCTCCCTCGCGCAGCCGCTCTCGGATCCTGTCGGGCCATGGACGACGTACGGGCCGGCGCCGCCGCCGCTTGCGGCAACGGGCGGCGCGGCCTACCCGGCGGGCGAGAACTGCGCGTTCGCCGTCGACACGGTCAGCGGCCGGCAGGTGCCGCGCCTCGCCGCGTTGGGCCCCTCGAGCGGGCTGGTGCCGCTGACCGCGGCGCAGTTGACGGATGGTCCCTGGTGTCCCGACGCGGAGGCGCCGACCCGTTGGGACGCAGACTTGCTGCGTATCCGGCGAGTCGCCGTCACCGTTCGCGTCGAAGCGGCAGTCGACGCGCTGCGCGGCCCGGCGGGGGTCCTCTTCGCGCGGGGCGGGACGGCGCGCGGCCGGTTCGTGCCCGATCAGGAAGCACGGTTCGAAATCACGCCGCAGAACATGAGCCTGGGAAGGTAGATCATGACGCTCGAATCAGATCACGGCGCGGCGCTTGTCGTCGCGCTTCTCGCGATGCTGCTGATGTCCGCTCTCGGCGTGGCCATCGTTCTCATCACGATGTCGGAAACGCTCATCGCCGGCCGCTTCAGCCACACTCACGAGGCGCTCGACGCGGCCGACGCGGCGGTCGAGCGCGCGGCCGGCGATCTGCTCACGGTACCCGACTGGAACCCGTTGCTCGACGGTTCGGTGCGCTCGGGCTTCGTGGACGGAGCACCTGATGGAACCAGGACGACCGACGCAGGCACGGTCGTAAATCTGAGCGCGATCCGCAACGTGGCGAACTGCGGGCACCCGGCGTCCTGTACGGCGGCGGAGATGGACGCGAGCACCGCCGAGCGCCCATGGGGGACCAACAATCCCCGGTGGCAACTGTACGCCTACGGGCCGCTCGAGGACCTGCTGCCGACGCCGGACATCGAGTCGCCGTTCTACGTCGTCGTCATGATCGGCGACGATCCGGCGGAGACCGACGGCGATCCCCTGCACGACGGTATCGGGTCCCGGAACCCGGGAGCGGGCGTGATCGCGCTGCGTGCGGAAGCGTTTGGCCCGCGCGGTGTTCACCAGGTCGTCGAGATGACGGTGGCGCGGGTCGGCGTTCTGGAGCGCGTCGCCGATGCGGCGTTGTCGGACGAGCAGAACCACCATGCGAGTGCGGCGCCGGTGCAGGGTCAGGGGCAGGGGTTGACGCTGCAGCGCCTGCCGCTCGCGTCTGGAGGTCTTCGATGAGCGGTCGGCGGTTGGTGGTTTTGTCCGCCTTTGCGGCGGCATGGCTCGTGCGGCCCGATCCTGCGCACGCTCAACTGGATCCCTTGCTGTTCCTGAAGAACCGCACGCCGTACGTGCTTTTGGTCGCCGACGCCTCGACCGGCGACACGGCTGCCTGGCGCGCAGCCGCGCGCGCTTCGCTGGCGCGGGCGGTCACCATGAACGTTGCGGATGCACGGTTCGCGCTGCTGCGGACGAGCGGCGGGCCTCCGGGAAGCACCGCGGCATCCGAGGTGCTGGTGAAGGGCGACGACCCCGACGCCAACGTGCGGGTGCTGAAGGCGCTGGCGGACGAGAATGCGCTGCTGCCGCCTGGGGGCACTCCGTCGGCGGATGTGCCGCTGACGCGCATGGTATCGGACGCAGCGGCCGAAGCGGCGCGTCTGAGCGCCGCCGATTCCTGCACCAGAGTCGTCGTCGTGCTCATCGTCGGCAGCGGACACATCGAGCCGGGAGACGGAGCCGCATCTGCTGCGATCGCCGCGGCTGCCGCCCGTGACGTGCCGTTCGACGTGCTCGCCGTCGCTCCGGGAGCCGCCGAGTCGGCCGAGCTGCGATCGGTTGCAGAGCGCACCGCCGGTTCGTACGTCGAGGTGACGCGGGCCGCACTCGATGCCGCAAACGGGTTGAGGGACGCGTTTGCGTCTCCGATCGCAGGCACGACCGTGGTGCCCGAGATGACGGCCGCAGCGAACGAGGCGGTGCGACAAGGACATATGGACACGACGACGTCGACAGCCGACATGGTCGTGGCGAGCCCGGTCGTGGGCACGGCGAACCTCGACGGCGCACACGGCATGGATGGTCAACTGCTGCCGTTGACGGTCGTCAGGGACTCGCACGGCACCGATCTCCCGCAGCGCGACAACGTCATGATCACGGCCGCGCTCAGCATGCCGGGCTTCGATGGCCGGCTGCGGGCGTTCCGTTCGTACAAGCCGATCCCGGACAGTACTCGACCGTCGGGATACGCGTTCGTGTCTGACGGCACCAGTCTCTGGGTCGGGTCGGTCCCCGGTCCGGACCGGCGGAATCTGTACACGGCGACCGCTGACGGGCGCCTGGTACGGTTTGCTTCCGACGATCCACGGACGCTCGCCGCGATCGCCGCGATGATGCGTGTCTCTCCGTCAAGCGCAGCGCAGGTGATCGCGCGCCTTCGAGCGTTGCCGCTCGGCGCCATCCTGGATTCCCGTCCTGTCATGATGGGGCCGCCGGCGCTCCTTCCCGCTCCTGATGCCGACTACGTCCGGTTCGCGGCGTCTCTGGAGCGGCGGCGAAGCCTCGTGTGGATCGGTACGAACGGCGGCTTCCTCGAATGCATCGACGCGAGGCTCGGCGTCGAGGTGTGGGGGTTCATCCCGCCCAACCTGCTGGCCCGCCTTCCGCGCCTGCTTCTCGGGCAGGCGATGACGGATCCCACCCTCCTGATGGATGGGCCGATCAAGATCGCGAACGTGAAGATCGACGGATCGTGGCGGACGCACCTCGTCGCGGGAGAGGGCCCCGGCGGCACGTTCTATCAGTCGTTCGACGTGACGCTTGCCGATCTTGCCGACGCAGTGGCGCCCGACAGCGACGACATCGACGCCATGCTCGCGTATTTCGCCGCGCCGGACCGCATTCGGCTGAACTGGTCGTTCCCGAAGTACGCGGATTTCGATGCCTCCATCGCCCCGTACGGCGATGTTCGCGCATCCGCGCCGGCGATTGAGAAGACCGTGGGACAGACCTGGTCGGAGCCGGCCGTTGGACGGATCGGAGCGAGCGGTCCGGACGTCGTGCTGGTCGGGTCGGGGTTCCTGCCGGCCAGCGTCGGCGCGCAGCCGAATCGCTCCGGCCAGGTCGCCGGCACGACGTTCTACGCGCTGAACGCCGCAGACGGGTCGGTCCTCGCGTCCGCTACTCTCGACGGCGTGCTCCAGCCGTCGCCGGTGGCGGTTGGACCGGCTGGCTCGCCGGCCGTAACCAGGGCGTACCTCGGGACTTTGAACGGGAGCGTCTGGCGGGTGGACCTGAGTGTGGACCCATCGGGTCGGGTCCTCGTCGGCTCCCCGGTGCGGTTGTGGGACGGCGGGGCGGCACAGCCGATTGTCGGCTCGATGGCTGCGGTCAACGTCGGCGGGACGCGGCAGTACCTGTTCTTCGGCACCGGCAGCGACCTCTTGCCATCCGCGCCCCCGCCGGGCGGGTATCGCCTCGTCGGGCTGCTCGACGAGGGAGGCTCCGGCCGCGTCACGTTCGAAGTCCCGCTCGCCGCGGGTCCGAATGGCAGCGTCGAACGAGCGTCCGCGTTTCCTGCCGTCGCCGGCGATGTCGTCTTCTTCGCGACGACCGTGCGGACGACCGGCCAGGCGTGCGGCGGGGCGGAGGCGCGTCTATATGCGTTCACTTATGCCGGGGGGGCCGCATACGACACGACTGGCGACGGGCGCCTCGATGGCCAGGACGCCCCGCTCGTAACCGTCCTGGCTGCCCGGCGTGCGACGGCGCCGGCCGTGGCCGATCGCCACGTCATGCTTGGCGCCGGGGACGCCCTGGCGGTCCTCGGCGACCCTCGAGACTACGATGGCGCGTTGGCACGCACGGGCATCCGTGTGCTGTCGTGGCGACGGGCGTCGCCTTGACCATCTCCTGGGGCCTTACGTACGATTGCCCAACGGCCGATAACTGGTTCGATTGCCATGAAACCTCGAATCTGCACGCTGGTCGCCACCGCCGCAGCCCTGGTCGTGGCCGCAGCCGTTGTCCCCCTGAACGCTCAGTCGCTGGCCGACGTGGCCCGGAAGGAAGAAGCACGGCGCAAGCAGATCAAGGAGCACGCGAAGGTCATCACCGACAAGGACCTCAAGGCCGTCCCGGCCGCGGCTCCGCAGCCCGAAGCGGCTCGGCCGGCCACCGCGGCACCGGCCGCCGCGGCGCCCGACGCGTCGAAGGACAAGGATAAGAGCGACGAGCCGGTCAAGGACCAGGCGTACTGGTCCAAACGGATGAAAGACCTGAAGCAGGCGCTCGACCGCGATCAGACGTACCTGGACGGCCTGCAGAGCCGAATCAACGCGCTGACGACCGACTTCACGGCCCGGGACGATCCCGCCCAGCGCGCCGTCATCGAGCAGGAGCGCAAGAAGGTCCTGGCCGAGTTCGACCGTCTGAAGGCGCAGATCGAGGCTGACAAGAAGGCTATCGCGGACCTCGAGGAAGAGGCGCGCCGCGCGGGCGTGCCGCCCGGCTGGCTGCGTTCCTGATTGGCCGGCCGCTCCCGCCCGTCCGATCCGCCGATCCTGCTCGTCGAGGACAAGGACTCGCTGCGCGCGATGCTGCGGCTCGCGCTCGAGGCGCAGGGCCATACCGTCATCGAGGCGCGCGACGGGCCCGAGGCCGTGCAGGCGCTGCAGGGGGCTCGCCCTGGCGTCGTGCTGTCGGATCTGCGGCTCCCTGAAGGCGATGGCTTCGACGTCCTGCGCGCGGCCAAGGAGCTGGATCCCGAGCTTCCCGTCATCGTGATGACCGCGTATGGCAGCATCCAGGATGCCGTCGTCGCGATGAAGGAGGGCGCGCTCGATTTTCTGGCCAAGCCGGTCGACCCCGATCACCTGCTCCTGCTCGTCGCACGCGCGCTGGCGCAGCGCCGGATGCTCACGGAGAACATCCTGCTGAAAGAGGAGCTGGCGGCGCGCCGCGGCGCGCCGCAGATCGTCGGCGAGGACCCCGGGCTGAAGCAGGTGTGCGTGGCGCTGCAGCGGGCCGCGTCCACGGACACGACGGTGCTCATCGAGGGGGAGAGCGGCACGGGCAAGGAACTGTTCGCGCGGGCGCTGCACGCGCTCAGCCCGCGCGCGGACGGTCCCTTCGTGGCGATCAACTGCGCGGCGATTCCCGACACGCTGCTCGAGACCGAGCTGTTCGGACACGAGAAGGGCGCGTTCACCGGGGCGGCGGCGCGCAAGCCGGGCAAGTTCGAGCTGGCGCACCGCGGGACGCTCTTCCTCGACGAGATCGGCGACCTGCCGCTGCTCCTGCAGGCCAAGATTCTCCGCGCGCTCGAGGAGAAGCGGTTCGAGCGGGTCGGCGGCACGACGTCGCTGCACGTCGACGTGCGCGTCGTCGCGGCGACCAACCGGAACCTGAAGGCAGCCGTCGCCGCGCGTCAGTATCGCGAGGATCTGTACTTCAGGCTGTCGGTGTTTCCCATCACGATTCCGCCGCTGCGCGATCGGCCGGACGACATTCCGATGCTCGCGCAGCACTTCATCGAGCGGTTCTGCCGCGACCTGAACAAGCCGCCGCTCAGCCTCGCGCCCGACGCCATCGACGAGCTGCGTGCGTATCCCTGGCCCGGCAACGTCCGCGAGCTGCAGAATTCGATCGAGCGCGCCGTGATCCTCACCGAAGGCCCGACCATTCATGCCCGGCATCTGAATCTGTCGCGCGACGGCGCGGTCGGCCCGGCGCGCGCGCCGGAGGACGCCAACCCGCTGCTGTCCGTCGACCTGCAGGGATCGCTTGCCGACGCCACGCGCCGCGCCACGGCCGCGGTCGAACGCTGGAAGATCGAGGAAACGCTGAAGGCGACGAGCGGCAATCTGGCGGCCGCGGCCGACACGCTGCAGACCCCCTACAAGCAGCTCGTCGCGAGGGTCAAGGAACTGGGCATCCTGTAGGGGACGGTCTTCAGACCGTCCCGCACCAGTCCTCAGACCGTCCCACACCGCCTCACGACCGCGCCCGGCCGAACCCGACCTGCCGGAGCGCCTCCCGCATTTCCTTCTCGGTCACGTCGTCCACGATGGCGGTCGCGCCGATCGCGGTCGGCAGGACGAAGTGGAGCCGGCCGGCGATCATCTTCTTGTCGTGCTTCATCGCGTCGAGCATCTGCGGCACGGTGACGTCGGCGATTGGCGGCAGCGGCCCGAGGCTCGCGATCAGATCGGCGAGCGCGCGGTGCGCGGCCGCGGCGAGGGCGCCGCGCCGGACGGCGAGCGCTGCGGCGACGAGCATGCCATAGGCCACCGCTTCGCCATGGCGGAACCGGCGGTACCGGGTCGCCGCCTCCAGCGCGTGCCCGGCCGTGTGCCCGAAGTTCAACACGCGCCGCGGGCCGGACTCGCGCTCGTCGACCGACACGACGCCCGCCTTGATCCGGCACGACTCGGCGATGACGGCAGCGAGCACCTGCGGGTCCCTGGCGAAGATCGCCGATCGCTCGCGCGCGAGCCGGTCGAAGAGCGGCGCGCCCGACGTCATGCCGTACTTGATCACCTCGTAGAGGCCCGCGCGGAACTCCCGCCGGTGCAGCGTGTCGAGGACGAGCGGATCCGCCAGCACGCCGTGCGGCTGATAGAACGCCCCGATCAGGTTCTTGCCGAGCGAGTGGTTCACGCCGACCTTCCCGCCGATGGCGCTGTCCACCTGCGCCAGCAGCGTGGTCGGCACGTGCACGAGCGCGACGCCGCGCAGGTAGGTGGCGGCGGCGAACCCCGCCATGTCGCCGATGACGCCGCCGCCGAAGGTGACGATCGTCGACGCCCGATCCGCGGCCGCCCGGATGAGCGCGTCGTAGATGCGCAGCACCGTCCCGAGCTGCTTGTAGCGCTCGCCGTCCGGGACGAGGATCGGTTCGGCGCCGGGCAGGGCGCGCGAGAGCTGCGCGCCGTGCAGCCGCCAGACGAGCGGGCTCGATACCACGAACCGGCGCGCCGGCACGCGGAGATCGTCGAGGAGCCGTCCGGCCCGGTCGATCAGGCCGGACCCAATCGTGACCGGGTAGGCGCGCGAGGCCGTGGCGACGTCGACGCGGACTGGATCCATGTGAGCGGCGCGAATCGCGATCGCGCGAATGCTATCCTACCATTCGCGTTGACTGCGGACTTTCTCGTCATCGGCAGCGGCATCGCGGGACTGCGCGCGGCGATCGCGCTCGCGCCGGCCGGCCGCGTCGTCATCCTGACGAAAGCGGATCCCGGGGAGAGCAATACCGGCTACGCGCAGGGCGGCATCGCCGCCGCGCTCGCGCCCGGTGATACGCCAGCGCTCCATGCCGCGGATACCGAGCGGGCGGGCGACGGCCTGTGCGACGAGGCGGCGGTCCGCGTGCTGGTCGAGGAAGGGCCGCGCCGCGTGGACGAGCTGATGTTGTGGGGCGCGGCATTCGATCGCGACGCGGGCGGCGCCCCCGCGTTCGGCCGCGAGGCGGCGCACAGCGTCCGCCGCGTGCTTCACGCCGGCGACGCCACCGGCCGAGAAATCGCCCGCGCGCTGTGGGCGCGGGTCTCCGCGCTGCCGTCGGTGACGACCGTGAACCACGCACTCGTGACGGAACTGCTCGTGGAGGACGGCGAGGTCGCCGGGGCCCGATACCGCGCCCGCGGCGGCGCCCGGGAGGCGCGGGCGCGAGCGACGCTCGTCGCCACCGGCGGCGCCGGACGGCTGTTCCGCGAAACGACGAACCCGCCCGTGGCGACCGGCGACGGGATCGCGCTCGCGTACGACGCCGGCGCGCGGATCGCCGACGTCGAGTTCGTGCAGTTTCATCCGACAGCGCTGAACGTCGCCGGCGCGCCGCGCTTCCTCATCTCCGAAGCGCTTCGTGGCGAGGGCGCCCGCCTCGTGAACGGCCGCGGCGAAGCGTTCATGACGCGCTACCATCCCGGGGGCGACCTCGCGCCGCGCGACGTCGTCGCGCGCAGCATCGTGCGCGAATCGGCCGGAGGCGGCGGCCCCGTGTATCTGACGCTGGCCCACCTCGATCCGGCATACGTCGCCGGCCGATTCCCGATGATCGCGGAGACATGCGGCCGGCTGGGGCTCGATCTGGCGCGCGATCCGATTCCGGTCGGACCGGCGGCGCATTACATCATGGGCGGCGTGGACACGGACACGTCGGGGCGCACGTCGGTCGCGGGCCTGTTCGCGGCCGGCGAAGCCGCCTGCACCGGCGTGCACGGCGCGAACCGGCTCGCGAGCAACTCGCTGCTCGAAGGCCTGGTGTTCGGCGCGCGGGCCGGCCTCGCGATGCAGGAGCGGCCGCGCGAAGCCGCTCCGCTCCGTCCCGACCGCCGCGTCGTGCCGGCGCCCGCCCGGACTCCCGGCGAACAGGCCGTTCAGCCGCGCAGCAGTTCGACGGCGCCCGATGACGAGATTCGCGGCCTGATGTGGGAGTCGGTCGGCCTGTTCCGGTCGCGGACAGGGCTCGAACACGCCATCCGGAGGCTCGATGCGTTCGGCGCTCCGGACGATCTGCCGCTCAGGAACATGCTCACGGTTGCGCGGCTCGTGGCGCGGGCGGCGCTGCGCCGCGAGGAGAGCCGGGGCGCTCATTTCCGGGAGGACTTCCCGGCGCGCGACGACGAGCACTGGCGGTTCCACGCGGTCGATCAATTAAGATAGTCGTCAGCCCGATGTCGAAAAAGCCGCAGACCGAGTCGTTCGTCACCGAAATCACCCCCCGATCGCAGGACTTCTCGCGCTGGTACCTGGACGTCGTCCGCCGCGCCGAGCTGGCCGACTACTCGCCCGTCAAGGGGTGCATGGTCATCCGGCCGTACGGCTACGCGATCTGGGAGCTCATTCAGCAGGCGCTCGACTCGCGCATCAAGGCGACCGGGCACGTGAACGCGTACTTCCCGCTGTTCATCCCCGAGAGCCTCCTGAACAAGGAAGCGGAGCACGTCGAGGGCTTCGCGCCCCAGGTCGCCTACGTGACGCACGGCGGCGGCGAGGAGCTCGAGGAGAAGCTCGTCGTCCGGCCGACGTCCGAGGCGATCATCGGCACGATGTACGCGAAGTGGGTCCAGTCGTGGCGCGATCTGCCGATCCTCATCAACCAGTGGGCGAACGTCGTGCGCTGGGAGAAGAAGACGTATCCCTTCCTTCGCACGACGGAGTTCCTGTGGCAGGAGGGCCATACCGCGCACGAGACGGAGGAGGAGGCGGAGAGCGAGACGCTGAAGATCCTCGATCTGTACGCCGACGTCTGCGAATCGGTGCTGGCGATGCCGGTCCTCAGGGGCAGGAAGTCGGAGAGCGAGAAGTTCGCCGGCGCTCTGCGCACGTATTCCATCGAGGCGCTGATGGGCGACGGGCGCGCGCTGCAGGCCGGCACCTCGCACAACCTCGGGCAGAACTTCGCGAAGGCGTTCGAGATCACGTTCCAGGCGCGCGACAAGTCGGTCCAGTACGTCTGGGGCACATCGTGGGGCATGACCACGCGGCTCGTCGGCGGAGCCATCATGGTCCACGGCGACGACAGCGGCCTGGTTCTCCCGCCGCGCATCGCCCCGTACCAGGTCGTCATCGTGCCGATCGGCCGGGAGAACTGGCGGGAGACCGTGCTGCCGCGGGCCAGAGAGATTCAGCAGGAGCTCGTCTCGGCCGGCGTCCGCGTGACGCTCGACGAGCGCGACGAGCGTCCGGGCTGGAAGTTCGCCGAATGGGAGCTCCGCGGGGTGCCCCTGCGCCTCGAGATCGGCCCGAAGGACATCGAGAAATCGTCGGTGCTCCTGGCCAGGCGCGACACGCGCGAGAAGATCGGCGTGCCGATGGACGGCCTTGGCGGGCGCGTCCGGCAGCTGCTCGACGAGATCCAGGACAGTCTGTTCGCCCGGGCCGTGCAGTTCCGCGAGGAGCACACGCAACGGGCCCGCACGTACGACGAATTCAGGGCGCTGATGGAAGGGCGGCCCGGATTCGTCATCGCCCCCTGGTGCGGATCGCCCGCGTGCGAAGCGCAGATCAAAGCCGACACGCAGGCGACGATCCGCAACCTGCCGTTCGGCGGGTCGGCGCCGTCGGGTTCGTGCGTGCGCGGCGACGGTCCGGCCATCGCCGAAGCGTGGTTCGCGAAGGCGTATTAGACCGTCAGGACCGCGAGCGGTGCGGCCAGAGCTCCGCGGCCGCGCCCCACCTCGTGGCGATCCGCCTGGCGACCGCGTGCCGGCGTGTCACGCGTTCCCGCTTCGCGATGGCCCGGAAGGCGTCCGCGAGGTGTTCCCGCCACCAGTCGTGGCCGCTCCGACCGGAGACAGTCGCCTTCGCGTACGCCGCAGCGATCGGCTCCAGGCACGACTCGTCCCCGATCTGCTCGAGCGCGGCGATCGCGTCGACCGGCAGCGGACCTTCGGCCTGCTGCAGCCATTCGCGCAGGTCGTACAGCGCCAGACGGCTGTTGCGCGCGGCCAGGGCGAGGTGCGCGGCCGCGCGCGCCGAGCTCCACGCGCCCCGACGCGGCGGACGCTCGATCGCCTCGCGCTCGCGAATCCGATTGACGAGCTCCTGGAGCGTGGTCAGGGACGTCCGGGCCGGAGCACGCGCGATGGCCCGGCGCAGCGCGTCCGGATCATCGGGCAGCGGGCCTTCTGCAAGGTCGGCGAGACCGCGTGCCGGACCGGGCGGCGGGGTTCCTCGCGCGTGCGCTTCGACGACCGCGCGGACCGCGGGCTCCGGATCGTCGGCCAGCACATTCCAGAGCGGTGCGCGGGTGTCCGGGTCGAGGTCGCCGAGCGCCTCCACGGCCGCCGCCCGCACCGCGGGCGCCCGCGCCCTGTCGAGCGCCTGCGCGGTCAGCGCGTCCAGAGCCGCGGCGCCCAGCGCGCTCCGCAGGAGGCCCCGGAGCACGACGATCGCGGCCGTCGCCGTGGCCGCATTCGCCGCGCTGGCGGCGCGCACGGCCGGCCCCAGCGCGCGCGGGTCGCCGATCGCATGGAGCGCACGCAAGGCGGCGGCGCGCGCCTCTGGACGCGTGTCCGAATCGGTGAGCGCCATCAGGCGCTCCACGGCGCGGCCTCCGATGATCGTCAGGCGCGCGACGGCCGCCTCGCGCGTCACGTCGCTCGCCGACGCCAGATCCGCGATGAGCGTGTCGATCTGCCGGCCGGCTGCTGCCTTGATGACCACGGGCTCAAGCCGAGAAGTGCGCGGGGCCGGCGGCTGCCGGCGGCGAGGGGCGGGCCGGACGGGCGAGGCGGGAAGGGCGGGACGGCCTCGCCCCGCCATACCCGCCCGTCTGCCCGCGTGTTACTGCACCTTGACTACTACGACTACTGCACCTTGACGACGAGCGCCGCGCGCCGGTTGAGGCGCCGGGTCTCCTCGCGCGAGTTGTCGTACTTCGGCCGCTCTTCACCGTAGCTCACCGTGTGCAGACGGCTCGCCGCGATGCCGCGCGACGTCAGATATTCCTCCACCGCCTTGGCACGGCGATCGCCGAGCGCCAGGTTGTACTCGGCCGTGCCGATGTTGCAGGTGTGGCCCTCGATCTCGATCGTGAGCTGCGGATCTTCCTGCAGCGCCTTCACGGCTTCGTCGAGCAGCCGCAGCGCCTCGGGACGCAGCGTATAGCGATCGAAGTCGAAGTGCACGTCCTCGAACGTGTACTCCTTCTTCGGCGGCCGGACCACCTGGATGGTCACCGAGTCCGACGCCGTACCGCCCTTGCCATCGTCCACCGAGACGGTGACCGGCACGGAGCCCTCCTGCTGCGGCGCCGTCCACAACGTCTGCCGATCCGCCGGGTTCTGGAACGTGCCGGTCGGCGCGCTCCAGCGGTAGGTCAGCGCATCGCCGTCCGGATCCTGCGCGTCGGCCGTTACCGTGGACGTCTTCCCGACCTCCACCGTGCACGGCTCGCAGCGCGCATGGACCGTCGGCGGCCGGTTGGCCGGCGGAGGCGGTGGCGGCGGCGGGGGCGGCGGCGGCGGCACGTAGACGCGCACGCCGGGGTGATAGCCGATCCGGACCTGCCAGTCCCAGTAATCGCCGGTCGCATCGTCCGCGGCGTGCGCCGTGTCGCGCGCCTGCTGCGGAAGGTTCCAGCTCGCACCGCCGCCGAGGAAGAAGCCGTTGCGCGCCTGAATGGTGATGCCCAGCGTCGCACGCGTGAGCTTCTGGACGTCGGAGGTGAGCGGCGGACAGCCCACGCTCTGACAGGCCGCGCCTGTGAAGGTCATCGTGCTCTTCGACGGCACCGTGCCATCGAGCTCGGCGATGCCGCGCACCATGCTGCGGGACGGGAATCCGACCCCGGTGCCCCAGCGGAAGGCGCCGCCGGGGGCGTCGTAGTTGTCCGGCTGTCCGCGGAACTCGTAGCCGCCGTATCCGGACCACTCCGCGACCTGGTTCACTTCCTTGCTGACGATGAAGTCGAACGAACCGTCCGCCTTGCCGGTGGTCGTGCCGGCGGTCTTGTCGCCCGTCGGCAGCTTCACCATCCCGCGAACCGCAATCGCGGCCGGGTTCTGCCGGTACTCGGACCACAGGTTGATCTTCGCGCCGACGTAGAAGTCGCCGACGTGATCGCCGGTCCACCCGCTCGAGACGTTGGGATACCGATCGACGACGCCGCCGAAGGTCGAATCGTTGAAGAAGAGCGGCCGGACGTCGCGATCGATCCGCGTGTCGACGAGGAACGACCCGAAGATCTCCGCGCGGTCCGCGATCCCGACGCCGAACGTGCCTGCGAAGTCGCCGACGTTGGTATAACCCTGGATGTAATTCGTGCCGCGGCGGTACCCGCTCACCGACCAGGTGCCGTGCGCCAGCACCTCGGCGGTCGGAACGAACCAGAGACCGGTGTCGCCGTAGAAAGTCGTGGTGGCCGGACGGGTCGAAGCGCCGGAGGACTGGGACGTGGACGGTTGCTGTTGCGCCGGCGTCGTGGTCGGAGTCGTCTGAGCGCCCGCCGCCGTGGCCAGGAACAGCGCCGTGGCTGCCAGGCCGGTGGAGCGAAGCGAAGTCGTCATCAGGCTGTACCTCCCGCGGTACACGTACAACTCATGCATATGGTACGGCCGAGCCGTACTCGAAGTCAATCAACGGGTTAGGGGAGTGTGAAGGGGCCCGGTCAGGCGACGTCGCCGCTCGCGCGCTTCGGCCGCTTCGGCCCGACGAGCCAGGCGATGGCGATGCTCAGGAAGTAGAGCAGGATCATCGGCGCCGCAAAGATCGTCTGGTTCATCGGATCGCCGGTCGGCGTGATGACCGCGGCAATCACGTACGCGACGAGGATGGCGAACTTGCCGTGCTTCCAGAGGAAGCCCGCCGTCACCAGCTTCAGCCTCGCCAGGAAGTACACGATCGTCGGCATCTGGAAGATGAGCCCCATGCCGAGCAGCATCTTCGTATAGAGGCCGAAGGTGTCCTCGAGGCGCGGCATGAAGGCGAGATCGATCCCGTTGAAGCTGGCGAAGAACCGCATCATGAACGGAAACGCGATGTAGTGGTTGAACGCCGCGCCCAGCACGAAGCCGCTCGTCGTCAGCATCACGAACGGGATCGCCATCCGCTTCTCGTTCGAGTACAGCCCCGGCGAGATGAACTTCCAGAGCTGGTACATGACGTACGGAGAAGCGATCACCGCGCCCGCGATGAGCGACACGGTGATGTACATCCCGAACGCCTCGCCCGGCTGCGTGTAGATCATCTTCACGCCCGGCGGGAGGACCTTGCGCGTCGGCGCCAGCAGGAAATTGAAGATGCGGTCGATGAACGCGAAGCTGATCAGGATACCGACGCCGATGCCGATGCACGCGTTGACGATGCGTTTCCTGAGCTCGTCGAGATGCTCCAGGAACGACATCCTCGCGGATGCATCCTCTTCCTCTTCCTCAATCGGCGTTCGCAGGGCCCCGGACTGGGGACCAGGGAAAGGAACGAGCGCCATAAATCACAGAATGGGGGGCAAAGCGGCCGGGCGCGGCCCTGAGCCTACGCCCTCTGGTCGACCTTGCCCACGGGCACCGGCTCTTCGGCGGGCGGGGCCGGAGTGGGGGCGGCTGCCTGAGCGGGCGCAGCGGCCGCTGCGCGCGAGGCCTCCAGCGTCTGCTTCTGCTCTTCCAGGCGGATTTCCTCCTCGAGCGTGTTGCGCAGCTCGTTCGAGGCCTTCTTGAACTCCGCGATGCTCTTGCCGAGGGAGCGGCCCAGTTCGGGCAGCTTGCGGGGGCCGAAGATGATCAAGGCAATGATGAAGATGACGATCAGCTCCGGCATGCCAAGCGAACCAAACATACACGCTCCTGTCGACCTGCTGACGACTGAAAACCAAGGCGGGGCCGTTCACGTCATTATAGGAACGGGCGACCGCTCCGGTCAAGGACTTCCAGGAGGGCCGATGCCCAGAAGTTGTTGCCCATAAGGAACTTATCTGCTACGATGCCTGACATGCGCCGCTACCGTGCTCTGCCCGCCGTCGTGTTCGCCGTTCTGGTCTCCGCGCTCGTCGGCGGCTTCTTCGGCCGGAGCGCGCTGGCAACCGAAGACCAGATCCCCGCACACTACAAGACGTTCACCGCCGCGCTCGCGCAGATCCAGGCGCGCTACGTCGAGAAGGTCGACGCCGACCGCCTCGTGTACAGCGCCATCCGCGGCATGCTCAACACGCTCGACCCGCATTCGAGCTTCTTCGACCCGCGCGAGTACGCGCAGATGCGCGAACGCCAGGAAGGGCACTACTACGGTCTCGGCATCACCATCGTCTCGATTGAGGGTGACATCACGGCGCAGGGCGTCTTCGAGGGATCGCCGGCGTACCGGAAAGGCGTGCGCCAGGGCGACATCATCGCGCGCATCGCGGGGCAGGACGCCAAAGGGTGGACGACCGAGCAGGCGATGCAGAAGCTGCGCGGCCCGAAGGGGACCCCGGTCGAGATCGACATCAGGCGCCGCGGGTACGCTGAGCTGATTCCGCTCGTGGTCACGCGCGACGAAGTGATCATTCCGACCGTGCCGGCGTACTTCATGATCGACGCCACGACCGGCTACATCCGGCTGCAGGATTTCGGCGAGAACACCGACCACGATCTGAACCACGCGCTGCACGAGCTGGCCTCGCAGGGCATGCGCCGGCTGCTGCTCGACATCCGCGGCAATCCGGGCGGCCCGCTCGATCAGGCCATCCGCGTCGCAAACGAGTTCCTTCCCCGCGGGAAGATGATCGTCTACACGCGCGGGCGCGTCGCGAATTCCGATCAGGACTATCTCGCGACCGACGACGGCGGGTTCACGCAGATCCCGATCGTGATGCTCGCGAACCGCAACAGCGCCAGCGCGGCCGAGATCGTCACCGGCGCACTCCAGGACCACGACCGCGCGTACGTCGTCGGCGAGACGACGTTCGGCAAGGCGCTCGTGCAGTCGATCTACCGCATCGTCGGCGGCGCCGGCCTCGCGCTGACCACGGCGCACTACTACACGCCGAGCGGCCGGCTGATCCAGCGTCCGTGGGACGCCACCTTCGACGAGTACCTCACGTACACGCTGCGCGACCAGAAGCCGCGTGCGCACACGCCGGCCGAGTTGAAGCACACCGACGCGGGCCGTCCGGTCTACGGCGGCGGCGGCATCGAGCCGGACAAGCGCATCGAGGGGCCGATCGAAGGGTTCGATCCGACGCGGTTCGGACGGATGCTCTACGCCCGGCAGGAGTTCGCGAACTACGCGCAGAAGTTCAGCGCGGAAGGCGACACGCGCATCGCGCAGCACGCCAACGGGCGCAAACGCGTGAAGCGCGACTTCACCGTGGACGATGCCATGGTGGCCGACTTCCGCGGTCAGCTCGCGGCCGACAAGATCCCCGTCGACGAGGACGCGTTCAAGAAGGACGAGACGTTCATTCGCGCGATGATCCGGTTCGAGATCGACAAGGCGCTGTTCGGCATGGCCGACGCGAGGCGGCACCTGATCGGCGTCGACCCGCAGGCGCAGGTGGCGCTGACCGAGTTCGGCGAAGCTCAGAAGCTGACCGAGCTGAGCCGCGCGTCGACGAAGGCGGGGCACTAAGGTCGATCGACCGCGTTTGGGGCATTGAACCCCAATAGATGGGGCTGCAGTTTGCGCTTGCCGCTATAAGTAGCCCCTGCTACACTGACGACCGTTCAGGCCGGTCCGGGGCCGCGTTCGAGACTCCCGGACGTGAAGGGCCGGCCTATCGGTCCGTTGTCGTTCTGTCACCCAGCCAGAACACAGCCAACTTCGACGAGCGCCCCGGCCGCTCGCTAGGCACCGGTCCAGGTGTCGTGGTGTAGTCATGCGTCTCGAACGTCTCCAGATCCACGGCTTCAAGTCTTTCTCCGATCGATCCGAGCTCGCCTTCGACAAGGGGGTCACGGCCATCGTCGGCCCCAACGGTTGCGGCAAGAGCAACGTCGCCGACGCCATCACCTGGGTGATGGGCGAGCAGAGCGCCAAGAGCCTGCGCGGCGAGCGGATGGAAGACGTCATCTTCAACGGCAGCGACGCGCGCAAGGCGACCGCGGCGGCCGAAGTGCGGCTGCGCTTCAGCGGCGTCGTGAAGACGGTGACCGGCCCGGCGTTTCCCGAGGAGGTGGCGGCTGGCGCGCTGGCCCAGGGCCCTGCCGACGGCCAACGCGTCGCCCATGCGAACGGCAACGGCCACGAACGCTACCCGGACGCGCACGGGGGCAACGGCAACGGGAACGGCCACGTATCGACGCTGGCCGAGGCGGAAGAGCTGATTCAGTCGGTGGCGCGCGAGGTCGAGGTCACGCGGCGTCTCTATCGGTCCGGCGAGAGCGAGTACCTGATCGACGGGCAGATCTGCCGTCTCAAGGACATCCACGATCTGCTGATGGACACCGGCCTTGGCGCGAAGGCTTACGCCATCATCGAGCAGGGCAAGATCGGAATGATCCTGAGCTCGCGGCCGACCGACCGGCGCGCGCTGATCGAGGAAGCCGCCGGCGTGACGAAGTACAAGGCCCGGCGCCGCACGGCGGAGCTGAAGCTCGAGGCCGCGCAGCAGAACCTGACGCGCATCGACGACATCGTCTTCGAGGTGGAGAAGCAGTGCGGCACGCTGAAGCGGCAGGCGTCGAAGGCGCGCCGCTACCGGAAGCTCCGCGACGAGCTGCGCCGGTGGGAGAAAGTGCTGTTCGCGCGCAAGTACCGCCAGCTGGCCGAAACCATCGAATCGGCCCGCGGGCGGCTGGCCGGCGCCCGCGAGCGCGAGGCGGCGGCGTCCGCGCGCGTGATGGAAGTCGAGTCGGACCTCGGGCGCCTGCGGATCGAGCTGGTGGAAGCCGAGTCGCGGGCGACGGCGACGCGCGAAGCGGCGCACGCGAGCGAGCTGGCGATCAACCGGCAGCAGCAGCAGATTGCGTTCGACCGCGAGCAGGTGCAGGCGCTCGAGGCGCGCACGGCGGCTGGTGCCGCGGAGCTCGAAGCGCTCGACGCCCGGCGCGAGCCGGCGCGGGCGGCCATCGCGGCGCGCCGCGACGCGGCGGCGGCGGCGGCGGCCGATCGCGATCGCGCGGCCGGGGCGCTGGCCGCGGAGTCCGAAGCCTACGAGGTGGCGCACCGCGAGATCGAAGGGCTCGAGGCGGACGTCGAAGCCGCGCGGAGCGAGGTCTTCTCCGCGATCAACGCCGCGACCGCGCTGCGCCACGCGAGCGAGCACGCCGCGGCGGCGCGCGAGCGGGTGGTCGAGACGCTGGCGACCCTCGACGTGGAGCACGACGATATCCGCATCGAGGGCGAGCGGGTGGATCAGGATCGTGCGTCGGCGCAGGAGAGCCTGCGGCGTACGCAGGAGGCGACGGAGGCGGGGCGGATCGCGCGCGTCGCCCGAGAGTCCGAGCTGGCCAGCGCCCGCATCGAGCACGAATGGCGCGCCCGATCGGTCCGCGCCCGTGAGCAGGAGCTCGCCGCGCTCGAGGCCCGGCTGAAGTCGCTCGAACAGCTCGAGGCGCACCGCGCCGGGTTCGGCGAAGCGGCGCGCATGGTCCTCGTCGAAGCCAACGGCAGCGTCAACCAGATGGGCGCCATCGCGGACTACCTCGAAGTCGATGCCGGGTACGAGCGCGCCGTCGAAGCCTGCCTCGGCGACACGCTGCAGCACGTGCTCGTGGAGCGGCCGGAGCATGCGGCCGCCGGCCTCCGGCTCGTGCGCGAGCACGGCGCCGGCCGCTGCGGATTCCTCGTCACGTCGCACGCGCCGGCCGCCGCCGCCCCGGGCGCCGCCGCCGAAGGCGCTGGCGGTCTGATCCCGCTCAGCTCGATCGTGCGGGTACGCGGCCCGCATTCCGGCGCCATCGAGCAGGTCATCGGCGAGGCCTGGATCGCTCCGAGCTACGACGCCGCCGCCGGCGCCGCGGCCGGCACGCCGCTTCCGATCGTGACGCTGTCGGGCGACGTGTTCCACGGCGCGCACCTCGTCACCGGCGGGACGTCGGAGAGCGCGCGCGGCATTCTCGAGACCAGGCGCGAGGTCAAGGAACTGCGCGACCGAATCGACGAAGAGCGGCAGACGCTCCTGCGGCTGGCCGAGGAGACGACGGCATTCGAGGCGGCCATCGCGCAGGCCTCGAGCGCCATCGCCGCGCTCAATGCCGAGCAGCACCGCCTGGAGAAGGCGATTGTCGGCCACGAGCTGCAGCTGCAGCGCGCGGTGGAGGAAGCGGGCCGCCTCGATCAGAAGCGCGAGCAGCTCGCCCGCGAGCGCCGCAAGGCGGAAGAAGAACGGGAGTCGATCGATCGGCGTCAGGAGGAGGCGCGCGCCTCGATCGCGCGTCTCGGCGAGGAGCAGCGCGCCGCCGACGAGCGCCTGACCGCCGCTCAGCGCCGCCTCTTCGAGTCGCGCGAGGCGGTCGAAGCGCTCAGCCAGCGCGCGGCGAACGCGCAGGCGGCGCACGCGGCGCTCGTCGAGCGCGCGTCCGCGCTCGACACCGAAGTGCAGCGCCTCGAGGAAACGGCCGCCGAGCTGGAAGCCCGGGCCACCGCGCTCGCCGCCGAGCTCGACGCGATGCGCCGGCGCGCGGAGGGCCTCCGCGTCGCTATTGCCGCGGGCGAGCGGCAGCTCGACGCCGACGTCCTGACGCTCGAGAGGCTCCGCCAGGACGTGCAGGCCGCCGACGACGCGGTGTCGGCGCTTCGCGTCACTTCTGATGCTCACGAAGCGCGGCTCCGCGATGCGCGCGGCGCGCTCGAGGCGATCCGCAGCGCCGTCGCCGAGCTGGACGTCCACCGCGCCACCGCTGAAGCCGACCTCTCGCACCTCGCGAGCTCCTGCCTGGAGACGGTCCAGGCAACCCTGGACGAAGTGATCGCGGAGGTCGTCGAGCTCGAGCGCGCCGGCGAGCTCACCCCGGACGCCCGCGTCATCGACGCCGAGGAGCCCGAGGAGCCTGGCGAAGGCGAGCCGGCCCTCGAAGCCGCCGTCTCCGCGGACGCCGACGCGCCGCCAGACCTCACCGCGCCCGGCGAGGCCGTGCTCGCGGCCGAACAGCACGCCCTGAGCGCCGAGGACGCGATCGCGCGCCTCCGCGCCCGCATCGATCGGCTCGGGCCGGTGAACATGATGGCGATCGAGCAGTTCGAGGAGCTCGAATCGCGCCACGCATTCCTCACCACGCAGCGACGGGATCTGGTCGACTCGATCGCCCAGACGAGCGCCGCCATCAAGCGGATCGACGACACCACGCGAATCCGGTTCGCCGAGGCGTTCACCGCCATCAACCGGAACTTCCAGGAGGTGTTCAGCACGCTCTTCGGCGGCGGCCGCGCCGGCCTGACGCTGCTCGACGAGAGCGACCCGCTCGAGAGCGGGATCGAGATCATCGCGCAGCCGCCCGGCAAGCGGCTCCAGAGCGTGCAGCTCCTCTCCGGCGGCGAAAAGGCGCTGACCGCCATTTCGCTGATGTTCGCCATGTTCAGGTACAAGCCGAGCCCGTTCTGCCTGCTCGACGAAATCGACGCTCCGCTCGACGACGCGAACATCGGGCGCTTCGTGGAGATGCTCCGCGGCATGCAGGCTCACACGCAGTTCATCGTCATCACGCACAACCGGAAGACGATGGAGATTGCCGACCGCCTCTACGGCGTGACCATGGAGGAGCCCGGCGTCTCGAAGCTCGTCTCCGTGCAGCTGAACTGAACGTCCGGCGCGGCTCCGTCGTATGTACCGCCAGGAGGGTCGATGAGCGAGCCCCTGCGCCGATTCACCAGCCTTCGCGCCGCGGCCGCCCTGCCGCTCGCCCTGCTGCTCGCCGGCTGCGAGATGTCGCTCGGCAATCTCGCCGGACGTGCGACCGACGAGTGGGTCCGCAGCTACCAGCTCACGCCGGGCGGCGAAGTCCGGATCGCCAACATCAACGGCAGCGTGGACGTGCAGGGTGTCGACGGATCGACCGTCGACGTGCGCGCGGAACGGATTGCCCGCGCCGCAACCGACGAGGGCGCGCGCGACCTGCTGCCTCGCATTGGGATCAAGGAGGAGGCGACTCCGAATCGGGTCTCGATCGAGACGGAGAAGCTGAGCGGAGTCGTCATCGGTGTCGCAACCGAGGTCCGCTATCACGTCCGCGCTCCGCGTTCCGCGGTGGTGCAGATCAGCAACAGCAACGGCCGAATCACGCTGACCGGGCTCGCCGGCCAGGTGTCCGCGAGGACGACCAACGGCGGTGTGGCCGGCACGAACCTGAGCGGGCCCGTCACCGCCGGCGCGACGAACGGCGGCGTCAACATCGAGCTGACGTCGCTCGCCGGACCGGTCGACCTCCGCACGACCAACGGGGGCGTGGCGCTGACGCTGCCGGACACCGCACGGGCGGACGTCGACGCATCGTGCACGAACGGTGGGGTCAGCGTTTCCGGCTTCAAGCTCGACGCCCAGGAGCAGACGCGGCGGCGCGTCCTCGGCCGGCTGAACGGCGGCGGCACGTCCGTCAAGCTGCACACGACCAACGGCGGCGTCAGGCTGTCCGCCCGGACCGGAGATCGGGCCGGACAGGACAAATGACGCCGAGGACGTCCTCCCCGATGAGGAGTGGAGCGCGCTCGCGACCTCCTGAATTCCGGTGACATGAACGAAGACAGGGCGACCCGCTACCAGCGCTTGAAGCGCCGGGTGGCGGTCATTTCGCTGGGTTGGAGCGTCGCACTCCTGGTCGCGCTGCTCGTGACCGGGTGGACGTTCGCGCTGCGCGGGGGCGCGGCGGCCGCGGCTGCCGCGATCGCCGGGCCGGGCGCGGCGCCCTGGCTGACCGTCGTGTTCTACGTGCTGATCCTGCTGCTCGTCAGCGAGATCGGCAGCCTTCCGCTCGGCTTTTACAGCGGCTTCCTCCTCGAGCGGCGATACGGGCTCTCCACCGAGCGCCTGAGCGGCTGGGCGCTCGACACGCTGAAGTCGTTCGCGGTCGGGCTCGTGCTGGGCGGGGCCGCCGCGACCATCGTCTACGCCCTGATTCGGCGGTCGCCGGGCGGATGGTGGCTGAGCGGCGGCCTGATCTTCGCGGCGCTGATCGTCGGGCTGGCGAACGTCGCGCCGGTGCTGCTGATCCCGATCTTCTATCGCCTGAAGCCGCTCGAGCGCGAGTCGTTGCGGCAGCGGCTCTTCGCACTGGCCGAGCGCGCCGGGGCGCGCGTGCTGGCCGCGCACGAATGGGGCCTCGGCGACAAGACGCGCAAGGCGAACGCCGCCCTCGTCGGCATCGGATCGACCCGGCGCATTCTCGTGTCGGACACGATGCTCGCGCAGTACTCCGACGACGAGATCGAGGTCGTGCTCGCGCACGAGCTCGCGCACCACGTTCACGGCGATATCTGGAAGGGGATCGCGCTGGAGAGCGCGCTCGTCGTCGCGGGCTTCTATCTGGCCTCGCGCGTTTTGACAGCGCTGGCGGGTCCTGCGGGCCTCACGAGCGTGGCCGACCCGGCAGGGATGCCGCTGCTCGTGCTCGCAGCCGGCGCCGTCTCGCTCATCATGGCGCCGGTCGCGCTCGCGATGTCGCGCGCTTTCGAGCGCAGCGCGGACCGGTTCGCGCTGGCGCTCACGCGCAATCCGGGAGCGTTCGTCTCTGCGATGAGACGGCTGGCGGCGCAGAACCTCGCCGAAGAGCATCCATCCCGCGCCGTGCAGTGGCTCTTCTACAGTCACCCGCCCATCCGCGAGCGCATCGCCGCGGCCGAAGCGTTCGAGCCGTAACCCGCATCCGCCGTCGATCGAACGCGGACAAATCGGCGGTCGAGCCCGTTCCTGCCGCCGGAAATCCGGCGCCGGTCCAAAAGACACCCAAAAAAGGACCGTGATTCGACTGGCAACCCCTTTGCCTCGCCTCAGTCGCAAACCAATGAGCATGGCCGTCGCACGGGGACTTTCACGTGACCGGGCGCTCGGAAGTCCGGTCGAAGGCAGGCGGATCCGGATCCGTGGCACGGTCCAGGGCGTTGGTTTCCGCCCGTGGGTCTTTCGGACCGCCGAAGCGTGCGAGGTGACCGGCTCCGTCCTCAATGACAGCCAGGGCGTGACGGTCGAGGCGTTCGGCCGTGCGGACCGGCTCGAGGCCTTCATCGTCGCGCTTCGCACGCAGGCGCCGGCCGCCGCCCGCATCGCCGAGCTGACGCTCACCGACCTCGACGTCGACGAAGTTCCCGCGGAGTTCGCGATCCGGCCGAGCGAGACGATCGCGGGCCGCCGGGTATCGATCCCGCCGGACCTCGCCACGTGCGATCGCTGCGCCGCGGAAGTGCTCGATCCATCGGATCGCCGTTACCGGTATCCGTTCACGAACTGCACGGACTGCGGGCCGCGGTTCACCATCGCGACCGACGTCCCCTACGACCGCCCGGCCACGACCATGGCGCCGTTCGTGATGTGTCCGGCGTGCCGCCGCGAGTATCAGGACGTGCGCGATCGCCGCTTCCATGCGCAGCCGAACGCCTGTCCGGTGTGCGGTCCGAAGCTGGATCTGTTCACGCACACCGGCGAACGCATCGGGGTGGACGATGCGATCGCCTCGGCGGCCGAGGCGCTGCGCCTCGGCCTCGTCGTTGCCGTGAAGGGGATCGGCGGATTCCACCTCGCGTGCAACGCGACCGACCCGGGCGCGGTGGCGCGGCTTCGCGAACGCAAGCGCCGCGACGAGAAACCGCTGGCCGTCATGGTGCGGGATCTCGAGGCGGCCGGGACTCTGGCGGTTCTGGACGACGAAGCGCGGCGGCTGCTGACGTCGGTCGAGCGGCCGATCGTCCTCGTCCCGAAGCGCGAGACGTCTCCCGGGCCCTTGGTCCCGACGCCTGCGCCTTTTCAATCGATAGCGCCGAACGTGGCGCCCCGGAACCGCCTGATCGGCCTGTTTCTGCCGTACTCGCCGCTGCACCACCTGCTCCTCTCCGACGCCGGAGTGCCGCTGGTGATGACCTCCGCGAATCTCTCGGAGGAGCCGATCGCCTTCGAGAACGACGAGGCCCTGCGCCGGCTGGGCGACATTGCCGATCTGTTCCTGATGCACGATCGCGCCATCGAGACGCGGTGCGACGACTCGGTGGCAACCGTGATCGCGGGCCGGGCCGTAGTCCTTCGCCGTTCCCGCGGCTACGTGCCGCGATCCATTGCGTGGCCGCGCGGGTTCGCGCAGCCCGTGCTCGCGTGCGGGGCGCTGCTGAAGAACACCTTCTGCCTGGCATCAGGCGACAGCGCGTGGCTCGGCCCTCACATCGGGGACCTCGAGAACCTGGAAACCTGGGAGTCGTATCAGGGCGCCGTGACGCGGCTCGAGCGCTTCCTGGGCATCACGCCCGAGATCGTCGCGTGCGACCTGCACCCGGACTGTCTCTCGACCCGCTACGCCCGCGGCGTCAGTGCGCGCGTCATCGTCCCGGTTCAGCATCACCATGCGCACGTCGTGAGCGCGATGGCAGAGCACGGCATCGACGAGCCGGTGATCGGCCTCGCGTACGACGGAACCGGCTACGGCACCGACGGCACCATGTGGGGCGGCGAGCTCCTCCTGGCCGACTGTACGACCTTCTCGCGCGCGGCCACGTTCAGGCCGATCGCGCTCGCCGGCGGCGACCGGGCCATCCGGGAGCCGTGGCGGATTGCGCTGGCGCTGGCGGTCGACACGTTCGGGCCCGCGCTGCCGGAGCCGGTGCGGGCGCTCTTCGACGAGGTCGCGCACGGCGAGACGGCGCCGGTCTGCACTCTGCTGCGGGCGCGTCTGCACACTCCGCTCGCGCGAGGCGTCGGGCGCTACTTCGACGCGTTCGGCGCGCTCTTCCTGCAGCGGCGCCGCGCCAGCTACGAAGGGCAGGTCGCCCTCGAATGGGATCAGGCGGCCGACCCATCGGTCGAACGGTCCTATCCGTTCGATATCGCGCAGGCGGTGGAGCCGTGGGAGATCGATCTGCGGCCCGCGATGCGCGGCGCCATCGAGGACCGGCTCGCCGGCGCGCCGGCGTCGGCGATCTCGGCCGCATTTCACAACACCCTGATCCAGGCGACGACGACCGTGGTGCGCATGATTGCGGCCAGGCACGGGCGCCGGCCCGTGGTCGCGAGCGGCGGCTGCTTTCAGAACGCGCGTCTGGCCGGAGGCGTCCGGGCGGCGCTCGCGCCGGAGTTCGAGGTTCGGCTTCACGCACGCGTGCCGCCCGGCGACGGCGGCATCGCGCTGGGGCAGGCGGTGATTGCGGACGCGTGCGTCCGGGGGAGTCGGTCATGTGCTTAGGAGTGCCCGGCCTCGTGACCGAGGTCGACGACTTGACGGCGATCGTGGACTTCTGGGGCGTACGCCGTCGTGTCAGGCTCGATCTCGTCGACGAACCGGTGCGCGTTGGCGACTACGTGCTCAACCACGTCGGCTTCGCCATCCGCCGGATCGCCCCGGAAGACGTCGGTATGACGCTGCAGCTTTACGAGGACCTGCTTCGCGAGAGCCAGAAGGACGAGGGCGACCTGATGACGGCCGACGTGCTGGGCGAGCTCGAGGCAGGCCGCGCGGCGACACCCGAGGCCGAGAGTCTATGCTCGAGGCCGAGGAACAGCGAAGACATGGCCAGGCGAGCGGGGAGCGAGCCCCGCGCGGCGACACCCGAGGCCGAGAGTCTACGCTCGAGGCCGAGGAACAGCGAAGACGTGGCCAGGCGAGCGGGGGTGGGGCCCCGCGAGCAATAAGTAATGCCCGACACTTCCCGTCTCGAGTTCCGCGATCCGGTTCGCGCGCGCGCCCTCGGCGAGGCCCTCGCGCGGGCAGTGGCGCAGATCGGCCGCTCGCCGGTTTCGGTGATGCACGTGTGCGGCAGCCACGAGCAGGCGATTGCGAAGTTCGGCCTGCGCTCAGGGTTCCCGCGGGACCTGAACGTCATCATGGGCCCGGGCTGTCCCGTCTGCATCACCGACATGCCGGAGATCGACGAGGGGGTCGCGCTCGCGCTGCAGGGCGTGCGCCTCGCGACCTACGGCGACATGCTCCGGGTCCCGGGCACGGCCGGCTCGCTCGCCGACGCGCAGGCGGCCGGCGCGAAGATCGACGTCGTCTACAGCATCGCGCAGGCGGTGGAGATCGCGCGCTCCACCTCCGATGAAATCGTCTTCTTCGCGACCGGGTTCGAAACGACCGCCGTCGCCACCGCCGCCGTGCTGCTGGCCGGACCGCCGCCGAATTTCTCGGTGCTGTCGGCGCACAAGTACATCCCACCGGTCATGGAGATCGTCGCCGAGATGCCCGACACGCGCGTCGAAGGCTTCCTGGCCGCCGGCCACGCGGCGACGATCACCGGCTGGGGCATCTTCGAGCCGTTCGTCGCGCGCCATCGCATCCCGGTCGTGGTCGCCGGGTTCGAGCCGCTCGACATCCTGGCGAGCCTCGTCAGGCTGGTGGAGATGGTGCGCGACGGCGAGCCGGCGGTCGCCAACATGTTCCCGCGCTGCGTGACGCGCGAAGGCAACCGCAACGCGCAATCGCAGCTCTGGCGCGTGTTCCGTCCGATCGGCGGCCACTGGCGCGGAATCGCGCACGTGCCGAACGGCAACCTGCGGCTGCGCGACGAGTGGGCGCACGTCGACGCGCGGCGCCGCTTCGCGATCGACGTCGCGGCGCTGTGGAAGCGGGCGCCGTCGGCGCTCACGCGGCAGTGCATCTGCGGCAACATCATGGCTGGCATCGCGTCGCCGGCCGACTGCGCGCTGTTCGGCCAGGCCTGCGCGCCCGAGTCGCCGGTCGGCGCCTGCATGGTCAGCAGCGAAGGCACGTGCCGGATCTGGCACGAGTACGGCGGTGTCCCGGACCTCGGGGGTGCGGCATGACGGCGGCGCTCGACGATCGCATTCTCATGAAGCACGGCGCCGGCGGACGCGCCATGCGGCGCCTGATCGAAGACGCGTTCCTGCAGGCGTTCCAGACCGAGCCCGCACGTCCCGCCGGCACGATCGGCCTCGCCGCCATGGACGACGGCGGCGCCGTGCGGATTGGCGATCGCTGGCTCGTCCTCACGACCGACTCGCACGTCATCCAGCCGCCGTTCTTCCCCGGGGGCGACATCGGACGGCTCTCGATTTCCGGCACCGTCAACGACCTCGCAATGATGGGCGCCACCGAGGTGCTCGGGCTGACGTGCAGCGTCATCCTCGAGGAGGGGTTCCCGCGGCGCGATCTCGAGCGGATTCTGGCGTCGATGCGCGCCGCCTGCGACGAGGCACACGCCTCGATTCTCACCGGCGACACGAAGGTGATGGGGAAGGGCGAGATCGACGGCCTCGTCATCAACACCGCCGGCATCGGCCTGACGGGAGCCGTGATCAGCGACGCGGGCCTGCGGGCGGGCGATCGCCTGGTGGTCACCGGCACGATCGGCGATCACGGCATGGCCGTGATGGCGACGCGCCACGGCCTGGCGATCGAGGCGGCTTTGACGTCGGACGTCGCGCCGATCAACGCGCTGATCCGGGCCGTGCTCGACGCCGAGCCCGGCGCGATTACCGCCATGAAGGATCCGACGCGCGGCGGCGTTGCGGGGACGCTCCACGAGATGGCGTCCAAGGGGCGCGTCGGCATCGTCATCGACGAGCGGGCGCTGCCGATCCGGCAGGACGTCCGGGGCATCTCGGAGCTGGTCGGGATCGATCCGCTCCTCGTCGCCAACGAAGGAAAGGCCGTGATGGCGGTCCGCCCGGAGACGGCCGAACGCGTCGTCGCCTGCCTGCGGGCGCACCCGCTCGGCCGCAATGCGGCGATCGTCGGCGTCTGCACGGAGGAGCGGCCCGGGATGGTCGTGCTCGACACCGGCCTCGGCCGCCGTCTGGTGGCCGAACCCGAAGGCGAGCTGCTGCCACGTATATGCTGACGCTGCATCGTCCAATGACCGTCGCGGTCCTGTGCACGCATCGTGCGCCGGGACTGCTGCACCTGCTGAACCGCGATCGAGACCGCGGCCGGCTCTACGACGTTGTCTGCGTCGTGACGAGCGAGCGGACGTTTGCCGAGGAGGTGCGCGTCGAGCGGCGCGGCGTGCCGGTGCGCTCGCACCCGATCGCCGCCTTCTACAAGGCGCGCGGCGCGTCCGTGTACCACGACGCTCGCGTGCGCGCGGACTACGACGCGGCGACCGTCGAGCTGCTTCGACCGTATGCGCCCGACATCGTGCTGCTCGACGGCTACCTGTACCTCGCGACGCCGACGCTGCTCGACGCCTTTCCGGCGCGCGTGCTGAACCTGCACTTCAGCGACCTGACGCTGCGGCACCCCGACGGACGGCCGCGGTTTCCCGGCCTGCGGGCGGTCGCCGACGCGCTCCTCGCGGGTCGGAGCGAGACGCGGGCGACCGTGCACCTGGTCGACCGCGAGCCGGACGCCGGCGCTCCCATCGTTCGCTCCTGGCCGTTCGCGGCGTCGCCCATGGTGCGCGATGCAAGGGCCTGGAACGCCCTCGACATGTTCAAGGCATATGCGTTCGCCCACCAGCAGTGGATGATGCGCGCGGCGGCGGGGCCGCTCCTCTCGGCGGCGCTGCGGCTCGTGGGATCGCGGCGGGTGAACCTGGAGCTGCTCGCGGCGAGCGCTCCAGCGGACGTCGCGCCCTGGGATCTCGACGAGCGCGGCGTGCTGCTCACGCCGCCGGCGGCCAGGCCGGTCACGTCCGTGCGGGTCGCGGGCGTTTGAGGAAGCCGATGGAGCACATCCGGATGCAGCGGGACGGCGCGGTGGGCGTCATCACGATCGACCGACCGGCGCGCTTCAACTCCCTCGACGTGCGCACGGCGCAGGACTTCCGCCGCGCGGGGCTGCAGTACGCGCGCGACGAGGAGATCCGCGTCGTCGTGCTGCGCGGGCAGCCCGGGATGTTCTGCAGCGGCGCCGATCTGAAGTTCATCCGCGACGGAGGCGACCCGGACGATCTCGGGTACCTGACGCCGCGGGAGCGGCGGGCGATGGCGCCTGTCGCGGGGTACGGCGAGGTGTTCAAACAGATCCTCGAGTACATCCACAGCACGATTTCGGAGATCCGGCGCGCGCCGAAGCCGTTCGTGGCGGCGGTCGACGGCATTGCCGCCGCCGGCGGCTTCGGGATCGCGATGTGCTGCGATCTCGTGGTCGCCTCGACCCGGGCGACCTTCGAGTGGGCGTACGCCAGGACCGGCCTGACGGGCGCTGAGAGTTCGACGTTCCTGCTGCCGCGGCTCGTGGGCCTGCGGCGCGCGATGGAGCTGATGCTGCTCAATCCGCGGCTCGACGCGGCGCAGGCACGCGAGTACGGCCTGGTGACCGCGGTGTACGAGGTCGACCGCTTCGACGACGAAGTGCGCGCGCTGGCCGGGCGTCTGGCTGGCGGTCCGAAGCGGGCGTTCGCCGTCGCGAAGGAGCTGTTGAACCAGGCGGCCGGCGTCGATCGCCTGGACGAGCATCTCGATCGGGAGCTCGACGAGCTGACGCGCATCGCCGATGGCCCGGAGTTCGCCGCGGGGCTGGAGGCGTTCTTCGCCAAGCAGCCGGCGAAATTCTAGACATGCACGAGTACAGCATCGTCCAGGCTCTGTTCGATCAGATCGGCGCCGTCGTCCGGACGCGAGGCGCGGTGGCCGTGACCCGCGTGCGCGTCCGGATCGGCGAGCTGGCCGGCGTGGAGCCGGTGCTGCTCAGGACCGCCTACGACACTTACCGCGTGCGGACCATCTGCGAGGACGCGCCGCTCGAGGTCCACAGCGTCGCGGCGCGCTGGATCTGTCCCGACGGGCACGGCGATCTCGCGCGCGGCCGCGCGCTCGTCTGCCCGACGTGCGGCCGGCCGGCGCGGCTGATGGCCGGCGACGAGATCGTGCTGGAACAGCTCGAACTGGAGGTGCCGTGATGTGCGACTCGTGCGGATGCGGCGACACCCACGTCGTCCCCGTGGCGGTGCATGAGCGGATTCTCGCGTCCAATGACCGGGCGGCGCGGCACAATCGCGAGCACTTCCGCGAGCACGGCGTCCGGGCCGTGAACCTGATGGGATCGCCGGGCGCCGGCAAGACGGCCGTCCTCGAGGCGACCGCGCGCGCGCTCGGCGGCGATGCCAGGCTCGGCGTCCTCGCCGGCGACCTTGCCACCGACAACGACGCCGCGCGCGCGCGCGCCGCCGGCATCGTCGCCGAGTCGATCACGACCGGGACCGCGTGCCATCTCGACGCCGAGATGGTGCACCAGGGACTGCACCGCCTGCCGTGGCGCGACCTCGACTACCTCTTCATCGAAAACGTCGGCAACCTCGTCTGCCCGGCGATCTATGACCTCGGGCAGGAGGTCAACGTCGTGGCGCTGTCGGTGACCGAGGGCGAGGACAAGCCGCTCAAGTACCCGACGATGTTCCAGAAAGCGGACTTCGTGCTGCTGACGAAGGTGGACCTGCTCCCGCAGCTCGACGTCGACGTCGACACGATCCGGCGGAATCTCGCCCTGGTGATGCCGCGGCCGGCGCTGTTGCCGGTCTCCGCCCGGACTGGCGAGGGGATCGGACTGTGGGTGCGCTGGCTGCGTTCGCTCGGGCAGCCGCACGGCGCACCATGCGCGGTGGGGCCGTGGAGCTGACCCTCGCGCTCGTCGCCGCGGCGGCGAGCCTCGGCGCATTCCACACGATCGCGCCCGATCACTGGGTGCCGTTCGCGGCGCTCGCGCGGGCGGAACGCTGGTCGGCGCCGCGCACGGCGGCCATCACCGCGCTCTGCGGCATGGGCCACGTGACCGTATCGGTGGCGCTGGGACTGCTCACCGCGGTTTTCGGCCTCGAGATGCTCCACGTGTTCGGGCAGCGCCTCGAGAGCCTCGCCGGATTCCTCCTGATCGGGTTCGGCCTGGCCTACGGCCTCTGGGGCTGGCATCGGGCCGTCAGCGTCCGCTGGCACGACCACGGACAGGCGCACGGCCACCCGCACTGGCACCTGCACGCACACGGCGCGCACGACGGCGGGCGGGCGCACGCCGACCCGTCGGAAGGCCGCATGACGGCGAGGACGCTGTTCGTGCTGTTCTCGGCGGATCCATGCGTCGCGGTGATTCCGCTGGTGTTCGCGGCGGCGCCGCTCGGCTGGGGCCGCACCCTCGCGGTCGTCATGGCATACGAGGCGGCCACCATCGCCACGATGATCGGGCTCGTCCTGCCTGCGCGCGCGGCCGCCGGCGCGGTGCGGGGCGCGTGGGCGGATCGCTACGGCGACGCGCTCGCCGGCGGGATCATCGCCGTGGTCGGCATCGCCGTCGTCAGTCTGGGGATCTAGCGTTCGCCGGCCGCAGGTCCTACTTCCGGGGCTTGACGACGAGCTCGCCGCGCATGTGTCGGCAACCTTCGTCTATCTGCAGGTTGCAGTAGACCGGGAAGGTCCCCCGTTTGTCGGCGCGGAACTCGAACGTCACCGGATGTCCGGGGCTGACCCGCTTCGCGATCCGGTAATCGTCCACCGTGAAACTGTGGGCGATGTCGTCGGTCCGCAGCTCAATCTGCACCAGATCGTCCTGGAACACCTCGATGCGCGGGGGGGAGAACGAGTACCGGCGTGCGGTGACGTCGAAGTGCCGCACCGTCGGCCCCTGCGTCTGGGCATCGAGCAGGCGCGCCGCCGGGCGCAGGAGCAGCGCTGCGCCGACGACAGCCGCGGCGGCGAGCAGCGGCCCAGCGAACGGCTTCCGGACGAACCGGAGAGGCATGGGACGGAACAGGATTCTACGATCCGCGCTTCGCGGGCTCGCCGCGATCGCGCTGCCGCTTGTCCTGCCCACCGGCCGGCGCGCCGGCCGCGCCAGACGCCGCGCCGCTCTCTTCCTGCAGCAGCGCCTTGCGGCTGAGGCGTATCTTGCCGGTCGGATCGATATTGATCACCTTCACCAGGAGCTGCTCGCCCTCCTTCAGCTCGTCGCGCACGTCCTTGACGCGGTGGTTCGCGATCTCGGAAACGTGGAGCAGGCCGTCGGTGCCGGGCATGATCTCGACGAATGCGCCGAAGTCGGTGATGCGCTGCACCTTGCCGAGGTACGTCTTGTTCAGCTCCGGCGTCGCCGTCAGCTCCTGGATGATCGAGATCGCCTTCTGGGCCGAGGTTTCGTCGGCCGAGGCGACGTTCACGCGCCCGTCGTCCTCGACGTCGATCTTGACGCCCGTGCGCTCGATGATGCTGCGGATCATCTTGCCGCCCGGGCCGATGACGTCGCGGATCTTGTCGACCGGGATTCGAATCGTGACGATCCGCGGCGCGAAGGCCGAGATGGAGTCGCGCGGCTGCCCGAGCGTTTCCCGCATCTTGCCCAGGATGTGCATCCGCCCGCGGCGCGCCTGCTCGAGCGCCTTGCGCATGATCTCGGTCGTGATGCCGGCGACCTTGATGTCCATCTGCAGCGCCGTGATGCCCTGCTCGCTGCCGGCCACCTTGAAGTCCATGTCGCCGTAGTGGTCCTCGGCGCCGGCGATGTCGGAGAGGACCGCGAACTTGCCGCTCTCCTCGTCCATGACGAGCCCCATCGCGATGCCCGCGACCGCGCTCCTGAGCGGAACGCCGGCATCCATCATCGCGAGCGAGCCGCCGCAGACCGAAGCCATCGACGACGACCCGTTCGATTCGAGGATGTCCGACACGACGCGAATCGTGTACGGGAACTGCTCCTCGCCCGGGATCATCGGCGCCAGCGCGCGCTCGGCGAGCGCGCCGTGGCCCACCTCGCGCCGTCCGGGCCCGCGGAGGAACGCCACCTCGCCGACCGAGAAGGGCGGGAAGTTGTAGTGGAGCATGAAGCTCTTCCACGACTCGCCTTCGAAGGTCTCCATCTTCTGCGCGTCCTCGGCGGTGCCGAGCGTGCAGGTGACGAGCGCCTGCGTCTCGCCGCGCGTGAAGACCGCCGATCCGTGCGTCCTCGGGAGCACGCTGGTCTCGATCCAGATCGGGCGCACTTCGTCGAACGCGCGGCCGTCGAGCCGCACGCCGCGATCGAGCACCTCGCCGCGCAGGACCTTCTCCTTCAGCTCCTTGAAGATTTGCTTCGCCTCGACCTTCCGCTCGACCTCGCCCTCCGGCAACGATGCGACGAGCTCCTCGAGGAGCTCGTCGACGCGATCGTAGTTTTCGATCTTGCCGCGGATCCGCATCGCCTCGGTCAGCGGGACCAGCACCTTCTCCTCGACCTCGCGGTAGAACTCGTGCCCGATCTCCTTCTTCTGCACCTGCAGCTTCTTCCGGCCGGCCTCGCGCGCGAGATCGTCGATGCCGGCGACGATGACCCTGATCGCGGCGTGCGCGGCCTCGAGCGCCGCGACGACCTGCTCCTCGCTGACCTCCTTCGCGCCAGCCTCGACCATCACCAGGCCGTCCCTGCTGCCCGCGACGACGAGATCCAGGCGGCTCGCCTTGCGCTGCTCGAACGTCGGGTTGATGACGTACTGGCCGTCGACGAGGCCGACGCGCACGCCGGCGATCGTCTTCTGGAACGGAATCGCGGACAGCGCGAGCGCTGCCGACGCGCCGGTGATCGCCAGCACGTCGGTGTCGTTCTCCGAGTCGGCCGAGAGCACGAGCGCGATGACCTGGGTCTCGAACCGCCAGCCGGACGGGAACAGCGGCCGGATCGGCCGATCGATGACACGGCTCGTCAGCACTTCCTTCTCGGCCGGCTTGCCTTCCCGCTTGAAGAAGCCGCCCGGGATGCGCCCGGACGCATAGGTGTATTCGCGGTAGTCGACCGTCAGCGGCAGGAAGTCGATCCCTTCCCGCGGGCTCGCCGCGTGGCAGGCGGTGACGAGCACCACCGAATCCCCGTAGCGGACGATGACGGCGCCGTCGGCCTGCTTGGCGAGCTTGCCGGTTTCGAGCCGCAGGGTGTTCTGCCCAACCGAGATGTCGCGCGTGTGCATAGAAAACATCGGAATGTGTAAGTTACGGCAATCGGACGAACCTCGGGACCGCCGGGAAAGGGCGATCCCGCACTCGACAACTACTTGCGGATGTTCAGGCGCTTGATCAAGTCCGCGTAGCGCTGCGCGTCCTTCGCCTTGAGGTAGTCGAGCAGGCGACGGCGGCGGCCCACGAGCATCAACAGGCCCCGGCGCGAATGATGGTCCTTCGCGTGCACCTTGAAGTGCTCCGTCAGGTAGTTGATGCGCTCGCTCAGGATGGCAACCTGCACTTCGGGCGATCCGGTATCGGCGTCGTGCGTGCGGTAGCTGCCGATCAGCTCTGTCTTCCGGTCTTTGCTCAGGGCCACGTGCTCATGTCCTCCACGAACGGTCCAGAACGCGGCTTCGGCCGCGCCGCACCAGACCGCCGTATAAGTGAAAACCGCTTAGTCGAACAAGCTCAATATGTTAACTCAGAACAACCGAGGGATGCAAAAAGCCCGGACGGTGCGCCCCCCGGGCCACGCCGACGAGACGGCCGGCCGGATCCAGCAGGCGAACCTCGCCCGCACCCTCGAGCCACGGCCCCTCCGCGTCGGCCGGCCCGAGATCCGACCCGTGCGCCGCCCGCCGCGCCCCGTCGGCGGTGAGCCGGACGGCCGGCAGGCCGGCGAGCATCCGGTCGAGAGGCACGATCCGCGCCCGCGCAGCCGCCGGATCGCGCTCGGCCTGCTCGAGCGGGATCGCGAGCGACAGGTCGAGGTCGCCGCTGGCCGTGCGGCGGAGCGCCTCCAGATGCGCGCCGACGCCCAGGCGCTCGCCGAGCGCGTGCGCCAGCGCGCGGACGTAGAACCCGGGCGAGCCGGTCAGCGAGATGGCGACGGTCCCGCCGCCCCACGCGATGATCTCCAGCCGCTGCACCGTGACCGTGACGGGCGCCGGCAGGGCCGGCGGGTCAGCGGTGGCGCGGAAAGCGGCGGCCGCGCCGGCCGGGGATGCCTCGCGCCGCGCCCTCCGCGCCAGGACGTAGCTGCGCCGGCCTTCGATCTTCTTCGCGGAGAACGCCGGCGGCTGCTGCTGGTAGGTGCCGCGGAAGGCCTCGAGCGCCCGCTCCACCTCGTCGCGCGAGGGCAGCGGACCCGGGTGTTCCGGACCGAGCGCTGCGCCCGAGGCGTCGGCCGTGTCGGTCGCCAGGCCGAAGCGGATCGTCGCCTCGTACGACTTGGCGGAGCCGCTCAGGAAGCGCGCCAGGCGCGTTGCGCGGCCGAGCACGAGCGGCAGGACGCCGGTTGCCATCGGGTCGAGCGTGCCGGTGTGGCCGATGCGGCGCTCGCCGATCGCCCGCCGCACCCGGGCGACGACGTCGTGGCTGGTCGGCCCCGCCGGCTTGTCAATGATCAGCAGGCCGTCCATCGATCGCGCGCTCGATCTTGTCGATGAACTGCTTCTGCAGGAAGTCGATGGGGCCGTCGGCCGTGCAGCCGGCAGCGTTCCGGTGGCCGCCGCCGTTGAACTCCTTCGCGATCGCGCCGATGTCGATATCGCCCTTCGAGCGCATGCTCACGCGGTACTTCTCGCCTTCGACCTGCTTGAAGAAGACCACTGCCTGGATCTCCTTCACCGTGAGCGGCAGGTTGATGAGGCCCTCCGTGTCGTCGTACGTCCCGCCGGCGGCGCGCGCCATTTCGTGATCCAGATAGACGATGGCGATGCGCCCGCTCGGATCGATCTGCATCGCGCCGAGCACCGACCCGAACAGCTTCAGCCGCCCGATGTTGTTGCTGTCGTAGACGTTTCGGGCGACGTCCTGCGGATCCACGCCGGCCTCGATCGCCTCGCGGCAGATGTCGAACGTGCGCGGCGAGATGTTCGAGTAGTGGAACGACCCCGTGTCGGTGAGGATCGCCAGGTAGATGTGCGTGGCGATGTCGCTCGTGAGCGGCACGCCGAGCGCGCGCACGAGCGTGAACACCATCTCGCCGCAGGCGGCGGCCGACGGATCGAACCAGTTGATCTGGCCGTACGCCGCGCTGTCCGGGTGATGATCGATGTTGATCACGAAGCAGCGGCCGAGCCCCTTCACCCCGGTCCGCGCCAGCTCGCCGCACTCCATGACGATCGCGGCGTCGTACTCCCCCGTGACCCGGTCGGCGATCTCGATCTCGGGCACGCCGGGAAACGTCATCAGCGGCGCCGGCGCGGCGTCGGCATTGACGATGCGGACCTCCTTGCCGAGCGCGCGCAGCGCGTACGCCATGGCGAGCTGCGATCCGATGGAGTCGCCGTCGGGCCGCGAATGCGACGAGATGACGAATCGACGGCGGGAGCCGATGGCGTCGACGATGCGCTGGACTTCCGGGGCGGTCGGTTCAGTCTGTGGAGTCGTCATCAGGAGTCGTGGAACCGGCGTGCAGCTCGTTGAGAATCCGCTCGATGCGGTCCTGGCCCGCGATCGATTCGTCGTAGGCGAACTCGAGCTCGGGCGTCCGCTTGAGCCGCAGGCGCGAGCCGATCTGCCGCCGCAGGAACGGAGCAGCGCGGCCGAGGCCTCGCGCCGTGTTCCGGCGCGCCTGCTCGTCACCGAGCGCCGTGTAGTACACGCGCGCCTGCTGCAGGTCGGGGCTGACGTGCACGCGCGTCAGCGTCACGAACCCGATGCCGGGATCATGCACCTCGCGGGCCAGCAGCTCGGCCAGCTCGCTGCGAAGCTGATCCGCGACGCGATCGGAGCGGGAGCCCTGGGACATAAGCAGGGTTCACGGGTTCACGGGGTTCACGAGGTTCAGGCGATGACGGCGACCCGTTCCATCGCGAAGACCTCGATGACGTCGCCGACCTTGATGTCGTTGAACCGCTCGAAGCCGATGCCGCACTCGAAGCCGGCCTTCACTTCGCTGACGTCGTCCTTGAAGCGCCGCAGCGATCCGATCTTGCCCTCGTAGACGACCACGTTGTCGCGGACGAGCCGCGCCTGGGAGTCGCCGCTGCGCGTGATGCGGCCTTCGGTGACCATGCACCCGGCAATCGTGCCGAACTTCGGCACTTTGAAGGTCTCGCGCACCTCGGCCGCGCCGAGCCGCACCTCCTTGAACGTCGGCTCGAGCAGCCCCGCCATGGCCTTCTTCATCTCGTCGGTCACGTTGTAGATGACCGAGTGCTGGCGGACGTCCACGTGCTCGCGGTCCGCGATGTCGCTGGCATTGCGGTCCGGCCGGACGTTGAACGCGATGATCACCGCATTCGACGCCGAGGCGAGCAGGACGTCCGACTCGTTCACCGCGCCGACACCGGCGTGGATGATGCGGATCTTGACCTTCTCGTCCGACAGCTTCGCGAGCGTGTCGGCCAGCACCTCGGCCGAGCCCTGCACGTCGGCCTTGATGATGATCGGCAGTTCCTTGACGCCGCCTTCGGCGATGTGCGCCTGCAGGCTCTCGAGCGTGAGGCGCGAGCCCTTGGCGACGAGCGCCCGGCTCTTCGCCTGCTCCTCGCGGAACGCGGCGATCTGGCGCGCCTTGGCGGCGTCGGCCACCTGGAAGACGTCGCCCGGCTGCGGCAGGCCGGTGAGGCCCAGCACTTCGACCGGCGTGGACGGGCCGGCCGACTTCGTGGGCCGGCCGCGGTCGTCGATGAGCGCGCGCACGCGGCCCACGATCGGGCCCGCGATGAACGTGTCGCCGACGCTGAGCGTTCCGTCCTGCACGAGCACGGTCGCGACCGGACCGCGTCCCTTGTCGAGTTTCGACTCGAGCACCGTGCCGGTCGCGTTGCGCTTCGGATTCGCCTTCAGCTCGCCGATGTCGCTGACGAGCAGGACCATTTCGAGCAGCAGGTCGATGTTCTGGTGCTTCTTGGCCGACACTTCGACCGTGACGGTCTTGCCGCCCCATTCCTCGGGCATCAGATCGAGCTCGGTCAGCTCGCGCTTGACGCGCTCGGGATTGGCGTTCGGCTTGTCGATCTTGTTGATCGCCACGACGATCGGCACGCCGGCCGCGCGCGCGTGGTCGATCGCCTCGCGCGTCTGCGGCATCACGCCGTCGTCGGCCGCGACGACGAGGATGACGATGTCGGTGACCTTGGCGCCGCGGGCCCGCATCAGCGTGAACGCCTCGTGGCCCGGCGTGTCGAGGAACACGATGTTCCGGCCGTTGATCGTGACGTGGTACGCGCCGATGTGCTGCGTGATGCCGCCCGCCTCGCGCTCGGCGACGCGGGTTTCGCGGATGGCGTCGAGCAGGCTCGTCTTGCCGTGATCGACGTGGCCCATCACGGTGACCACCGGGGCGCGCGACACGACGTCGCCGGGGCGCGCCTCCTCAGTCTCCTGCAGCAGCTCTTCCTCGAAGCTGCGCATCTGCACGTCGGCGCCGAACTCGCGCGCGATCATCGTGGCGGTCTCGGTGTCGAGCGTCGAATTGATCGTCATCATCAGCCGCTTCATCAGCAGCTTCGAGAGGACGTCCTTCACGCGCACGTCGAGCTTGTCGGCCAGATCCTTGACCGTCATGCCTTCGGCGAGCGTGATCGTGCGGCTGACCGGCGGCGGCGCCGACGGCATCGGCGGAGGCGCGGGCCGCGACGGCTGCTCGCGGCGGCCGCCCCCCGGACGCGGCGCGGGACGCATCGGCGGCCGCGACGGCATGCCGGGGCGCTGGGGATACGGGCCGGCCGGCCGCGGAGGCGGCTGCTGTGTACGGACCGGCTGCGACGGCAGCGGACGCGGGCCGCCCGGTGTCATGCGCGCGGGCGAGCCGGGGTAGGGCGGTCGCGGCGCGGCGGGACGGGCTGCCGCAGGTTGACGCGGCGCGGCCGGTCCGGTCTGACCGGCGGCGCCGCCAGCCCTCGATCGCTCGGTCGACGGCATCGCCGGACGCTCCGGGCGCGGCGCAGGCCGGTGCACGACCCGCGGCGCCGGCGAGGTCGGGAGCACAGCCGATGGCGTGGTCGGCCGCTGTTCTTCGATGCGGAGCCGAAGCGTCGGGGGCACGACGCGCCCCGCCGGCTTCGGCGGCGCTCCCGCCGCCGGGGCGGCGGCCTGCGGCGGCGCGGCGGCTACCGGAGGTTCGACGACAGAGACCGGCGCTGCCGATTCGACGGCTGCCGGCGGCGGAGCGGCCTCGGCCGCTGGTTCCGGCGCCGCGGTCGCCTCGGCGACCATGGCCGGGGGCGCCGGGGCTTCTGCCGGCTCGAGGGGCGCTTCGGTTTCGACAACGGGTTCGGGTTCGGCTGGTGCGGCCGGCGCCTTGTGCGTCTTGACGAGGCGCGGGGGCGGCAGCGCGGGCGCGGCGGGCTTCGGCGGCTCGGCGACCTTCTTGCCGCCGCCTTTCTTGCCCTTCGCAACCGGCGTCTCCGCGAAGATGTCGCCGCTCGGCAGCGCGATGTGGCGCTGGCGGGCGAGGCGCTCCACGAACTGGCGCGCCACGACCTCCTCAATGGTGCTCGATGCGCTCTTCACCTCGATCCCGTGATCCCGCTTGAGGAGCGCAGTGACCTCCTGGCTGGTCGTGCCGAGCAGTTCCGCAACCTTGTAGATCCGAACAGTTGACAACTCGTAACCTCGATGAAAGGGGTTTGCGCGGTCAGTTGCTCATGGCCGCTCCCGTGCGTCCGCGGCCGTTTCCGGCGCGGTCGACTCGGTCTCGCCGCGCGCGGCGGCGAGGATCTTCTCGGCGGTCTTTTCGCCGATTCCCGGCAGCTCGGCGAGCTGCTCGACGCTCGCGCCGGCCACCGCTTCGACCGATCCGAAGCCGGCTTCGACCAGGCGCCGGACGGTCTTCTCGCCGATGCCGGCGAGGGCGTACGGCAGCGCCGCGCCCTCGTCGACCGGCTCGGTCGCGACCGGCGCCGCGGCCTCGCCCTCGGGCGCTTCGGCGCCTTCGGCCGGAACATCGAGCACGCCGAGCTGCGCCTCCACCTCGCGCCGTTTCTCTTCTTCGCTCTTGATGTCGATGCGCCAGCCCGTGAGCTTCGCCGCGAGCCGGACGTTCTGGCCCTTCTTGCCGATGGCGAGCGACAGCTGTTTGTCCTCGACGATCACCTCCATGACGCGCTCGCGATCGTCGACGATCGAGACGCGCTGCACCTTGGCCGGGCTGAGCGCGTTGGTGACGAACGCGATCGGGTCCTCCGACCACTCGACGATGTCGATCTTCTCGCCGCGGAGCTCGCGGATGATCGACTGGACGCGCGTGCCCTTCATGCCGACGCAGGCGCCGACCGGATCGACGTCGCGCTCGCGGGAGTAGACGGCCACCTTGGCGCGGTCGCCCGCTTCGCGGACCGCGCCGCGGATCATCACCGTGCCGTCGTAGATTTCCGGCACTTCCTGCTCGAAGAGCTTGATGAGCAGCGCCGGATCGGTGCGCGACAGGAGGATCTGCGGCCCCTTGGCGCTGCGGTTCACACCCTTGATCACCGTGCGGACGCGGTCGCCCGGCGTATAGCTCTCCGCGCGCGACTGCTCCTTGCGCGGCAGCACCGCCTCGATGCGGCCGACTTCGAGGATGATGTCGCCGTTCTCGAACCGCTTCACGGTGCCGGAGACGACCTCCCCGACGCGCTGGTTGTACTCGGCGAAGACGTTCTCGCGCTCGGCCTCGCGGACCTTCTGGAAGATGACCTGCTTGGCGGTCTGCGCCGCGATACGGCCCAGCACCTCGGTCGGCTTCGGGAACTCCATCTCGTCGCCGATCTCGATGCTGTTGGCCACTTCGTCGCCGTACAGCTGGCGGTACATCTCGCGCGCCTCGTCGATCGAGATTTCGATCGCCGGATTCTCGACCTCCTGCACGACCTGCTTGAGCGCGAACAGGTCGACCTGGCCGGTTTCGGTGTTGAAGCGCGTCTTGAGGTTCTCGCCGGTCTTGTAGTACTTGCGCGAGGCGGTCGCCACGGCCTCTTCGATGGCGCTGATCACGACGTCGGGCTCGATGCCCTTCTCCTTGGCCAGCGCCTCGATCGTCTGCTGCAATGGGTTCGGCATGGTACTCAGTGTTCAGTTCTCAGCTCTCGGCTCTCGGCTAGAATTCGACTTCGAGGTTCGCGCGCGTGATCGTCGCGAGCGGCACGCGATGCGTCCTGCCGTCGTCGGCGTCGATCAGCACGTCGGTCTGTTCGACCCCGCCGAGACGGCCCTTGAAGAACTTCTGGCCGTCCACCGCCTCGCGCATCACGAGCTTGGCGCGCCGGCCGCGGAATCGGCGGTAGTCGTCGGCGCCCCGCAGCGGCCGGTCGAGACCGGGCGACGAGACCTCCAACGTGTAAGCCGCCGGCACGACGTCCTCCACGTCGAGCAGCGCGCTCAGGTCGCGGCTGACGCGCGCGCAGTCGTCGATGCTCACGCTGTCGTCGGCGGTGGCAGCCGGACCGGGACGATCGAGCTGCACGCGAAGCACCATGCCGCCCGACTCGCGCTTGTACTGCACGTCGAAGACGTCGAGCCCGTAGCCGGCCGCCACACGGCCGGCCAGCACCCGGACGCGGTCCACGACGTCGGAAAACGACATGCCCTAAAAACAAAAAGTGGGCACACGCCCACTTCGGTCCTACAGCCAGGCTCCGAACACTTGATTATAGCACAGGGAGCTGCGCGGGGCGGACGAGCAGGTCGTAGTCGCGGGCGCCGACGATCTCGCCGTCGACCAACGTTCCGGGCCTCAGAGCCGACGGGTCGCACTCGGTGAAGTATACGGCGTCGTCGATGTCGGGCGCCTGCGTGCTCAGCCGTCCTCTCATGACCAGTTCGTGCTCGCCGGCCGGGCCGTCGACGAGCACCCGGACCCGCTCGCCGCGTCGCGCCTTCAGCCGCTTTCGCACGAGCTGCCGCTGACAGCTCATCACGCGCCGTCGCCGGGCCCGCTTCCTCGAGGCGGGGATGTCGTCGTCCAGCGCGAAGGCCGACGTGCCCTCCTCGTGCGAGTAGGTGAACACGCCGACGTGGTCGAACGCCTGCGTTTCCACGAACGCGCAGAGCTCGTCCACGTCCCGGTCGGTCTCACCGGGGAACCCGACGATGAAGGTCGTGCGGAGCGAGACGCCGGGAACGCGCGCGCGGATGCGCGCCAGCAGCCGCTCGTACCCCTGCCGCGTGCCGGGCCGCCGCATGCGCCTGAGCACCGCGTTCGACGCATGCTGCAGCGGCAGGTCGATGTACTTGCACACCTTGTCGCAGTCAGCCATCGCGGTCAGCGTCGCCTCGTCTATGGTCGTGGGGTACAGATAGAGCACCCGGATCCACTCCAGGCCGTCGACGCCGTTCAACCGCTCCAGCAGGCGGGCAAGCGCGCCGCGCTCGCCGCGATCGATGCCGTAGAACGTGGAGTCCTGCGAGACGAGCAGAAGCTCCCTGACGCCGCGCGCGGCAAGCGTGCGGGCTTCCTCGACGATTGAATCGGCCGGGCGGCTCCGGTACGAGCCGCGCAGCGTCGGGATGATGCAGAACGCGCACTTGTAGTCGCATCCCTCGGCGATCTTCACGTACGCGTAGTGACGCGGAGTGGCGAGCAGGCGCGGCGTGTTCGCATCGTAGATATAGGTGGGGCGGCCGGCGGGCGCCTGCGGCCTTGCCGGGCCGCCGCCATGCGACACCGCGGCGGCGGCAGCGGCGGTTCGCGCCGGGAGCGCGGCCCCGGCGCGGGTGAAGAACGTCAGCGGCGCTTCCCGCGGGGCGCCGGCGCCGGATTGGGCGCGAAGATCCGGGCCCGCGGCGCCTCCGCCGATCGCGTTCACGATGTCCGGAACCTCGCCCGTTCCGAGCACGGCGTCGATTTCCGGAATCTCGGCTTTGAGCGCGTCCCTGTAACGCTCCGCCAGGCATCCGGTGACGATCAGGCGCCGGCATGCGCCGTCTTCCTTGTGCCGCGCCATCTCGAGGATGGCGTCGATCGACTCCTGCTTGGCGGCGTCGATGAAAGCGCAGGTGTTCACGACGAGCACGTCTGCCGATCCGGCATCGCGGGTCAGCTCGTGGCCGGCCTGTCGAGCGAGCCCGAGCATCACCTCGGAATCGACGAGGTTCTTGGGACAGCCGAGAGAAACGAGGCCGATCTTCATCAGGATGAGAGAAGGGATCCTCAGATTACGGATACAGCCGATACAGCATCCGCGGGTAGGGGATCGTCTCCCGCACGTGCTCCAGTTTACAGATCCAGGCGACGACGCGCTCGATGCCCATTCCGAAGCCGCCGTGCGGCACGCTGCCGTAGCGTCGGAGGTCGAGGTACCACTCGAAGGCCTCCTGCGGCAGGCCCTGCTCCCTGATGCGAGCGAGCAGGAGGTCGAGGTCGGCGAGTCGCTCGCCGCCCCCGATGATCTCGCCGTAGCCCTCGGGCGCCAGCACGTCGACGCCGAGCGCGAGCTCGGGTCGTTCGGGGTCGGGTTTCATGTAGAACGCCTTCACGGCGGCCGGATAGCGGTGCACCATCACCGGCCGGTCGTACGCGTCCGAGAGCGCCGTTTCGTCCGGACCGCCGAAGTCGCCGCCCCATTCGATCGGCAGACCCTTGCTCTGCAGCTGCCTGACCGCCTCGTCGTACGAGACGCGGGGGAATGGCTTCCGGACGGCCTCCAGCTTCGACGTGTCGCGCTCGAGCACCTTCAGCTCGGGCCGCCGCCGGTCGAGGACGCGGGCGACCACGTCGACGACGAGGTCCTCGGCCAGATTCATGACGTCGTCGAGATCGGCGTACGCCATCTCCGGCTCCACCATCCAGAACTCGGTGAGATGGCGGCGCGTCTTCGATTTCTCGGCGCGGAACGTCGGGCCGAAACAGTACACGCGCCCGAGCGCCATCGCATTGGCCTCGTTGTAGAGCTGCCCGCTCTGCGTCAGGTACGCCGTCTGCTCCTCGAAGTACTGCGCCGGGAACAGCGTCGTCGTGCCCTCGCACGCGGCCGGCGTGAAGATCGGCGTGTCGGCCAGGATGAACCCGCGCCCGTTGAAGAAGCTGCGGACGGCGTTGATGACCTCGTGCCGCACGCGCAGGATCGCCTGCTGCCGCTCGCTGCGGATCCAGAGATGCCGGCGGTCGAGCAGGTAGTCGACGCCGTGTTCCTTGGGCGTGATCGGATAGTCGTGCGATTCGCCGACGATCTCGAGCGACTTGACGTCGATCTCGTAGCCGCTCGGCGCGCGCTGGTCGGCGCGGACCGCGCCCGTGACGACGATCGACGTCTCCTGGCCGAGGTGGTCGGCCGTCTTGAACATCTCCTCGCCGACCGCGGCCTTCGACATCACGGCCTGGATGAAGCCGGTGCCATCGCGGACGATCAGGAAGTGGATCCTGCCGCTCGAGCGGCGGTTGTGCAGCCATCCCTTGATGGTGACGTCCTCGCCTTCGTGGCCGCCGATGTCCTCGATGTAAACGTGGTTGGGCATGTGTGTCCGGAAGCTATCTCGCGCGCCTACAGCGCCAGCAGCCGCTCGATCCGCTCGCGCGCCTTCTGCGCCTTCCTGAGCGTCTCGCGGGCGGACCCGCGGGCGGCGATCTCGAAAATCAGCGTGCCTTCGTACCCGACCTTCTGGATCACCGTCATGAGCGCGGGCCAGTCGATGGTCCCGTCGAACGGAACGAGGTGATCGTCCGCCCGGCCGCCGTTGTCGTTCAGGTGCGTCGCGATCAGGTGTTCCGACACGGTTTCCACCGCCTCCACGACGTCGCCGTCCATGTGCGCGTGGCCGACGTCGAGACAGATTCCGACGCCGCGGCTGTCGAGATCCTGCTCGACGAAGTGCACGAGCGAGCCCGCGCGCGACAGCTCGTTCGGCAGGACCTCGACCGCCACCTTGACGCCGAGCGGCTCGGCCAGCGCGGCGAGCGCGTCGACGCTTCGCCGCGCGGCGTCCCGGCTGTTCTCGCCCGGGCCCGGCAGCTGCGTGCGCGGCACACCGAGGTGCGTCACGAGCGTCCGGATCGGGATGCGCCGTGCGACGTGCAGCGCCCGCTCGGCTTCCGCCAGCGCGCGCGCGCGCGCGTCGGCGTCGGCGGTGGCAATCGACAGCACCGTCCCCCAGCGGCCGCCGACGAAGCTCTCGTTCACCGGGGCGTGCACGCTGGTCAGCTCGAGGCCCGCTTCGCCGAGCCACTGCTGGAGGTCCGCAATCGCCGCCGCGTTGTGGTAGTCGAAGTGCGTGCGCGTGGCGAAGAGCTCGACGGCCGTGAACCCCGCGCCCGCCATTTCGACCAGGTGCTCGCGCGTCAGCCGCTGGCCATGGAACAAGTGAGTCGAGAGGCCGAACTGCAACACGTCATTCTATTTCAGGTCTATGCGACTTCCTCGACGTGTTTCCCGAGCAGCCGGCGAAGCCGCCCGAAGCGCGGGTGGCGCTCGAGGTTCGTGCGCGCGTAGCGCAGCGTCCGCGGCATGTACTGGATGTACACGGGATTCCGGCGGGCGGTCGTCTGGTAGCCGAAGGTGCCGAGCGCCTTCAGGTTGCGCTGCAGCGCCATCAGATCGAATCGCCGGCGGAACCGATCGGGCTCGACGCTGCGGCCGCCGAGCGCGAGGAAATAGGCGATCAGCTCGTCGAGCTCTTCGTCGCCGATGTCGACGTACGAGTCGCGCAGCAGCGACGCCAGATCATAGGTGTCGGGGCCCATGCGCGCGTCCTGGAAGTCGATCACGTACAACCGGCCCCGGTGCAGCATCAGGTTGCGGCTGTGATAGTCGCGGTGGCAGAGTACCCGCGGTTCCGATGCCAGCTCGGCCGCGATTGCCTGCCATTCTTCGGCGAGCGCCTCCCGTTCGGCGGGCGTCAGCGCCGCCCCGCGGTAGCCCTCGACGAAATGGCGCACGAAGAAATCGAGCTCCCACGTCAGCTTCTCGACGTCGAACGCGATGCGGTAGGGCGTGTAGCGCTCCGACGCCAGCTCCGCGCCGCGCCGCTGCAGCTGGTCGATCAGGGCGACCGCCTGCCGGTACAGCGCGGCGTGCTCGACCGGTGTCGCTGCTCCCAGATGCGCCTGCAGCGTCACGTCGCCGAGGTCCTCCAGCGCCAGCACGCCGAGTTCGTTCGAGTGCCCGAGCAGCGCCGGCACCGGCAGCGGCACGGCGCGCAGCAGCTCGGCGACGTTCGCGAACGGCAGGGTCGAGAAGTCGATCGGACCGGCGTGCAGCGCCAGGACGATCGACCGCCCGTCGCGGCCGATGACGCGGAAGTAGCGGCGGTCGGACGCATCGCCGGTCAGCGGCACGATGCGGGGGCCGTGGCCCACCAGGTCCTGCTCCTCGAGAAACGTGTCGATGCGCCTTCGGAGGCTGCCGGCGTCCGTGGTCTGGGGATCGGACATCGTCGCTTCAGGTTCCTCAGTCGGTCAGCGGAGTCGCCTCGACCTGTCCGTCGCGGTCGACGAGAATCGCGCGGCGGTAGGCAGCGCCCGGCGGGATCCGAACGCCATCGCCGACGATGCAGTCTTCGAGCAGGCTGTCCGCGCCGATCTCCACATCGTCCCACAGGATGGTCCGGATGAGACGTGCCGAGGGATCCACGCGCCCGCGCGCGCCGTGGATCGTCAGGTCGCCGCCGGCGAGCGCCCGCGACGTCCGCACGTAGTCGCCGGGCGTGCCGATGTCCCAGAACCGCGCCCGCGTGACGACGCCGCGCACCGAGCCGCGGCGGACCGCGACCAGCTCGTCGTACAGGCCGCCGATGCTGCTCGCCGGCACGCCGCGCGGCAGCCCCTCGAACGCATCGGCGCGCACGACCTGCACGCCGATGAAGTGGTACGAGCCTTCCGCATCGAGGCCGCGCGGCACGAATCCGATGACGCGCCCGTCGTCGTCGAGGCGGACGCCGCCGTAGCGCCGGGGCTCCGCATTCGGCACGAGCGCCAGCGTGACGAGCGCGCCGCTGGCCTCGTGCGCCGAGGCGAGCGCGCGCAGGTCCACGTCGGCGATGGTGTCGCCGTTCAACAGGAAGAAGACCGGAGCGCCGAGAATCGGCAGCGCCTGTCGCGGTCCGCCCGCGCTGCCGAGCACGGCCGGCTCCCACGAGTAGCGCACGCGCGCCGAAAGGTCGCTGCCGTCGCCCACGACCGCCGTCACGGTCTCGGGCCGGTGGTGCAGGTTGAGCACGATGTCGGCGACGCCGGCGGCGACGAGCCGCGCGATGATGCGGCGGACGAGCGGCTCGCCCGCGACCGGCACCGCCGGCTTGGCGCGCACGTCGGTGAGCGGACGGAGCCGCGTGCCGAGTCCCGCCGTCAGCACCAGCGCGCGAGTCGGCGGAGCGCTCACTCGTCGTCGAACAGCATGTCTGCGGCGGGCACGCCGAGACGGCGGCAGTGCTCGAGGTACAGGCTGCGGTAGGAATCCAGCAGGTAGTCCGCCGGCTTGCGTCCGAGCGCCGCGGTCATGGTCGCGATGGCCTCGGCGCCGCCCTCGATTTCGACGAAGGCGCCGACCGGCGTCTCGTCGACCGCGACGGTGATGTCGTCGCCGGCGAATTCCTCCCGGTACTTCTGATAGCGGAACCAGACGTGAAAGCCGAGTTCCTCGAGAACGCGGAGCAGAATCAGCCCGTCGGCGACGATCGTTTCGAGCTCTTCGCGGAGCTTCATGTCCGCGGGCTGAACCGGCCCCTTGAAGGTGAGCACGCTCTTGCCGGAATCGAGGCGCACACGCAGGACCGACCGGCGGCGGCGCAGCAACTCGTCGGCGGTGTCGAGCAGACAGTCTTCCTGCAGCCGGCGGCCGCGGAGCGGCGCGGCGCCCGCGGCGAGCACCGCGGCCCGGGCTTCTTCGGCGCTGTCGAACCGCAGCTTGACCTCGCGTTCGAGCGTCGCGGCCATGTGTGCCTATTTAATCGCTGCCGGCCGCAAATTACAAACCGATCGTCCGGCCGGCTCTGCCGGACCCGGCCGCGCCGGCGAGCCGCACGGCGACGGCGCGCACGAAGACGTACATCGTGAAGCACTCGAGCGCAAACGGCGGAAAGCCGAAGTAGCCGGGGACCGGCATCTCGAAGATCCTGACGTCGGCCATGATCGGCACCGTGTAGTGCCACTTCGCAATCGACCAGTAGTTCCAGAACTCCCACAGGCCGCCGCACAGGAACCCGGCGAGGATCAGATTCCAGAACCGGTCGTGCCGCCCGCGAGCGAAGTCGCCCGTCAGTGATTCCGCACCGAGCCGCGCGTTGATCGGATCGAGCAGGAAGATGAAGCCGAGCCACACCGGAGCGGCGAGATAGTGCGCGACCGCAGGAGAGACGACCAGCGGCGACACGAGCATCGCGGCGCCGGCGGCCATCGACACGGCGGCGAACGCAGGCCGGGCAGGCCGGGCGGCCCGGGCAGGAGAGGCCGGCCCTCGCCAGACGCCAATGAGCTCCGCGGCTTCGAAGATCGCCGGCCAGATCGTGGCGAACGCCCACGCATAGCCGAACAGCCGGACCGCCCGGCGGGCGGGAAGCCCGACGTAGTGCCAATTGTGGAGGAAGAGGTTGTAGAACTCGAAGACGAGCCACAAACCGATCGAGGCGAGCGCGAGGCCGACGAATTCCCGCGGCGCCGACGTCAGCCAGGAGCTGCCGCGCCGCCGGCGGACGAGACCGTCCGCGAAGAGGATGAAGCCGGTCCAGCAGATCGGCGTGTTCCACTGCGCGAAGACCTTCACGCCCGCGAGCGTTGCGGCTTCCGAAGCGATCATCATCGCCAGCCCGAGGATCGCGGCTCCTCCGTGCAGTTCCTCTCCTCTCCTCATGTGACCCGCACGCGGAACGAGCAGCCGCGCAGCGCCGGGCGGCCGACGTCCTTGCCGAGCAGCAGCACCTTGTGCGTGCTGCCGAGCCCGCCCGGCATGAGGAGCGTCTTGAGCGCCAGCCGGCGCTTGAGCGTTTCCAGGCTCTCGTCGGCGCGCCCCATCTCGTCGGCTCCGAGCCCGAGCAGGAAGTACGTCTGGTCCAGGAACCCGAGCGCATCGAGGCCGGCGTCTCCGGCGGCGGCGAGCACGCTCGTGAAGTCCACGTGCGCCGTGATGTCCTGCTCGCCGGGCCGTTGGAGCCACGCGGGCTCCGGGCCGGACGCCGCGGGTGACGTGTGGCGTGAGAACGTCGTCAGCGTCCCGGCGGCGTGGCGCGCGCCGTAGAGGTCCCGCGCCTCGTGGCCGTAGTCGATGAGGATCATGAAGCCGCGCCTCAGGCGGCGCGCGGCCTCGCGGATCCACTCCACCGCGCGGAGGTTGATCTCGGCGCGCCATCCCGGCTCGAGCACGACGCCGATCCGGTCGAGGTACTCGCCGAGCGCCGGCGTCGAAAGCGGACCCTCGATCGTCTCCAGGGGCGCGCCGGAGCGCGGGGCTTCCGTCGGACAGGAGACGTACACCTCGCGGAGGCCGTCCTCGCGCATGACCACCTGGTGCACCGGGAGCGCGTCGAGGAGCTCGTTGGCGAACAGAACGCCTTCGAACGACTCGGGCAGGGCGCTGCTGCTCGACGCCAGGTGGCCGACGAGATCGCCGAGCATCGACTCCTGCGCCGCGCGGGCGCCCGGGCTCGCGTCGACGAGATGCACGCGCATCCGTGCGAACAGCGGCGGATGGCGCCGCCGGGCCGCGTCGAGCACGTCGGCGCTGAGGCGGCCGTTGCCCGCGCCGGCTTCGACGAGCACGGCGGCGGGCGGCGCAGGCGGGGTGGACCCGGAGGACCGGCCGGCGGACAGAATGTCGAACATCTCGGCGATCTGGATCTCGAGCAGATCGCCGAAGACCGGCCCGACGTCGACGCTGGTGAAGAAATCGCCCGCGCGCCCGGATCGCCGGGCGGCGCGGGCGTAGTAGCCGAACTCCGGATCGTAGAGCGCGAGGTCCATGAACGCCGCCACCGTCATCGGGCCGCGTTCACGGACCACATCCTGGATGGCCGTCACGGTCGGGAGGAGAGCTCCACGGTTCCAGGGTCTCCCGGGACCGAGAACCGAGAACCCCGGAACCTTAGAACCCTAGAACCTAGAACCTAGAACCCTAGAACCTAGAACTAGTCTTTCTTGACCGCCACGAACACCTGCTGGTCGCCGCGCCAGACGAGGAGCTGGGCGATGTGGCCTGACGCGATCTTCTTCAGCTCGGCGGCCGCTTCGGCGGCGCTCGACACCGGCTTGTGGTTCACCGACAGGATGACGTCGCCGCGGCGCAGCAGCACCGCGGACGGCCCGTTCGGGTCGACGTCGGTGATCAGGGCGCCGGTCTGGTTCGCCGGCAGATTGAGCTGGCGCGCCACGCCGGGCGTGACGTTGCCGAGGGTCAGGCCGAAACCGCCGCTGCCCTGTTCCTGCTGCTCCTCGGGCGCGCCGCCGCCGCTGCCGCGCTGCGCCTGCTCCTCGGCCGCGAGGTCGAGTTCCTCGACGGTCACGTTGAGCGTCTTCTCCTGCTTGTTGCGCAGCACCCTCACCGGCACCGTCGTGCCCGGCTTGGTCGCCACGACCATGTTGACCAGGTCCTCACGGCTGGGGACCGGGTGGCCGTTGTACTCGACGATGACGTCGCCCGGCTCGATGCCGGCCTTCGCGGCCGCGCCGCCCGGCGAGACCGTCGCGACGAGCGCACCCTTGCGCGAGCTCAGGCCGAAGTCCTGGTAGCCCTCGCGCGGCACGACCGCGACCGCCACGCCGATCTTGCCGCGGACCACCTTGCCGGTCCGCAGCTGGGGCAGCAGCTCGCGCACGGTGTTGATCGGCACGGCGAAGCCGATGCCGATGTTCCCCTCGGTGCGCGAGTTGCTGATGATCGCCGTGTTGATGCCGATGACCTCGCCGCGCAGGTTGAGCAGCGGCCCGCCCGAGTTGCCCGGGTTGATGGCCGCGTCGGTCTGGAGCATGTCGTTGGTGCGGCCGTCGGTCACCTGGAACGGCCGCTTCGTGGCGCTGATGACGCCGACGGTGACCGTGTGCGTGAACCCGAACGGATTGCCGATGGCCATCACCCAGTCGCCCGGTCCCATCTGCGAGGAGTCGCCGAACTTGACCTCCGGCAGCGGGTGCGACGGCCGGTCCACGAGCTCGATGAGCGCGCTGTCGGTGAGCTCGTCGCGGCCGATCAGCTTCGCCGTGTAGGTCTGGTCGTCGTCCTCTCCGTAGAGGGAGACCTCGATCTTCTCGGCGTTCTCGACGACGTGGTTGTTGGTGAGAATCAGGGCGTCTTTCGCGCTGATGACGAAGCCGGTGCCGGCCGCGACCGTGGTCGGCGCGCGGTGCCTCTGGGTGCTCCCGCCGCTCTGATCGTCGGGGTTGCCGGGGGCGCCGAAGAAGCGGTGGAAGAAATCGTCCGGCGCGCCGCCGCCGCCGCCGCCGAAGAAGTCGCTCAGGTCCTGCGTCTTCGCCCTCATCTCCGTGCGGATGTTGACGACGGCCGGCGTCGTCGCTTTCGCGATGTTCCGGAAGGTCTGCGCGTCCAGCGTGCCGGTCACCGGCGCGCTGTTGGCCGGCGGTATGGCCATGGTCTGCGCCGACGAGGCGGGCGTCAGGTCGAGCCGTGACGCGATCACCATGCCGACCGCCAGAGAGGCGACGGCCACGAGCAGGGTGTAGAACAACGTGGTCTTGCGGGTGGACATCGAGCCTCCTAAACCAGTGCCAGTATCTCGTGCTGCAGCGGTCCGCTCACCGCCGCGCCGCCCTTCTGCACAATCATGTTGATTTCCGTCCGGACGCCGAAGTCGTCGAAGTAGACGCCCGGCTCGATCGTGAAGCCGGTTCCGGGCAGCAGCCGTCGATCGTCGTGCGTCTCGTAGTCGTCCATGTTGACGCCGTTGCCGTGGACCGACTCGCCGAGGCTGTGTCCAGTGCGGTGCAGGATGCGATCGCCGTAGCCGGCGCGCTCGATGACCGACGAGGCTGCGCGATCCACCTCCCAGCCGCGGAGTGCACGGCCCTCGCGGACGGCGTCGCGGACGAGCGCGACGGCGGCGTCGCGCGCCTCCCGAATGGCTTCGAACGCGCGCGCGTACGGCTCGGGCACGCGCCGCCCGGTGAACCCCATCCAGGTGATGTCCGCGAACACCGCGCCGGGTGCGTCGAGCTTTCCCCAGAGGTCGAGCAGGACGAGATCGTCGGGCGCGATCCGGCGGCTCGACGCCGCCGTCGGCAGGTAGTGCGGGTTGCCCGCGTTCGGTCCGACCGAGACGTTCGGGTCCGAATCGGTCACGAGCCCTTCGTCCCGGAACCACCCGGCCATGAGCTGCTGGATGTCGTACTCGGTCGTGGCCGTTCCGTCGTGCACGCGTCTCGCGATGGCGTCGAAGGCGCGATCCTTGACGCGGTAGAGCCGTTCGGATGCCTGCTGGTGCGTGTCAATCGCCGCCTGATCCCAGACCGCGACGAAGCGCTGCACCAGATCGCCCGACGAGACCACGTCCGCGCCCGCCTGGCGCACGAGCTCGATCGTGCCCGCGTCGACACGGGCGACGTAAGGGATGGCGTTGAGCGGCGAGTACTCCATCGCGAGGCGGCGCAGCCCGCCCACGAGCCACCGCAGGCCCGACTCGAGCTGCTCGCGGCGCGCGTACAGACGCGTGTCGCCCGGCAAATGGCTGAGCGAGTTGCGCTCGATGGCGTGGACCAGCGCGCGCGGCGTGCCCTCGGCGGGCACCAGGTAGTACCAGCGCCGGGTGGCCAGGTGTCCGCCCTGGCGGCCAATCGCCGTCACGTCGGCGGCAATCGGATTCAGGCCGCGGAAGTCGTACAGCAGCCAGCCGTCCAGGCCGTCGGCCTTGAGCGCCGCCTGCACGCCGGCGATGTCCATTCGTTCAAGTATAACGTGCGGCCGCTATAATCGACCCATTGCCCGAGTGCCGGCGCCTTTTTCGTCGCCCGGAAGCGACGTGCGTGAGTGTGACCGATGAACCGACGTGCTCGCGTGACAGCCGTGGCCGCGCTGCTGGCCGGGGCCGGCCTCGCGGCGGCCCCCCAGACGCCCCAGCAGCAGACGCCGACGTTCAAGCTGGAGGTCAACTACGTCGAGGTCGACGTGCTCGTGACCGATCAGCAGGGGAACTTCGTTCGCGACCTCAAGCAGGACGACTTCCAGGTGTTCGAGGACGGCAGGCCGCAGAAGATCTCGGCCTTCTCGGTGGTCGATCTGCCCGTGGAACGCGCCGAGCGGCCGCTCGGCGCCGCGCAGCCGATCGAGCCGGACGTCCGGAGCAACGAGCGGCCGTTCAACGGACGCATCTACGTGATGGTCATCGACGATCTGCACACGCTGTTCGGCCGGACCGATCGCGTCAAGCGTGCGGCGCGCGAGTTCATCGAGCAGCATCTCGGCGCCAACGACCTGATGGCGGTCGTCCACACGGCCGGTCCGACCGACGCGAGCCAGGATTTCACGAACAACAAGCGCCTCCTGCTCGCCGCCGTCGACCGGACCGACGGCCGGAAGCTGCGCTCCGCCACGCTCGGGAAGACCGAGGAGTACTTCAACAGACAGGGGACCCCCGAAGCGAGCGACCCGCTCAACGACCCTGACGACGCCCAGCGCGGCTACGACGCGCGCTCGACGCTCGAGACCCTCAAGAGCGTCGCCAACTGGTTCGCCGGCGTGCGCGGGCGCCGCAAGTCGATCCTGTTCGTCAGCGAGGGGATCGACTACGACATCACCGACGTCTTCAGCAACCCGCACGCCTCGTCGGTGATCGACGAGACCCGCGACGTCATCGCCGCCGCCAACCGCGCCGATGTCAGCATCTTCGGCATCGACCCGCGCGGCCTCACCAGCCTCGGCGACGAAGACATCGAGGTGCAGCAGTATCCGGACGACACGACGCTCGGCGTCTCGGCCAACTCGCTGCAGAACGAGGTGCGGCTGTCCCAGGACAGTCTCCGCGCGCTGTCGGACGAGACCGGCGGCTTCGCCACCGTCAACCGCAACGACTTCCGGACCGCCTACGATCGCATCGTCCGCGACAACAGCACGTACTACGTGCTCGCCTACTACCCGCCGGGCGACAAGCGCGACGGCAAGTTCCACAAGATCGAGGTGCGCGTGACGCGGCCGGGGCTCGTGGTCCGGGCGCGCAAGGGTTACGTGTCGCCGAAAGGGAAGGCCGCACCCGCCACCGGCACCTCGGCGTCGGCGGAAATTCGCGACGCCATCAACAGTCCGCTCCCGGTGAGCGGGCTGACCATCCGCGTGTTCGCCGCGCCGTTCAAGGGCGTCGCGCCGAACGCCTCGGTCCTGCTCGGCGCCGAGCTGCTCGGGCGCGACCTGAAGCTGACGGCGAGCGACAAGATCGATCTGTCGTACACGGCGATCGACGCCGAGGGCAAGGTGCGCGCCGGCAACACGGATCAGATCACGATGAACCTGCGACCGGAGACGAAGGCCCGCGTGGAGCAGAGCGGCATCCGGCTGCTCAATCGCGTCAACCTGCCCCCCGGCCGCTACCAGCTGCGGTTCGCGGCGCGCGACGCCGGGGGAGCCCTTGGCGCCGTGCACTACGATCTCGAAGTGCCGGACTTCGCGAAGGCGGATCTCGCGATGAGCGGCCTCGTCCTGACCTCGCCGAGCGCGGCGGCCGAGCCGACCGCGCGCCCCGACGAGCAGCTTCGCGGCGTGCTGCCCGGTCCGCCGGCCGCGGCACGCACGTTCTCCCAGCGCGACGAGCTGGCCACGTTCGCTGAGGTCTACGACAACCGCGTGTCGACCCCGCACAAGGTGGACATCAGGACCACGGTCACCTCCGACGATGCCCGCGTCGTCTTCAAGAACGACGAGGAGCGGGCGTCGAGCGAGCTGGGGGGAAAGCCCGGCGGCTACGGCACGACGGCGCGGATCCCGCTGAAGGACCTCGCACCCGGGAAGTACGTCCTGAAGGTGGAGGCGCAGTCGCGTCTCGGCGGCGCGCCGGTCAGCCGCGAACTGCAGTTCACCGTGGAGGCCGCGCGATGACCAGCGGCGCTCGGTCGCGGCGTGCCGGCCGGGCGGCCGTACTGGGCGCGGCGCTCCTGTGTGTGGCCGCCGCCGGAGCGCCCATGAGGACGATCGAGAAGGGGATCCAGAGCAACATCGACGAGCCGCGCCGCGTGGTCGTGCGCACGGCGGGGGATTGGGAGCGCCTGTGGACCGAGCACGCCGGCGAGCGTGCCCGGCCGGAGGTGGACTTCGCCCGCGAGATGGTCGTCGCCGTCTTCCTGGGCAGCCGGCCGACCGCGGGGTTCGGCGTCGGGATCGTCGGCGTCCGCGAGGAGGGGGGCGCGACGATCGTGGCGTATCGTGAGACGCGGCCCCGGCCCGGCACCGTGGCCGCGCAGGTGATCACCTCGCCGTACGCCATCGCCGCGATCCCGAAAGCGCCGGGAGATGTGAAGTTCGAGATCGCGAAGGAGTAGCGGCTACTTCTTCTTCTTCGCGGGGCCCTTCTTCGCGGGCTCCTCTTTCTTCGGTTCGTCGCCGAGCGTCTTCACGCGGTTCGGCTTCACCGTGCCGTTGGCGTGCGAGAACTCGTAGTTGTTCGACAGCATGCCGACTTTCCACGGCGTCTCGATCGTGACGGTCTGGATCTCTTCGGGCTGCAGCAACCCGTTGACGAGGCCCTTGCCGCCGGCGATGATGTTCCCGCCCTTGTCGTACCAGATCTCGTCGATCGCAAGCCTGGCGATCGGCTGGGGCGATGTGTTCTTCACCACCATCGTCGTGACGACGGTGTCCTTGACCCGCTTGGTGACCGGCGGCCACTTGAGGTCGATCGTCGCCTGGCCATGGACGGGCGGCGTGAACTTCTTGCCGGACAGAATCGGTTTCAGGTCCGGCGCTTTCGGCGTCTGGGCGTAGACGGTGCCGGCGATGAGGCTGGCGCCGACGATCGCAGCGGCAGCGAAACGCGCACAGTTCATGACATCCTCCCGAGGATTGGACGAGCCCGAAAAAAGAGCAGTTTGACGGATTATACGCCGAACCCTGCCGGCGCTACATCTCGCCGTTCCAGTCCTCCGGCTCCGGATTCACCGAGCGGACGATTTCCATGTGCCACTTGCCGCCGCCCCAGGGCTCGATGACTTCGGCGGCGATGACGTCGACGAGCAGCTCCGAGAAGATGCGCCCTTCGGGATCGCCTTCGAGGTGATAGGCCGGTTCGTCCCAGCCGAAGTTCGGGTAGAGGACGAGCGTCAGGAACAGGTCGTACCCGTCGTCGAGGACGATCAGCTGGCCGCACGGCCGCTTCAGCGTGGAGTGGTAGATGAGGTACTTCTCGGCGCTGTGCGCCCGGATGTACCGCTTGAGCGCGAACTCGCGTGCGACGATCTCCTCGACGGCGATCTTCTTGTCCCAGCAGTCGCGGCAGTACTTCTCTTCCCCGCGGGGCTCCGACACGTCCTTCGCACCGCACAGCGCGCACCGCGACTTGACGACCGACTTGCGTGGCATAACACGCAAGTCTAGCACCACGGACCTGCCCGCGCACGCCGGCCTCGGGCACCTTGCGCTCCGCGCGCGCGACCTCCTGGCGCCTCGAGGCGCCTCGAGGCGATGACGCGCTTCTACGTCGATCTGCTCGGATTCGCAATCGTGCGCGCGCCCGACCGGAATCGAGGCGCAGGATCGGACTTCCTAGTTCTTCGCACGTCCCACCACCCGCCGCTCCATGGCCGGTGCGTACATCTCCTCGACGTACTGCTTGACCATCCGGCGGGCTGCGAAGCGCGGCGCCACCGAACGGATCGCGTCCTTCACGGTGGCGAGCCAGCGGCGGGGGACGCCCTCCTCGTCCCGATCGTAGAACGCCGGGACGATCACCTCCTCGAGCAGCCGGTACATTGCGTTCGCGTCGGCGGCATCCACCGCGTCGGGGTCGTCGCTCACGACGCCGCCGTCGACCAGCCAGCCGTTGGTGCCGTTGAAGCCCTCGGCCCACCAGCCATCGCCGATGCTGAGGTGCGGCGCGCCGTTGAGGGCCGCCTTCATGCCGCTCGTGCCGCTCGCTTCGAGCGGCCTGCGCGGGTTGTTCAGCCACACGTCGCAGCCCTGGACCAGGAAGTGGGCGACGTGCAAATCGTAGTCGTCCACGAAGGCGACGCGGCCACCGAACAGCGGATCGAGCGCGCGCCGGTAGACGCGCTGCAGCAGGTGGTGGCCCGGATCGTCGGCCGGGTGCGCCTTGCCGGCGAAGATGATCTGGACGGGGCGCGCGGCGTCGTTGAGGATGCGCGCGAGGCGCTCCGGATCGCGAAACACGAGCTCGGCGCGCTTGTACGCCGTGAAGCGCCGCGCGAAACCGAGCGTGAGCGCCTCGGGCTCGAGCAGCGTGCCGGCGGCCACGACCCGCGGGATGCCGACACGGTCCTCGCTCCAGCGCTGACGCGCGCGCTCGCGGACGAACGTGAACAGGTACTGCCGGAGCGCGCGCCGGACCGACCACAGCTCCCCGTCGGGGATCGCGAGGATGCCGTCCCACAGCGCCGGGTCGTCGTGGCGATCGAGCCAGTCGGGGCCGAGATATCGATCGAAGAGCGCCGCGAGGTCCGCCGCAATCCACGTCGGGACGTGGACGCCGTTGGTGATGTAGCCGACCGGGCGCTCGGCCTCGGGCACGTCCGGCCAGATGGCCCCCCACATGGCGCGCGTGACCTCGCCGTGGACCCGGCTGACCGCATTGACCTCGCCGGCCGAGCGAAGCGCCAGCGCGGTCATGTTGAACTGCGCGCCGCTGCCGTTGTCGTGCGCGCCGAGCGCCAGGAACCGATCGCGATTGGCGCCGAGCGTGCCCCAGCAGCCGGCGAGGTGCTTTTCCACCAGCTGGAACGGGAAGGCGTCGTGTCCGGCCGCCACCGGCGTGTGGGTGGTGAACATCGTCGTGCGGCGGATCTCTTCCAGCGCGTCGTCGAAGTTCGAGCCGGCCTCGATCAGATCGCGTATCCGCTGCAGCACGACGAACGCCGCATGTCCTTCGTTGAGGTGGAACACCGACGGATCGGATCCGAGCGCCTTCAGCGCGCGAACGCCGCCGATGCCGAGGACGATCTCCTGCTGGATGCGCGTCTCGCGATCGCCGCCGTACAGGCGCGCGGACAGCTCCCGATCCCACGGCGCGTTCTCCTCGAGATCGGTGTCGAGCAGGTACAGCTTCGCGCGTCCGATGCGCACGCGCCACACCGCGACGAGCACCGACCGATCGCCGAGCGGCACGGCGGTGATGCACGGCTTGCCGTCGGGCGTCATCGCCTGCTCGATCGGCGCGTCGGCCCAGTTCAGCCGCTCGTAGCTCTCTTCCTGCCATCCCTCGGCAGAGATGTGCTGGTGGAAGTAGCCCTGCGGATACATGAACCCGACGCCGATGAGCGGCACGCCGAGATCGCTCGCCTCCTTGCAGTGGTCGCCGGCGAGGACGCCCAGGCCGCCGGCGTAGATCGGCAGCGACTGGTGCAGCGCGAACTCCGCCGAGAAGTACGCGATCGACTGCCCGGCGAGTTCCGGATACCGCCGCGCCCACCACGTGTTGTGGGCGGCCCTCGCCGCGTCCAGCGCGGCGACCGCCTCGTCGTAAAGCGAGAGGAATCCCGGGTCCGCCGCCGCGCGCTCGAGGAGCGCCCGGGGCACCATCCACAGCATCCGCACCGGGTTGTGCGCCGTCGTGCGCCACAGCCTGTAATCGAGCGAGCGGAACACGCGGCGGCCCTCGAGGTTCCAGCTCCACCAGAGATCGACGGCCAGCTCGTCGAGGCGGGCGATGCGTTCCGGAAGCGGCGGCAGACCGGCGTATCTGTTCATTTCTGAAAGGGCTGAGGGCTCAGGGCTCAGGGCTACGGGCCAAGGGCGACGGGTTCGCTACGGGGGGCATGCGCCGATGAGCGAGGCGAACTTCGCCAGATCGATGTTGCCGCCCGAGACGACCGCGACCACCTTGCCGCCTCCGGCCCGGCCGCTGAGGGCGGCGGCGATGGCGCAGCCGGCCGCGCCCTCGGCGATGATCCGGGCGCGCTCGGCGACGAGCCGCATGCCCCGGGCCACCTGGTCCAGCGTCACCACGATCGACCCGTCCAGCGTCGACAGCAGCGGCCACATCGTCGGGAGCACCGACTTGCCGCCGGCGCCGTCGACGAACGACGCCTGCCAGCGATCGAAATACTGCGGGCTGCCGGCCGCGAGCGAGACGTTGAGCGGCGAGGCGGTCTCCGGCTCGGCAGCGTAGATCTTCGCCTGCGGTCGCAGCGGCCGGATGGCGGCAGCGAGCCCGGCGAGCAGGCCGCCGCCGCCGATCGGCGCGACCACGGCATCGACGTCGGGCAGGTCCTCGAGAATCTCGAGCCCGGCAGTGCCGTTGCCCGCGATGAAACGGTCGTCGTCGAATGGATGGACGAAGTAGCCGCTCATCCGATCGGATTTCCGGGTCTCGACCGTGTGCCAGCATTCGTCGTACGTGGTCCTGACGATCGCCGCGCCGAGGCGCTCGATGGCGCGCAGCTTCGTCTCGGGCGTCGTGTCCATGGTCATCACCGTGCAGCGCGCTCCGGCCCTGCGGGCGGCGTAGGCGACGCCCTGGGCCGCGTTTCCGGCGCTGACGGTCCAGACGCCCTGGCGGAGCTCGTCGGGCGTCAGCTGCCGCACGACGTTGTAGGCGCCGCGGATCTTGAACGACGCGATCGGCTGCAGCACTTCGAGCTTGAGATAGAGCTCGCGGACTCCGATGTCGGGGCCCGGCGGCACGTCGACACGGATGAGCGGGGTGCGGATGGCGGCGCCGTAGACGGCCGAGGCCGCGTCGCGCACGGCGGCAAGCGGAATGTGCCGGGTCGGTGCAGCTGTGGACAACGTGCTGGTCATCGTACCCGCGTCACCGTTGACGGTCAATGGCGCCGCGTCCCCGGCCGCCTGTGTTAGCGTGATGCCGCATGCCCTCGCGCGCGCGTCCCGTCGTGATCGCCTCGGCCAACGGCCACCAGTGGAGGAACGGCGGGACGCAGACGTGCGTCGAACGCGCCTTCGCGATGATCACGAGCGGCGCGGACGTCCTCGACGCGCTCGTGGCCGGCGTCACCATCGTCGAGCTGGACCCGGCCGACAGCAGCGTGGGGTACGGCGGACTGCCGAACGCCGAGGGCGTCGTGCAGCTCGACGCCAGCTGCATGCACGGACCCACGGGCCGCGCCGGCGCGGTGGCGGCGCTCGAGGGCGTGCCGACCGCGGCGCTCGTGGCGAGGGCGGTGATGCAGGAGACGCCGCATCATCTGCTCGTCGGCGCCGGCGCGGCGTGCTTCGCCCGCGAACACGGCTTCACGATCCACGACGATCTGACCAGTCCGCGCTCGCGGGCGCTGTGGCAGGAGTGGAAGCGGCGCCTCTCGGCGCGCGCCGAGATCGAGCCCGCACGAACGATGCAGGCCGGCTACGCGATCGGCGCCGAGATGATGCGCGAAGGGCTGATCGACGAGAACCACCTGTGGGGCACCATCAACTGCAACGGCGTGAACGCCGGCGGCGATCTCGCCGGCGTGACGACGACGAGCGGGCTGGCGTGGAAGCTGCCGGGCCGGGTCGGCGACTCGCCGATTCTCGGGGCGGGGCTGTACGTGCGGCAGGGAGTCGGTGCAGCCGGGTCGACCGGACGCGGCGAATCGAACCTGCTCAACCTGTCGTCGTTCGCGATCGTCGACGCCATGCGCCGGGGGCTCGATCCGCTCGACGCCGGCATGGAGGCGCTGCGGCAGGTGAGAGCGGGCACGACCGACCCTCAGCTGCTCGCGACCGACGGCAGGCCGGACTTCAACGTCAAGTTCTACGTCGTCAACGCGCAGGGCGCATTCGCGGGCGTGGCGATGTACGGCGGCGATCGCGTGCAGTACGCCGTCTGTACCGAGAACGGCGCCGAGCTGCGGCGATGCGAGGGGCTGCTGGAGGGGTCGTTGCGGTAGGGGCGGCCCGAAGGCGCTCCCTCGTCAGTCGCCGAAGTGATCGTCGATGAAGCCGGCCAGATCCTCGAGCGACCGATAGGCGAACGTCGTGCAGTGTTCGTCGCAGTTGCCGGCAATCAGACGCGAGATGTGGTCCTGCCGCGCCGCGTCGTAGAGCAGGACGACGCGCTGTCCGGTCTCGCGCGCGCGTCCGAGGACGTACCCGACCTCGAAGCCGACGCCGAAGGTCGATCCCGACGCTTCGGCCACGAGGACGTCGCAGCCGGCGAGCCACGCGAGATCGCGGCGGAACACGTCGGCGGCGGTCAGCGCCGACTCCGCCTCGTCCACGTCGTCGGCCAGCAGGTGAGTCGTGAGCACCTGATGGCCGCGGCGCTCGAGCGCCGCGCAGATGGCGCGGCCCGCGGCGACGCCGCCGCGATTGCCCCTCACCGTGCACGCCAGGTAGATCTTCACCTGCCGATCAGCGCCTTCACGCGATCGACGGGAATCGCCTCCGCCGTGCCGAACCGCGACGAGACGGTCGTCGCCTGGAACAGCGAGTTGTCGACCGCCTCTTCCGTCGCCTCGAGGACGGCCTCGAAGAGCGGCGACACGGCATCGGTCGGCAGCACGTGGCGCTCGCGCGGCGCCGTCTCGCCGAACCGGCTGCGCATCTCGGGCGACGTGGAGAAGGCGATGGCGAAGTCGCCGCTGCCGTTGCTGTAGGACGAGCCGGTCCGGCCAAGGGCGAACACGGCGCGCGCCGCGAGTCGCTTCAGGTCGCGGGCATCGAGCGGCGCGTCGGTGGCGACGACGAGCATGCACGAGCCGTCGCCGGGGCTGGCGGAACGTTCCTCCGAAACCTCGCGCTCGAGGCCGGCCCCGCCCGGGCGTCGTGAGGGCGGCTGCAGCTGACGGTAGATCGGGACGCCGGCGATCGTCAGATATCCGCCGAAATTGGTCTGCGCCAGGATGCCCACCGTGTAGCCGGCCGGGACGCGTCGGGACGAGGTGCCGATGCCGCCCTTCCACCCGAAGCAGATCGTGCCGGTGCCGGCCCCGACCGATCCTTCCTGGACCGGGCCGCCGGTGGCGCTCTCGATGGCGTGCCGTACGTGCTCGGCGGTGACGTGCAGGCCGCGAATGTCGTTCAGGCCGCCGTCGTTCGTCTCGCCGACCAGCGCGTTCACCGAGCGCACTTCCTCGTTGCCGGGCTGCGCCAGCGTGTAGCGCACGACCGCTTCGACGGCCGTGCCGACGCTCAGCGTGTTCGTCAGCACGACGGGCGTCTCGATGGTGCCCAGCTCGTCGACCTGCGTCGATCCGGCCAGCTTGCCGAACGCGTTGCCCACGAAGACCGCGCCGGCGACCTTGTCCTGGAAGATGTTGCCGCCGTGCGGCAGGACGGCGGTGACGCCGGTCCGGACCGAATCGCCCTCGAGGACGGTCGTGTGGCCGACGCGCACCCCGGCGACGTCGGTGATGGCGTTCAGAGGCCCCGGCGGATAGACGCCCGGCGCGATCCCGAGATCGCGCGCCCGCGGCCGTGACTGAGCCGAAAGCGCCGCCAGGAGCGATGCGCCCGCCACCAGCGTGAGGCCGATCGACGGATGTGCAGCCGACATGTCTCGGTCCTTCCTGGCGCGGGGCGTTCAGGCCCCCGATGCGCGCAGCGCGTCCACCTTCGCGGACAGCTGATCCAGCCGCGCCAGCAGATCGCGATGGCGCCGTTCGTCGGAGGTCGGCTTCTTCGCCAGGAAGGCGATGCCGCCGCCCGGATCGAGCACCGCGCGCTCGATCTCCTCGAGCGAGTCGAATCCCTGCTTGTGCGCGGCCGCCTCGAGCTCGGTGCGCGTGATCAGCTCGCGTCCGAGCGCGTCGGTCAGGACGCGGCCGTTCTCGATCAGCACGTCCGGATCGCCCTCGATGAAGCGGTCGAGCCGCTCGTGCCGGAACAGGACCTGCACGACGAAGTGATTGACGATCAGCAGCGTGGCGGCGCCGACGAGCCCGCCGGTCACGCTGTTGTCGTCGCCGATGATCGCGTTCTGCACGGTGTTCGAGATCGTCAGGAGCACGACGAGATCGAACGGGTTCAGCTGGGCGAGCTCCCGCTTGCCGGCGAGCCGCAGCCCGACGATCAGGAACGCATAGACCACCACCGGCCGCAGGACCTTTTCGGCGAGCGGCACGCCCAGATAGAACATGTCGTGGACGAGCGCTGTCTGCATGGCGACATGCTAATCCATCACGAGTGCC
>JBLMXQ010000128.1:0-2605 GCA_050257855.1 Betaproteobacteria bacterium | reverse complement strand
GCAATACGGTGCTCGCCACCGTCATCGGCACGGTGCTCGCGTCCTACGCCGGCAGCGCGTCTGCGCTGGAGTTCGAGTTCGAGAACGGCGGCCGTCTCAACTGGAACACCACCCTTTCGGTCGGCGCGAGCTGGCGCGCAGAAGACCCGAGCCGCTGGCTCTATACCCGGGCGGACGGTTCGGCGCTCGGCATGTACTCGGCACCGCTCATTCCAGGCACCGCTGTCGGTCCGAAAGACGGCCTCGCCGGCAACCATGCCGCGGGCGACGGCAACCTGAACTACGCCAAGGGCGACCGGTTCACGACGCCCTTCAAGCTCATCACCGACGTCGAGTACAAGAAGGACAACTGGGGCGCGCTCGTGCGGGTCAAGGCCTGGTACGACCAGGCGCTGAATGACGAGAAGGTGCGCTACGGCAGCCAGGCCAACGAATACAACGGCGTGCGAGGTGGCCTGGGTTCCGCGCTACCCGGCAAGACCTATGGCCCTTGCCCGGGCGCGTGGTCGCCCGGCGCCAACTGCATCCCGATCTCGCCGCCCGGGCAGAACCTGTGGCCGAGGGCCAAGCTCCGCGACGACGGCTTCGAGGATGAGCAGAAATTCGACAACGTCTATCTGCTCGATGCCTACGTGTACGGCTCGTTCGCGGTCGGCAGCTCCGACCTGCAGGTGCGGCTGGGCAACCAGGTCGTGAACTGGGGCGAGAGCATCTTCATCCAGGGCGTCAACCAGATTAACCCCATCGACGTCCCGGCGGCGCGCCGCGCAGGCGCGGAGCTCAAGGAGATCCTGCTCCCGGTGTGGATGGCCTACGCGAACTGGGGCTTGAGCTTCGGATCCATCGAAGCCTTCTACCAGCTGAAGTGGGAGAACACCTCGGTCGACGGTTGCGGCACGTACTTCACGGCCACCAGCACGCTGGTGTCGAGCGACCCGGGCTCTTGCCGCAACCTCACGCCGATCGGCGGCCAGCTCGGACAGGTGGTGAACGGCGTGATCGTTCCGCAGTTCGGCTCGCTGTCGTACATGGGGTCCTCCGGCATCTACGTGCCCGCGGTGAAGGGCATCGACGCCAGTGACAGCGGCCAGTTCGGCGTGGCGTTCCGCTTCCCGGTCGACGCGATCGACACCGAGATCGGCCTCTATGCGATGAACATCCACAGCCGTCTGCCGTACACGGGCGGCTACGGCGGAACGGCGCCGCGGGACCTGCCGCCGGCGATCCGTCAGGCGCTGACTGCGGCCGGGGTGATCGGCACCGATGCTTACGGCGACTACTGGGTGTCCGGCACGTCACGCTTCCGCAACATGTTCCCGCGGCTCGAGTCCGGCATCGAGCAGCAGCTGGCTGCCAATGGCATCAACTACGACCTCCAGTCGGGCGTCGGTTTCTGGCAGTACCCCGAGGACATCCACATCTTCGGCGTCAGCGCGGCGACCAACCTGTTCGGCTGGTCCACGTCGGCCGAGATCAGCTACCAGGCCGACGTGCCGGTGCAGATGAACGGCAACGACGTGCTGAGCGCGTCTTACCTCGGTATCGGCCCGGTCCGCGACTACGCCAAGGAGGTCAGTGAGCGGGAGGTCGGCCAGCGCCGGCTCGACGGTTACGAGCGCTTCGACAAGACCCAGGCGCAGGTGAACGTCGTCAAGACCTTCAGCAACATCATGGGTGCCGAGAACATGCTGGTCGTCGGCGAGATCGGCGGCCAGTGGAACAACATCCCGGACTACACGAAGGGCGGCGTCCGCTATGGCCGCGGCTTCATGTACGGCACGGGATCGGGTCCGGAGTACGCGCCGGGCGGCTCCGTGCAGGGCCAGGTGACGATCCCGCTGATCAATGGCAACTGGTGCTCCCCGACCCTGGTCGGCGCGCCGGTGCCGCTGGCCAACACCTCGTACAACCCGCACCCGATCGGCTGCAAGAACGACGGCTACATCACCGACATGGCCTGGGGTTACCGCCTGCGCGTGTCGATGGACTACAACAACGTGTTCAACTCGGGCGTGACGGTGACCCCGAGCGTGTTCTGGTCGCACGACGTCGAAGGCATCTCCATGGATCCGGCGTTCATCGAGGACCGGCAGGTGCTCGGCCTCGGGGTCAAGTTCAACTACAACAAGAAGTACGTGCTCGACCTCAACTATGTCGACTACGCCAACAACAACTTCGACCCGCTGTTCGACCGCGACTACTACTCCGCGTCCGTCAGCGTGACGTTCTGATCCGAACCGGGAGACATCGATGAAGACGATGACCAGGATTCTCGCCACCGCCGTCGCCGCGGCCCTCTGCGGGCTCGCGGCGCCTGCGCAGGCGAAGCTGACCGCGGCCGAGGCGGCGCGCCTCGGCGCCGACCTCACGCCGATCGGTGCGGAGAAGGCCGGCAACAAGGACGGCACGATCCCTGCGTGGACGGGCGGCCTGTGCAGCCCGCCCGCGGGCTGGACGCCGGCCCAGGGCTATGTCGATCCGTTTGCGAGCGACAAGGTGCTGTTCACCATCACCAAGGCGAACGCGGCGCAGTACAAGGACAAGCTGGCGCCCGGCGCGCTGGCGATGCTCGAGAAGTACGACACGTTCAAGATGCCCGTGTACC
>JBLMXQ010000127.1:0-14354 GCA_050257855.1 Betaproteobacteria bacterium | reverse complement strand
ATGTCCCTCCTTCGTGCGGCGTCTGGCGCCGCGTGATGTTGTCCGGCTCTTGCCGGTGCGTCCGTTGTGGACGCACCCGGCTACAGCAACCGGCGTGCCCGTTCTGCGGGCGCGATTTCGTTCGAGAAATCGCCGTCTTCGCCCACGAATCGCGCTGGACCTCCAACCGGTGGAGCCTGGGCGCGAACTCGCGCGGCCCGCCTCCAATATATCCATCTGCCAAACGCCTGGTCGCTCATAGGCCGCGCCGGCATCGCGCGCGACACCTTTTGTCTCTATTTCAGCAGCAACGCAAAGAACAGATCGTCCCCGCCTCGGGTGCTCCACCCGGACCGCAGCGCCGGGCCGGTGGTGAACGGCCACCCGTCAACCGGGCGAGTGTGACAAGATCGGAGGTGAACGCGAACCTAGCAGAGGTGATGAATGAGAGGATTCATCCTCGGAGTCATCTTCACGCTCGTCGGTATCGCCGGCGGAATCTGGGCGGTGTCGCACTTCGGCCTGTATCCGATCGGGGCCGACAATCCGCCGGGCGCGCTCGAGCGCGCGCTGGCGAGCCGGGCGATGGACGAATACGCCGACCGGCACAAGCCGGCAGGTGCCAATCCGGCGGCGATCACCGCCGCGAACCTGACGGAAGGCGCGACGGAGTACGAAGAGCACTGCGCGTTCTGCCACGGCGGCGCGAAGGCGAAGATCAGCCCGATGCGCGACAAGTTCAACCCACCCGCGCCGCAGCTGATCGATCGCATCCCGCACGACCCCGACACCTGGCTGTTCTGGGTGACGAAGCACGGCGTGCGCATGACCGGGATGCCCACGTGGGACGGGATCCTGTCCGACGACGAGATCTGGAAGGTCATCGCGTTTATCAAGCACAGCGATAGGCTGCCGCCGGAGGTGCAGGCGGCCTGGCAGAAGGTGGCGGCGACGCCCGGAAAGACGGAGGAGCTCACGCCGGAACAGCAGAAGGGGCTGCAGCCACGCGAATGATCGGCGGTTGAGCAGCCTGCGATTCGATGATAAGCTCCGCTCGGTAAAGAGGGTTTGGAGTTCACCCTGAACCGCCCCGGTTTCGCGCCGGGGCAGATGACTCCTACGGGCTTGCGCTCGGAGGGGTCTGCTCACCTGCGTTCTTCCCCCGAACCCGCAAGCCGATTCGACCGACGGCGGACCGCGCGTTCCGTCGCAGCCGGCGATCGCGTGCGCCGGTGCGGCATCGTGGTCGAGGAGGCGCATTGAGTCGATACGCCATGATTGCCCTGGGGGGCGCGCTCGGGTCGCTGGCCCGCTATCAGATCGCGGCGGTGATCCAGTCCCGCGTGCCGGCCGGGTTTCCTTACGGCACCTTCGTCGTCAACGTCAGCGGCTGTTTCATCATGGGATTGGCCACGGCGCTCCTGACCGAGCGGCTCGTCGTCCACCCGAACTGGCGGTTCCTGGTTCCCATCGGATTCGTCGGGGCGTACACGACGTTTTCGACCTTCGAGCTGGAGACGTTCCGGGCGGCGTCGGAAGGCGCCTGGCTCGTCGCCGGCGCGAACGTGACGGCCAGCGTCGTCGTGGGATACGTGGCGCTGTGGGCCGGCTTCCTCGTCGCGCGGCTGTTCGTCTAGAGTGCCATCGGAGGCCGCATGCTGCAGCAGGGACCCGCAAAGAAGGTGACCGTCTACGTCGGCGAAGACGTGCACGTCCACGGCGAGCCGCTCTATCTCGCGGTGCTCAACTACCTCTTCTACCGCGGCGTCTCCGGCGCGACCGTCACGAAGGGCGTGGCCGGCTTCGGGTCGCACCACGAGATGCATACGGCGCGGATCCTGGAGATCAGCGGGAATCTCCCGGTGAAGATCGAGTTCATCGAGGAGGCGGGCAAGCTCGATCGGCTTCTCCCGAAGCTGATGCAGATGGTCAGCCGTGGCCTCGTCGAGGTCCAGGACACGACGGTGGTGTCGGCGTCGGCGCCGCCGGGCGATCAACCCGAGCCGCCGCGGGCCGGGGCAAGCGGTGCGGCGAACCCGACGGACGCCGGCGCTCCTGCAGGCGGTGAACGGACCCCTCCGGGTGACGTGCGGCAGGGCGACGTCGAGCGCGTGATGACGCTGACCGGCCGCGCGAAGATGATGCGCATCCATTTCGGCGAGGACGATCGGTGGCAGGGCCGGCACCTGTACGAAGCCATCGTCGAAGAGGCGCGCCGGCACGATCTGGCGGGCGCAACCGTCTACCGCGGCATCGAGGGGTACGGCGCCAGCACGCGCATCCACCGCAGCCACCTCTTCACGTCCAGCGACCTGCCGATCATGGTGGCGATCATCGACACGGAAGAGAAGATCGCGGCGTTCCTGCCGACCGTGGAGGAGATGGTCGCCGACGGCCTGATCGCCATCTCGGACGTAGACGTGATCCGGTACACGCATCGGGGGCGGAGGAACTCATGACGCCGCCGCTCAACCGCTACAGCTCGAAGGTGACGCAGCCAAGGTCGCAGGGGGCCTCGCAGGCCATGCTGTACGCGACCGGGCTCCGCGACGCGGATCTCGACAGGCCGCAGGTCGGCATCGCCAGCGTCTGGTTCGAGGGGAACCCCTGCAACATGCACCTCCTCACCCTGGCCGGGAAGGCGAAGGACGGGGTCGCCGCGGCCGGCATGGTCGGGATGCGGTTCAACACGATCGGCGTGAGCGACGGCATCTCGATGGGCACTGACGGCATGAGCTTCTCGCTCCAGTCGCGCGATCTGATCGCCGACTCGATCGAGACGGTGATGGCCGCGCAGTGGTACGACGCGAACATCTCGATTCCGGGATGCGACAAGAACATGCCCGGGTGCATCATCGCGATGGCGCGCCTGAACCGGCCGTCGCTGCTGGTCTACGGCGGCACGATTCGGGCCGGGCGCATGGACGGCCGGAAGCTCGACATCGTCTCCGCGTTCCAGAGCTACGGCGAGTACCTGGCGGGGACGATCGGCGACGAGGAGCGCCGGGAGATCATCAGGCACGCGTGCCCCGGAGCCGGTGCGTGCGGCGGCATGTACACCGCGAACACCATGGCGTCCGCGATCGAGGCGCTCGGCATGTCGCTGCCGTACAGCGCCTCGACGCCGGCCGACGATCCGGCGAAGCTCGAGGAATGCGTCCGCGCGGGCGCCGCCGTCAGGCAGCTGCTCGAGCGCGACATCAAGCCGCGCGACATCATGACGCGGGACGCGTTCGAGAACGCGATGGTGCTCGTCACGGCGCTCGGCGGATCGACGAACGCCGTGCTGCACCTGATCGCGATGGCGCGGGCCGCGGGCGTATCCCTCACGATCGACGACTTTCAGCGCGTCAGCGACCGCGTGCCGCTGCTCGCCGATTTCAAGCCGAGCGGGCCGTACGTGATGGAGGACCTGCACGCGGCCGGCGGCATTCCCGCCGTGATCAAGCTGCTGCTCGACGCGGGCCTCTTCAACGGCGACTGCCTGACCGTGACGGGCCGAACGGTGCGCGAGAACGTCCGGGATCTCCGCGGCCTGACGCAAGGCCAGCAGATCGTTCGTCCGGTGAGCGATCCGATCAAACCGACGGGACACATTCAGATCCTGAAGGGAAACCTGGCGCCGGACGGAGCGGTCGCCAAGATCACGGGCAAGGAAGGCCTCCGCTTCTCGGGGCCGGCGAGGGTCTACGACTCCGAGGAAGAGATGCTGCGCGCGCTCGAGCGCCGCGAGATCCGGGCGGGCGACGTGATCGTGATCCGGTACGAGGGGCCGAAGGGCGGTCCCGGCATGCCGGAGATGCTGACGCCCACCGCCGCCGTGATGGGCGCCGGGCTCGGCAGGGACGTCGCGCTCGTCACCGACGGCCGGTTCTCCGGCGGATCCCACGGCTTCATCGTCGGACACGTCGCGCCCGAGGCGCAGGAGGGCGGGCCGATCGCGCTCCTCGAGGACGGCGATCGCATCACGATCGACGCGGAGGCGAACCTGTTGACCGTGGAGGTTTCCGACGCGGATCTCGCCGCGAGGCGGAAGCGGTGGCGCATGCCGCCTTACAAGGCCGAGCGCGGAACGCTCGCCAAGTACATCCGCCTGGTCTCGAGCGCGAGCCGCGGATGCGTCACCGACGAAGCGGACGCCTGATTCGAGGCGTCGGCCGACACCACCGGGGCGAGGAGACCCGCGAGCATCTCTAAGAGCGCCACGTCTTTGGCGGCAAACGGACGGGCCCCGGTCGAGTAGACCGTGAGCACTCCGAGCAGTTGCCTGCCGGCCGCAATCGGTGTGCTCAGACACAGCTGGGGCGCCGGGCGCAGCGTTGCCGCGACGTTCCCCAGATCGAGCGCGGCCTCCGAGTTGACGATCGTCTTCCGATGGGCCGCGACCCAGCCCGTCAGCCTCAAGCCCACCCCGATCGTGAGGCCGACGACGGCGTCCCGGTGCGCGCCGGACGCCGCCCGTCCGTACAGCGCGTCGAGCTCGGCGTCGTACTCGTAGACGACGATCGTCAGGCCCGGCGTGACGAGCGACAGCTCCTCGCAGATGTCGTCGCACAGCGGCTGGAGGTCTTGATGGCGTCCGACGGCCTGCCCGAGGCGCCCCGCCAGGTTGACGGTCATGGCCGTGATCGCCGGATCGGCCGGCCGGCTGTCGTCCTTGATCGCCTGGCTCGCCTGAACGATCGTCTCGACGAGGCGCTGTCCGACCGATGGCATCGACGGTTCGGCGAGCGCGTCCTTGATGCGCACGAGCGCCGCCACGACGGCGGGGTCGTACATCACCCCGCTCCGCTCGACGATCACGTCCAGAGCGCGCTCCGGCGCCAGTGCGCGCCGGTACGGCCGGTCGGACGTCAGCGCGTCGAAGCAGTCGACGACCGAGATGATTCGTGCGCCGATCGGTATCTGCTCGCCGCGGAGCCCGTCGGGGTACCCGGTGCCGTCCCAGTTCTCGTGATGGTGGCGCACGATCGGGACGACGGGGAAGGGAAACCCGATCGGCGACAGGATGTCGGCGCCGATCGTCGCGTGCAGCTTCATCGTTTCGAATTCGGTCGGCGTGAGCTTGTCGGGCTTGTTGAGGATGTGCTCGGGGATCGCCAGCTTGCCCGTGTCGTGCAGCAACGCCGCCGCCTCGAGCGCGCGCAGCTGCAGCTCGTCGTCGACGCCCAGCTCGGCCGCCAGCCGCATCGCGTTCTTCTGGACGCGCCGGATGTGATCGTGCGTGACCTGGTCGCGCGCGTCGACCGCCTGCGCGAGCGTCTCGATCGTCGCGAGGTACATCGAGTTGACCCGCGTGAGATGCCCGACGTGGTCCTGCATCCGCGCAACCGCCGTCCTGAACGTGACGTACAGGATGAACGGAATCGGCAGGACGAACGCGAGCACGCGAATGTCGCCGCTTCGCGCCGACACGAGGAAGAGCGCCAGTCCGGCCGCTGACGCGCCTCCGAAGTAGCCCGGCCACAACGACAGGAAATGCTCGCGCCAGACCCGCCAGGGCGGCTGGTGTCGTTCGAGGGAGACCGCCAGCGCGACGAGCCCGGTGTTCAGCGCGAAGTACACGCCCGCGAACACCGCCAGCGGTCCGACGCACTGGATGATGGCCGAGCCGTCGGCGGCCAGCGGCCCGACCGGGCTCAGCGCGAAGAAGGCGCGGGCCGCCAGCGACATCGCGAGCGCGCCGGCCGAGACGTTGAACAGGTAGCGGGTCGCCGTGCGCGTGCTGCGCACGAGCCGCATCGACACGACCGCGGCGTCGATCGCGACGACGACGGCGCCGGCCGCCGGGCCGAACATCAGCGCGGCGGTGAAGGTGAACACGTCGGAGATCGAGAAGCTGACGGGAATCGCCGGCATGCGCAGCATCAGTTGACCGCTGATCACGGTCAGCACGGCCAGCGCAACCCATCGCAGATCCGGCGGCGCCGCGATCATCGCCCGGACGGAGGCGGCGAGCACCAGCATGCCCGAGACGACCGCCGTCCCAACATAGAGCGACCCGGCGTGCGGAAGGACTTGCCTCCACACGCGGCCGCGAGTGCCGGGGGTGCTCCCTGCAATCGGCATCAGAATCCGGCTTTCATTCACCGTGTCTCGAAATCTCACATCAGGAAACGACGCTTTTCCGAAGCATTTCGAGCTGTCTGCGCGCTGTTGACCGTCCGAGTTCCACGCTCGAACACCGGCGTGCGCCGTTTCGGGCCAACCGGCCCGCCTCGCTCTCCCATCGGCCGCCTGGACTGCTGGCTGAATTCACCTGTGTTTTCTATCAGTTGCGGCGACAGCAGCTACCTCGACGCGAGGTGGCCAGCGCCTTGCTGCCTGGTTGTGCTGCAAACGAGGTGACACCCGCTATGAGCGTTTCCGGTGTGCGGTTCTCGAGCAGAGCGACCGGGTTGGCCGCGATCGTCGCGTTGGCGGTCCTCGCGGCTGGCACGTCGCAGCCGGCCCGGGCCGTCAGGCGCGATGCGGGGAAGCACGGATCCAAACTGGATCGCGCGCTGCGGCACGACCAGCAGGCGCACGATCACGGACTCGTCCGCGTGATCGTCAAGCCGGTCCCGGGACGCCGCGACGCGGTCGTCGACGACCGCCGCGCGCACGGCGACCGGATCGGCCACGAGTACGCGATCCTCGACGCGTTCTCGGCGACGATTCACACCGACGATCTCGCCGCGCTCGACGCCGATCCCGACGTCGCCAGCGTTTCTGCCGATGCGGTCGTGACCTCCGACGCGGCAGCCGACGCGCCCGGCGACGTCGATCCGAGTTCTCTCCTCGGCACCCTGGGCCTGGACAATCTGAACGATGCGGGACCGGCCGGCAACGGCGTCGGCATCGCCGTCATCGACTCGGGGCTCGAACGCGGCCCCGATCTGGACGGCGGCGAGCACGGTCTGCAGTACGATTTCTCGGGCGGCGCGGCGCACGTGGCGCCCTACGACGATTACGGGCACGGCACGCACGTCGCCGGCCTGATCTCCGGTTCGGGGAAGGCGTCCGAGGGAAACGCCGAAGCGATCGCTCCCGACGGCAAGCTTCACGGCGTCAAAGTGCGCGTCTACCGCGGCATCGCGCCGAAGGTCCGCGTCATCAGCCTGAAGGTGCTCGGCAGCAACGGCGGCGGCCTGACGAGCGACGTGATCGATGCGATCGAGTTCGCCATCGAGAACCGCGACCGCCTGAACATCGACGTCATCAACCTCTCGCTGGGCCACCCGATATACGAGCCGCGCGCCACCGATCCGCTCGTCCAGGCAGTCGAAGCGGCCGTTCGCGCGGGCATTGTCGTCGTCGCGGCGGCGGGCAACTTCGGAACGAACCCGGACACCGGCGTCGCGGGCTACGCCGGAATCACCTCACCTGGCAACGCGCCGTCCGCGATCACCGTGGGCGCCGTCGACACGGCGAACACCGTTTCGCGGCTCGACGATCGGATCGCCCCGTACAGTTCGCGCGGACCGACGTGGTACGACGGCGCGGCGAAGCCGGACGTCGTCGCGCCGGGACACCGGCTGGTCGCGGCGGCAGCCCTTCGAAGCTCGCTGTACGCCGAACTGCCGGGCCGCCGCGTCGGATGGCTCGGAAAGGCGCCGCGCTACCTGATGCTGAGCGGTACCAGCATGGCTGCCGCCGTCACGAGCGGCGTCGTCGCGTTGATGATCGAGGCGCACCGGGAACACTTCAAGGAGCCGCTCACGCCCAACGCGATCAAGGCGTTCCTGGAGTACTCGGCGATCCCGCTGCCCGGCGTGGACTACCTGACTCAGGGCGCCGGCAGCATCAACGCCGCGGGCGCCATCGCCCTCGCGGCCTCGGCCGACACGTCGCTGCCATCGAACTCGTGGTGGCTGACCACCGGGGTGGCGCCATCGACGACGATCGACGGCAACACGTTCAGCTGGGGTCAGACCGTCGTGTGGGGCAACACCGTGGTGTGGGGCAACACGGCGTACTACAACCTCGACGCCTGGGCGCTCACCGTCGTCTGGGGCAACACCGTGGTCTGGGGGAACACGGTGGTCTGGGGAAATCAGGCCGACGTGGTCTGGGACAATCCGCAGACCTGGGCGAGCACCGTGGTGTGGGGAAACGGACTGCTCGACACCGGCGCGTCGGCCGACGGCACCGTGGACTGGGACAACGTCGGACCGACGACCGTCGTCTGGGGGAATCTCACCCCCTGAGCTGCGTCAGCTCCGCGATGAGCCTCCGGGTGTCGGCGGCGTCCAGATAGAGCGCGGGGCCGCACGAGGGTCCGTGGGGCTCCGGCCACGTCGACGACTGCAGCGCGGCCAGATGGGCCCGCAGCAGGTTGAGAAACAAATCCAGAGTCATGCCGTTCCCTCCAGGCAGGTGGCGGGTCTCGTGAGGATCGAGCCCGCGTGGTTGGATCCCTCGACGCCGCAACCCCGGAATCTCCACGTTTTCGGCGTAGATGCGAACCGCTGTCTGGCCGTCGGCCGCGGCTTCCCGGAGATGGTCCACGTCCGTCTCGGAGTAAACTGAACCTGACGACTTCTTTACGCTGCCAGCGTCGCATACATGCTGGCGCGTGACTATTGTCCTTTGGTGCAGTACGCCGGGGCCGACTGCGATCGATGACTTCTCACCATGCCTCGCTCGAAGGCCTGGTCGCGGACTGCGCCGTGCGGTTTACCGCCGTGCCGCTCCCGGGCGACGTCGAACATCAGATCGAACAGGCGCTGCGCGCCCTGCTCGAGCTCTTTCAGGCCGACCGCTGCGCCCTGCTCGGTTGCGCGCCTGGAGCCGGGCTGTCGTGGGTCACGTGCTCGGCCTGCGCCGACTCGACCGTCCAACCCTTCGACGACCTGAACTTCGCCGCGGCGTTCCCGTGGCACTTCGAAACGGCATGCCGCCGGGCGAAGTCGGTGGCGGTGACGAGCCTCGCCGACCTGCCGCCCGAGGCGGAGCAGGATCGCCGTTCTGCCGCCACGCTGAGCGTCCGTTCGATGTTGACGGTTGTCGTCAACGGTCGCGAGGGCGACGCGCACTGTCTGGTGATCCAGTCGCTGCGCAGCGAGCGTTCCTGGCCGGAACCCTCGCTCGCCAGGCTGCCCGCGCTGACGCAGGTGTTCGTGAACGCGCTGAGCCGGAAGCGGATCGAAGAGAAGCGGCGACTGGAAATCCGCCACGCCGACCTCCTGGAATCGGTCGGCGCCATCCTCTGGCGGGCGGACGCGCGGACCTTGCAGACGACGTTCGTCAGCAAGGAGGCGGAGACCATCCTCGGGTATCCGGTCGAATCGTGGCTCAAGGTGCCCGGCTTCTGGCAGGACCATCTCCATCCGGACGATCGTGCGTGGGTCGAAGCGTTCGTCGACAAAGCCGTCCGAGAGCACCGGAACCACGATTTCGAGTACCGGATGGTGGTGGCCGACGGCCGCACCATCTGGCTCCGCGACATCGTCAAGGTCGTCGTGGAAGGCGGCCGGCCCGCCGCGCTCTACGGCGTGACCGTCGACATCACCGCTCGCAAGCGGGCGGAGTTCGAAGCTGCGCAGCTCCGGCATCAGCTGATACATGCCGGCCGCATGACCAGTCTGGGCGAGCTGTCGGCGACCCTGGCCCACGAGCTCAATCAACCCCTCGGGGCGATTGTCAGCAACGCGGAAGTGGCGCGGATGGTGCTGGACAGCGTGCCGCCGCCCGTCGACCGGCTCCGGGCCATCCTCGACGACGTCGAGCGGGACGGCAAGCGTGCGGGCGCGATCATCCATCGCATCCGGATGCTGCTCCAGAAGCGCGCTCCGGACATGCGGCCGGTCGACGTCGCGAGCCTGATCGATGCGGTCGTCGGCCTGGCTCGCCCGCTCGCCCTGTCGCGCCATATCGACCTGACCGTCGAGCTCGGGCCGGGATCGTTGTGGTCGTGCGGCGATGCCGTTCAGATACAGCAGGTGCTGTTGAATCTGATGCTCAACGCGATCGACGCCGTGAGCAGCCAGCCCCCGCATGCGCGTCACGCGATCGCCGTCCGCGGCGCGAGCTGCGGATCGACGGCGGAAGTGTCGGTCAGCGACTCGGGCCGGGGCATTCCGGCCGACGCGCTGGCGCAGGTCTTCGATCCGTTCTTCACGACCAAGCCGAGCGGCATGGGCATGGGCCTGGCGATCTGCCGCACGATTGTCGAGGCGCACGGGGGGCGCATCGAGGTCAGGAACAACCCATCGGGCGGCGCGACAGCTCTTTTCGCGCTGCCGACGTGGAACGGCGAGGAGCCCGTGCCGTGAAACGCGTTCCGCACGAAGCCGCGCGGAGCGATCGCGCTGCGGCCGCCCGTCAACGGGGACCGGTCGTGCACGTCGTGGACGACGATCCGTCGTTCCTGCGTGCGGTCTCGCGCCGGCTCGAGGCCGCCGGGTTCGACGTCGAGGCGTTCGGCTCCGCCGAAGCGTTCCTGGCACGCCGGTCGCACCTGCCGGGGTGCGTGGTCGTCGATCTGCGCCTGAAGGGGCAGAGCGGCCTCGACCTGCAGGACGCGGACGCCGCCGCCGACGATCCGTTGCCGCTCGTCTTCCTCAGCGGCCACGGCGACGTGCACAGCTCCGTGCGGGCGATGAAGCGCGGCGCGGTCGACTTCCTCACCAAACCGGTCTCGGGCGGGGATTTGATCGATGCGGTCAGGCGGGCGATCGCGCTCGATGCCGGGGCGCGCGCCGACCGGGAAGCCTACCGGGAGCTGCGCCGCCGGTATGAACGTCTCACGCCGCGGGAGCGGGAAGTGTTCGCGCTCGTCGCCCGCGGCCTGCTCAACAAGCAGATCGCCGCCGAGCTCGGCACCAGCGAACGGACGATCAAGGCCCACCGCGCACGCGTCATGGAGAAGATGGGCGCGCAGTCGGTGACGGACCTGACGCGGTCGGCCGAGCGGCTCCGGACCGCGCCCGCCTCGGGCCATGCGCTCCGGGCGGGCCGCGCCCCGCAAGGCTGACGCGCATCCGATGCCGCGCCTCCGCTTTCCCCACCCGCTGACGCTGCTGACCGCCTGCATCTTCGCGGGCGCCATCCTCAGCTACGTCGTGCCGGCCGGACGCTACGACCGGCGCGAGGATCCGGCCACCGGACGCCGGATCGTCGCCGCCGGCACCTATCATCGCGTCGAGCCCGCGCCGGTCGGACCGTTCGCCGCGCTCGTCGCCCTGCCGAAGGGCATGGCCGATGCCTCGTCGGTCATCTTCTTCGTCTTCCTCGTTGGGGGCGCCTTCACCGTGGTGGACGAGACCGGCGCGCTGCGGCAGGCGGTCGGGTGGCTGGCGCGCCGCCTGGACCGCCGGGAGGTGCTGGTGATCCCGATTGTTTCGATCGCGTTCGCCTTCGGCGGCGCTCTCGAGAACATGTCGGAGGAGATCATCGCGCTCGTGCCGGTGCTGCTGCTGGTGACGGGCAGGCTCGGCTTCGACGAAGTGACCGCCGTCGCGATCAGCCTCGGGGCGGCGGGCATCGGCGCCGCCTTCAGCCCCATCAACCCGTTCCAGGCGCAGATTGCGCAGAAGCTCGCCGGCCTGCCGCTCCTTTCGGGCTGGGCGTTCCGCACGGCGGTTCTGGCGATCGCGCTGACGATCTGGATTTGGGGCACCTGGCGGCACGCGGCGCGCACGCGGCGGGCTCCCGATCCGAGCGGACCGGCCGACGCCGGCCGATTCGATCCGCCGCGCGCCCTCGTGCTGCTGCTCGTCATCGCCGCCTTCGTCGTCTTCGTATACGGGATCGTGGCGCTCGGCTGGGACTTCGACCAGATGGGGGCGCTGTTCTTCGCGATGGGCATCGCCGCCGGCCTGATCGGCGGGCTCGGGCTCGCCGGCACGGCGTCGGCGTTCGTCACCGGTTTTTCCTCGATGGCGTACGCCGCGATGCTCATCGGCTTCGCCCGCGCGATCTTCGTCGTGCTCGACGAGGGCCGCATCGTCGATACGATCGTCAACGGGCTCGTCACGCCGCTGCAGCATCTGCCCCTGGCCGCCTCGGCGGTCGGCATGCTGGCCGTGCAGGCGATCCTGCACGTCCCGGTCCCCAGCGTGAGCGGCCAGGCCGTGCTGACGATGCCGGTGCTCGTGCCGACGTCCGACCTGATCGGGCTCTCGCGGCAGGTCGCCGTGCTGGCGTACCAGGCCGGCGCCGGGCTGACCGAGCTCGTGACGCCGACCAACGGCGCGCTGATGGCCGTGACCGCCGCCGCCGGCGTGCGCTACGGCGACTGGTTCGCCTTCGCTGGCCGGCTCTATGCTCTTCTGCTCGGCGTCGGTGCGCTGGCCGTCATCGTGGCGATTGCGATTCGGTGGTGAGGAGCATCCGCGTTAAGATGAGGGAAATGGCCTAAGCCGTTCCACCACGGAACGGTCACGGGGGATCCAACGAGGCGATGGCCGCCTCAGGGGCGCATCCGAACGAGCCTTCGGTAGAGGACTTCCACCCTCGAGCCCGTCAGCTAACCCCGTCGGCCTGCTGGAAGGAGATCGGTGCCCGAAGAAGGGCTTCTCTCGCAATTCAAGCGGCTGGTCGTCGGGAAGCCGATCCCGTCGCATCTCGCGCAGCACGAGCGGCTGTCGCGGGTCACGGGCCTGGCCGTTCTCTCCTCGGACGCCCTGTCGTCCGTGGCGTACGCGACCGAGGAGATCCTCCGCGTGCTCGTGCTGGTGGGCACGGGGGCGCTCGCGTTCGCCAGCCCGATTGCGTTCGTCATCGCGTCCATTCTGGTGGTCGTCGTCTTCTCGTACCGCCAGACGATTCACGCGTATCCGAGCGGCGGCGGCGCCTATATCGTCGCGAAGGACAACCTGGGCGAAACGGCTGCGCTGACGGCCGCGGCATCCCTGCTGATCGACTACATCCTCACGGTGGCGGTCAGCATCGCGGCAGGCGTCGCCGCGGTGACCTCCGCATTTCCCCAGCTGCACGTGAACCGCGTGGAGCTCACGCTGGTGTTCGTGCTGATCCTGATGCTCGGCAACCTGCGAGGCATCCGCGAGTCGGGTCGGATCTTCGCGGTGCCGACCTACTTCTTCGTCATCGCGATCCTGTGCCTGCTCGCCGCCGGCGCCTGGCACGTCCTGGCCGGGAGCGTGCATCCGGTGACCACCGTCCGGCCGATCCATCCGCTCGGCCAGACGCTCAGTCTCTTCCTGATCCTGACCGCGTTCTCGAATGGCTGCACGGCGATGACGGGGGTCGAAGCGGTGTCGAACGGCGTGCCGGCCTTCAGGCCGCCGGAGTCGAAGAACGCCGCCGCCACCATGCTGATGATGGTGGTCCTGTCCGTCACGATGTTCGTCGGCATCACGCTGCTGGCGCACGCGTATCACATCATGCCGAGCGAGACCGAGACGGTGGTCTCGCAGCTGGCCCGCGGCGTGTTCGGGGACCGGGGCATCCCGTACTACGCGGTTCAAGCGGCGACGATGCTGATCCTGGTCCTCGCAGCCAACACGGCCTATGCGGACTTCCCGCGGCTGTCGTCGATTCTGGCGCGCGACGGGTACGTGCCGCGGCAGTTCATGAACCAGGGCGACCGCCTGGCCTTCTCCAACGGCATCGTCGGGCTCAGCGTGCTGGCGGCCGTCCTGCTCGTCGTGTTCGGCGGCGACACCCACGCGTTGATTCCGCTCTACATGATCGGCGTGTTCGTCTCGTTCACGCTGTCGCAGGCCGGGATGGTCGTCCACTGGCGCCGCCTGCGCGGCCCCGGCTGGCGGACGAGCGCCGTCATCAACGGCGTCGGCGCCCTCGTGACCGGTCTCGTCCTCCTGGTCGTCGGGACGACCAAGGTGGCCGAGGGCGCCTGGATCATCATGGTGCTGATCCCGCTGAACGTGATCCTGTTCAAGGTGACGCACCGGCACTACCAGGGCGTCGCGGCACAGCTGACGCTGCGCGGCTGGCGACCGCACGGTCCCCGGCACAACACGGTCGTAGTGCCGATTGGCGGCCTGCAGCGGGCCGTGGTCGAAGCCCTGGAATATGCGAGAACGCTGTCCTCGGACGTGCGGACGGTGTACGTCGACGTCGATCCGGCCGCGACCGAGCAGCTGCGGAAGAACTGGGAGTCGTACGGCGAAGGGCTGCCGCTCGTCGTCCTCTCCTCGCCGTACCGGTCGCTGATGGAGCCGCTGCTCGAGTACATCGAGCAGGTGCACGCCGAGCATCCCGGCGACTACGTCACCATCGTCCTGCCCGAGTTCGTCCCTGCGCGATGGTGGCATCACCTGTTCCACAACCAGCGCGCGCTGCTGATCAAGGGGGCGCTCCTGTTTCAGCCGAACACGGTCGTGACGAGCGTGCCGTTTCACCTGCGCCACGGAATGACGGGACGGCCTGAAGGCCGACCCCTGCCGGGACCTGCGAATGACGGGACG
>JBLMXQ010000126.1:0-23704 GCA_050257855.1 Betaproteobacteria bacterium | reverse complement strand
GTCGCCGGCTGATCGAGCCGGCGACCGACCAGGCGCAACGAGGTCGCTACCTCGACTTGGCCTTCTCCTGATCGCCCGGCGTCTTGAGCGGCTCGGCCTTGATCGGCTCGAGCTTCTGCCGCTGCAGCAGCTGGTTCACCTGCGGGAGCTCCTGCTGCACGGCGGTGTCGAGCGTGTTCAACTGCTGCTCGAGACGCCCGGAGAACCGGTCGTACATCTCGTAGCTTTGATCGGTCGGCGCAGTATCGGCCGATTCGACGACGGCTCCGAGCGCCGCGATCTTGTTGTTGAGCATGATCGGGAAGTTCAGCGGATCCTCGCGGCTCTGGTTCTTCACCTGGTACAGCTGCTCTTCGACCGACGTCAGCTTCGCGCGCAGATCCTGGAGCGCTTTGGCCGTCGGGCCGGTCTTGCTGTCCAGATGGTTGGTGCGATCGTCGATCTGCGGCCGGATGCCGCGGACGAGCAGGACGGCCTGGTTCGCCTGGCTCGTCTTCTCCCGGATCTGCATGGCGAGATCGAACTGCTTCTGCAGGTCTGCGTCGGTGACGTCGCCGAGCGCGCGCGGCTCGCGCCTGACCACGAACGGCTGCGTCTGGCTCACGCCGTCGGCCGTCACGCGCACCTGGTACGATCCGGGAGGTGCGAGCGGGCCGCGCGTATCGGCGGACCACATGACGAGGCCGGGGAAATCGGCCGCATCGGCGTACCGCAGATCCCAGTCGAGGCGGTTCAGCCCCGCGGTCACGCGCGGCTTGGGCGGCGGAGGCCGGCGGAAGAACTCGGGTTCACCGCCGGCCGGCTTGTCCGCGGCGGTGCCGACGAAGGTGCGGATCACCGCGCCGCGGCCGTCGAGAAGTTCGACCGTCACCTGCTGCGCGGGCCGCTCGAGCACGTAGTCGATCGCCAGCGACTTGTCGAGGCCGCGGCGCGCGTCGGCCGGCTTGAACACCGTCAGCTCGGACGTCTGCACGCCCCACTGCCGCAGGGGCGAGATGTCGTCCATGATGTAGAAGCCGCGGCCGTGCGTTGCGATGACGAGGTCCCGCTCCTCCACCTTGATGTCGTGCACCGGCGTGAGCGGCAGGTTCTGGTCGAGCGACTGCCAGTTCGCCCCGTCGTCGAACGAGACGTAGATGCCGCGCTCGGTACCGAGATACAGGAGCTTCGCGCGTTTCGTGTCCTCGCGAATCGTGCGCGCGATGTCCCGTGGACCGAGGCCGTTCACGATCTTCGTCCACGTCTCGCCGTAGTCGTCCGTGCGGTAGACGTAAGGCGCGAAGTCGTCGTGCTGGTAGTGATTGGCGGCGACGTACGCCGTGCCCGCGCGGAACGGCGACGCCTCGACGAGGCTGATGCGCGAGAAGTCCGGCAGATCCTTCGGCGTCACGTTCTTCCAGGTCTTGCCGCCATCGCGCGTCACCTGCACGTAGCCGTCGTCGGAGCCGGTCCAGATCAGGCTGCCGTCCTTCGGCGACGGCGCGATCGTGAAAATGGTCGCGTACGTCTCGACCCCCGTCTCGTCCTTCGTGATCGGGCCGCCGGAATCCTCGAGCGTCTTGGGGTCGTGACGGGTGAGGTCGGGGCTGATCCTCGTCCAGGTCTGGCCGCCGTTTCTCGTCGCCCACAGGTGCTGCGAGCCGACATAGAGCACGTCCGGATCGGTGGGCGAGAAGACAATCGGGAACGTCCACTGGAAGCGCTCGGCGATGTCCTTCGACGCATACCCCATCGGGTTGTCCGGATACGGGTTCACGCGCCGGAGCTGGCCGGTCCTGCGGTTGAACTGCGTGATCACGCCGCCGTAGCTTCCCGCATAGAAGATGTCCGGGTTCTTCGGATCGTTGGCGATATAGCCGCTCTCGCCGCCGCCGACCGAGTAGAACACGCGATTGATGGTGCCGAAGGGCCCGCCGGCCGGTACCTGGCTGGACACGCACGCCGTGCTGTTGTCCTGCTGCGCGCCGCAGACGTGGTACGGCACATCGCTGGTGGTCGTGACGTGATAGAACTGCGCGGTCGGGAAGTCCAGGTCCGTCCAGGTCTCGCCGCCGTTGACCGTCACCGTTGCGCCGCCGTCGTTCGATGCGATGAACCGCTTCGGGTTCGTCGGATCGATCCACATGTCGTGGTTGTCGCCGTGCGGCGGATGGAGCTGGGTCCAGGTCCGGCCGGCATCGGTAGACTTCTCGAACCCGACGTTCGGCTCGTAGATCGTGTCCTTGTCCTTCGGATCGGCATACACCCGCGTGTAATAGAACGCGCGCTGCCGGACGTCGCGGTTCTCGCTCACTTTCTTCCACGTCGCGCCCGCATCGTCGGAGAGGAACGTGCCGCCGTCCTCGGCCTCGATCTGCGCGTACACCCGGTTGCTGTCGACCGGCGACACCGCGAAGCCGATCTTCCCGAGCACGCCCTTCGGCAGGCCAGGATTGCGCGACAGCTCGGTCCAGTGGTCGCCGCCGTCGGTCGACTTGAACAGCCCGCTGCCAGGCCCGCCGCTCGACATCATGTTGGACACGCGGTACGCCTCCCACAGCGAAGCGTAGACGACGTTCGGGTCGTTCGGATCGAAGTTCACCTCGATGCCGCCCGTTCTGTCGTCGCGATAGAGGACCTTCTGCCATGTCGCCCCGCCGTCGCGCGTGCGGTAGATCCCACGTTCGGCGCCGGGCGCTGCGGGGTGACCGAACACGGCAACGAACACGATGTCCGGATTCGTCGGGTGCACGCGGATCTTCGCGATGGTCTGGCTGTCGGCGAAGCCGATGTGCGTCCACGTCCTGCCGGCGTCGATGGACTTGTAGACGCCGTCGCCCTGCGCGATATTCCCGCGCAGTTCGCTCTCGCCCGTGCCGATGTAGACGACGTCCGGGTTGGAGGGCGCGACGGCGACGGCGCCGACCGATGCGCTTCCGATCTGATGGTCGGTGACCGGACGCCAGGTCGTGCCGCCGTCGGTGGACTTCCACAATCCGCCACCGGTCGCGCCGAAGTAGTACTCGAGCGGACGTGCGGCGCTGCCGGCGACGGCGATCGACCGCCCGCCGCGAAGCGGCCCGACGCTGCGCCACTGGAGCGCGCCAAAGGCGGCGGCATTGGCGCCGCCCGCACGCTGGGCCGTCACGCGGGACGGCGCCACGCCGAGTGCGCCGGCGACAATCAGGCCCGCTGCGAGCCATCCGAAGGTGCGGATGCGAGACATGGACAGGTCCTCCAGGAAAATGGGGACTCAACGCGAGTAGGTTTGTCCGCGCGACGGGGCAATCCGGGTGCCAGTCGCACGGACCTCGCGATCCGCGCCAGCACGAGAATCAGGGAGGAGAGTGCCGGACTTCCGGCAAATCTTTGCTGGTTTTTCGGCAGCGCCCGGCCCGGGGGCCGTGGCTCGCAGCCCGGCGTAAGCGCGCTTTACGGTCCGGCGAACGGCCGCGCCATCGGCACCGGTGATGCAACCCGGTACGCCGCAACAGCAACGACTGGAGCCGAACATGTCCCTCAAATGGTTCCACCTCGTCTTCATCGCCGCCTGCGTGGTGCTCGCAGTGATTGGCGCAGCCTGGGCCATCCGGAACGGGCACTGGATCGTGGCGCTCGTGGTACTGGCCGGGGGAACCGCGTTGATCGCCTACCGCGACGCGTTCCTTCGGAAGACGAGCGGCATCAGCCAGTGAAGCGCGGCGCGCCGGGCCGCATCGAGCCGGTACCGTCATGCCCCGGCGCTCAATGACCTGGCTCGAGGACGCGCGGCGCGACATCACGTACACGCTCCGCTCGCTGCAGCGCGCGCCCGCCTTCGCGGCGATTGTCGTCCTGACGCTCGCCGTCGGCATCGGTGCGACCACCGCCGTCTTCTCGCTGCTCGACGGACTCCTCCTCTGTCCGCTCCCGGTCAGCCGACCGTCGGAGCTCGTCCTCTTCGGCAAGGCGCGCAACTGGGGCGTGGTCTCAGGCGTCTCGCACAACTACGACGTGTTCTCGTATCCCGAATACCTGTACTTCCGCGGGAACGACACGCTGTTTCCGGGCGGTCTCGCCGCGTTCTCGAGCTGGCAGTCGCCGGTGAGAATTCGCTGGAGCGGCGAACCGGTGATGGCGCGCGGCAAGCTCGTAACGGGCAACTACTTCTCCGTGTTCGGCGTCCCGCCCGCTCTCGGGCGCGTGCTGAGCGAGGCCGACGATCGCCCCGAGGCGGCGCCGGTCGCGGTGTTGAGCTACCGGTACTGGACCAGCCGGTTCGGCCGCGACCTGGACGTCGTCGACAGGCGGGTCGAGGTCAACGGCACGGCGTTCACGGTTGTCGGCGTGGCGGCCCGGGATTTCTCTGGCGAGACGCTGGAGGCCGATCCGGCGGAGCTGTGGTTTCCGGCGGCGCGTTTTTCGGAGATCACGTTGAAGCCGTCGCTTCTCGACGAGCCCGAGGCGCGGTGGATGTTCATCGTCGGGCGCGCCGCGCCCGGCGCCCGCCTCGACCAGATCACCGCCGGCCTGACGCTGCAGCTCCATCAGTGGCTTCGCGCGCACGAGCCGGATCGCGATCAGCCAGATGTCCGGGCCGCCATTGACCGCGCCACGATCGAGGCGACTCCCGGCGCGACCGGCATCTCGCATCTGCGCAGCCGCTACACGGAGCCACTCGAGATCCTGCTTGCCATCGCCGTGCTCGTCCTTGCGATCGCCTGCGCCAATGTCGCCAACCTGCTCCTGGCACGGGCGAGGGCGCGCGAGGGCGAGATGGCGATGCGGCTGGCACTCGGCGCCGATCGCCGGCGGCTGCTCCGTCAACTCCTGACCGAGAGTCTCCTGCTTTCGACGCTCGGCGGCGTGTCCGGCGTGCTGCTCGCCTACTGGGCGACGGACGGCCTCCTCGGCATCGTGTTCCGCGACGCCGTCACCTACGGCATACGGGTGAGCCCAGACCTTCGCATCGGCCTCTTCGTCAGCGGGGTCGTCGCCGGCGCCGGACTGCTTTTCGGATCCGCCCCCGCGTGGCTCGCCGCGCGTCAGGACCTCACGACCGGCATGAAGACGGTCCGCACGGCAGGCCCCAACCGGCGCGCGGTGTCGGTCGGTCGTCTCCTGGTAGCGGGGCAGGTGGCGATGTCACTGCTGCTGATCGTCGGGGCGGCGCTGCTCGTGCGCAGCCTCGTGAACCTGTCGCGACAGGACTTCGGGTTCGACACCAACCACGTGCTCGTCGTGCACCTGGATCCGCGCACCGCCGGATACGCGTACCGCGATCTTGCGCCGCTCTACGATCGCGTGCAGCAGGAGCTCGAAGCGCGTCCGGGCGTGCGAAGCTCCGCCTTTGCGCTCTACACACCGCTGTCGGGCGACAACTGGGCCGGAAGCGTCGCCGTCTCCGGATTCAGTCGGGAACAGAACCGGAACCTGAATTCGTCGTGGGTGCGCGTGACGCCCGGGTATTTCGCGACGATGGGCATCCCGCTCCTCCTCGGCCGCCGCTTCGGACCGGGAGACGAGACTGGCGCGCCGCACACCGCCATCGTCAACGAGAGCTTCGTGCGCGCAATCCTGCGCGGCGAAGATCCGATCGGCCGCCGGTTCGGTCGCGCGTCTACGGTAACGCAGGGCGACTGGGAGATCGTCGGCGTCGTCAAGGACACGAAGCACACGGACCCGCGCGCACCGGGCACGGCCACGTACTTCCTGCCGATTTCCGGCGGACCTGCGCCCTCGGATCTCCTGCTGGAATCCAGCTATCTGCCCGAGCTCGTCGTGCGCGCCGATGGCGAACCCGCTGCCATTGCGGCCGAGGTCCGCGAGGCGCTCCGTCACGTCGACGGACGGCTCGTCGCCACCAGGATTACGACGATGCGCGATCAGGTACGCGAGTCGTTCGATCAGCAGGAACTGCTCGGCGTCCTCTCTGTCACGTTCGGAGCCGTCGCGCTCCTGCTCGCCAGCATCGGCCTGTACGGGCTGATGGCGTACTCCGTGGTGCGCCGCACCGGGGAGATCGCGGTTCGAATGGCGCTCGGCGCCGGGCGGCTTCAGGTGGTGTGGATGGTCGTTCGCGAGCTGCTCGCGCTGGTCCTCGCAGGTGTGGCTGTCGGCGTGCCGCTTACGTTGATGGCCGCCCGGCTCGTTCGTGCACAGCTGTTCGGCGTGACGGCCGTCGACCCTGCGAGCCTCGCGCTCGCGACGCTGGCGCTCGCTCTCGTGGCCGCGGCGGCCGGATTCTTCCCTGCCCGCCGCGCGGCGCGACTCGATCCCGCCTCGGTCCTGCGCGACTCGTAGAGAAGCAGATTCCTACCAGATATCCCCGACCGTGAAGCCCTCCGGAAACGGATCGGTCGGATCGAGCGCGTAGGTGCTCATGCCGGTGATCCACGCCTGACCGCTCAGCGAGGGCACGACCGCGTCGTACGGCCCCACCTTCGTCTCCTCGAGCAGCCGTCCCGTGAAGACCGTGCCGAGAACGCCCTCGTGACGGAAGTCGCGGCCGAGCGGAAGTTGTCCTTTCGCGTGCAGTACGGCCATCCTCGCGCACGTACCGGTGCCGCACGGCGATCGATCGATCGCGCCGGTCCACGTGGACGGCCTGCTCCAGTCCAGCTTCCCCGTCGAGACGACCACCGCGTTGCGCGCGTCGTTTCCCGCGCCGCGCGCCGGCGCCGTCAGCTCGGCGATGGTGACTCCCCGGAACTCCGGCTCCTCGGGATGCTGTACCGGAAGCTGCTCCTGCGTGGCGGCCTTCACCATCTCGCCGATGCGGACGATGTCGCGTCCTTCGTCCGGCGTCAGGCGCAGCCCGAATCTGGTCGCGTCGGCGATCACGTAGAACATGCCGCCGTACGCGACGTCCACGGCGATGCTCCCGAGCTGCGGAACCTCGACGACCGCGTCGAGATGCGTGGCGAACGCCGGCACGTTCCGGAACGTCACGCGCGTCACCTTTCCGTCCGCGCAGTCGGCGCGGACGCCAATGAGGCCGGCGGGCGTCTCGAGCGTCAGCTCGGTCACCGGCTCCCGCATGGGCAGGATGCCGGTCTCGAGCAGGACGGTCACGACGCACATCGTGTTGGTCCCGGACATGCCGGGATATTCCACCTGCTCCATGATGATGCAGCCCGCGTCCGCATCCGGGTGGCAGGGCGGCACGATCAGGTTGCAGTTGGCTGCCGGATAGCCCCGCGGCTCGCGGAGCATGCGAAGCCGCAGCGCGTCTCCGTGCTCGCGCAGCCAGCGCATCTTCCCGAGCACGGTGCGGCCCGGCAGGTGCGGCACGCCGCCGACGATCACACGGCCGTGCTCACCGCACGCGTGCGCGTCGTACGCGTGAATCAGGCTGGTCAGTCGCATGAGGGAAGGGTTGAGACCGCTGAGGCCGGTCCGCCGGCCTCAGCTCTTCTGGTCGGTCCGCTCGTCCGGGGCGCCCCGCCGGGGCGCCTGAGGGACGGCTCACGTCGAGACGCCGAAGCGCGGGAGCACCCACACCTGCAGGACGAACCAGACGACGAGGATGGCAATCAGCGTCAACGCATCCATAGTGCAGTCACGACCCCGCCCGGGATCGCCTCATGCCTTCAGAATAAGCGACCTTCGCCGATCGCGCCACGAGCACCAGTTCCGTCCCGTTTGACGCTGATCAGGTTCGCCAGCAGCTGATACGCCCCGTCGGTCCCCGCGGGCAGCTGGCGCCAGAGGCCGAGGCCCAGGTAGATCCAGTGCCCGCGGCCGGTGTTCGCTTCGACCAGCGATCCGAGCTTCACCCCGGGGTTGTCCTTGAACGAGTCGACCATCGACACGAGGTCGACGTACCGCGGGTCCTTCTCGCCGAGGAAGTAGAGCCCCCGCTCCTGCACCCAGTTCTGCCACGTCGCCGGTCCGATCTTGTTCGGCACGTTGAAGATTGGGTTGTCCGGCTGCAGGATCCTGACCGGCGCGGTCTCGTCGGCGACGCGGTTCGTGCTCACCTGCGCCGGATACGGACCGTACTGCGCGCGATTGAACTCGAACTTGTTGTACTGAACGATCACCGTGCCGCCGCGCTCGGCGTAGTCGAGCAGGCGCTTGTTGTACGCGCGCAGATCCTGCCGCCGCTCGTACGCCCGGACGCCGGTCATGATCACGTCGTACTTCGACAGATCGCCCCACGCGAGCTCGTCCTGATCGATGAAGCTCACGGTCGCGCCGAGCTGCTCGAGCGCGGGCGGCACCTGGTCCCCGACGCCGACGATGTAGCCGACACGGATGCCGGGCACGCTCCTGACGTCGACGACCTTCAGCGTCGTCTCGGCCGGCTTGATGACCTGCTGCCGCTCGACGTGCGGATACTCAATCGTCTGATAACCCTCGTCGAACGGGCGGCCGCCGGCCGCCGCCGAAGTGGCCGTCGCGCGGATGGCGTACGTGCCGACCGGCGTGCCGGACGGCACCATCACCTGAAAGCGCGCCGACAGCGCCTCGTCCTCGTGCGAAAGGGCGACCGGCGCGCTCGCCGGCGTCACCGTCCATCCGGCGGGCACCTCGAGCCGGACCGTCGCGTCGGCCGCGGCCTTCGTGCCGTTGATCACCGACACGTGCACCTCGCGCGCCACGGGTTTGCTGCCCGCCGCCTCGACGGGCACGACCGCCAGCGACGGCGTCACCGACACGGACAGCGCGGGCACCACGGCCAGCTCCATCCGCTTGTCGCCGTTGTAGAGGTCCTTCACGTACCGGAACTCGACCGGCAGGTCCCTGCTGACGTCGACGTCGCCCGCCCTGACGTGGAACGTGACGTGAAACGGCGACGGCCGGAAGGGGACGCCAAACGGCACGTCCGGCTCGAAGACGTCGATCGCCGGGTTCGACGGCGTCTTCCAGTAGTGGTCGCTGAAGTACGGCGTCGTCAGCTTCGCATCGGCCGGCACCTGTGCGCTCGGGCTGCAGGTGTAGACGGCATCCTTCGCGAGGTCTTCCGGCGCGCACACACCGGGATGATCGAAGCCCGCCACCGCGACCCCGGTAATCCGCACGTTCGACGCCCCGTGATTCACGGCGAGGAGCGACAGCTTGATCGGCTGGCCGTCGACGACCAGACCGTCGTCGGCAACCGCGTCGAACGAGAGGTCGTGCGCCGCGAGCACCGCGTCCTCGTAGTCGTGCTCCTTGTTCCGGAGGCGGAAGTCGATCTCGTACCTGGCCGCGTCGTCGATCGGCATCGTCGCGAGCCGTACGCGCAGCGCGCGCAGCGCCGCCAGGCCGGCCTCGACCGGCGCTGCCGTGGCCGTGTCATCGCCCTCGGCGAATGCCTTCTGCGCGAGCTCGGCCTGCATCACGATCGCCTGGAGGCCCGAAGTCAGCGCCTCCGGCGGATTCGGACCCGCGAAGCGCGCGATGCCCCCAAGGCTGGTGTCGACGCCGTCGAAGAGCGAGGACTCGTCTTTCTCCACCTCCCCGGGAATCCGGCTGTCCATCAGCTGGTACGCGAACGTTCTCCGCCTGCCGAAACCGGGCAGCGGCAGCAGGCTCGTCATGCCCTGACACTTGTGGAAGCTGTGCGCGTCGCCGCCGATGTCGGCGTAGGTCCGGCCGAGCAGCGGGTCGCACACGTCCGTGTTCACGTGCACCAGCTTCCCCGCCGCGGCGGGCGCGGCGCGGCCGAAGCCGAAGGCGGAGAAGTACAGCTTCTCCGGCTGCCACGGGCGGAGCCCCTCCTCGATTTGCTCCGGATATTTCGACGGGTCCCCGGCCGCGGAGTACGCCTCGCGGGTCAGCACCGTCGTCGCCTCGTGCGCGCGGTCGCCGCCGCGCCCCTGGATGTTCATCGTCAGGAGCACGTCGGGACGGAACGTGCGAATGAGCCGCACGAAGTCGCCGACGATGGCGTCGCGGCCCCACTTGTCGATGACCTCCTGCGGATCGAACGAGTAGCCGTAGTCGATGGCGCGGGTGAAGTACTGCTCGGCGCCGTCGAGCCGGTGCGCGGCGACCAGCTCCGACGTGCGCAGCACGGCGATGTCGCGGAACAGCTCGGGGCCGATCTCGTTCTGGCCGCCGTCTCCGCGGGTGGTCTGCACGTCGATCGAACGGAGGCCCATGCCGCGCGTGAACAGTGCGTAGAGCGCGTTGTGCTCGTCGTCGGGATGCGCCGCGGTCTGCATGAAGGTGCCCGAGACGTTCAGACGCCGCAGCGCGAGGCCGAGCGCCACGTGGCCGGTATCGGACGCGGCCAGCGGAAAGGTCATGCGGTTCTGCGCGTTCAGCTCGACGCCGGGACGCCACACGCCGAGGCCGGCCGCCACGCAGGCGGCGAGCGCCAGAGGAAGAATGCGTTTCATGGCTTACATGATACACAGCAAGCCGGCGGCTTTGGCGCAGGTTCCGCCGTGCGGAGGCTTCAGCTCGCGGCGGATTCGGCGAAGCCGGAGAGGCTGTCCGAGGCCAGCGGCGTCGACGCCGCCCGTCGATCCAGCGGGAGGGTGACCGTGAAGGTGGAGCCCGTGCCCACGCCCTCGCTGAAGGCGGTGATCGTCCCGCCGTGCTGCTCGACGAAGTGGCGGCAGATCGACAGCCCGAGGCCGAGGCCGCGCTTCGAGAGCGCGAGCGTGCGCGGGTCCTGCTCGAACCGCTCGAAGACGCGCGGGAGGAAGCCCGGCTCGATTCCCACACCGGTGTCGCCCACGGTCACCACGGCGTGCGTGTCGGTGCGGGTCATCGCCACGGAAATGCGGCCGCCCGGCGGCGTGAACTTGACGGCGTTCGAGAGCAGGTTCGCGAAGACCTGCTGCAGCCGCACCGGGTCGGCCACGACCGGCCAGTCGTCGTGCACCTGACTGAGCGCGAGATGCAGGGAGTGTCCTTCGATGGACGGTCGCATCTGCTCCACGGCCGCGCCGACGAGCGCCGCGAGGTTGACGCGCTCCGGCTCGAACCGGAGGCGTCCGCTCACGATCCGCGAGGCGTCGAGCACGTCCTCGACGAGCTTGCTCTGCATCCGCGCGTTCCGTTCGATGGTCTCGAGGGCGCGGTCGAGCGCCTCGCCCGACAGGCGCCGGGCCCGGATCGCCGACGCCCAGCCGAGGACGACCGAGGCCGGCGTTCTCAGCTCGTGCGAGACGAGGGCCAGGAATTCGTCCTTGACATGGCTCGCCGCCTCGGCCTCGGCGCGCGCCTTCTGTTCCCGCCACAGGCTCTCGCCGAGCCGCGCTCGTGCGCTGCGCACGATGACGCTCATCGCCGTGAGCAGCGCGCCGACGAGGACGAACAGCGCGACGCGGTCCCACTGCTCGACGGCCGGTTCGCCCAGCGCCTGCAGGAAGAAGCGGCCGCCGAAGAACGCGCTCAGGCCCGTGGCCAGCGCGCCCGACGCGCCGCCGCCATAGAACGCGGCCACCATCACGGCCGGCGTGAAGACGATGAACGGGCTGCTGTCGCCGATGAACGGCTTCAGGGCCAGGCGCAGCACGAACGCGAGGCCGACGGCCGCGACCGCCAGGAACAGGCCGCGGACGACCCGCGCGGCCCCGCGCGGCGTGCCGGCAGCAGCCGGTGGCGCCGGAGCCGGCGCGCCGCGGGCCTGGTCCTTCCAGCTGCGGTGGCAGTCGCGGCAACCGAGCCACACATGCGTGCGGGTGCGCGCCAGCTCCTCGGCGCGGCCTCCGCAGAACTCGCACGGCATCGCGATCTCCAGATTGGCTTCCGTACCTCGATTAGACGCCGAACGGCCGGGCCGAGTCGATAAAGAAAGAGTGGAAGGTTCAGAAGACAATCGGAAGGAGACCCGGCGCCGCGCTCAGCGCGCTCGCGCCGGGGGGACGGCCGTTCCGCGGCGCACCAGCAGCACGAGCCCGATGACGACGACAATCAGGGATCCGTACTGCGCGACGGTGAGGCCGAGCGCGACCCGAACGTTGATGCGCAGGATCTCGATCAGAAACCGCGCGATGCCCGCGAGGACGAAGTAGCGGCCGACCACGACGCGATCGGCTGCGCCGGCGCGGCGCCACCTGATCAGCAGCCAGGCGAGCACGCCGAGAAATGCCGCCTCATAGAGCTGCGTCGGATGCACCGGCACGTCGGTCGGCGGCAGCCCTTTCGGGAAGGCGATGCCCCACGGCAGCGAGGTCGGACGACCGTAATCGTCTCCGACGAGGAAGCAGCCGATGCGGCCGAGCAGGTGGCCGACCGCGAGGGCGGGCGTCGCCGCCGAGATGATCGGCAGAATCCGCCAGCGGCGCCAGCGGAAATACCACAGCGCGGCGCCCACGCCGCCGAACAGCCCGCCGAACCAGCTCAGGCCGCCGCGGCTGGTCAGCAGCGACAGGAACGGCTCCTCGTGCAGGTGCTCGAACACCCAGAGGAGCTTGGCGCCGAGGAGGCCCGCGAGCACGCCGATCGCGGCGCCGTTGGTCGCCTCTTCGGGCAGGCCGCTGAACCGCAGCTCGCGACCGAACAGCCACAGTCCGACCAGCGCGCCCGTGGCCACCATCGCGCCGAACGAGGTGACCTCGAACGCGCCGATTCGGAACAGGACCGGGTACATGCCGCGCGGACCGCTAGACCTTCACGGCCGACTGCGGCTGCTTCGTCACGCGGAGGTACGGCTTCTTCGTCACGAAGCCCGGAAACCGCTTCCGCGCGTCGTCGTCGGAGACCGCCGTCGAGATGATGACGTCCTCGCCCGCCTTCCAGTCGGCCGGCGTCGAGACGGCGTGCTGCGCCGTCAGCTGCAGCGAGTCGATGACGCGCAGCAGCTCGGCGAAGTTGCGGCCGGTGCTGGCCGGATACGTGAGCGTCAGCTTCACCTTGTTGTCCGGCCCGATGACGAACACCGAGCGGACGGTCGCGGTGTCGCTGGCGTTCGGGTGGATCATGTCGTACTTGTTCGCGACCGAGCGATCCGGATCCGCGATGAGCGGAAAGTTGAGCGCGGCGCCGGTGACGTCCTTGATGTCGCCGACCCAGCGCTCGTGCGAGTCGAGCGGATCGACGCTCAACCCGATCACCTTCGTGTTCCGCTTCTCGAACTCCGGCTTGAGCTTCGCGACGGCGCCGAGCTCCGTCGTGCAGACCGGCGTGAAATCGCGCGGGTGCGAGAACAGGACGGCCCAGCTGCTGCCCTTCCACTTGTGGAAGTCAATAGGGCCGTCGGTGGTCTCCGCGGTGAAGTTCGGGGCTTCGTCACCAAGTCGAACTGCCATGTGTTCCCTCCGTGCTTCTGCGTGCAGGCGGCCGCCCGTGGTCCGTGGCGACGGTCGCGGAAAAGGCAACTGGCCGCCCGTGACGTGGTCGCGAGCGGCCAGTGAACGATGGACAAGAACGTGTGCTGATTACCGGTCCATGATGCGCTGGCGGTCCCGCGTGTGGCGGCAACAACACGGGCAGGCGCGGCGGCGAATCATGGAGTCGAGTGTATCAACATGCCGGGCCGGAGGCTAGGGGGAGCCGCCGCGGTTCATCGGCGCCTTGACAACGCCGCCGGTTGGAGCGATGCTCTCCCATCGATAGACGATGGGAGAGCCATCTGAGCTGCTGCCGGGCACGTTGGACCTGCTGATCCTGAAGACCCTGGCGTCCGGGGCGGAGCACGGCTACGGCATCGCTCAGCGCCTGCGGACGGTGTCCGACGACGTGCTTCAGATCGGCGAGAGCTCCCTGTATCCGGCGCTGCAGCGTCTGCTGCTGCGCGGCTGGGTCAAGGCCGCATGGGGCGCATCCGAGAACAACCGGCGCGCACGCTACTACGCCCTCACGCTCGCGGGGCGCAGACAGCTCGCCGCCGAGCGCGAGGAGTTCGATCGGCTGATCGTCGCGATTCAGAAAGTGCTCTTCAGTTGAGCATGCCCTCCCTGCTCCGCCGCGTATGGCACCTGCTCCGGCAGCGGCGACTCGACGACGAGCTCGCCGAGGAGATGGCGTTCCATCGCGGGATGCTCGAGCGCGAGCTGGAGATGGAGGGCGCGGCACCGAAGGACGCGCAGCTCGCCGCGCGGCGGCGCTTCGGCAGCGGCGCGCTGGCGCGCGACCGGGCGCGTGACGTCTGGATTCCGCCAGCGCTGCAGGGACTCGGACAGGACCTGCGCCTCGCGGTCCGTACGCTCTGGTCCGCACGCCTGGTGTCGACGGTGGCCGTCCTTTCGCTCGCGCTCGGGATCGGCGCGAACACCGCGCTCTTCTCGCTCGTGGACAGCCTGCTGCTGCGCGTGCTGCCGGTGAAGGATCCCGGCCGGCTCGTCCTCCTGGGCGACGACAGGCCATCGAATCTGGACTACTGGAGCTACCCAGTCTGGCGCCAGCTCCGGCATCACGACCGGCTGTTCGACGGCCTCGCAGCCTGGTCGTCCGAGCGGCTCGACCTCGCACGCGGCGGCGAGAGCGACTACGTCGACGGCCTCTGGGTCACCGGCACCTACTTCGATGTCCTCGGTGTTCGCCCGCTCGCCGGACGATTGCTGACCGAATCGGACGAGCGGGACGCGCGCGGTTCGGCCGGGGCCGCAGCCGTGATCAGCTACGCGTTCTGGCAGAAGCGATTCGGCGGCAGCACCGCCGCTCTCGGGCGTACGTTTTACGCCGACGGTGTCCCGGTCACGACGGTCGGCGTCACGCCGCCGGGCTTTTTCGGCATGGAGGTCGGGCGGCGCTTCGACATCGCGCTGCCGCTCGGCGCCGAGCCCCTCGTGCATGCAGGTCGAAGCTGGCTGAATCCGGAGAGCTTCGCGGAACACTTTCTGATCGTGGGCCGCCTCAGGTCCGGGATCACGCCGCGCGCGGCCACGGCCGTGCTTCGCTCCGTTCAGCCCGGCATCCGGGAGGCCACGCTGCCGCACGGCTGGCCGCAGGCGTTCCTCGATCAGTATCTGAAGCATCCGTTCACGCTGATACCGGCGGCGACCGGATATTCGAGCCTGAGGACCCGCTACGAGAAGCCCCTGCTCGCCCTGCTCGCCATCGCCGGGCTGGTGCTGCTCGTCGCGTGTGGCAATCTCGCGAACCTGCTGCTCGCCCGCGCGACGGCCCGCCGGCAGGAGCTGAGCGTACGCCGGGCGCTCGGCGCCTCGCGGTGGCGGCTCGTTCGGCAGCTGTCGGTCGAGAGCCTGCTCCTCGCCGGCAGCGGCGCGGCGCTCGGCCTGCTGGTGGCCGTCTGGGCGAGCCGTCTGCTCGTGCACCAGCTGTCGCTCGGCGTCACCGAAACGGGGCCGAACGTCACGACCAAGACGGTTTTCCTGTCTGTCGCCCTCGATATCCGCGTCCTCGGCTTTACCCTGGTCGTGACCCTGGTCACGATCATGCTGTTCGGCGTCCTGCCCGCCCTCCGCGCATCACGGGTGTCGCCGACCGGATCGCTGAAGACAGACGGATTGCGCGTGGCCGCGACCGGCCTGTCCGGCGCGCTGGTCGTGGCCCAGGTCGCGCTGTCGCTGGTGCTGGTCGTCGCGGCGGGGCTGTTCACGCGCACGCTCGCGTCGCTCGTGTCGCGGCCGCTCGGCTTCGATCGCGACCACGTGTTCGTCGTCAGCGTCGACGCCGGGCGCGCGCCGGCTCCGGCGGCAGGACCCGTCGACATGTACCGGCGCGTGCGGGACGCGGTCGCCGCGCTGCCGGGCGTCGCCAGCGTGTCGTTCTCGTCGCTGCCGCCGATCGTCAACGGCGGCGGCCTGCTCGGCCAGCCGATCAAGCACGTCTCGGGCGAAGCGACGCTCCCGCCGACCGGCCGGCCGAGCCAGTTGAACCTGATCGCGCCTGGCTGGTTCCGCACGCTGCGTATTCCCATCGTCGCCGGACGCGACGTGAGCGACGGCGATCGCCTCGGCGCGCCTCCGGTGGTGATCGTCAACGAGGCCTTCGTACAGCGGTTCGTGCCCGACGGTGATCCGATCGGACGCTCGATCGATCTGTTCCTGCCCGGGCCGCCGCCGCCCCCGGTCCGGATCGTCGGCGTGGTGGCCGACGCGATCTACGCGCGATCGCTGCGCGGGGCGATGGCACCGACGATCTACCTGCCGCTGGCGCAGTGCGGTCCGGCCTGGCGCCCCTTTCTCTTGACGATGCACCTGCTGCTCCGCTCGCGGGGCAACGGGCCCGCGCTGCTGACCCGAACCGTCGCGGCCGCGATCGCGCGTGTCGAGCCGCGCCTCGCGCTGACGTTCCACACGATCGACGAGGCGGTGGACATCTCCACCAGCCAGGAACGTCTGGTGGCCACCCTCGCCGCGAGCTTCGGCCTGCTCGCCCTCCTCCTCGCCGGGCTCGGCCTGTACGGCGTCACCGCTTACGGCGTCGCGCGCCGCCGCGGCGAGATCGGCATCCGCATGGCGCTCGGAGCGGGGCCGGGAGGCATCGTCCGACTCGTTGTCTCCAACGTCGCACGGCTCGTTGGCGCGGGGCTCGCCGCCGGCGTCGTGGTGGGCGTGTGGGCCTCGTCGCTCGTCCGCTCGCTGCTCTACGGCGTCGCGCCCGGCGATCCTTTCACCTTCGCCGCCGCGGCGCTCGTCCTCCTGTTCGTCGCCGGCCTGGCCGCCTGGATTCCGGCGCGACGGGCCAGCCGGATCGATCCCGCGACCGCGCTGAAGTGCCTCTAGCGTGACGGCGGGAACGCGCGGGGGCTTGACTAATGAGCATATATCTGTTTATTATTCGTCCGTGCGTCGGAAGCCCGGTCAACTCGTCCCGCTGGAGATCGCCATCTGCGCGGCGGCGCTCGAGCTGCGCCGCCGCGGCGAGGAGCCGTTCCACGGCTACGCCCTCGCCAGGGATCTCGCGCATGCCGCCGATGCAAAGCTGCTGACGGCCCACGGCACGCTCTACCGCGCGCTCGGAAGGCTCGAGAAGATGGGACTGCTCGAGAGCCGCTGGGAGGATCCGGCGATCCCCGCGCGCGAGAACAGGCCCGGACGACGCCTCTATACGCTGACCGCCGCGGGCGAGGCGGCGCTCGAGGAGGCGCGGCGCGCAGCGGGCCTGACGTCACGCAAACGACCGCGCCGCTGGGTGCCGGCGTGAGCGGATACAGCATCGCCGCCGGTCTGGTCCGCGCCTGGACGTGGCTCTACACGCTGCCGCTGGATGTCGCCGCGCGCGATGGGCGGCGTGCCGAAATCGCCTCGGACCTCTGGGAATTCCGGAACGATCCGTGCGGCGGCGGCCGATGGCGTGGGGTGCACGTGCTCGCCCGCGCGGCTCTCGGCGTCCCGGACGATCTCCTCTGGATCGGCGAGCAGCTGCCGGCCCACGTGTACCGACCTCGCCGCTCGGCCGTGGTGACCTCCCTGGTCGCCGTGCTCGCGGCGTCGGGGCTCGTCGTCTCTGCCAGCGCTCCTGTCCTCGATCCGGCGCGAGCGCTCAGAGTCGACGTGACCGCCAGCGGATGGACCACCGTCGCCCGAAGCGACGGCGAGCTGGTGATCGTGCCGGTCTTCGCGTTCACGCTCGAGAACGTCGGCGACCACCCGACCGGTGCGCTCCAGGTCAACGCGGTGTTCTCGACCGGCGGAACGGCGTATTCGCCGGCGGTCGGCTGGCGCGGGCTGCGGCCGGGTGCCGCGACTCGTCCGGTCGTCCTTCGAGGCAACGACGGCGATCCGGTCAGACCACCGCTCGCGGCCGCAGTCGCCGACCTCTCGGCCGATGCGCCCACGGTGAAATTGCTCGTGCAGCACGAGGGACACTGGACGCTCCTCGGCCGCTTCCCGGTCCGCGCGCAGCTGGTCCGACGGTAGGTGCCGGCGAGGATTTCATGCTGGAGGACCTCACGCGCGACGCGCGGCTGGCCGTTCGCCTCCTCCGGCGGGACCTCGGCTTCACCTTCGCCGCCGCGCTGACGCTGGCGCTCGGCATCGGCGCCGCCGGCACCATCTTCACGATCTTCGACGGGATGTTCCTGAAGGGCCTGCCGGTCGACGGACCCGACCGCATCGTCACGGTGCGCGCGATCGATCGGCAGGGCCGGCCGCTGCAGCTGTCGCCACCGGAGTTCGACGACTGGCGCGCGGCGGCGCACAGCTTCGCCGGGCTCGGGGCCTATGCCGGCGCGAACGCGATCCTCGCCGACGAAGGTCGGCCGTCGGAGCGCGTACCGGCCTCGTACGTCTCCGCCGACGTCTTCACGCTGCTCGGCGAACGGCCCGTCCTCGGCCGCGTCCTGACGCCCGCCGATGATCGACGCGGCGCACCGGCGGTCATCGTGATCGGCGAAGCGATCTGGAAGGAGCGGTACGGCGGCGATCCGCGGATCGTCGGCCGCCCGGTCACCGTCAACGGCGAACCGGCGGTCGTCGTCGGCGTGATGCCGGCCCGCTTCGAATTCCCCGTCGTCGACAAGGCCTGGCTGCCGCTCGCCATGGCGCCGCAGGCCCGCGATCGCCAGCGCGACGCGCGCACGCTGGCCGCCGTCGGCCGGCTCGCCGACGGGGCGAGCCGGGCGCAGGCGCGGGCCGAGCTTGATGCCATCGCCGCGCGCCTTGCGCGGGTGTACCCGGACACCGACGCCGGGCTGCGCGCCTCGGTCGAGCCGTACACGGGCCGGTTCAGCGGCCTGAACAACCCGTGGAGCGATGCCCTCTTCGCGGCGGGCTTCCTGCTGCTCATCGGCTGCGCCAACGTCTCCTCGCTGCTGCTCGCCCGCGCGAGCGGACGCGCCCGCGATCTCGCGATTCGGACGTCGCTCGGCGCGACGCGCTGGCGAATCGTGCGCCAGCTGCTCGTCGAGAGCACGATGCTCGCGGCGGTCGCCGCGGCCCTGGGCGCCCTCCTGACGTGGGCCGGCGTGCGGTTCTGGATCTGGTCGATGCCGGCCGCGAACTGGCCGTACTGGTTCCGCTGGACCATCGACCGCCGCATCGTCGTGTTCCTCGCGCTGGCGAGCGGGGCCGCCGCGGTCCTCGCCGGCCTGGCGCCGGCCGTCCAGCTCTCCCGCACGGGGCTCGCCGACCTGATGAAGGAGGATGCGCGGAGCGGAACGACCGGGCTGCGGGCGCGGCGCTGGACGAGCGGGCTGATGGCCGGCCAGCTCGCGCTGACGCTCGTGCTCCTCGCCGGCGCGGGCCTGATGATCCGGACGACGATCGCGCTGCTCCGGATCGATCGCGTCGTCGATACGCCCCACATCCTGCTGGCCGCCGTGCGGCTGCCCGACGCCGCCTATCCGACGGGCACCGCGCGCGTACGGCTCGTCGAAGCGCTGCGGGAGCGCCTGGAGGCGCGTCCGCCGACCAGGTTCACGACGGCCGCCAGCGCGATGCCCTTTCTGACTGCGCCGCTTCGAGCGCTCGACGTGGCCGGCCGGCCGGTGAGCGCGACCGGTCGGGGCGCCGCCGTGTCCTACGTGGCCATCGCCTCCCACTATTTCGAAACGCTGGGCGTGCACCTGCTCGTCGGCCGGCCCTTCTCCTCGACCGACGGGACGTCCGGCCACCTGTCGGCGATCGTCAACCAGCGTTTCGTGCAGATGTTCTTCGGCGGATCGAGCCCGCTCGGCGCACGAATCCGGCTGATCGATCCGAACGCCCCTGGCGGCGAGCCCCCGTGGCTCACCATCGTCGGCGTGTCGCCGAGCGTCCGTCAGCACTACGCGCAGGATCTCGATCCGGTCGTTTACGTCCCCTACCGTCAGGATCCGGTGTCCACGCCGACGCTGCTGTCGCGCGCCGGCGGCGACCCGAGCGCGATCGTGCCGGTTCTGCGCGCCGTGCTCCACGAACTCGACCCGGATCTCGTCCTGTTCAACGTTGCGCCGCTCGAGCTGATCCTGAGCGGAACCGGCTTCGCCAACCGCGTGTTCCTCACGTTCTTCGGCGTGTTCGCCGGGTTCGCGCTGCTGCTGTCGGCCATTGGTTTGTACGCGTCGACGAGGCACGCGGTCGTCGAACGGCGGCACGAAATCGGCGTGCGCATGGCGCTCGGAGCCGAGGCGCGCCAGATCGTCTGGCTCTTCACGAGCCGGATCCTGATCGTCCTCGCCGTCGGCGGCGCGTTCGGCCTGGCCGGCGCGTTCGCCGCCACGAGGCTCATGCGTGGATTTCTCGTCCAGACCAGTCCGTCCGATCCGGCGAGTCTGGCGTCTATGACTCTGTTGCTGGCGATCGTGGCGACTGTCGCCACCGTCGTGCCCGCGCGCCGCGCGGCGCGGATGGACCCGGTGTCGGCGCTGAGGTGTGATTAGAAATCAGGAAATTCCTCGATCCCGTCCATGCTGACTGTGGAACGCCTGACGAAGCGATTCGGCGCGCTGACGGCCGTCCAGGACGTCTCGTTCGACGTCCGTCCGGGCGAGGTGCTGGGGCTGCTCGGGCCGAACGGATCGGGCAAGAGCACGACCGTGAAGATCCTGACCGGCCTCCTGCAGCCGACGACCGGCCACGTCCGCCTCGACGGCGCCGACATCGCCGCTGATCTGCTGGCCTACAAACGCGGTCTCGGATACGTGCCCGAGGAGCCGTTCCTCTATTCCTATCTGACGGGCCCGGAGTACCTGCGCCTCGTCGGCCGGCTCCGGGGCCTGGGCGACGCGGTGCTCGACGACAAGATCGACCGATTCCTGCAACTCCTCGGCATCTGGGACGACCGGTACCAGACGCTGGCGTCGTACTCGAAAGGCATGCGCCAGAAGGTACTCGTCGCGGCCGCCGTCCTGCACGACCCGCGCATTGTCGTGCTGGACGAGCCGTTCTCCGGCCTCGATGTCACCGCCGCGCGCGTCCTGAAGGCGTTCGTCAAGGCGCTCGCCGGCGCGGGAAAGGTCGTCGTCTTCAGCTCGCACATCCTCGAGGTCGTCGAACAGGTCTGCTCGCGCGTCGTCATCCTGAAGGACGGCCGCAGCGTCGGGCACGACTCGGTCGCGAACCTCCGCTCGACGCTCGAGCTGCCGTCGCTCGACGCCGTGTTCGCATCGCTCGTCGCCGAAGAGCGCGTGGAAGAGCGGTCGCAGGGGCTGATCGAGGCGATGAGGGCATGAGCCCCTTCGGCGTGCTGTGGCGCACGTTCTTCGGGCAGTTCTTCACGAGCGAGACGGTCAGCTCCGACATCCAGCTGCGGAACCTGATGACCGCCGTCATCGCGTTCCTGCTCGTGCCGGGCATCCTCCTCGTCATCGAGCTCTTCTTCGACTACCAGGGCATCGTCCTCCGCGCGATCAGGTACCAGCAGTTCGAGCGTGTCACCGACGCGCTCGAGTGGGTCGAGTTCGTGTTCGTCACCTACTCGATGGTGACGATCGGCTTCATCGCCGTGTTCGAGTGGGACACGCTCGGCTTCGATCGGCGCGACGCGATGGTGCTGGGCCCGCTGCCGGTCGCGGGTACGACGATCGTCGCCGCCAAGCTGGCCGCCCTGGCAGCGTTCCTGGTGGGGGCAGCGCTCGCGGTCAACCTGCCCGACGCTTTCGTGTTCGCCTTCGCGACCGCCGATCGCCTGGGCGCAATCGCGCTCGTGCGCCACTTCGTCGGTCACCTGACCGCCACCGTATCCGCGGCTGCGTTCGTGTTCGCCGCCCTCGTGATCGCGCGCGGCCTGGCCGGTCTGGCGGCCGGACCGAGGCTGGCCGCCGCGCTCGGCACGCTGCTCCAGTTTCTCTTCGTCGCCGCACTGCTCGCCGTCGTCATCCTCTCGCCGTACGTGATCAGGCTGCCGCACCGGGAGCTCGTCAATCCGACCGTGACCGGCTGGCTGCCGTCCACCTGGTTCATGGCGGTTTTCGAGTGGCTGCGCGGGTCGCCCCGCGCGTGGATCGTGGACCTGTCCAGCCGCGCGATCGTCGGCCTGCCGGCGGCGCTCGCATCGGCCGTCGTCGTATCGGTCGCGGGATACCGGCGCGAGATGCGGCGGGCCCTCTCGCCCGCCGCCACGACCGGCGCGCTTGGCCGGGCGCGTCTCCTCCGCGGGCTCGCCCACATTCTGAGCGGCCGCAGCCGGCGAGCACGCGGCACGTCGGACTTCGTCCTGCTCACGCTCGTCAGGGAGCGCAACCCACGGGCGGTGATCGCGATCACCGCCGCGGCCGGCGCGGCGATTGTCCTCGCCGGCCTCGCGACGCGTCGGGGCAGCTTCGCCTCGCTCGCGGCGCCTCGCACGGCCGTGCTGTGGATTCCGCTCGTCCTGGCGTACGCGACGGCCGTCGGCCTGCGCGCGTCGTTCTTCGTGCCGAGCGAACTGCCTGCCGCGTGGACGTTCCACGTCAACGGACCGGACGGCGCGCTCAACTATCGATTGGGGATCCGCGCCGCGGTGATCGCCGTCCTGACGTCAGTGGCGTTCCTGACGTCGGTGGCGCTGCTGCCGGTCGTGGGCTGGCGCGTCGCAATGTGGCCTCCACTCGTCGCGACGGCCGTGGCCCTGGTCCTTGCGGAGGGGGTAACGCTCACGGTCGACTTCGTGCCGTTCACGCGCGCGTACGAGCCCGGCCACGCGAAGCTGCGCACGCGCTGGCCGCTGTACCTCGTCGGTCTCTTCGCGTTTGCGTACTGGCCGGCGAAGCTCGAAGTGCGGTTCCTGCACGATCCCGCCGGGTTGACCGCGGTGGTCGCAACGCTCGTGGCGATCGCTGCGGTTCTGCACGCGCTGGGCCGGCAGATGAGCGGATGGACTGGTGGACTGACCGAGGAGACGGTCGATGAGTTCTATCGCATCACGGTGCTGGACATCGGCGCGGTGAACTGACTGCAGCGGACGGCCGTCAGCGCATCTCGGTCTGTGAGGGACGGTCTGAAGACCGTGATGGTGGACTATCCAGCGTTCCGCCAGCAGCAGGCCGAAGCGCGCAAGCAGGGCAAGCACCTCGGCATCGGCTTCTCCACCTATGTGGAGGTCTGCGGCCTGGCGCCGTCGAAGGCGGCTGGCGCGATGGGCTTCCAGGGGGGCCTGTGGGAGCCTGCCACGGTGCGCGTGCTGGCGACCGGCAAGGTCATCGTACTGACGGGCACCAATCCGCATGGCCAGGGCGAGGAGACGACCTTCGCCCAGCTCGTCTCCGAGGAGCTCGGTGTGCCGGTGGAGGATATCGACGTCGTCCACGGTGACACCGGGGCCATCTCGATGGGCTGGGGCACCTACGGCAGCCGCACCACAGCGGTCGGCGGCACGGCGGTGATCAAGGCGACGCACAAGGTAGTGGACAAGGCGAAGCGACTCGCGGCGCACCTGCTGGAGGCGAACGTCGAGGACATCACCCACGACCACGGGCGCTACTACGTCGCGGGCAGCCCGGCGAAGGTCAAGACCATCCAGGACATCGCGCTGATGGCGAACCTCGCGTGGGATCTGCCGGAGGGCATGTCGCCGGGCCTGGAGGAGAACCACTTCCACGACCCGACCAACTTCACCTATCCCTTCGGCGCGCACGTCTGCATCGTCGAGGTGGACGAGGAGACGGGTGAGACGAAGATTCTCCGCTATGTCGCGGTGGACGATGTGGGCCGCGTCATCAATCCGATGATCGTGGATGGGCAGGTGCATGGCGGCGTAGCGCAGGGCATCGGCCAGGCGCTCTACGAGCACGGCATCTACGACGAGAACGGTAGCCTCGTTACGGGCAGCATGCTCGACTACGCTGTGCCGAACGCAACGCAGATCCCCATTATCGAGACAGCGCGCACTGAGACGCCATGCCCGCACAACGTGACCGGCGTAAAGGGCGTGGGTGAGACGGGAACCATCGCATCGAGCCAGGCAGTTGTGAATGCGGTGTGCGACGCGCTCTCTCCACTGGGCATCAAGCATATCGACATGCCGCTGACGCCAGAGAAGGTCTGGCGGACAATCC
>JBLMXQ010000125.1:0-10735 GCA_050257855.1 Betaproteobacteria bacterium | reverse complement strand
GAACCTCGTGAACCTGTTACTTGAGGATTGTCGCCCCGACTTCGATCGTGACCTGCCGATCGCCGACCGGGTCGGCCGACTTCGCGGCGACGATCGGCTTGCCGCTTTCCAGGATCAGGCCCAGCGACTCGTGGATCTGCGTCCTCGTCAGCGAGCCGGTCTTCAGGTTCGCCAGCGACTCCTCGCTCGGCGGCAGATCGTACTGCACGGTGAGCCGCAGGCGGATCTTCCCGTCCGGAAGGATCAGCGGCGACGCATCGACGTTGAGCGGGATCTCGCCCATGTTCAGATACTGTGCCCCGGTGCGGATGAGTCCCGTCATGTCGTCCGCAGTCACCATGGTGACCGTCTTCTTCACGGGCGCGCCGCCACTCCGCTGGTCGGTGATCGTCAGTTCGATCCTCACGTTCACGGGCTGACCTTCGCGTCGAGGCGGTGGCGCCGGCGGCGGTGCCTCCCGGCGCGCTCTTTGTGTCGTCGTCTTCGGCGGCGCCGGTGGGGGCGGCGGCTGCACGGCGTACGTCAGCGCGGGCACGAGGACAAATGAGGCGGCGAGCATCAGGGCGCGAGCATTCATGGCCTCTCCTTCGGGAAGTCGTCCAGCGATTCGTCCGCGAGCGGCGCGACCTCGATCGACGAGGTCTGCAGCGGTTGGACGTCGAGCGTGCTCGCGGGCTCCAGGGGCTCGACGGCGATCGACGCGATTTGCAGCTTTGCCGGCGGCGCCAGCACGCCTTCGGTCGGGAACCCTGGCGATGTCGTCGCGGGTTCATGAAGTGGACCGCGAGGCTGGAGCCGAGCGGCCGCCGTAGCGCCAGGACTCGGCCGGACGGCGGACGGCGCGGGAGGCTTCGGCCGAGCGATCGGCGTCGGGGTCGCAACGAGCGTGGCTGAGGCGAGCGTTTCCGGCTGTCGGGGCGGCACCCGCACGACGTACGCGACGACCAGCAGAGCCACCGCGACCGCAAGACCCGGCACCAGCCACGCGGCGCGGAGGCTCCGGCGGCGCGGCGCCTCGCCGAGGCGCGCCAGCACGCTCGCGCGAAAGGCTCCGGACGGCGCGCCGGCCGTTCGCTCGCGCGCGACCTCGTCGATCAGCCGATCGATGCGTTCGTCAGACATCGCCGTATCCCTGCTCGTGGAGGCGCCGTTTGATTTGCCGGCGTGCCTCCGACACGCGCCATTTGATCGTGCCGAGCGGCTTCCGCTGCATCGCGGCAATCTCCTCGTACGTGTAGTCGCCCGCCTGGACGAGCACGAACGTGTCGCGGAGCGCGGGACGAAGCGCAACGAGCGCGTCGCGGATCGCCGCGCGGAGCCTGCGCTCGTGCAGCGACTGTTCGGGTGTCGGATCGCCGTCCGGACGCTCCGGCTCGGCCTCACGATCTGACGGCCCGCCCTGCGCGACTCGCCGCCACCAGCGCATCCGCGACCGCCGCTGGTTGATCGCCTGATGCCAGGCGATGGTCAGCAGCCATGTCTTGAACGTCGACTCGCCGCGGAACCGGTCGAGCCGACTGAAGGCGGCGACGAACGCCTCCTGCGCGGCATCGTCGGCGTCGGCATGGGACCCGAGCGCGGCGAGCGCGGCCCGATACACGGCCGCCCGATGGCGATCCACGAGCTCTCCGAACGCGGCCTGGTCGCCCCGGCGCGCCCGCGCCACCAGCTCGTCGTCGCTCACACGAACAATAGACACTTCTGCGCCGAGGTTGGTTGGGACCGGGAGGCAGGGGCAGGTCAGGGGCCGCCGCCGACGCGTCAGGGTTGCGTCGACCGGAGGAGCAGGACCGGGACGCGCACGAGGTGCCGCACGCGATCGGCGGTCGTCCCGTGGAGCACGTCCGACAGGCCGCGATGTCCGTGAGTGGCCATGGCCACGAGCTCCACGCCGCCCTCGTTGGCGATCCTGACCAGCTCCGTGGCGGGATCGCCCATCGCGAGCTGCGTTCGCACGGTGAAGCCCTCGCCGGCGAGCTCCGCCCCGAGCTCGTCGAGGTACTCGCGGTCGGCCCTCATCTCCTCCGACTCGCGCAGCTTCAGCTGATCGTAGTGGCGCGCCGCCCATCCGTCGGCGACGTGCACGAGCAGCAGCTCCGACCCGGCCAGCCGGGCCAGGTCGCGCACGTGCTGCAGGATCGTGCGGTCGGCGGCCGAATGCTCGACTGCGACGAGGATGCGTCGGTACATCGCCCTGGTCATTCTAAGCCGGGGCCGTCCCCGGAGTCCGTCATGCGAACGTCAGAACGAGCAGCCACGCGTTCAGTGCTGCGATGACGATCGCCGTGGCCCACGCCAGCGCCTTCATCCACCCCGGAATGGCGAACGCGCCCATCTTCCGCGGGTCCGAGGTGAACATCACGAGCGGAAACACCGCGAAGGGGAGCTGCAGGCTCAGGACCACCTGGCTCAGGATGAGCAGCTGGCCGGTCCCGCGTTCGCCGTACCACGCGATGAACAGGATCGCCGGCGCGATCGCCAGGCCCCGCGTGATCAGCCGCCGCAGCCAGGGACGCAGCCGCAGGTTGACGAAGCCCTCCATCACGATCTGGCCGGCGAGCGTGCCGGTCAGCGTCGAGTTCTGCCCCGAGCAGAGCAGGGCGATCGCGAACAGCGCGCTGGCCGCGCCCGTGCCGAGCAGCGGCGAGAGCAGCTGATAGGCGTCGCCGATGTCGGCGACGTCCTGGTGGCCGGTGCCGTGGAAGGTGGCGGCGGCCATCACGAGGATCGCGCCGTTGATGAAGAGCGCCGACATCAGCGCAACCGCCGAGTCGATCGAGGCGAAGTGGATTGCCTCGCCCTTGCTCTCGGTGGTGTCGCCGTACATCCGCGTCTGCACGATCGACGAGTGCAGATAGAGGTTGTGCGGCATCACCGTCGCGCCCAGGATGCTGATGGCGATGTAGAGCATCTCGCGATCCCGCACGATGTCGGTGTGCGGCAGCAGGCCGCGCGCGACCGCCGCGAGGTCCGGCTTCGCCAGCAGCAGCTCGACCGCGAACGAGCCGGCGATCGCCAGGATCAGAGCGACGACGAGCGCCTCCACCAGCCGGAAGCCGTGGCGCTGGAGGTAGAGGATCACGAACACGTCGGACGCCGTGAGCATCACGCCCCAGATCACGGGAAGGCCGAACAGCAGCTGGAGTGCGATGGCGGCGCCGATCACCTCCGCGAGGTCGCAGGCCGCGATGGCGATCTCGGCCAGCAGCCAGAGCACCACCGTCGTCGGACGCGAGTAGGTGTCGCGGCACGCCTGCGCGAGGTCGCGTCCGCTGGCGATTCCCAGGCGCGCGGCGAGCGCCTGCAGCAGGATCGCCATGAAGTTGGAGATCACGATGACGCTGAGGAGCGCGTACTGGAAGCGCGCGCCGCCGGCGAGATCCGTCGCCCAGTTCCCCGGGTCCATGTAGCCGACCGCGACCAGATAGCCCGGGCCGGCGAATGCGAACAGCTTGCGCCAGAAGCCCGCGCCCTCGGGGATGGCGACCGACTTGTGGACCTCGGGGAGGCTCACCTCGCCGGCCGGTATGCGCCAGCCGGCGGTCTGTGGGCGATTTTCTGTCCTCACGGCTCTAGTTTTGATTATTCAAAAATCGCCTCAGACTATAGCACAGCTGTGCCGCCGTGACGAAGATGCCTCGGCGGCCGCTCCGATCAGGCGGGCAGAACGTAGTCCCGGAAACGCTCGCGCAACGCCGACTTGAGGAATTTCCCTGCCGCCGTCCGCGGTATCGCGTCGACCATCTCCACTGCATCGGGCAGCCAGAACTTCGGAAACTGCGGCGCGAGGTACGCGAGCAGATCGGCAGCCGTGGCCGCCGCGCCCTCCTTGAGCACGACGACCGCGAGGGGGCGCTCCATCCACTTCGGGTGAGAGACCGCGACGATCGCCGCTTCGGCGACCGCCGGATGCCCCATCAGCGCGTTCTCGAGCGCGACCGAGCTGATCCACTCGCCGCCGGACTTGATGAGGTCCTTCGCGCGGTCCTGGATTTCGATCGTGCCGCGCCTGTCGATGGTGACGATGTCGCCCGTCCTGAACCAGCCGTCGGCGGTGAACCGGTCGGCGCGCGCGTCGTTGAAGTAGCCCTTCGCGACCCACGGGCCGCGCACCTCGAGCTCACCCATCGTGCGTCCGTCCCACGGCACCATCTCGAGCCCGGTGCTCGCGCGGATCTCGACGAACGGGACGGGGCGGCCCTGCCTGGCCCGTTGCCTGTCCTGCGCGTCGGCCGGCGCGTCGACGAGATCGGGCGGCACGTGAGAGACGGTGCCCAGGGGTGACGTCTCCGTCATGCCCCACGCGTGCAGGAGCGTCAGGCCGTGGCGCTCGCGGAAGGCTCGGATCATCGACATCGGCGGAGCCGCGCCGCCGACGACGAGGTGCCTCACCGCCGACAGGTCGTACCGGCCCGGCGCGGCGTCGAGGGCCTGCAGCAGCGCCATCCAGATGGTCGGCACGCCCGCGGCAATGGTCACGCGCTCGGCGACCATCATCTCCAGCAGGCTGGCGGGATCGAGATACGGGCCCGGGAACGCCAGGCCGCTGCCGCACATCGCGCCGGCGTAGGGCAGTCCCCACGCGTTGGCGTGGAACATCGGGACGATCGGCAGCACGATGTCGCGCTCCGACAGGTCGAGCGCGTCCGGCAGCGGCACGACCAGCGAGTGCAGCGCCAGCGCCCGGTGCGAGAAGAGGACGCCTTTCGGCCGGCCCGTGGTACCGGTGGTGTAGCAGAGCGCCGCCGCGGTGTCTTCGGCCGGGTCCGGCAGATCCGCGAGGGGCGCGGCGCGCGCTATTTCGCCGTCGTAGTCGAGCATGCCGTCCGGCGCGGGGCCTCCATGGACGATCGTGGTTCCGATTCGCACGCGTGGCCGGATGCTTTCGTAGACCGGCAGCAGCGACGCGTCCACGATGAGCGCGCGGTCCTCCGCGTGGTTGACGATGTAGGCGAGCTCGTCGGGGCCGAGCCGCGGATTCAGCGTGTGGAGCACGGCGCCGATGGCGGGGACGGCGAAATACGTCTCGAGATGCGCTTGATGGTTCCACGCGAGGGTCGCCACGCGGTCGCCCGCTCCGATGCCGAGCCCGCGCAACGCGCGCATGAGCCGGCGCGAGCGATCGGCGACGGCGGCATAGGTCGAGCGGACGATCGACCGATCAGGCTGGCGGGTGACGACGGCCTGCGAGCCGAACAGCGTTTCGGCACGGCGGAAGATCGCCGTCAGCGTCAGCGGAAAGCCCATCATCAGGCCGTTCATGGCCGGCATCCTACTACTCGCCGGAAGGAAACGCCCGAATTCCTTGCCTGGCGTTTACCGCGCACGCTACACTCGTAGTTTGCGCCGCATGCTGGCGCCGGATTGCACCGCGGTCCGGAACCTGTGCAATTTCAGACTGCGAACCGCGTCAGGGCCGGAAGGCAGCAGCGCTAAGCAGAGCCTGAAATGTGCCGCAGGCTCTTCCGGACCGCGGTTCAGGCCGCCCGGAGCTGACAGCCGATAGCCGATAGCCGATAGCCGATAGCCGATAGCTTCCTTTGTTTGATGCCCTATCAAGTCCTCGCCCGTAAGTGGCGGCCGCAGCGGTTCGACGAGGTCGTCGGCCAGCAGGCGGTGACGCGCACGCTCCGCAATGCGCTCGCAAGCGGTCGGCTGGCGCAGGCGTTCGTCTTCGCCGGACCGCGGGGCGTCGGCAAGACGACGACGGCGCGCATCCTGGCGCGTGCGCTGAACTGCGTCAACGGACCGACGCCCGATCCGTGCGGCACGTGCGACGCGTGCGTCGAGATTGCCGAGGGGCGCGACATCGACGTGCTCGAGATCGACGCCGCGACGCACACGGGCATCGACAACGTCCGCGAAGTGATCATCGCCGGGCTGTCGATCCGGCCGGTGCGCAATCGCTACAAGATCTTCATCATCGACGAGGTCCACCAGCTCTCGGGGCCGTCGTTCAACGCGCTGCTCAAGTCGATCGAGGAGCCGCCGCCGCACGTCGTCTTCATGATGGCGACGACCGAGCTGGACAAGATTCCGGAAACCGTGCTGTCGCGCTCGCAGGTGTACGAGTTCCGGACCATCGGGACGCGGGCGATTGCGGAGCAGCTCCGCCGGATCGTCGACGCCGAGGGGATTGCGACGAGCGACGAAGCGCTCCAGCTGATTGCGCGCGACGCCGAGGGCAGCCTGCGGGACGCCGAAAGCAAGCTCGATCAGGTGATTGCGTTCACCGGGACCACGGTGACGGTCGACGACGTGGCGACGGTGCTCGGGCTGGTGGGCCGCGACCTGCTCCTGGACGCCGTGCAGGCGGTGGCCGACGAGGACGCGCCGGCGGCGTTCGCGCTCGCCGCGCGCGCCGTCGAGTCGGGCTACGATCTGCGCGCGGTCGTGCGCGAGCTGTCGCGCGTGGTGCGCGATCTGCTCGTCCTGAACGTCGATCCCTCGCGCATCGCGGACCCGGAGATCGCGGGCGAAGGGGAGCGCGCCCGGCTGGAGGCGCTCGCGGCGAGGTTTTCGCGCGAGGATCTGCTGCGCGCCTTCGACCTGCTCGCGCGCGCGGAGAACGACGTGCGGGGCGCCGCGCAGCCGCGCTACCACCTGGAGATGGCCCTGCTGCGGTGGATCCATCTTCGCAAGCTGGTGCCGCTCGAGGACCTGCTCGGCGGCGGGGGCGGCAGCGCTGCGAAGCCGGTCGAGCGGCCGGCTCGAGCCGAACGGACCGGTGCCGATCCCGGCGTGAAAGTCCAGCCGGAACGCTCGACGCCCGAGCGCCCGGCCGCGGAACGCGCGGCCCCGGAGCGGTCGATCAAGGACGCCTTCTTCGCGCGGGTGCGCGCCGAGCGCCCGCCGGCGTACGGCGCGGTGCTGGCGCAGGCGCAGCGCATCGAGTTCGGGAGCGATCGCGTCGTGCTCACCTTCGCGGCCTCGCAGAAGATGGGGGCGGCGTTCGAGAAATACCGGCCGTTCTTCGAGGAAACGGCGTCGAAGGTGGCGGGCCGGCGGGTCGCGTTCACGGCTGAAATGTCCGGGTCGGACGCCGCCGCGGGCGCGGAATCCGCCGGTGCAGCACCCGGGCCCCCCACCTCGCCGGACGCTGCGGCGAAACAGTCGGCGCTCAGGCAGGAAGCGCTCGCCGATTCCGCCGTGCAGGCGCTGCTCGAAGTCTTCCCGGCGGAGATTCGCGACATCGAGGAGATGTAGCCGGGAGCCGAGAGCCGAGAGCCGAGAGCCGAGAGCCGAGAGCTGACAGCCGACAGCTGAGAGCTAGGTGTATGAACATTCAGCAGATGATGAAGCAGGCGCAGCAGATGCAGGAGCGTCTGCAGAAGCAGATGGCCGAGCTGCGCGTCGAGGCCTCGGCCGGCGGCGGCATGGTCACGGTCGTGATCAACGGCGCCAAGCAGCTGCAGTCGATCAAGATCGATCCCGAGGTCGTCTCGAAGGACGACGTGGAGATGCTCCAGGATCTCATCGTCGCCGCGGTCAACGACGCGCAGCGCAAGGTGGACGAAGAGCTCGCGCGCTCGCTCGGCCCGCTCGCCGGGGGGCTCAAGATCCCCGGCCTCTAGAATGGCGCTGCCCGACCCCCTGATTCGCTTGATCGACGAACTGCAGCGGCTGCCGGGCATCGGCCCGAAGAGCGCGCAGCGGCTCGCGTATCACCTCCTGAAGACTCCACGCGAGGACACCGAGCGTCTCGTGAGCGCCGTGCGCGACGTCAAGGAGCGCGTGTCGTACTGCTCGGTGTGCAACAACATCACCGACGTCGACCCGTGCGCGGTGTGCGCCAGCGACGCGCGCGATCACCAGGTGATCTGCGTCGTCGAGGAGCCGCAGAACGTGTCCGCGGTCGAGAAGACGCGCGACTTCTCGGGCGTCTATCACGTGCTGATGGGCGCGCTGTCGCCGCTGCAGGGGGTCGGACCGGACGACCTGAAGATCAAGGGGCTGCTCGCGCGTGTGGGGAACGGCGTGCGCGAGGTGATTCTCGCCACGAATCCGAACGTCGAGGGCGAGGCCACGGCGCTCTATCTCGCGCGCCTCCTCAAGCCGCTCGGCGTGCGCGTGACGCGCATCGCCATGGGGCTGCCGGTCGGCAGCGATCTGGAATACGCGGACGAGGTGACGATGCACAAGGCGCTCGAGGGGCGCCGCGAGGTCTAGGGCGGTGCTGCCGGCAGCCCTTCAGCCCGTCGCTGCGGTCGCCCTCATCGTCGGCGGCGCGCTGACCTGCTTCGCCGGCTACCGGCTGTTCAAGATCGTCCTCGGCATCTACGGCTTCGTGCTCGGCGCGGTGATCGCCAGCTCGATGGTCGGCGCGGCGAACACGATCGGGATGATCGTCGCGGCCATTCTCGGCGGCGCAGTCGGCGCCATCGTGCTGGTGCTGGCGTACTTCGTCGGCATCGCGCTGGTCGGCGCCGGCCTCGGCGTGCTGGCCGCGCACCTGGCCTGGACGACGTTCGCGCACGCCGATCCGCCCGCGATCGCCGTCATCGCGATCGCCGTGCTCGGCGGCATCGGCGCGATGCTCCTGCAGCGCTACGTCATCGTCGCCGCCACGGCATTCGGCGGTGCGTGGACGCTGCTCGTCGGGGTCCTGACGCTGGCCACCGAGCGCGCGCCTCGCGGACCGCATCCGGTCTGGATCTTCTATCCGCTGCCGGCGGATGCCGGCGGCCGCTGGGCGATCGTCGTCTGGATCGTGCTCGGCGTCGCCGGCACGATCGTCCAGCTCGGCCTCACGGGCAGACGCAAGTAGGGCGGCGCCGAGAGAAACGTCGACTGAGCGGACAGGCGGATCGAATGACCGCGGCGAGCGGAAGCGAGATACGACCGATGCCGCGGGCGCGTTGGGCGCCATCGTTGACTGAGCGGACAGGCGGATCGAACGACAGGCGCTGGGGGTGGGGCCCCAGCGCAAATAGAGTAAAGAGGTCACAACTCATGGCGACTTTCGAGCGACACGTGGATGTGGAATGGAAGGGATCGGTCACGGAAGGCGGGGGCGAGGCGAAGGCGGGCACCGGCGCGTTCTCTCTCCCGGTTACCTTTCCAGCGCGCATCGGCGAGCCGGGCGGCAAGACCAGCCCCGAGGAGCTGATGGCGGCCGCGCACGCGGCCTGCTATGCGATGGCGCTGAACGGCACGCTCGGCCGGAGCAACGTGACGGCCGATCGCACGGTGGTCACCGCGACGGTTACGGCTGACAAGGGCGAGGCCGGGATCAAGATTCTCTCGTCGCATCTGAAGGCGACCGCGTACGGGCTGAAGGGCGCCGACGCCGCGAGGTTCGCCGAGCTCGCGCAGCAGGCCGACGGCCGGTGCCCGGTCTCCAACGCGTACCGCGGCACGATGAAGATCACCGTCGAGACCCACGTCGCATAGCGACCGGCCGGGTGCAGGGCGGGGCCTTCAGGCCCCGCCACGCTCTCGCATGCTTCCCAGAGAACACGGCGCGTACGGCCAGCTGCTGTTTCCCCTGGTGACGGCGCTGGCCGTGGGCCGTCCCGGTGCGGCGGCGCTCGCGCTGGCGGCGTCCGCCATCGCGATCTTCCTCTCGCACGAATCGCTGCTCGTGCTGATCGGGCAGCGCGGTCAGCGCGCCGCCCGCGAGCACGGCGCGGTCGCGCGGCGATGGTTTGTCGGGCTCGCCTCGATCGGCGCTGCGTTCGGGCTGGTGGCCCTCGATCGGATGCCGCCGCAGGCCCGGCTGATGCTGCTCGTGCCGGTGGCGTTGGCCGCCCTCCTGGGCGCGTGGATCGCGCGCCGCCGCGAGCACTCGACCAGCGGCGAAATCGTCAGCGCGCTCGGCCTGTCGTCGCTGTCGCTGCCGATCGCGGTGTCGGCCGGCGCGTCGCTTGCGGCGGCCCTGACATGCGCGATCGTGTTCGGGATCGCGTTCCTCGTCGCGACCGTCAGCGTGCGCGCGATGATCCTCTGGGCGCGTCGTGCGGCCGGATGGCCGACCCGCGTCGTTGCCGCGCTGCTGGCGGCGGCGGGTGTCGCGGCCCTGTGGGCGCTCGCTCAACGGGGCGTGACGTCGCCGGCAGGGCCCTGGGCGGCGCTGCCGGTCTGCGGGGTCGGATTCGCGATCGCCGCCGCCGCGCCCTCGCCGCGTTACGTCCGGACGATCGGCTGGGTCCTGGTCGGTGCGACCGCTGTCACGGCGGTCATCCTCATCATCGGCATGTAGCCCGGGTCCTGTTGGACATCGCGGGCGGCCGATGCACGCCGACGATCGCGGGCGCCGGGTCCGGTCAGGAGCGCGGCTTGCGGCCGGGCGGGGCGGGAGGCGCCGGCGGGATCCAGCCGCCTTCGAGGTCCTCGATGGCGCGGTCGATCGTGTCGAAGGCGTGCTGGGACGGCGCGGTCTTCCGCGCGCGCGGCTTCGCGGCCGCGCGCTGGGCGGTCGACTTCGCCTTGCGGGGCGCCGGACGTGAGCGTTTTGCCATTGACCGATGATGACACAGGCGCCCGTGACCCGGCCAAGGTTTGACGCTCCAGAGGTCGATTGAGTACCATAGCCGTTCCGGTCTTTTGCGCGGCCCGCCCGTGTTCCTCAGTAGCTCAATGGCAGAGCATCCGGCTGTTAACCGGAGGGTTGCTGGTTCGAGTCCAGCCTGAGGAGCCAATTTCCTTAAGGAATTTAGTGAATCAGCTCCGGCGACCACTCCGGTTTGTGAACAATAGTGAACAATTCGGATCCGACCTTGTCGACGGCCGTCCG
>JBLMXQ010000124.1:0-5232 GCA_050257855.1 Betaproteobacteria bacterium | reverse complement strand
CGACTTTCCCGAGCTGGCCGGCAGGGAGATCCAAAAAGCTTTCTTCTCTACCCAGGGGACGGATGGGGAAAGCGCGGTGACTGTGATCGGCACAGCCACCGAGGCCGAGTTCGCCGAACGGCTGGAAAATCACGCGGCGGTCAGCGGCCACGCTCACGCCCTGCGCGTCGAGGCGACGTCGGTGGACGAGACGGCCGCCATCCTCGACACGCTCAAATCCCACTTCGAGGCGGATTACGGCCTGACCATCGCGCCCGACAGCCTGAAAGAGACCGCCCGCCTGGCCGGGCGCTACCTGACCACGGCGCCGCTGCCGGCCAGCGCCGTCCAACTGCTGCACCGCGCCTGCGCCGCCGTCAAGATGAGCGCCCAATCGAATCTGACCGTCAAGGCCGGCGTGCCGGGCGACCAGGCGCTCGACGCCGAGGACGTCATGGTCACCGTCAGCCAGATGACTGGCATCCCCGTCAACAAGCTGGGCGCCGACGAGCGGGCGCGCTACGCGAACATGGTCGAGTACCTCCACCAGCGCATCATCGGCCAGGAAGAGGCCGTGCTGGCCGTCAGCCGGGCGGTCAAGACCGCCCGCGTCGGCCTCAAGGACCCCAAGCGGCCCATCGGCTCTTTCTTCTTTCTGGGGCCGACCGGCGTCGGCAAGACCGAGCTGGCCAAGGCGGTCGCCGAATGCCTCTTCGGCGACGAGAAGAAGATGGTCCGCATCGACATGTCCGAGTACCAGGACGGGGCGGTGTCGGTCGACAAGCTGATCGGGATGCCGCGCGGCATCGTCGGAAGCGAGCGCGGCGGCCTGCTGACGAATCAGCTGAAGGACAATCCCTACACGGTGGTCCTGCTCGACGAGGTCGAGAAGGCCAGCCCCGGCCTGCTGAATTTGTTCCTCCAGGCGTTCGACGAAGGCTGGCTGACCGACGGCCGCGGCAAGCGCGTCTACCTGAGCGACGCGGTCGTCATCATGACGTCGAACATCGGCTCCGAGTGCTTCCGGAAGCTGACCAGCCCGCTCGGCTTCCTCTCAGGACAGGTCGGGGCCGATCAGGTGCAGGGCGAGATCATGCGCGAACTGGAGCGCCGGTTCCCGCCGGAGTTCCGGAACCGCATCGACGAGACCGTGGTGTTCGCGCCGCTGACGCACGACGAGGTGCGCGAGATCGCGAAGCAGTACCTGCTCCAGGTGCGCGTGACCCTGGCGAGCGCCGGCAAGACCATCCAGGTCGATGCGGACGCGCTCGAGCAGATCGTGAAGGACGGGTACAGCCTCGCCTATGGTGCGCGGTTCCTGAAGCGCGTCATCGACGAGCAGGTCAAGCTGCCGATCAGCGAGCGGTGGCGCGAGGGCTCGCACTTCCACGTGCATCTCAAGGACGGACACGTGACTGCCGAACCCGCGCCCGCCCGCATGCTGACCGCGCAGGAAGCGATGCTCTACGGCGACGTCGCGTAGTCACCACCTGAATCGGACCTGCGTTCCGTCGCGTTCGGACGAAGCCTCGTTCCGCCCGGCTGGGCCCTCGCGCTCCACGCGGCGCCGCGCGGCCAGGCCGTAGCGATCCTTCAGGACGCGGATCATGCCCTGCACCTGCCGTCGATAGTCCTCCGGCGGGTACTTCCCGGCGTACAACCGTTCGTATCGCGGCACCATCGAGGGGAACTCGCGCTCGATGAAGCGCATGAAATGCGCCCGCGTGCCGTCCTGCAGGTGCATGATGTCTGCGCCCGCGAATCGCGCGCCGTGATCCGCGATGGCCTTGACGGTCCGCTCCAGCTTCGCGGCAGACGAGGAGAAGCCGGGCACGATAGGGGCCATGAGGACGCCGGCGTCGATGCCGGCATCCACCAGCTCGCGAACGGCGCGCAGCCGCTGCAGCGGATGCGCCGTGCCGGGTTCGAGCGTCCGCCACGCATCCTCGTCGACGGTCGGCACGCTCATGTACACCGTGCAGCCGGCAGCGCGCGCGAGATCGGCGAGCACGTCTCTGTCCCGCACGACCATCGGACCCTTGGTCACGAGGCCGGCTGGCGTGCGGGCGCGCGCCAGCGCCACGAGGGTCCGGCGGGTCAGCCGGTAGTGACCCTCGATCGGCTGGTACGGATCGGTCGCCGTGCCGAGCGCGACCTGCTCCTGCTGCCAGCCCGGGCGATCGAGCTCCCGCGCCAGCACCTCGGCGAAGTTGCGCTTGACCAGGATGACCGAGGCGAAATCGTCGCCCGAATCGAGCTCGAACTGCGCGTGATACCGGCGAGCGAAGCAGTAATGGCAGCCGTGCGTGCAGCCGCGGTACGGATTGAGGGTCCAGGAGAACGGCATGCCATGGACGCGATTGAGCGCCGAGCGGCAGGTCACCTCCTGGTAGCGCGCTTCGTCGGCGCGGCGCTCCGCCTCGGTGAGCGCGCCGACGCCGCCGCGTCTGACTGTCGCAGCCACGTCGCGAGTGGTTGGCGGCTGGCGTCCGAGCGTGAAGAGCAGCGGATGGCTGGACATGCGTCGCAGCGAAACGGGACAGTTTCGCTCTATCTTCGCTTGTATATCATGCGAGCCTCCCCGCGGCGTGTCAAGCGTTACGCTGTCGCATGTCCCGGACCGCAGCATTCCTCGCGTCCGCAGTCGCTTCGGCGATCGACAGCAGCCGGCAGGCGATGTGCGACCTGCTCGCATCTCTGGTCGCAGTGCCGACGGAGAATCCTCCGGGTCGCGAGTACGACGCCTGTATCACCGTGATCGAAGGTGCGCTGCGCGCGTTGAACCTTCCGAGCGAGCGCGTACCGATACCGGGCCCGGACGGCATCGAGCGGTCCGCGATCCGAGCGTGGTACGGCGCTCCGGGCCCGACGGTCTGCTTCCACGGCCACTACGACGTGGTGCCGGCGCAGTCGCCCGGGCAGTTCGCGCCCCGGCTCGAAGGCGACACGCTGTTCGGCCGCGGAAGCTCGGACATGAAGAGCGGCCTGGTGGCGATGCTTTATGCGACCCACGCCCTCCGCGCAGCAGGCGTCGGACACGGCCGCGTCGAGCTGCTCTTCGTGCCGGACGAGGAAACCGGCGGGGCCCGCGGCACCGGCGCGCTCGCGGCCGCCGGGCTCGTCGGCCGCGACGCGACAGGCATGCTGCTGCCGGAGCCGACGAGCGGCCGCATCTGGCACGCCAACCGGGCCGCGCTCTCGGTCGAGGTGACGGTCAGGGGGCGGTCGGCGCACGTCGGCCTGATGCACCAGGGCGTCAACGCGTTCGAACGCGCGGTCGGCGTGGTGCAGTCCCTGACGGATCTGAAACAGGACATCGACGCGCGCGGATCGATCCTGCTCGTCGGCGGACGCGTGGAAGCCGGGTCCGGGTTCAACGTCGTGCCTGACGTCTGCCGCTTCACGATCGATCGGCGCATGAACCCCGAGGAGAATTTCGACGCGGAACGGACGGCGCTGCTCGATGCGCTCGAACGCGCGCGCGCCGGCGGCGTCGATCTCGATGTTCGGGTGTTTCAGGAGGGGCGTTCTGCGTTCTCGGCGCCTGACGGTCCCGTCGGCGCCGCGCTTTCGGCCGCTGTCGCCGAAGTCACCGGTGCAGCGCCGGTCTTCGAAGTCTGCCCGGGCCTGCTCGAAACGCGCTTCTACGCCGAGCGCGGCGTTCCCGCCTTCGCGTACGGGCCGGGCATCCTCGCCGTCTCGCACGGACCGCAGGAGTTCGTCAGGATTTCCCGGATGCTCGAGTGCGCGAGGGTGTACGCGCTCACTGCCGCTCGGCTGCTGGCGTGAGCTCGGCTGCGACGGCCGCGCCTGGGCCGGCATTCGTCAGAGCAGGTACGCGAGAGCGAATCCGATCTGCGCGACGAACATCATGCGGTACATGTGCGCCCACGACACGTGGTTGGCCTCGACCGCGAGCTCTTCGGGCCGCCTCAGCATCAGGTAGCACACGTAGATGCCGTAGGCGGTCATCAACAGGCCCAGCGCCTGCAGCAGCCAGAAATTCCCGGTGAGCACGTGCACCCACGCGCCGACCGGGATCATCACGAACGGGACGACGAACGAGGGCGAGATCATCCAGGCAGCGCGCCGCACCCCGTACCGGATCGGCAGCGTCCGGCAGCCGCCCAGCCGATCCCCCTCCATGTCCGCGAAATCCTTCGTCGTGGTCGCGCCGAGCAGGAAGAGGCCGAAGATCGCGCCGATGTACCACGGCTCGGCGCCGAAGATCGTCTTCACCGACGACCACCCGGCCACTTTCAGCAGCGTGCCGCGCGGGACGGCGATCGTCACGTTCGCCCAGATGCCCAGCCGCTTCGTCCGGAACGGCGGGACCGAGTACAGGAACGTGCAGACCACCGCAACGAGGACGAGCCAGAAACACTCGTGGCGCCCGCCTGGCGCGACGAGCCACGCCAGCACCAGCGCGAGCAGGTACGTCGCGATCGTGAAGATCCAGGCCTGCCGGATCCTCAGCCGGCCGCTGGGCAGCGGGCGCGTCGGCTTGTTCACCCGATCGATTTCGAGGTCGTAGATCTGGTTGAGGGCGTTGTTGCCGGCGTTGAGCACGGCGGCCATTGCCGCGCCGACGAGCGGTGCCGCGAAGAGGCCGACGCTCAGCGCCTCGCGCGGCGCCGCGCCCATCGCCGTCACCCCGCCGGAGACGAATCCGAGGGCCGGCGCCACGAGCGTGAACGGGCGGCCGAGGTCGACGTAGGCGCGAGTCGTGGACGGCGAGTCTGGCGCAGCGGGCACGGCGGACGCAGCGCCCCGGCCGGATGGAGCGCGAGCGGATCCGCTCATACGATCGCGACCGCCACGGCCGCCGCCACCGCCGTGTTGATGAAGTTCAGCATGTCGTTGTTCAGGATACCCGTTCTCTCCAGGGTGGCGCCCAGCACGCTCTCGACCAGCGCCCCGATCGTCGCGCCGACGACGACCGCGGGCACGGCGGACCGTTCGATCAGGCCGAACGACGCGCCCAGTGCGGCAAGCGCCAGCGCGGCAGCCACGCCGGCGGCCGTACCTTCGAGCGACATCGCGCCGGGAGTGCCCGGTGGAACGCGGCCGAGGCTCGTGACGAGAAACGTCGAACGGCCCCAGGCCTTGCCGATTTCGCTCGCGACCGTGTCGCTGCCGCCCGCGGTCAGCGCTGATACGAGCGCGAGCAATGCCGCCGGCGCGTACGGCGTCGCCACCGCTGCGAGCGCCGCGAGCGCCGCGACGCCGCAGTTGGCAATGGCGTTGCCGGCG
>JBLMXQ010000123.1:0-54826 GCA_050257855.1 Betaproteobacteria bacterium | reverse complement strand
GCAGCTGTACCTCGAGAGCCTCGAGGCGTGCGGCATCAACCCGCGCCAGCACGACATCCGCTTCGAGGAGGACAACTGGGAGTCGCCGACGCTCGGCGCCTGGGGCATCGGCTGGCAGGTGATGTTCGACGGTCTTGAGATCACGCAGTTCACGTATTTCCAGCAGGCCGGCGGCCTCGAGCTGTCGCCGATCTCGGCCGAGCTGACCTACGGCCTCGAGCGGATCGCGATGGTGCTGCAGCGAGTCGACAGCGTCTACGACCTCGAGTGGGGGTCCGGCGTGAAGTATCGTGACGTCCGTCTGCGCGACGAGATCGAGCAGTCGACGTACGTCTTCGGGCGAATCCCGATGCCGGACTTCGGCGCCTTCCACCGCGATCTGTTCGACCGCTACTACGCGATCGCCGGCCGGCTGCTCGAGGCCGGCCTCATCTGGCCGGCATTCGAGCACTGCCTCACCTGCTCGCACGTCTTCAACATCCTCGATGCGAGCAACAGCATCGGCGTGACCGAGCGCACGGCGTACATTCTCCGCGTGCGCGAGCTGGCGGTCGGGATCGCGCGCGCCTACGTCGAGTCCTCGACGCCGAAAGCGACGGCCTGAGTGGACCGCGAACTGCTGCTCGAAATCGGATGCGAGGAGCTGCCGGCGGCCTGGCTGCCGCGGCTCACCAACGAGATCGGCGAAGTGCTCGCCGGCGAGCTCCGGCGGCATCGCCTCGCCCCCGAGTCGCCGTCCGAGACCTTCAGCACCCCGCGGCGGCTCACCGTCCGCATCCAGCGCGTCCCGGAACGACAGACCGATCTCGAGGAGCTGGTCAACGGCCCGCCCGTGTCTGCGGCCTTCAAGCCGGACGGCACGCCGACGCCGGCCGCGGCCGGGTTCGCGTCGAAGCAGGGCGTGGAAGTGGACGCGCTGGAGCGCGTCGACACGCCGAAAGGCGTGTACCTCGCGTACCGGCGCCGGCAGCGCGGCAAGGCGGCGGTCGACGTGCTGCCCGACGTGCTCGCGGGCGTGCTGCGTGGACTGGCCTTCCCGAAGCTGATGCACTGGGACGCCGCGCTCGAGGACGGACGCGGCGAGCTGCTCTTCGGCCGTCCCATCCGCTGGATTCTCTACATCTACGGCGGCCGCGTCATTCCGTTCGCCATCGTCCGCACTCCAAACGCCCAGAGCGGGCAGGTGCAGGACGTCGCCTCCGGCGCCGTGACCTACGGCCATCGCTTTCTGACGACGAGCGGCCGCGCGGGGCGGGCGATCAAGGTGCGGTCGTTCGACGAATACCGGGCGCGGCTGCTGGAGAACTTCGTCGTGCTCGAGCGAGGCGCGCGCCACGACAAGATCGCGCGCGAGCTCGACGTCAAGGCGCTCCGCCTCAAGGGGCGCGTCAGCCGCGCCGTCCACAGCGAGTCCGGCCTCCTGCACGAAGTGCCCGACCTCGTCGAGTACCCCTCGGTCGTGGCCGGCACCTTCGCTCCCGAGTTCCTCGAGCTCCCCGACGAGGTGCTGACGACCACGCTCGTCCACCACCAGCACTACTTCCCGGTCGAAGGGGAAGACGGGCGACTGATGCCGGCGTTCCTCGCCGTCATCAACACCGAGCCGGACAACGAGCGCACCATCGCGCGCAACGCCGAGCGCGTCGTGACGGCACGGCTGCGCGACGCGCGCTTCTTCTGGGACGCCGATCGGCGCAGCTCCCTCGAGTCGCGCGTCGAGCGCCTCGGCACGCTGCTCTTCCACAAGAAGCTCGGCACCTACAAGGACAAGTCGGAGCGGATCGAGCGGCTCGCCGGCTGGATTGCGCGCGAGGCCTTCGGTGCGGACGAGGCCATGGCCGCGCAGGCGGCCCGGGCCGCAAGGCTCGCGAAGGCGGACCTGACCACCGACATGGTCCGCGAGTTCACCGAGCTCCAGGGAACGATGGGCGGCATCTACGCCCGCGAGGAAGGACTGCCCGAAGCGGTCTGGAAGGCCATCTATTTCCAGTACCTCCCGACCGGCGTGGAGACCGACGAGCCCCCCACGCACGCGCACCTCGGAAGCGCGGCCGTCACGTGGGCGGCGGTGTCGCTGGCGGACAAGCTCGACACGCTTGCCGGCCTGTTCGGCGCCGGCGAGAAGCCGACCGGGTCGCGGGACCCGTACGGCCTGCGCCGCGCCGCGCAGGGCGTCGTGAAGATCCTGGCGGACACTCCGGCCGCGCTCGCGCTGTCGCAGCTGATCCTGCAGGCCCACGAGAACTTCGGACCGGTCACCGCGATCGCCAGCCCGGACTGGCGGCCTCTGGCGGTCGAGTTCCTGCTGGAACGCGAACTGCACCTGTTCGAGCGGCGCGGCTTCCGTCCGGACGAGGCGAGGGCAGTCGCGCCGCACTGGGACCGTCCGCATCTCGCGCTGGCGCGCATCGAGGCGCTGGCCCGGAACCGCGGGTCGGCGGATCTCGGTGCGCTCGCGGCGCTGTTCAAGCGCGTGAAGAACATCACGAAGGACTTCGAGAGGACCGCGGGACTGGCCGAGATCCGCGCGCGGCTGCGCGAGCCGGCGGAGCTGTCCCTGGCCGACACGGCCCTGCGCCTCTGGCCGGCGGTCGACGCAGCCCTCCAGCACGCGAGATACGCCGACGCGATGCGGGAGATCGTCGCGCTTCGCGAGCCGGTCGATCGATTCTTCGTGGAGGTCCTCGTGATGACCGAGGACCCGGACCTGCGCGAGGCGAGGCTGACGCTGCTGGCCACCTTGAAGAAGACCATCCTGCAGATCGCCGACATCGCGGAAATCGCACCGGAGGAACGGCAGGCCTGATCTCATTCTCGACGGAGTCGCAATGGCGAAGAAGAGTCCGAAATCGCGGAAGCACGTCTATTTCTTTGCGAACGGCAAGGCCGACGGCAACCGGAACATGAAGGAGCTGCTCGGCGGAAAGGGATCCGGGCTCGCGGAGATGACCAACGCCGGCCTGCCGGTGCCGCCCGGGTTCACGATCTCGACCGAGGTCTGCAATATCTACTACGAGGCAAAGGCGAAGATCCCGCCGGCGATCGATCGCGAGATCGACGAGAACCTGCGCAAGCTCGAGAAGGCGGCCGGCGCGACGCTCGGTTCCACCGAGAACCCGCTGCTCGTCTCGGTGCGATCGGGCGCGAAGTTCTCGATGCCGGGCATGATGGACACGATTCTCAACCTGGGCCTGAACGACGACGCCGTTGAGGGGCTGAAGAGCCGGACCGACAACGGCCGTTTCGCCTTCGACAGCTACCGTCGTTTCGTTCAGATGTTCGGCAACGTCGTGCTCGAGATCCCGAAGGATGCCTTCGAGCACGAGTTCGACGCCGTCAAGCAGGCTTACGGCGCCCGGCTGGACACCGATCTCGACGAGCGGGCGCTCCGGGAAGTGGTCGCGCGATACAAGAAGGTCGTGAAGGAGCGCACCGGGCGCGCCTTCCCGCAGGAGCCGAAGGATCAGCTCAAGATGGCGCGCGACGCGGTCTTCCGGTCGTGGATGAACGCCCGCGCCATCGAGTACCGCCGCATCTACGACATCCCCGATCACATCGGGACCGCCGTGAACGTCCAGATGATGGTGTTCGGCAACACGGGCGACCGCTCGGCGACCGGCGTCGGCTTCACGCGCAACCCCGCGACCGGCGCGAAGGAGTTCTACGGCGAGTTCCTGATCAACGCGCAGGGCGAGGACGTCGTCGCCGGCATCCGGACGCCGCAGCCGATTCGCGAGCTCGGGCAGGTGATGCCCAAGGCGTACAAGCAGCTTCGCGACATCACGACGCGGCTCGAGAAGCACTACAAGGACGTGCAGGACTTCGAGTTCACCATTCAGGACGAGCGGCTGTTCATGCTGCAGACCCGGAATGGCAAGCGCACGGGGTACGCCGCCGTCGTCATCGCGACCGATCTCGTGGCCGAGCGTCTGATCACGCCGAAGGAAGCCATTCTCATCGTCGAGCCCGAGGCGCTGTCGCAGCTGCTGGCGCCGGGATTCGATCAGGACGAGTGGAAGAAGATCCCGGTGGCGACCAGGGGGCTGCCGGCGTCGCCCGGAGCCGCCTCGGGCCAGGTGGTCTTCTCGGCCGACCATGCGGTCGAGTGGAGCCGCGAGGGCAGGCCGGTCGTCCTGGTCCGCCGCGAGACGGTGCCGGACGACATCCACGGGATGTTCGTGTCGCAGGGCATCCTCACGGCGACCGGCGGCATGACATCGCATGCGGCGGTCGTCGGCCGCCAGATGGGGAAGCCGTCGGTCGTCGGCGCCGGCGCGCTCGAGATCGACGAGCAGGCGCGCGTCTTCCGCGTCGCCGGCCAGACCGTGAAGGAAGGCGACTACGTCTCGTTCGACGGCCTGACGGGCGAGGTGAAGATCGCGCGCGTCGCCTCGAAGCCGAGCGAGATCCTGCAGGTGCTCGACGGCTCGCTCAAGCCGGGGCGCTCCGACATCTACCGGCGGTTCGAGAAGATCCTGACGTGGGCCGACAAGTACCGGCGGATGGGCATCCGCGCGAACGCGGACCAGCCCGATCAGGCCGAGCTCGCCTACGCATTCGGAGCGCGCGGCATCGGCCTGTGCCGCACCGAGCACATGTTCTTCGGCGAGGGGCGCATCCCGATCGTCCAGCGGATGATCATGGCCGAGACCGAGGCGGACCGCCGGAAGGCGCTCGACGAGCTGCTGCCGATGCAGCGCGAGGACTTCTACGGCGTGTTCAAGGGCATGCACGGCTCGCCCGTGACCATCCGGACGATCGATCCGCCGCTGCACGAGTTCCTGCCGAAGCGCGAGGAGCTGATGGTGGACATCGCCAGGCTCGAGGCGCTCGGGAAGACCGGTCCGGAGCTCGATGAGAAGATCCGCGTGCTGCAGCGCGTCGAGAAGCTGCACGAATTCAATCCGATGCTGGGCCATCGCGGCGTGCGCCTCGGCATCACGTATCCGGAAATCACCGAGATGCAGACGCGCGCGATCATGGAAGCGGCCTGCCGCCTGAACAAGGAGGGGCTGAAGGTCGTCCCCGAGATCATGATCCCGCTCGTCGGCCTCGTGAAGGAACTGCGCGACCAGAAGGCCATCGTCGACCGCGTCGCGGCCGACGTCATCAGAGAGCAGGGCGTCAAGGTCAGGTACCTCGTCGGCACGATGATCGAGGTGCCCCGCGGCGCCATCACGGCCGACCAGATTGCGTCGGAGGCGCAGTTCTTCTCCTTCGGCACGAACGACCTGACGCAGCTCGCCTTCGGCTTCTCGCGCGACGACGTGGGCAAGTTCCTGCGGATCTACCAGGAGAAGAAGATTCTCGAGAAGGATCCGTTCGCGTCGATCGACACCGAGGGTGTCGGCGATCTCGTCAGGATGGCTGCTCAGCGCGGCCGGACGGCGCGCCCGGACCTGAAGCTCGGCGTCTGCGGGGAGCACGGGGGCGATCCGGCCTCGATTCATTTCTTCGAGTCGGTCGGCCTCGACTACGTCAGCGCCTCGCCGTACCGCGTCCCCGTCGCGCGCCTCGCCGCGGCGCAGGCGGCCCTGTCGACGCGGGCGGGGGACTGACCTCCTGGCCCTGAGACCTGAGGCCTCAGCCCTGTCGTGATTACGATCTTCGTGCACCGCGACGGCCAGACCGAGCGGGCGACGCATCTGGAGCGCGCCTGGCTCAGCCCGTCGTCCGGCGTGCACGTGTGGGTGGACCTGGCCGCGTGGTCGATTCCGGAGTCGCTGATCCTCAGCGACACGTTCGCCTTCCATCCGCTGTCGGTCGAGGACGCCGTTTCGGCGCACCAGTACCCGAAGGTGGAGGCGTACGATGGCTATCTCTACGTGATCCTGCACGGCATCGATTTCAGGGCGTCCGAACACGGATTTGCCACGCACGACGTGGACTTCTTCATCGGCCCGAACTATCTCGTGACGGTTCACGACGGCGGTGCCCCGTCGATCGCCGAACTGCGCGACCACTGCGATCGCAATCCCAAGATGCTCGGCGAGGGGCCGGTGCCGCTCTTCCATCGCATTGTCGACGGGATGGTCGACCGCTACCGTCCGGAAATCGAGAAGCTCGAGGACCGCATCGACGAGCTGGAAAAGGCCGTCTTCGAGAAGCCGTCGCCGGCGCTCGTCCGCGAGATTCTCGCGCAGAAGCGCGACGTGTCCTCCCTCCGCCGCGTCATCACGCCGCAGCGTGACGTCGTGGCGCGCCTGGCCCGACGCGATTTCGTCGACATCAGCACCGAGATGTCGTTCCAGTTTCGAGACATTCAAGACCATCTCGTGCGGATCGCCGACGATGCCTCGATGTTCCAGGATCGAATCACGGGCGTCCTCGAAGCGCACCTGTCGAACGTCAGCAACCGGCTGAACGAAGTGATGAAGGTGTTGACGGTCGTCTCGACCGTCTTCATGCCGCTGACGCTGATCACCGGCATCTGGGGCATGAACCTGCGCGTGCCGCTCTTTCCGGGAGGCGAGGCCGCCCAGTTCTGGTGGCTCACCGGCATCTCGACCGCCATCGTCGTCCTGATGCTGCTGATGTTCCGCCTGAGGCGCTGGATCTGAGGCCGATGGCGAAGATTACCCGTCTCTCCACCGATCTCGCCAATCAGATCGCAGCCGGGGAAGTGGTCGAGCGTCCGGCGTCGATCGTCAAGGAGCTGGTCGAGAACGCGATCGACGCCGGCGCCCGGCGTCTGTCGATCCACGTCGAGCTGGGCGGCAAGAGGCAGGTCCGCGTCGAGGACGACGGCGAGGGGATGGAGCCGGAGGACGCGCGCCTGTCGATCGAGCGCCATGCGACGAGCAAGATCCGACAGGCGTCGGATCTCGCCGCCATCACGACGCTCGGCTTCCGCGGCGAGGCGCTGCCGTCGATTGCCTCGGTGTCGCACTTCGTGCTCCGGACGCGCGCGCGCGGCCAGCACAGCGGCACCGAGATTCGCGTCAACGGCGGTGCGGTGGCGTCGGTCGCCGAGATTGGCGCGGCCGAGGGGACCGTCGTGGAAGTCAACGACGTCTTCTACAACCTGCCGGCGCGCCGAAAGTTCCTCAAGTCCGACAGCGCCGAGTCGGCGCAGGTCTCCCGCATCGTCACCCAGCTGGCGCTGGCGTATCCGGAGGTGGGCTTTGCCCTGACGAGCGGCGGCCGCTGCGTGCTGCAGTGCCCGCCGGCGGCGACGCTGCGCGACCGGCTGTATCAGATCTACGGCGAGCGCGAGGATCTCGTCGAGGTGCGGAAACAGGCGGGCGGCATGCAGCTGTTCGGCTACGTCGCGGCGCTTGCCGAGCAGGGGCCGACGCGCGGACCGCAAAACGTGTTCGTGAACAGGCGCGTGGTCAAGGACCGCACGATTGCCCATGCAATCATCGATGCGTACAGCACGGCGTCCATCAAGGAGCGCAGTCCGGAGGTGCACCTGTTCCTCGAGCTCGCGCCCGACGCTGTCGACGTCAACGTGCACCCGACGAAGGCCGAGGTGCGCTTCCGCGACGGCTCGCTCGTGCACGAGGTCGTGCGGCGCGGCGTCATGGAGGCGCTCGGGCAGGGCGGCTCTCCGCAGCTGCAGCTCCGGCCGGAAGTCGCGGAGCGGGGGCCTGTCGCGGCGCCGATCCCCGGCATCCTCGCCGGCGGCGCGTACCCGACTCGCTGGCTGCCAGGCGCCCCGAGCCTCCAGGCCCCGGGCCCCCAGCCCCCGGCACCCCTCAGCACCGAGTCCTTGACCCTGGGCCCGTTGATCCCTCTCGGCCAGTTCCGCGACACGTTCATCGTCGCGGTGGACAACGACGGGATCGCGATCATCGACCAGCACGTTGCGCACGAGCGCGTCCTGTTCGAGCGGGTGATGGAAAGGCTGACGGCGGGCCGGCTCGAGGCCCAGCGGCTGCTCGTGCCCCTGCTGATCGATTTTCCGCCCGAGGCGCGGCAGACGCTGGCGGGCCGCGCGTCCGAGCTCGAACGCCTCGGATTCGAGATCGAGCCGTTCGGCGACGCGACCATCAGGGTCTCCGCCGTTCCCGCGCTCCTCGAGGCATCGCAGAGCGCGGATACGCTGCGCGCGCTCGCCGACGACCTCGAGGGGCTCGATCGCGGAGCCGGGGTGGAGGAAGCGCTGCGGCGGATCGCGGCGACGACGGCGTGTCACGCCGCGGTGAAGGCCAACTATCCCCTGACGTACGAGAAGATGGCGCACATCCTGGAAGAGCTGCGCGCCACGGCGTACTCGACCATCTGCCCGCATGGCCGGCCGGTCATGCTTCGCCTCACGAGGCGCGAGGTCGAGAAGAACTTCGAGCGGATCTGAACGGCCGAAGCCGAGAGCCCAGAGCCCAGAGCCAAGAGCCGGCAGCCGAGAGCCGAGAGCAAAGCTGAGAGCCGACCGCCGACAGCCAAAAGCTATGATGAGCCGCGCGCTTTACTACATCGGCCGGTTCGGACAGCTCCTGGGGATGTGGATCCTGCTGGTGGACATCTTCATGGCCGGTCCGATGGGTCCGAGTCCGCGGCTCTTCACGGCCGGAGTGGTCGTGTTCCTGGCCGGGTGGGGGCTGACGCGCGTAGTCACCCGATAGGGATCGACTTGACCCGGCACCAACGCCGCGATCCCATCCCGTGCGTTTCCTCGCAGGCGCTATAATGCGTCCTCCATGTGGAAAGAATTTCGCGACTTTCTGCTGGAGCGGAACGCGCTCGCCCTGGCGGTCGGCGTGATCAGCGGTGCGGCGCTCGGCCCGGACGGCGAGCCGGTCGTCAAGTCCATCAACTACGGCGCATTCGGCGGCACGATCATCGACTTCGTCATCGTCTGCAAGGAGGCCCCGGTCGACGAGACCCGATGGCGGGCGTGCACGAGCGCCATATGAGGCGGCGCGTCTCGATCGGCGCGGCGCTCGCGTTCGCAGTCGCCGCGTATGGTCTGGCGGCGCAGACTCATCCACCGCCGTCGCGCCAGCCGCCCTCGCGTCAGGCACGGGCGCGGCCGGCCGGGCCCACGCCTGCCGCCCACGTCTTCGAACGATCGATTCCCGACCTGCAGCAGGCGATGGCCGAGGGCAAGGCGAGCTCGCGCGAGCTCGTCGAGGCGTATCTTGCGCGGATTCGCGCCTACGACGAAGCCGGCCCCGCACTGAACGCGCTCATCGCGCTCAATCCGCGCGCGCTCGACGAGGCGGCGGCGCTCGACCGCGAGCGCGCGGCGAAGGGGCCGCGCGGCCCGCTGCACGGCATTCCCGTCCTCATCAAGGACAACTACGAAACCGAGGACACGCCGACGACGGGCGGGTCGATCGCGCTCGCCGGGTTTCGCACGGGCCGCGACGCCGCGCTGGTCGCCAGGCTTCGCGCCGCGGGCGCCGTCGTCATCGGCAAGACCAACATGCACGAGCTGGCGGCCGGCATCACGACCATCAGTTCGCTCGGCGGGCAGACGCGAAATCCCTACGATCCGACGCGCAATCCGGGCGGATCGAGCGGCGGCACCGGCGCCGCCGTGGCCGCCAGCTTCGGCGCGGCCGGCATGGGAAGCGACACCTGCGGATCGATCCGCATCCCTTCCGCCAACAACAACCTGTTCGGCCTGCGCGGCACGCTCGGCTTGACCAGCCGCGCGGGCATCATCCCGCTCTCGCACACCCAGGATATCGGCGGGCCGCTCGCGCGGACCGTCACCGACCTCGCGATCATGCTCGACGCGATCGCCGGCGCCGATCCGGCCGACGCCACGACGGCAGCCTCGGCCGGGCACGTGCCGCGCAGCTACCGGGACGGCCTTCGGGCCGGCGCCCTCGAGGGGGCGCGGATCGGCGTGCTGCAGAATGCGGTCGGCGGACCCGACGATCCGGACGTCGCGGCCGTGGTCCGACACATGCTCGAGGAGCTGCGGGCCGGCGGTGCGGAGCTCATCGACGTGACCATTCCCGGCCTCGACGAACAGCTCCAGGGCTCCAGCGTCATCGACAGCGAGTTCAAGTTCGATCTCATGGATTATCTCGGCCGGTTTCCGAACGCGCCCGTCCATTCGCTAGGCGAGATCCTCGAGCGCGGCCAGTACGCCGCGGCGCTCGAACAGACGTTCCGGCACCGCAATTCGGTGGAGTCGCGGGACAGCGAGGAGTACCGGCGCGCCCGCCTGAAGCGGCAGAGCGTACGGCATCTCGTCGACGAGGCGTTCGACGAGCACCGGCTCGACGGCCTGATCTATCCGACGCTGCGGCGGCGCATCGCGGCCGCCGGCGACCCGCAGCTCGGATCGACGTGTCAAATCAGCGCCGCGTCCGGCCTGCCGGTGGTCGCCATGCCGGCCGGTTTCACCGCCGACGGGCTGCCGGTCGGCGTCGATCTGCTCGGGTCCGCGTGGAGCGAGCCGCGACTGCTGGCGCTGGCCTACGCCTACGAGCAGGCCGTGCACCCGCGCCGTCCGCCGCCGACGACGCCTGCCCTCGTCGACGGGCATGCGCCGCCGCCGGTCGCCTTCGAGACGACGATCGGTTCGGGCGCGGGCGCGGTCCGCGTGTCGTTCCACTACGATCCGGTCAGCGGCCGCCTGCGATGGGAGATCCCGAAGGCAACGGCCTCGCGCCTGCTCGCCGCCGCCATCCACCGCGTCGCCCGCGGGGCGGGATCCGGTGCCGATGCGTCCGGCTCCGCCGCCCGGCCGGCCGCCGGGGCGGTGATCGCGCGGCTCGTCAACCCGGCCGATGCCGACGGCGCCGGCGACGTCGTGCTGGAGCCGCGCGATCGTGAAGCGCTTCGCGACGGCAACCTCCTCGTCGTCGTCGCGCCGCGGGAAGGCGCGAGGTCGGCCGCCGTGCTGCAGATGCCGTGATGGCGAACGGCGGGCGCGCAGCCCTGATCGTTCCGGTCGTCATGGTGCTGTTCACGTGGAGCCTGACGACGCACGGCAAGTACTCCGCGTCGGGCGACGAGCCGCACTATCTCATGATCGCGGAAAGCCTCGTCAGCGACCACGATCTGGACGTCGCCAACAACTACGCGAACGACGACGGCCGGCTGTTTGGCCACGACCATCTCGGGATCGGACTGCACGCAGCCCGCTCGCGCAGCGGCCGGATGCTGCCGATTCACGATATCGGGCTGGCCGTCGCCCTGGTCCCCGTGTACGCCGTCGCGCGAGCGGTCGCCGGAGTGACGCCGCCAGGAGTGCTGAAACGGTTCAGGATGGACCGCGGGCTGTTCGCGTATTCGATCGTCGGGCTCTTCCTGATCGCGCTGACGGCCGCCGGCTTCACGTTGCTCGCGATCGCCTTTGCCAGCGCGCAGGATCCCGGACGAGTCGCCGCGCTCCTTGTGGCCGCCGGCATCTCACCGCCGATCGTCAGCCACGCCTTTCTGGTCTTCCCCGAGGTCCTTGCGCTCTTCGTCACCTGCGCGGTCGTGTGGCTGGCGAACAAGCGGGAGGGGCCACGTGATACGGCCGCTCTCCTCGTCCTGCTCCTTGCGCTCGGCGCGCTGCCCTGGACGCATCACAAGTACCTCCTGTACGTTCCCGGGCTCGTGTTCGTGCTGCTCGTCGCCCGATGGCCGCTCGTCCGCTCGTGGTCCGCCGGCACGGCTGCGGCCGCGCTCGCGCTCCTGCTCCTGCCGCAGGTCGGACTGGAAGCGTGGACGTGGCACTCGTGGGGGACGCTTGGAGGCGCGCTGACGACGCAGGGCGTGCCCTTTTCGGTCGAGAGCCTGAAGCGGGGCCTCGTCGGGCTGTGGATCGATCGACAGTCCGGGCTGCTGGCCTACGCGCCGTTGTACTGGATCGTGCCGGCGTGCTGGTGGCTGACGTGGCGCCGCACGTGGATGTACGCGGTGCCGTTCGTGCTGCTCTACGTGCCGGCGGCGGCGTTCGTGATCGGCTGGTGGGCCGGATTCTCGCCGGCAGCCCGGTACATCACGCCGGCCGTGCCGCTGCTGCTCGTGCCGATGGTGACCGCCCTGTCCAGCCGATCGATCCGCGTCGCGGCGGCCGTGCTTCTCGTGCCGCAGCTGATCATCGACGCCGTCGTCTGGCAGCATCCGCGATGGTTGTGGCCCGCACCGGCCGGGAACCTGGCGCTGCGCGCGCTCGGCCCGCTCGGCCGCGCGTACGAACGGGTGCTCGTGAGCGCACAGGGCGGGTCGGTCGGAGCGGCGGCGGTGTGGGTGGCGCTTGGCGTGGCGGCCGCGACGATTGCGCTCGTGACGGGCGCCCGCGCCGATGTGCCGCGGGCGGCACAGGGGTCTGCGAGCGGCAGCTAGAAATCCGCAGGCTGGCTGTCACCGATCCGTCCGGCGCTTCCGTTTGATTTCTGCCCAGCCGTCGAGGCGGCGCTTGATCTCCCTCTCGAACCCGCGCTCCTTCGGCTCGTAGTACTTCCGCCCCTCGAGCGCCGGCGGCAGGCAGGTCATGTCGGCGACGGCGTCCGGCTCGTCGTGCGCGTACTGGTAGCCCTTGCCGTACGCGAGGTCCTTCATCAGCTTCGTCGGCGCGTTCCGCAGGTGGAGCGGCACCGGCTGTGCGACGTCGCGATGGGCGTCCTCGGCCGCGCGCCCGTACGCCTCGTACACGGCGTTGCTCTTGGGCGCGGTCGCGAGATAGATGACCGCCTGTGCCAGGGCCGTGTTGCCCTCGGGCATGCCGATGAAGTGGACGGCGTCCTTCGCGGCCACCGCCACGGTCAGGGCCTGCGGATCGGCGTTGCCGACGTCTTCCGACGCGAATCGCACGAGCCGCCGCGCGACGTAGAGCGGATCCTCGCCGGCCTCCAGCATGCGGGCGAGCCAGTACACCGCGGCGTCCGGATCGCTGTTGCGCATCGACTTGTGGAGCGCGGAGATGATGTTGTAGTGCTCTTCGCCCTGCTTGTCGTAGAGCAGCGCGCGGCGCTGGATGGCCTGCTCGACGCGCGTGGCGTCGACCCGGCGGGCGCCGTCGGCGAGCGGCGCGGCCGCGACGCTCAGCTCCAGCAGATTGAGCGCGGCGCGGGCGTCGCCGTTCGCCGCCATCGCGATCGCGCGCAGCGCGTCCTCGTCCACCTGGACCGGTTCGCGGCCGAGGCCGCGCTCGGGGTCGGCGAGCGCGCGGCGGAGAATCGCGACGATCTCGGCGGCCTCGAGGCCGTGCAGCACGAACACCTTGGACCGGGAGAGCAGGGCGGCGTTCACCTCGAAGCTCGGGTTCTCGGTCGTCGCGCCGACCAGCACGATATCGCCCGCTTCGACGCGCGGCAGGAACGCGTCCTGCTGCGCCTTGTTGAAGCGGTGGATCTCGTCGATGAAGACGATCGTGCGGCGTCCGGTCGCGCGCCGCAGCCGCTCGGCTTCGCTCATGACCTCGCGGATTTCTCTGATGCCCGCGAGCACGGCGCTGAACGACACGAACCGCGCGCGCGTCATCTCGGCGATGATGCGAGCCAGCGTGGTCTTGCCGGTGCCGGGCGGCCCCCAGAGGATGATCGACTGGAGCAGGTCGCGCTCGATCGCCTCGCGCAGCGGCCGGCCCGGCGCGAGCAGCTCCTCCTGGCCGACGAACTCGTCGAAGGTGCGGGGCCGCATCCGTTCGGCGAGCGGCGCCGTGCTCGCGGCGCGCGACGCGCCCTTGCCTTCTTCGTCCGGGAACAACGAGTCCATCAGCGCCCCACACCCGCCACCAGTCCGCGCTGCCGCCTGGCTTCATAGAGGAGCAGGGCGGCCGTGACCGCGGCGTTCAGCGATTCGACCGGCGGCTGCATCGGCACGCTGACGCACAGCTCAGCCGCCTCCACGACCGCGGGCGGCAGGCCCGCGCCTTCGCCGCCGATCGCGATCGCGATCGGGCCGGTCAGATCCGTTTCGAAGAGCGACCGGCCGTTGCGCGGCACCGTCGCGACGATTCGGCACCCCCGGTCGCGCGCCACCGCGACGACGTCCTCGACCGAGGCGCGCCGCCCGATCGGCAGGCGCAGGGCGCTGCCCATCGAGCCGCGCAGCGCCTTCCACCCGAACGGATCGGCGGACCGTCCGGCCGCGATCGCTCCCGACGCGCCGGCCGCCTCGGCGACGCGGACGATCGCGCCGACGTTGCCGGGATCCTGGACGTCGCAGGCCACGACGACGAGCGCCGCGGACCCGAAGATCCGGTCGTCGCCCGCCTGCGGCCGATCGGCCAGCGCGGCAATCGCGCTCGACGAGCGGACCGGACTGGCGGCATCCATCACGCTGTCGGACGCCGCCGCGGGCGCGACGCCGGCGCGCTCCAGCCGCGAGACGATCGCCGCGAGGCCGGCCTGGCCGAGCGCGTTCGCGCGGACGATGGCCTCGCGGAGGCGGATGCCGGCGGAGAGCGCCTCGTCGACCAGGTGCACGCCGTCGAGGAGCAGTCGCTCGTCGTCCTCGCCGCGCGCCGCGGCGCGGAACCGTGCGACGAGCGGGTTCTGACGGCTCGTGATGCGCTTCATGCGTGGCGTCCTGCGAAGGATAGCACTGTGGTACCATGTGGCCGACCCCATGCCCGACACGGTGAAAGACCGCCTGATGCGCAAGTTCCAGGACGAGATCCAGGCGCTCGAGCGGGAGCGGAAGCTCGAGCTTCCCAAGGAAATCAAGCGCGCGCGTGAGCTCGGGGACCTGCGCGAGAACGCCGAGTACGCGGCGGCGAAAGAGCGGCAGCGGCTGGTCGAGGCGCGCATCAGCATGCTCAAGAAGCGCGTCTCCGAGATCGCGCTGATCAACGTGGATCGCATTCCGACCGATCGGGCCGGCTTCGGATCGACGGTCGAAGTCGTGGAGAGCACCGGCGACAAGCTCGTCTTCCAGCTGGTCATGCCCGAGGACGCGGACGCGAGCAAGGGGCTCATCTCCACGACGTCCCCGATCGGCCGCGCGTTCCTCAACAAGGAGCCGGGCGACATCGTCACCGTCGCGACGCCGAGCGGGAAGCGCGAATTCGAGATCCTCAAGCTCGCCACGATCCACGACGAAGCGAAGGAATGACCAGCCCGGCCGATCCCGTGTCGTCCGCCGACGTGTACTCGCCCCGCCATCGTACCGCCGTCGTGCTGACCGGGACCGGCACCGCTGGCGCGTATCACGCCGGCGCGCTGCGGGCGCTCCACGAGGCCGGCGTGAAGGTGGACCTCGTCGCCGGGCGCGGCATTGGAGTGGTCGGCGCCCTGTTCGCTGCGGTCGACGGAGCGCACCGGCTCTGGGACGAGCGGGGATTCTGGCGCGCTTCTGCCGTCCGCTCGTTCTACGAATGGCACCGGCTGCTCCGCGTGACGGTGTGGGCGCTCGCTGCGTCGCTCGTCATCGTCGTCGTGCCGATTGCCGCGGTGGCGCTCGGCCTGCTGGTCTATCCGATCGACTTCTTCCTCAAGATCGTTGGCGTGGGCGGCGCCGGCGGTCTCGTCGCGGCCTACCTGAGGCTGGCGGAGGCCGCGTTCGCGCCGCAGGCGCTGCCGACCTGGCTGCCGCGCCTGGTGCTGCTCGTTCTCGGGGTGACCGGCGCGCTGGCCCTGGCGTCGGGCTGGATCGAGGCGGGGAGCCGCAGGCCGCGGGGCGCCTTCTGGTGGCGGATGCTCGCTCCGCCGCTGTCGTCCGCGTCGGCGGCAACGCATTGCTGGCGCGTCCTGTGGGATCTGCTGCGCGGCGCCGCGCAGCTCCGGCAGCCTCCGCCGCTCGAGCTGGGACGGCGGTACACGGAGCTCCTCGCGGAGAACCTCGGACAGCCCGGCTTTCGCGAGCTGATGATTGCCGTGCACGATCTCGACGCCCACCGCGACCTGGTGTTCGCGCTGGTCGGCGAGCCGCGGCGGCGCGCGCTCGTCCGGCGTCCGACGAGCGGCGAGGCGGACGCGCGGCGGGCGGAGATCTTCGACCTGCAGGGCGTCGGGCGCGACTACCTGGCCGACGCCGTGGCCGCTGCGCTGAGGGTTCCGGTCGCCACCGGCGTCCACGCGATCCGCTTCGCGCCCGATGCGTACTGGCGCGGCGAGACGCATCGGCTGTGCGACCGGCCGGCGGCGCTGCTGCGTCTGCTGGCCGAGCTCGCCGGGATCGGCGTGGAGCAGGCGATCGTGGTGTCGTCGGCGCCGGAGATCGCCGGACCGCATGCGTTGAGCGCGCCGCGCGTCGACGGGCGGGGACGTCTCGGCGAGTACCTGCAGTCGGACGAGGCGGCCGTGGTGCGCGACGCGGTTCTGGCATCCGGCGTGCCGCGGCTGTTCGTCGTGCGTCCCGATCACAACCCGGTCGGTCCTTTTGACTTCTCCGGCGGGCACGACGAGCGCTCGGCCCGCCGGCAGCCGTTGTCGGAGCTGATGAGCCGCGGCTACGAGGACGCGTACCGCCAGTTCATCGAGCCGGTCGTCGGCGCGAGCGGCGACCGGGTGGGAGTGTCATGAGGCGCGCAGCGACGGAGCTGATTCACGCGGGCTCGAGCGACCTGGGCATCGCCGACCCGCTCGTCACGCCGGTGTACGAGACGACGACGTTCGTCTTCGAGAACGCCGAGGAGGTGCGGGCGTACAACGAGGGGCGCTCGTCCAGATACCTCTACTCGCGCTACACGAACCCGACGGTGGTGAGCGTCGAGCGGAAGCTCGCGGCGCTCGATCGCACGGAGGCAGCGCTGGTGTTCTCGTCCGGCATGGCCGCGACGGCGACGATCCTGCTGACGCATACGAAGGCCGGCGACGAGGTCGTGTGCAGCGCGGCGATCTACGGCGGCACGCTGCACCTGCTGAACGACTTCCTCGTCCGGTTCGGCATCACCGCGCGGTTCGTGTCGCTCGACGAGCTGGCGTCGCCCGAGCGGATCATCGGCGATCGCACGCGCCTTCTGTGGTTCGAGTCGCCGATCAATCCGACGCTGCGGTGCGTGGACGTCGCCCGCGTCGCGGCGGCGTGCCGCGCCCGCAGCGTGCTGTCGGTGATCGACAACACGTTCGCCAGCCCGATCAATCAGCAGCCGCTGGCTCTCGGCGTCGACCTCGCGATGCAGAGCGCGACGAAGTATCTCAACGGGCACAGCGACGTGACGGCCGGAGCGGTCTCGGGTCCCAGCGCGCTCGTCGAGCCGATCGAAAAGGCGCGCCGGCTGCTCGGGACGGTGCTCGATCCGTACCCGGCCGCGGCGCTCGGCCGCGGGCTGAAGACGCTGCCGCTCCGCATCGCCCGGCACAACGCCAACGCGCAGGCGGTTGCGGAGTTCCTCGCGCGCGATCGACGCGTGAGCCGCGTCTATTATCCCGGCCTCGACTCGCACCCCGATCACGCCGTGGCGGCGAAGCAGATGACCGGCTTCGGCGGCATGGTGTGCTTCGATCTCGGCGGCGACTACGGGCGCGCGTGCCGGTGCTACGACCGGCTGACGATCGTCAAGCGCGCCGCGAGCCTCGGCGGGGTGGAGAGCCTGATCAGCCTGCCGGTGCTGACCTCGCAATGGGGGCATACCGACGAGCAGCTCCGGCAGGCCGGCGTCACGCGCGGGATGCTCAGGCTGTCGGTGGGGCTCGAGGATGCCGCGGACTTGATCGGGGATCTGGATCAGGCGCTTCAGGGGACGGTCTGAAGACGTCCCCTAGCGGACCTTCACTTCTTCGGCTTCGGCTCGAGGGGCTTCGGCTCGGGGCTCGGGCTTCTGCCGCCTGCCGTCTTCGTCGCCGTGCAGGAACTGCGAGACGAGCTCCTGCAGGCGCGCGCAGATCGCCGGGCCGTCCAGGTTGCCGAACTTCTCCCTGAAGGCCGGCATCGGCACCACCGCCTTGGCCATGGCGCGGTGGCCGCCGGCGCTCCCGATCTCGGCGAAGTAGCGCCGGACGAACTCACCGGCGTTCTTCGAGTAGCCGAGGTTCCGCACCGACACGACCAGCGCCTCGCCGACGACGCCGGCGACGATCGTCCATTTCACCTGTTCGAGCTGCAGGAAGAAGTCGGCCACGTACGGGATGAAGTCCTCGCGCGGCGAGGCGCCGAGGAACGCGCAGAAGACCTGGTCGGCGAGCAGGCTGCTCTGGAACGCCTTGATGACCGCCTCGAGGCGCTCGAGGGTGATTTCGGCGCCTTCCATCTTGCGGATCAGCGCGGCGTCGGCGAGCGGATACAGATACGAGAACGCCTCGATGTCGACGCGGTTCGCCTGCCGGTTGAAGAACAGCGTGTCCGACTTGATCGCGTACAGCATCGCCGTCGCCGTGCGCTCCGAGATGTTGACGTCGACGGCCCGCAGGTGCTCGGTCAGGATCGTCGAGGTCGATCCGTAATCGGCGCGGATGTCCTTGAACACCGCCGTGTAGCCGGGTTGCTCGGGGTGATGGTCGATGACGAGATCCACCCGGTCGACGAGCCCCGCGAAGTAATGCGGCTGCACGTCCACCATCGCCAGGCGGTCGAACTCCTTCAGCGACTCCGGCGTGATCGCCTCCACGTGGATGTCGAGCAGGTTGAGCATCCGCAGGTTCTCCGGCCGCGTGACGCCCTGGAGCGCGCCGATGATGGCCGTCGTCTTCGTCCGGCGGAGCAGGTTGCGCAGCGCGAGCCCGCTGGCGATCGCGTCCGGATCCGGATCGTTGTGCAGCATGATCAGGACGCGGTCGGCGTCGCTGAAGTAGCGCTGGTACTGCTGGACGCGCGCGCGCGTCATCGAGCGGCTGAACTCGATGAGCAGCGGGCCGCTCAGCAGCTCCGATATCGCCAGGTACGAGACGTCGGGGAAATCCGCGCGCAGTTCCTCGGCGCGCCTCGACGTCGCTCCGGCGCCGACCCCGAGCACGTACACCAGCGTGCCGCCCGCGTCGCGCACCGCCTCGAGAATCTTCCGGATGCTCCTGCGGCCGTTGTCTTCGACGACGATGCAGCTGCCGGGGGTGAGGTCGGCTTTCAGGTAGGTCTCGGTCCGCCGGGGGTCGCCGACCGTCGTGTTGACGCCGGCGTCGTGGAGGCGCCGGGCTGCGGGCCGGCTTTCCACGATGAACTCGACTTCGAAGCCGGGCAGCAGGATCTCATCGAGCATCCTGATGACCAGCTCGTCCTGGCAGACCGCTAGGCACCGCATCGGGGTAACAAACTTTCATTATACGCTTCCGGGCCGGCCGGCCGAGGGCCACCGGCCCCCCGATTCCCAAGACGATGCGCCCGATGTAGAGTGCTCGGGTGAGGCTCTGGCTCGCCCTCCTCCTCGCCGCGATTCCGGCCCTGCGCGGCTACGGGCCGGTCCCCTCATCGGGGAATGCCGCGGCGGCGCCCTCCGCGCAGCAGATCCCGGTCTTCAAGGGCGGCATCGACCTGGTCAACCTGGGCGTGACAGTCGTAGACAGGAAGGGAGACCTCGTGTCGGACCTGACGGCCGACGACTTCGAGGTCCTCGAAGACGGGCAGAAACAGACGATTCGCTACTTCGCCCCGGGCGGGCCGGGCTCCGGCCGGCCGGAGATCCACGTCGGCGTGCTGCTCGACGTCAGCGAGAGCATGGGCGAGGACATCGGGTTCACCAGAACGGCCGCGATCAAGTTCCTGAACACGCTCGTCGACGCCGCCGACATCACGCTCGTCGATTTCGACACCGAGGTGCGCGTCACCCGATATACGCAGGCCGACTTCCCGCGGCTCGTGGAGCGCGTGCGGATGCAGAAGACGACCGGCATGACCGCGCTGTACGACGCGATCGGCGTATACCTGGACGGCGCGGCGGGGCAGTCGGGGCGCAAGGTGATGCTCCTGTACACGGACGGCGCCGACACGACGAGCAGCATGAGCTTCGGCGACCTGATGGAGCTGCTCAAGGCGTCGGACGTCACCGTGTACGTGATCGGCGAGCTCGAACACCTGCCGACCGGCGCGCGGACCGAGCAGCGGATTATCCTGCAGCAGATCGCGGCCGCGACCGGCGGCCGGGCGTTCTTTCCGGGGTCGGTGAAGGCGCTCGACAAGATGTACGAGAACGTGGTCGACGAGATACACGCGCAGTACACGCTCGGCTACCTGTCGACGAACGCGAAGACCGACGGCACGTGGCGCAAGGTCGAGATCAAGGTCGTGCGCAAGGACGGCCGCGACTACCGCGTGCGCGCCCGCAAGGGGTATTTCGCGGTCTACCGCAAGGACCAGGCCTGACCTCCCTCGAAGCGTCGGACCGGAATCACGCCAGCCTGTAGTACGATTGTGAGTTGCGATGGCTTCGGTCTACGACCGCTTTCATCTCGTCTCCGACTTCGATCTGGCGGGGGACCAGCCGCGCGCGATCACCGAGCTCGTGGAGGGGCTCGAGCGCGGCGACCGGCACCAGGTGCTGCTCGGGGTGACCGGCTCGGGCAAGACGTTCACGATGGCGCAGGTCATCGCGCGTGTGAACCGGCCGACGCTGGTCATGGTCCACAACAAGACGCTCGCCGCGCAGCTCTTTCAGGAGTTCCGCCGCTTCTTTCCCGGGAACGCCGTCGAGTACTTCGTCAGCTACTACGACTACTACCAGCCCGAGGCCTACGTCCCGGCCACCGACTCCTACATCGAGAAGGAAGCGACCATCAACGACGAGATCGACCGGATGCGGCTCTCGGCCACGCGGTCGCTGTTCGAGCGGCGCGACGTCATCATCGTCGCGAGCGTGTCGTGCATCTACGGCCTCGGCTCGCCCGAGGCGTACTACGGGATGCTCCTGCCGCTCGAGCGGGGGCAGCGGATCGGCCGCGAGCAGGTGCTCCGCAAGCTCGTCGAGATCCAGTACGAGCGCAACGACCACGACTTCGGCCGCGGCACCTTCCGCGTCCGCGGCGACATCATCGAGGTCTACCCGTCGTACGAGGAGCAGGGGCTCCGGATCGAGCTCTTCGGAGACGAGGTGGACGGGCTGGTCTCGTTCGACCCGCTCACCGGCAGGACGATCCGCCGTCACGACAAGATCGCCGTCTACCCGAAGTCGCACTTCGTCGCGCCGCGCGACCGCACGCGCCGCGCGGTCGAGTCGGTCAAGGAGGAGCTGGTCTGGTACCGCTCGCAGCTCGAAGCCGAAGGCAAGCTGCTCGAGGCGCAGCGGCTGCACCAGCGGACGATGTTCGATCTCGAGATGATCAAGGAGATCGGGTACTGCCACGGGATCGAGAACTACGCGCGGCACCTGACCGGCCGCGCGCCCGGGGAGCCGCCGCCGACGCTGCTCGACTATCTCCCCGGGGACGCGCTCCTCATCGTCGACGAGAGCCACCAGACCGTGCCGCAGATCCGCGGCATGTATCACGGCGACCGCTCGCGCAAGGAGGTGCTGGTCGCCTACGGCTTCCGCCTGCCGTCGGCGCTCGACAACCGGCCGCTGAACTTCGAGGAGTGGGAAGCGCGGGTCGGGCAGGTCGTCTACGTCTCGGCGACGCCGGGCCCGTACGAGCTCTCGAAGGCGCAGGGGGTGGTCGTCGAGCAGATCATCCGCCCGACCGGCCTCATCGATCCGCCGATCGAGGTGCGCCCCGTCAAGGGGCAGGTGGACGACCTGCTCGGGGAAATCCGGCAGCGTGCCGGGCGGGGCGAGCGCGTCCTGGTGACGACCCTCACGAAGCGCATGGCGGAGGACCTGACGCAGTACTATCAGGAGCTGGGCGTGCGCGTCCGATACCTCCATTCGGACATCGAGACGCTCGAGCGCGTGCAGATCCTGCGGGACCTGCGGCGCGGCGCCTTCGACGTGCTCGTCGGCATCAACCTGCTGCGGGAGGGGCTGGATCTGCCCGAGGTATCGCTCGTCGCCATCCTGGACGCTGACAAGGAGGGCTTCCTGCGCTCGGCCGGCTCGCTCATCCAGACGTCGGGGCGCGCGGCGCGCAACGTCAACGGCCAGGTCATCATGTACGCCGACTCGGTCACCGATTCCATGCGCGCCGCGATCTCCGAGACGGGCCGCCGCCGGACGCTGCAGGAGGCGTACAACCGCGAGCACGGCATCACGCCGCAGTCGATCGTCAAGCAGATCGACGAGGTGATGTCGAGCGTGTACGAGCGCGACTACATGACGCCGCCGGAGGAGCCCGGCCCGGCGGAGGCGTTCAGGACGCAGGCCGAGCTCGACGCCCACCTCGCGGCGAGGCAGGCCGAGATGCGGGCTGCCGCGGCGAATCTGGACTTCGAGAAGGCCGCCGCGATCCGCGACGACATCAAGCGCCTGCGCAACCCCGAGCTCGGGCTGCCGCGGCCGGCTCGGAGGGCCTGACCTCGCGTGACGCTGATCGAACGTGGACTGAAGCACGCGGCGCTCGAAGTGCAGGAGTACGTCCGCCTCGTCGTCATGGCGGCCCGCGGCGTGGTCACGCCGCCGGTCTACCGCCACGACATCATCGAGCAGTTCGACGCGATCGGCGTCGCGTCGCTGACGGTCGTGCTCCTGACCGGCTTCTTCACGGGCGCGGTGCTCGCGCTGCAGAGCGGCATCACGCTCGACCAGTTCGGCGCGCGCCCCGTGGTCGGCCGCCTGGTGAGCGCGTCGATGATCAAGGAGCTCGGGCCGGTGCTGACCGGGCTCATGCTGACCGGCCGCATCGGCTCGGGGATTGCGGCCGAGCTCGGGTCGATGGTCGTCACCGACCAGATCAACGCGCTGCGGGCGCTCGGCACCGACCCGGTCCGGAAGCTGGTCGTGCCCCGGATGCTCGCGGGCATCCTGATGGCGCCCGTGCTGACCGTCATCGCCGATTTCGTGGGCATCGTCGGCGGCTGGCTCGTGGCGCGGTACCAGCTCCAGGTGGCGAGCGGGCTGTACTGGTCGTCGATCACCCAGGCGCTCTACATGCAGGACGTCTGGATGGGGCTGCTCAAGCCGTTCGTCCTCGGCTTCGTGATCGTGAGCATCGCCTGCCACGTCGGCCTGCGGACGAGCGGCGGGACGCAGGGCGTGGGCAAGGCGACGACCGTCTCGGTGGTCGCCGGATCGGTGGCCGTGATCGCCGTGGACTTCTTCGTCACGCGCCTGCTGATTTCGCTGATGTACTGAGGGCATGGACACCATCGAGACGACCGAGACCGCCGGGGAGCTGCTGGATCAACGCGGCGCGCCGGTGATCGTGTTCGATCACGTGGAGCTCGCCTTCGACGAGAACGTCGTCCTGCGCGACGTCAGCTTCACGCTCATCAAGGGGCACACGAAGATCATCCTCGGCGCCAGCGGCTCGGGGAAGTCCACGATCCTGAAGATCGTCACGGGGCTGCTCGCCGCCGACGCCGGCGTGGTGTGGGTGAACGGCGCCCGCGTGGACGAGCTGAGCGAGCGGGAGCTGATGACGGTGCGCGGCGATCTGGGCATGATCTTCCAGGAGGGGGCGCTCTTCGACTCGCTCACGGTACGGGAGAACGTCGGATACAAACTGTACGAGGAGACCGCCATGCCGCTCGAGGAGATCGACGCGCGCGTCGAGGAGGTGCTCGGCTTCATCGGCCTCGCCGAGCACATCGACAAGATGCCCTCGGAGCTCTCCGGCGGGCAGCGGCGGCGGGTGGCGATCGCGCGGGCGATGGCGTTCAAGCCGAAGATCATGCTGTACGACGAGGCGACCACCGGGCTCGACCCGATCACCGCCCTGACGGTCGACGAGGAGATCATCAAGCTGCGGGATCTGCAGAACGTCAGCTCCATCGTCGTCACGCACCAGCTGCGCGACGCGTTCTACGTCGCGCAGCACATGGCCGTCCGGGATCCGGCCGGCAGGGTTCGCATCGTGCCGGCGTCGGCCGACAAGGAGCGCGAGGCCGAGTTCATCATGCTGAAGGACGGGCTGATCTGCTTCGAAGGCGACGCCGATTCGCTGCGCCACTCCGCCGACCCGTACCTGCGCACGTTTCTGAGCTGAGAGCTGACAGCTAGAGAGCCGATAGCCGGATATTGAGGACTATTCCATGCCCCGCACCCGTTCCCTGGCCTGGTCGGAGCTGAAGATCGGCGTGCTGACGATCGTGGCGATCGTCATCACCGCCGTGACGATCTTCATGCTGACCGGTGGACGCGGATTCTTCTGGCAGCAATACCACCTGAAGACCCGCTTCTCGAACGTCGCCGGCCTGAAGCCCGGATCGCCCGTGCGCGTGGCCGGCGTCGAGGTCGGGAGCGTCGACGACGTGGCGCTCACCGGATCGCAGGTCGACGTTGCGATGTCGGTCAACAGGAAGTACCAGCCGGTCATCACGAACGCCTCGTCCGCGACGCTCGGATCCGTATCGCTGCTCGGCGAAAGCGCCGTCGACATCGTGCCGGCGAGCGGCGGCACGCCGATTCCGGAGTGGGGCTACGTGCCCTCGGGCAAGGCGGCCGGGAGCCTCTCCGATGTCACGGCGCAGGCGAGCGAGGGCGTCAAGGAGCTGACCGGTCTCCTCAAGGACATCCGGCAGGGCCGGGGAACCGTCGGCCAGCTGGTGACCAACGATCAGCTCTACGCCGAACTGCACCGGTTCGCCGCCGCAGCGGCCGACATCGCGACGACGATCAAGCAGGGACGCGGCACGGTGGGCAGGCTTGTGACCGATCCCGCGACGGCTCAGGCGCTGCAGGGCACGCTGCAGAACCTCGACGCCGTGACGGCGCGCCTGAAGGACGGTCAGGGGAGCATGGGCAAGTTGCTGAAGGACGAGGCGTTTGCGCAGTCGCTCACCGCGACGACCGCGAACATCGAAGCGTTGACGGCCAGACTGAAGAGCGGCGAAGGCACGGCCGGCAAGCTGCTGACCGACGCCAGCCTGTACAACCGGCTCGATTCGCTGACGAACCGCCTCGACGAACTGCTCGCGCGCCTCAACGACGGGCAGGGGACCGCGGGACAGTTGCTGAAAGATAAGCAGTTATATGAGAACATGAACGGAGCGGTCGTCGATCTGCGCAAGCTGATTGACGAGATCTACAGGAACCCGAAGAAGTATCTGAACGTCAAGATCAGCATCTTCTGATCGGAACGGGGACGAGGTGGTACATGGCCAAGGACGAAGGGGCTGGCGCGGGCAGCATCCTGCTGGCCTTTCTGCTGGGCGCCGTCAGCGGCGCGGCGATGGCCCTGCTGTACGCGCCGGCCACCGGACGCGAGACGCGCGACTTCCTGAACGAAAGGGCGCGCGAGGGACGCGAACGGGCGGCTGACGCCGCGCAGAAAGGGCGAGAAGCCTTCAACCAGGGGCGCGAGACGATTGCCTCCGCCATCGAGCGCGGCCGGGAGGCGTATCAGCAGGCGCGCAAGGAAGACGCGTGAGCGGCCGGGCCGAACTCTTCCTCGGCCTCATCGCGGTCGCGACGCTGGTGATGGCGATCGTGCAGGTGGGGCTGATCATCGTTGCCGGCCAGCTGGCCCGGCGGCTCGATCGGCTGACCGATCACATCGAGCGCGAGCTCACGCCGCTGTTCGCGTCCCTGAACGCCATCGGCCGCGACGCCTCGCGGGCGGCGTCGCTGGCGGCCGACCAGGTCGAGCGGGCCGATCGCCTGTTCGGCGACGCCGCGGCCCGGATCGACCAGACGTTCTCGGCCCTGCAGAACAACCTCCTCGGGCCCGCGCGCGAAGGACGGGCGCTCCTCAGCGCCCTCAGAGCCGCCCTCGGTGCTCTTCGCGGCCTGCGCGAGGAGTCCCGCATGCGCCAGCGCCGCGGCGACGACGAGGACGCGCTCTTTATCTAGCTCTCGGCCGTCGTCTGTTGCGCCCGGGGCCCTTCGGGTGATAGAACTCCCTCCACCACTACAGTCGACAACAGGGGGAGGCCCGCCATGACTGGAACCGCGCGCGGTTGTGTCGCCGGCGTTCTGACGCTCGCGCTGACAGGCACCGCGTTCGCTCAGGAGTCCAAGTCCGCGACGATTGCCAAGCAGGTCGCGGCGGCGCTCGATGCCGGAAAGCTCGATAGCATCGCGGCCAAGGATCCGTCGCAGGATGGCACGTACGTTGCCGCGCTGTACTTCCCGGGCGCCCAGCTGCTCGTGGTGTCGGCAAAGTACTCGGCGCCGACGCTGCTCGACGCCAAGCTGCAGCAGAAGGATTTCCGCGACGTCTACATCGACCTGAACAGCGCGTCCATCCCCGAAACGAAGATCCTGTTCGAGGACCTCGGCGCCGACGGGCTGCAGGCGAAGCGGAACGGCGACAACAACCCCTTCGACAGCGTGGACATGGCCGGCAAGCGGGTCGCATTCGACGGCGACTGGAAAGCGCAGAAGATGTCGCAGGAGGAGTACATGAAGACGTACTCGACCGCCGACCAGCGGTACAGCGACGCGCTCTCGGCGCTGCTGGCGCAGCTGAAGAAGACCTCGTAGGGGGGCCGTACAGGCGAACGCCCTCGGTGTCCGGCCGGGCGGCTCGTTCGGGGCGTCAACCACCGAAGGAGCACGAACGCGGCGTTGGTGGCTTCGCAGCCCTGACCCAGCCGCGACCCGACTGAACGCCTCGGGCGTCCAGCGCCGGCATGATGCGCGTGCCCGCCGTTGTCGAGCGGACGACCGGCACCGCGGCGCTACCCTCAATGTAGGCTTCCAGGCCGGCCTGTCAATCCCGACAGCATGGATCAATTCAAGCTGGCACGGCCGGCGTCAGATCCGCGCGCGGCACCGTGATGCGGAAGGTGCTGCCCCTGCCTTCTTCGCTCGCGAGTTGAATCGATCCGTCCTGCACCTCGACCGCCCACCGCGCGATTGCCAGGCCGAGCCCGGCGCCTCCCTCGCTCCTCGACCGCGCCACGTCGACGCGGTAGAACCGATCGAAGAGCCGGGTGCGGTCGGCCGCCGGGATGCCACGCCCATGATCCTCCACCTCGATCACCGCGCCCGCGGGTTCGCTGCTCACGCGCACGTCGATCCGGCAGGCGGCCGGACTGTGGCGAATCGCGTTGTCCACGAGGTTCACGAGCGCCAGCCGGAGGACCACCGGGTCGACGATCGCCCACGCCGGACCGTCGGCATGGACGGCGAGCCGCTGTCGCTTCTCCTCGGCCAGCACCTCGAGCTGCGCCGCGACCTCCGTCGCGAGAGCGGCCAGATCGGTCGGCTGGCGGTTCACCGGGATGTAGCCGGCTTCCGCGCGCGACAGCAGCAGCATGGTGTCGACCAGCCGCGTCAGCCGATCGACCTCCTCCAGCATGCTGCCGACGACTTCGCGGTACGCGGCCTCGTCGTGGGGCTCGCGCAGGCTGACCTCGCCGACCGTGCGGATGGCGGTGAGCGGCGTCCGCAGCTCGTGCGAAGCGTCGGCGGTGAACCGGCGCATCTGCTCGAACGACTGCTCGAGGCGCGCCAGCGTGCCGTTGACGACCGTCGCCAGCCGACCGATTTCGTCGTTCGGGTTCTCGACCGGCAGGCGATCGCCGAGCCGCTCGGCCGTGATCGCCTCCACGCGCTCCGCGATCCGGTCGACGGGCGCCAGCGCGCGCCGCGCGAGCCGGTAGCCGCCGACCGCCGCCGCCCCGACCGCCAGCGGCAGGCCCATGCCCATCAGCAGCAGCAGCGCGGCGAGCGCCTCGCGCAGGCGCTCCTCGGATTCGGCCGTGCGGAGGTAGACCGGCTGTCCCGCGATGCGGCCCGCCTCGTCGCGGACGCGCACGTGCCGGCCTGCAGCGACGACCGATCGGACGCGCGTGCCCGAAGGCGCCTCGACGTCGGGCAGCGGCAGCCGGGCGGCGCGCGACGACTGATACAGGCGGCGCCCGGCGCGGTCCCACACCTCGACCCACGGATCGTCGTCGTCTGTGTCGTCCCGATCGGCTGCGGCGTGAGGCGGTCCGGTTCCCGTCCAGATCGGCTGGAGCACCGCTTCCTCGTTCTCCGCCGCTTCGTGCAGCCGCGCGTCGAGCTGCTGCCAGAGGCTGTGCTTCAGGAACGCGAAGACGAGGACCGCGTACACCAGCAGCACGGCGAGGAGCGCCGCCGCGTACCAGATCGTCAGCCGGCTGCGCAGCGGCAGTCCGCGCCAGCGGCCCGTCGTCACGAGCGCGCCTCCAGCGTGAAGCCGACGCCGCGGATGGTGTGGAGGAGCTTCGTCTCGCTGTCGGCGTCGACCTTGCGCCGCAGCCGCGCCATGTGAACGTCGATGACATTGTCGAGCGGCGTCGCGCGCGAGGGCTCCTTCCAGACGTCGCGCGCCAGCATCTCGCGCGAGACGAGCTGGCCGGCGTGGCGGAGCAGATAGGCGAGGACGTCGAATTCCCTCGGGGTCAGTTCGAGGTCGCGCGCGCCGCGTGCCGCACGCCGCGCGACGAGGTCCATGTCGAGGTCGGCCAGGACCAGGCGCGACGCGTCGGCCGGACGGCCGCGCCGGAGGAGCACCCTCATGCGGGCGAGCAGCTCGGGAAACGCGAACGGCTTCACCAGGTAGTCGTCGGCGCCGCAGTCGAGTCCGCGCACGCGGTCGTCGACCGCGTCGCGCGCCGTCAGGATCAGGACCGGCGTGTGGAGGCCGCGATTCCGGAGCGTCCGCAGCACCTCGAGCCCGTCGCGCCCCGGCAGCATCACATCGAGCAGCACGAGATCGAATGCCCCCGCGCTCGCTTCGAAGAAGCCGTCCTCGCCCGTGCGCGCAAGGGTCACGTCGTAGTGCTCGCCCGTCAGGCCCTGGCGGAGCGCTTCTGCCACCTTCGCTTCGTCCTCGACGACGAGCACGCGGAGCGCCACGCGCCGATCCTAGCAGAGCGGAGGGCGGGCGGCGGCTGACGAAAAATTCAGGAACTCTTCAGGGGCCGCTCGCTGCGCCGGCCGGGATACTAGCGCGATGTGATCCCGGCCGGGCTGGACGCGTTCGACGTCCAGAACACGCGTAAACTACACGAGCTACGTCTGCGTCATCGGCTCGCCGCTTTTCGCCGGCCGGTGGCGGCGCGGGCGCCGCGGCAGCTGCAGCCTTCGGCGCGCACCAAGGCCCGACCGGTCGGCAGCAGGAGGAGCGGAACCATGCGGAGGCTGATGGCGGTGGCAGCGATCGTCGCCGGGAGCGCGTTGGGGCTTCAGGCGCAGGACCCCGGGTACCATTTCGTCAGGCAGATCCCGATTCCCGGCGACACGGGCTGGGACTATCTGGCGGTGAACGCGCCGACCCACCGGCTGTACGTGTCGCACGGCGTGCAGGTCGTGGTGATCGACACGAAAACCGACAAGATCGTCGGCACCCTCGAGGACACGCCGGGCGTGCATGGCGTCGCGTTCGCCGACGATCTGGGCCGCGGCTATACGAGCAACGGCCGTGAGAACACGTCCACGATCTTCGACCTGAAGACGCTGAAGCCGATCCGGAAGGTCCAGACCGAAGGGAACCCGGACGCGATTCTCTACGAGCCCGGTCGGCACGAGGTCTACACGTTCAACGGCCGCGGCCAGTCGGCGACGGTGTTCGACGCGAAGAGCGGGAACGTCGTGGCGACGGTTCCTCTCGGCGGCAAGCCGGAGACCGGGGCGGCCGACCCGGCGGCCGGCAAGGTCTACGTGAACATCGAGGACAAGAACGAGATCAAGGTGATCGACACCGGCACCCACGCCGTGACCGCAACCTGGCCGATTGCGCCGGGCGAGAGCGCGTCCGGCATGGCGATTGACGTCGCGCACCACCGGCTCTTCATCGGCTGCCACAACAGGCTGATGCTGATGATCGACAGCACGACCGGCAAGGTCGTCGGGCAGGTGCCGATCGGCGCCGGCGTCGACTCGAACTGGTACGATTCGGGTACCATGCTCGCCTACAGCTCGAACGGCGAAGGGAACGTCACCGTCGCTCACGAGGATTCGCCCGACAAGCTCACCGTCGTGCAGACGGTGACGACCACCCGCGGCGCACGGACGATGGCGCTCGATCCGTCGAGCCACACCATCTACTTGTCGGCAGCCGACTACGAGCCGCAGGCGCCGGGCGCGACCGGCCGGCCGAGGATGAAGCCGGGCACGTTCCGCGTGCTCGTCTACGCGATGGGCGGCACGACGCGGTGAGCGCGCGGCTCTTGATCGTGGCTCTGGCGGTCGCGGTCTGTCCGGCGGGTGCCGCGGGACAGACCGCAGCGGCGGCCGGGCCGGCCGTCGTCACGCTCAAGGCGGCGCTCGCCATGGCGCGCCAGAACAGCCCGGAGCTGGCCGCGGCGGCCGCCGGCATCGGTGAAGCGCATGCCGCGCGCGCGGAAGCGCGCGCGGCGCTCCTTCCCAGCCTGACGTTCCTCAATACCTACACCTACACGCAGCCGAACGGCACGGACACCGGCGTCTTCATCGCCAACAACGGCCGCAACGAGTACTTCGACCAGGCTGCCGTGCACGCCGCGATTGGCGTCACCGAGACAGCCGGGTACCGCAGCGCCGCCGCGGCCGAGGCGGTCGCGCGCGCGCAGGCCGATATCGCCGCGCGTGGAGTCGTCGTCACCGTCGTGCAGCGCTACGACGCCGTCGTCGTCTCACAGCGCAAGCTGGCGACGGCCCGGCAGGCCGAGGAGATGGCGCAGCGCTTCCTGTCGATCACGCGGGATCGTGAGCGCGGCGGGGAGTCGGCGCATTCCGACGTGATCAAGGCGCAGATTCTGCTCCAGCAGCGCCAGCGGCAGATGCGCGAGGCCGAGCTGGCGCTGAATACGAACCGCAACGAGCTGGCCATCGTCATCTTCCCGACGTACCAGACCGCGTTCAATGTCGAAGACGACCTGGAAACGCCGGCGGCGCTGCCGGAGTTTCAGGCCGTCCAGGCGACCGCCGTGCAGAACAACCCGGACGTCGCCGCGGCTGCGGCGGCGCTGCGCCAGGCGGAGCAGGACGTCTGGGTGGCGAGAGGCGAGATCCTGCCGTCGCTGTCGGTCGACTACTTCTACGGGATCGACGCCAACAACTTCGCCGTGTCCACCCGGGGCATCCGGAATCTCGGGTCGAGCGTCGCCGCCTCGGTCAACGTGCCGTTGTGGAACTGGGGAGCGACCGGCAGCCGGATTGCCGTCGCGCACCTGAGGGCGCGGCAGGCCGGTACCGAGCTCGCCTTCGCTCAGCGCCAGCTCCTGGCCGACCTGCACAGCTTCTACGAGGAAGCGCAGGCGGCGCGCGCCGAGCTCGATTCGCTGAAGCAGTCGGCCGATCTTGCTGCCGAAAGCCTTCGGTTGACGACGCTTCGCTATCAGGCCGGCGAGGCGACCGTGCTCGAAGTCGTCGACGCGCAGACCACGCTGACCGACGCGCGCAACGCGTACGACGAGGGGCAGGCCCGGTATCATCTGGCGCTCGCAAACCTCCAGACACTGACGGGGACGTTCTGATGGGTGATCGCTTCTCGGCAGCGTGTCGTCGCGTCGCGGTTGCCGTCGCCGTCGCGGCGGCGGCCGGCCTCGTCGCCGCCTGTTCCGGTCAGGAGACCGAACAGACGCCGGTCGTGACCGTGCAGACCGCCAGGACCGCCCGGGCTTCGATATCGGCCGTCGTCACCGCGGACGCCGTGCTGTATCCGCTCAGTCAGGCCGCGATCGTGCCCAAGATTTCGGCGCCCGTCGAGCGGTTCTTCGTGCAGCGCGGCGGGAAGGTCCGCAAAGGCCAGGTGCTCGCCACGCTGGAGCACAAGGATCTCGCTGCCGCCGTCGTTTCTGCCCGCGGCGCATACGAACAGGCGCAGGCGAACTACGAGACGACGAAGCAGGCAAGCGTGCCGGCGGATCTGCAGAAGGCCGAGCTCGACGCGACGACGGCGAAGGAATCGCTCGACGCGCAGCAGAAGGTGTACGACGACCGCCAGATGCTGTTCAAGCAGGGAGCGGTTCCCGAGCGCGACGTCGAGAACGCGCGGGTGGCGCTCGCGCAGGCACGCAGCCAGTACGAAGTCGCCAGACAGCATCTCCAGGCGCTGAAGGCCGTCACGCAGGCCCAGACGCTCAAGACTGCCGAAGCGCAGCTGACGGCCGCAAAAGGACAGCTCGACGCAGCGGAGACGCAACTCGGCTACGCGACCATCCACAGCCCCATCGATGGCGTCGTCACGGATCGGCCGTTCTACGCCGGCGAGATGGCGAGCGCCGGCACGCCTCTCCTGACCCTGATGGACACCTCGGCGGTCGTCGCGCGGGCGCCTTTCCCAGAAGAGCAGGCTGCGCCGATCAGGGTCGGCGCCGATGCGAGGCTGACCGTGCCCGGTGTCGACCAGCCGGTGTCGGGACGCGTGACGGTCGTCAGCCCGGCGCTCGATCCCTCGAGCACCACGGTGCAGGTCTGGATCCAGGTGCCGAACGCCGGCGATCGGCTCAAGCCCGGCACGAGCGTCCGCGCGTCGGTCGTGGCGCGTACGGTACCCGACGCGATTGTCGTCCCGCAGGAGGCGCTCGTGACCGACGCGGGCGGGAAGCGGACGGTGATGGTGGTCGGAGCCGATCACAAGGCGCACGCACGTCCGGTCGACGTCGGCATCACGGAGGACGGCCGCGTTCAAATCGTCGACGGACTGAAAGCCGGCGAAATCATCGTCACGACGGGCGCCTACGGGCTGGAAGACGGCACGGAAGTCCGCGTGCAGGGAACGCCGACCGAGCCGGGCGCCCGGCCCAGAGAGTAGCGGGAACCACCGGATGGCCGAGCAGCGCTTCCCCGACCGACCGCCGCGCGAGCACTGGTTCGCGCGCCACGCAAAGTCACTGATCTTCCTGATTGTCGTACTGGCGGCGGCCGGCACGTATCTGGCGTTCACGATTCCGATCGCGGTCTTCCCGTCGACGAACTTCCCCCGGGTGATCATCGGCATCGACAACGGCGTGATGCCGATCGACCAGATGCTCGTGACCATCACGCGTCCGGTCGAGGAGGCGGTCAACAGCGTCCGCGGCCTCCAGCAGGTCCGGTCGACGACGAGCCGCGGGTCGGCCGAGATCGACCTGTACTTCGACTGGCAGCAGGACATGGTCGAGACGCTGCAGCGTGTGAACGCGGCGCTGGCCCAGGTCCGGTCGTCGCTGCCCGCTACGGCGGAGATCTCGACGCACCGGCTGACCTTCGCCAGCTTTCCGGTGCTCGGCTACAGCCTGAAATCCGACAAGGAGTCGCAGTCGCAGCTCTGGGAGCTGGCGACCTACGTCGCCAAGCCGCGGCTCAATCGCGTGATCGGCGTTTCGAGCATACGCATCATGGGCGGCCAGGCGCCCGAGTTCCAGATCACCCCGAGGCCCGGCGACCTGCTCCGGACCGGCGTCACGGTCACCGAGCTGCTCGACGCGGTCGGACGGACGAACCTGATCGACTCGCCCGGCCTGCTGGAGCGCGAGCACAAGCTCTTTCTCGGCCTCGTCACCGGCCAGGTGACGACCCCCGAAGGGATCGCAGGCATCGCCGTCAAGAACAGTCCGTCGGGCGTACCGATTCACGTCGGCGACGTCGCCAGCGTGTCGCGATCCGCGGAGCCCGTCTACACCATCGTGACGGCGGACATGAAGCCGGCCGTGCTGCTCGAGATCAACCGGCAGCCGTCCAGCAACACCGTGGAAGTGGCCGACGCGGTTCACCGCGAGGTCCAGTCGCTCGCGAAGTCGCTGCCGGCCGACGTGCGCATCGAGCCGTACTACGATCAATCGGAACTGGTCACGGCCGCCATCGCGAGCGTGCGCGACTCCGTGATCCTCGGCATCATCCTCGCGTCGGTCATCCTGGTGCTGTTCCTGCACGACTGGGGATCGTCGCTGGTCGCCGGCCTCGTCATCCCGGTCACGCTGGCCATCACCTTCATCGCGCTGAAGGTAGTGGGCCAGAGCTTCAACCTGATGACGCTCGGCGGGCTGGCGGCCGCCGTCGGCCTGGTCATCGACGATGCGGTGGTGGTCGTCGAGAACGTGGTGCTGCACCGCGACGCCGGCCAGGGCCGGGCGGAAGCGGTCCGCCGCGCGCTCGACGAGCTGACCATTCCGCTCGTCGGCTCCACGATCACGCCGATCGTCGTCTTTCTGCCGCTCGTCGCGATTACCGGGGTGATCGGCGTCTTCTTCCGGGCGCTGGCGATCACGATGGCCGTCGCGCTCCTGACCTCGCTGGTGCTCGCCCTGACCTGGACGCCGACGCTCAGCCAGTTCTTCATCCGGCGCCACGCCGCCGAGCGCCCGGCGCCGCCAGCCCGGACGCGCGAGGAGGAGCTGCAGCACGTGCTCGCGGCGGAAGAGGCATCGATGCGCGGCTTCTTCGGCGGCGTGATCCGCCGGTACGAGGTGTGGCTCCGCCGCGCGCTCGAACACCCGTGGTGGCTCGCCGGCTTCAGCGCGATCCTGATCGTTCTGTCGGTGCTCTCGTATCGATCGCTCGGCTCCGACCTGCTGCCGGAGATGGACGAGGGCGGCTTCGTGTTCGACTACATCATGCCAGCCGGGAGCTCGCTGACGGAAACGGATCGCGTGATCACCCACGTGCTGCAGATCATCCACACGATCCCGGAAGTCGAGAGCACGTCGCGCCGCACGGGGCTGCAGCTCGGGCTGGCGGCGGTGACCGAGGCGAACACGGGCGACATCTCCGTGAAGCTCAAGGCCAACCGGTCGAGGAGCGTCGAAGACATCATCTCGGAGGTCCGGCGGCGCGTGGCGCAGGAGGAGCCGGCCCTCGATGTCGACTTCTTCCAGGTGCTCGAGGACATGATCGGCGACCTCACGGGCAGCCCGGACCCGATCGATCTGAAGCTGTTCTCGGAGGACGCGGACCTGCTGCGTCGGATCGCGCCGCAGGTGGCCGACCGGATCGGCAGGATCGACGGCGTCGTGGACGTCCTCAACGGCATCGACAACACGATCAGCGGGCCCGCGGTCACGTTTCACGTGAACCCGACCGTGGCCGCGCAGGCCGGCTTCACGCCGGAGGAGATCGCGACCGATGCCGCGGCCGTCCTGCTCGGCGAGGTGGCGCCGACGCCGGTGGTCGTCAAGGACCGCGCGTACGCCATCCGGGTTCGATTCCCGGAAGCCAATCGCACCTCGCTCGACGCCATGCGGGACACGCTGCTCGTGAGCGGCTCGGGCCACACGGCGACGCTCGGATCGCTGGCGACCATCACCGAGGACCCCGGGCAGACGGAGATTCTCCGCCAGAACCTGCAGCGCGAAGTGGACGTCACGGCGCGGCTGGAAGGGCTGTCGCTCGGCGACGGCATCGCGAAGGTGCAGGCGGCGATTGCCGACATGCACCTGCCGCCGTCGGTTCGCGTCGAGTACGGCGGCCTCTATGCCCAGCAGCAGGAGTCGTTCCGCGACCTGACCCTCGTGCTGGTGCTCGCGCTCGTCCTCGTGTTCGCCGTGCTGCTCGTGGAGTTCGGCAGCTTCGCCGCCCCGGTCTCGATTCTCGCGTCGGCGCTCCTGTCCACGGCCGGGGTCTTCTTCGCGCTGCTGCTCACCGGCATCACGTTCAACGTGACCTCGTTCATGGGCCTCATCATGGTCGTCGGCATCGTCGCCAAGAACGGCATCCTGCTGCTCGACGCGGACCACACGTTCCGGGCGCTCGGGATGAGCTCCGAAGAGGCGATGATTCAGGCCGGACGGCGCCGTCTCCGCCCGATCACGATGACCGCGCTGGCCGCCGTCGCCGGCATGGCGCCGCTCGCCTTCGCGATCGGATCCGGCTCGCAGATGCTGCAGCCGCTGGCGGTCGCCGTCATCGGCGGCATCCTGATCTCGATGGTGCTGTCGCTGATCATCACGCCGGCGGTTCATTACTACCTGACGAACAGCTCTCAGCCGTCGGCTGTCGGCTCTCGGCTCGCTGACGGCTGACAGCCGCCAGCTGACGGCCCACGGTCGACGTGCGAGAACCGCGCGAGTGCAAGTCCGTAAGGAATTCCGTTCATCGTAAGGGGCGAGGGTCGTTCCGCCACAAACGCGGGCTGCAGCGGGCGGCAAGGGAATTGCTGTCGGCGAGCGCAATGGCCGCGCACCGGTCACCGCCGGCTGTAGACGATTCCCGCCGCGAAGCGCACCTCGTGACCGATCTTCGTCAGGCGAACGCCGAGCGCCGCCCGCGCGGCGAATGTGCGGCTGATCGGGTAGTCCAGCCCGGCGTCCGGTTCGAGCGCCGCCCGCGTGTTCGAGTCCGTGAACCCGAACACCGTGCCTCGGGTCCGCTCGACCCCCGCGAGTATCTGGCCGAATTCGATCAGCCGGCCGATCCGCGCCGAGAAGCGGCCCCCGGCCAGCGCCGCATGCGTCGTCAGGCGGATCGTGCCGTCGAAGATCGTTTCGGTCCTGTAGCTGCCGCTCGCGTCGACGACGGCTGCGAACCAGTCGGTGACCGGCTTCGCGGCCGACGCCTCCCAGCCGGCCGGCATCGTCACGGCGTCCGGCGTCACGTGGGCGAGCGCGTAGCCGCCGAACAGCTCCCAGGACGCCTTAGTCTGTGCGGACACCGGACGCGGCGCACAGGCGGCCATCAGGACGACAATCACGATACGCTGCAGGCGGACGGTCATCACGCGCTCCCAGCCAGGGTGAATCCATGAAACGATGCTTCGATCTTCTCGTCTTGCTGACGGTCGTGCTCGCCGGAACCTCGGCGCGCGCGCAGGACGTGCATTATGGCGTGAATGCCCACGAGGTCAGCGCCTCGGTCGCCGACAGCGCCAGCGATCTCGGCGCGGGCATCGTGCGCGTGGTCTTCGGGTGGGACGTCATCGAGCCCGGCTGCAAGGGCTGTTTCAACTGGTCGGCGACCGACAGGTGGCGCGACGAAGCGCGGCGCACGGGGCGGCTGATCTTCGGCTCCCTCGCCTATGCGCCGGCCTGGGCCAACGGCGGCCATCACTACAACTACCCGCCCCTCGACATGGCCGACTGGTACGACTTCGTCTACGCCGTGGCCGATCGCTACAAGGACGACATCGTGCTGTGGGGCGTGTGGAACGAGCCGAACCTCGACGCCTATCTGCACGGCGCGGATCTCCAGACCTACGAGCGCCTGGTGCGGACGGCGCGGCTCGCGATTCGGGCGGCGAACCCTGAGGCCCGGGTGCTGGGGCCGGAGGTCAGCCATCACGCCATCAAGAGCGGCTGGTTCGCGGCGGCGATGAACGCGTTCGGCGACCAGTTCGACATCGTGACGGTGCACTGGTACCCGGACGGCCCGCCGCTCGAGAAGATGATGGACCAGCAGGTGCGCCCGCTGTCGCAGCGGAAGGACGTGTGGCTCACCGAGGTCGGCATGAAGCCGTGCGAGTCGCATTTCGGCGAGGCCGGCCAGGCGCTCTTCTACGATCGTGTGCTGCGCGCGTTCGAGGCGCGCCGCGACTGGTGGACCGCGACGATCTTCTACGATCTCTACGACCCGCCCCAGCCCCTGGACTGTGGTGCGGGCATCGTCCGGCCGGACTGGTCCAACCGGCCGGCGTTCGAGCTCTATCAGCGGTTCATCCGCGCCTATCCGTAGCTCGGGCCCTGCACCGCGACGCCCGCGCCGTGTGACGCCCGCCGTCATCGGCCGAGCCACATTCCCGTGAGCACGACGGCGCCCGCCGCTCCCGGCGCCGCGTGATTCACGTCGACGTCGAGCATGATCGCGCCGATCCGCGCGAGCGCCGGCCGCGCGGCGGCGTCCGGGGAGGCCGGCGTGAACCGGGCCAGATGAAGCGTCGCAGTCCGCACGGTGCGATCGAGATATACCGAGCGCCACCAGCGCGGCGGGTTGGGGCCACGCGCGCGGAGCTGCACCGACATCCGGACCGGCCGGTCGGAGCGTCCGCGAATCGTCAGGCTCGCGAACGCGTTCAGGTCGTCGGGCAGCGGCGCGACCGCGGCCGCGAACTGGTTTCCTGGCGCGCCCGGCCCGAGGCTGTACACGAGTCGAAGGCCTCCCTGCCCGGCGATCACCCGCGCACTCGAGCCGCCGCCGACTTCGGGATGCCACGCGCGGTCGAGCAGGGAAGGGCCGTCCATCGCTTCGGCCGGCAACGGGCTCGCGGATTCCGTTTCTTCCGGCATGCCTACGTAGATTGGATTGCTCGCGATCCAGGGCGCCCGACCGTCGCTTCCGATCCGCACCTCGACGCGGTACGCCGCACGGCGGCCGTCCGCCCGATAGACGAGCTCCGGCGGTCGCGCTTCATCAAGGATCGCTCCGTTGCGGAGGAGCACGATTCTGGCGCCCGGCGGCGCGTCGACGCGCGCCTGGAGTATCGCCGGTCCCGCCGGCAGCCGGTCGCCTTCGAAGAAGACGGAACCGCGTGACTTCGCCCGAAACTCGAACGCCTCCGGGCGCGCCATGCCGTCGAGCGTCGTGTAGTGATGTCCCGCGCGCAACGCGGCTGTAATAGCCTGCCCGTCGGCAGCCGCGTGGCCGGTCAGCGGCGCGGGCAGTTCGACACGCGTGGTGAAGGAGCGGAAGCAGGCTTCATACGACGGGAACGCGTGCCCCGCGAGCGACCGGAGCCCTCCGTGCGCGTCGGTCGCCGCGAAGCCGACGACCGGTCGCTCGCGCGTCAGGCGATCCCATCTCGCGAGCGCCCGCTCGGGTCGCGCGAGCAGCAGCGTCAGCCCCTCGGGCGGCTCGAAGAAGTACGTCACCGCAGCCCGCCCGAAGGTCCACGCCGGCGCGGCGCGCCACGCCGAATCCATGTTCAGCCACTCGATGCCGTCGATGCGCGAAGTGGCCGCGGTCCATCGGAGCTGCGCCTTCGGCGAATCCGGATGCGCCGCGACGCCGAACCCGCCGAGCCGGGCCACGTCCTGGATCACGTCGCGAGGATCGCCGGCGAGAGGATACGGCGTCCGGGGGAGATCGAAGGCGACGTAGTGGCCGCCCGACGTGCTGACCTCGACGCCGTCGAGGCACAGTACGCCGTGGCGATAGGCCGGTGCCTCGGGCGGCCGCGTGCCGTCCCCGTGATCCGTGAACAAGACGAATCTCAGGCCCGCGCGGGAGGCGGCCGCGGCGACGGCGTCCACGGTCTCGGAGCCGTCGGAGCGCGTCGTATGGACGTGAAACGCGCCGGGCACGACGACGCGGCTCGGGGTCCAGGCCGGATGGGGACTCGCCTCGCCGGCCGGCGAACACGCGAGCCAGACCGCGGCGCCGGCCGCGGCGGCGGCCATCACGCCGGCGCGCGCCTCGCAGCGCATCACCGGCGGCGGAATCGCCCGGCGCCGCCGCCGGCCGCGCGCTGGAAGGGCGGGTGCAGCGCGTGTCCGACGGCGGCATCGAAGCGCTCGAGCACCGTACGGCGATGGCTGGCTGTATGCAGCTTCACCGCATCGGGCTCCAGACGGACGCCGTCCGGGGAGGTCCAGGCGGCGGCGCGGCGGCGCAGGTACCACGCATAGGCGCGCCGGCAAACCGGTTCGGCCGCGAGCGATGGGATCGCGAGCAGCCACTCGAGCGCACGGGTGAGACGATGATTGCCGGCTCCCAGCGAGAAGGGAAACGGCGGCGCGTCCGCGGGCGAGAAGCTCGGATAGAACCGCTGGACGAACGGGTTCGCGGCTACGAACGCGGCGAACATCGGCGCGCCGGCGAGCGGCTTCAGGTGCAGGATCTGATTGGCCGTGAACAGATCGTGGTCGCGGACCTCGAGCCGGGTGTCGGCGATCGCGAAGTTCAGGCAGACCGTCCGCCGCCGGCCGAGCAGCTTCGCGAGCAGCACGACCGCCACGGTCACGGACCACACGCGCGCGCCGCGGGTGATGACGAACAGATCGAGGTCGCCGCGCTCGTCGAGGTTCAGGTGCGCGATGCTCCCCGACAGCGCGACGAGCCGCACGTAGGGGAGCGCCGCCACCACGCGCAGCAGCCTGCGGTGCGCTTCGAGAAACGCCAGGCTCCGTGCCTCGCGCCGGCGCCGTTCGGCCACCAGGTCGCCGCGCCCGGCCTGGAAGAAGTAGCCGTCCCGGTACTCGAGGGCGTCCGGCAGCGCCACGCTGGTGCTCCAGGTGTCCAGGATGTCGCCGTCCGTCAAGCGCATCTCGATGAGCGACTCGCGGACCTGCTCGAGCGTCAGCGGATAGTCGAACAGGCCGGCGTAGATCACCGTCCGTGCGATCGCCACTTCGCGCGCCGAGATCGTCGCGGTGCCCGCGAGCGGCAGCGTCATGAGCTGGCGGCGCTCGCCACCGCTGCGGGCCCGGGAACCAGGGATCGAAGCTTCACCATGCAGCCGAGCGCCAGCACGACTTCGGTCCACAAGGTCGCCCAGGCGGCGCCGGCGATCCCCCCGGCGGGTATGAGCCAGATGTCCAGCGCGACGTTGGCGGCCAATGCGGCTGCGCACGTTGCCGCCCACGCCCGCTCGCCGTGCCACCCGACGAGCTGGTGCGTCAGCGCGTAGTTCAGCGAAAGGAGCGGGAAGGAGAGCATCAGGATTCTGAACGCGGGGATCGCGGGCTCGTACGACGGCCCGAAGAGGAGCGGCACGATCCAGCCGGCCGTTGCGATGCCGACCGCACCGGCAACCGCGCCGAAGGCCGTGAGGGCCGCCCCGACTTCGACCAGTGTCCGCCGGGTCCTGGCACGGAAGATCGCCGGCAGCACGACTGCAACGACGGCCGCCGGAAAGAGACGCAGCGCCTCGACCATCCGGAACGCGGCGTTGTAGAGGCCGGCGGCGGCCGTCCCGTTCCAGGCGGCGACGAAGAACAGGTCGATCCGGAAATACAACGCCGATAGCACTACGCCCGCGCCGATCGGCGCGACGTCGCGCGCGAACTCCCGGCCAACGGCCGTGGACCGGCCGGGCGTGACGGCGAACGAACCGCTGCCGCGCGTCTCCTGGCTCGAAACGAGCCGCATGGCGATACGTGCCGTGGCGGCGAGCGCGGCGGCCGCAGGCACGAGCATGGCGGCGCCGAGCAGCGCCAGACTCGGACGCCATGCGAGCACGGTCAGCGCGCAGACGAGCAGCGCGCCGCGATGCGCGAGAACGACCGTGGACTCGACGTCCGAACGGCCCAGCCCGCGAAACACGTAATAGAAGAACTCGAGCAGCGAGCCCGCCAGGTAGGCGGCGGCGATCAGAAGGATGCCGATTGCTTCGACGGGGTGCGGTCGCATCACCGCCACGGCCGCGCCGGTCGCGAACAGCGCCCAGACCGAGAGCCACACGCGAACGCGCAACCATCGGCGGAGATCGGCGCCGGCACCCGCGGGCTTCGCGGCGATCGATCGGGCGACGTGCAGCTCAATTCCGAAGTCCGTGGCGACCGCGAGCATCCAGCCGGCCGTCGAGGCGAGCGCGAAGACGCCGAAGGCGCTCTGCGTCAGCTGGCGCGCCGCGGCGACGGTCACGGCGAACATCGCGCCCTTCGCCGCGGCATCGGAGCCCGCTCGGTAGGCGACGAGCGCGCCTCGCTTCAGAACCCTGCTGGTTGTCGCCATTTACCGGCCCCGAAATTGAGCTTTCCGCGCCCGTAAGCATGTCCGCCGTCCGCGCGCGCGCCACGCCGTCTTCCTGCCGTCTCCTGCAGTCCCCGACGCCGGGTTTCGCTCGATGCCGCGGCCCTATGCAGCGCGCGTGCCTCTTTGCGCGGCGCGCTCCGATCGGCGTGGCAAGGTTCTTGGACTGCCCGCGTCGATTCCCATGGCCACTGCGTACGCGGGCGTCTGTCTGCTGGCGCTCGTCGCTCCCTTCGAGCTATCGCAACCACTCGTCCGGCTTCCCGGTCAGTCGGTCACGAACCTGGAGCTGGCGCTGATCGTGGCCTGCGGCGCGTGGGCGATCGCCGCGCTCGTTCGGCGGGACGTCGCCTGGTGGCGGCAGCCGATCGCGGCCCCATGGCTGGCGGTGCTCGCCGCCATGGCGGCGGCCGCGGCGCTCGCGCCGGGCGATCGCGCCAACGCCATCCACATGGTCGGTCGCCTCGGCATGGCGTTCGGCGTCTGTCTGATCGCCGCCCAGGGGGTCACCGGACGCGCGCGGCTCGAACGCGTGCTGACGCTGGTGGTCCTGAGCGGCGCCGCCGCGGCGGTGCTCGCCGTCCTCGAATACGCTGGCGTTCGGGCCGTGCTGCACGCCCTCCGCGCCTTCCGTCCCGGCATCAGCGTCGTCGGGGCGCAGATGCGCGCGACCGGGCCGCTGCAGTACCCGACGATTGCCTCGATGTGCTTCGAGGTCGCGTTTGCCTTTGCCATCGGCCTGTTGACGGCGCAGCTCGATCGCGGACACCGACTGAACGCCGCGGTGCTCGCCGCCCTCGCTCTGCTGATCGCCGAAGCGATCGTCCTGACCTTTACCCGCGCCGGCATGATCACGGTCGCGACAACGCTCGCCGTCGTCGGGCTGTTGCGCTTGCGGCGCAACGGCTGGCGGGATCCTGGCGTCGCGGCGGTCCTCGTCATGAGCCTGGGTGTCGGCGTCGAGATCGTCTCGTCGAGATCGCTCGACTCGCTGCGTCTCCGCGCGACGACCGAGGAGCAGAACGCGTGGTACCGCGCGTCGATTCGCGCGCCGTCCGCGGTAGCGCTGACGACCGGCGCGTTTGCGACGGTGCCGGTCACGCTCGTCAACGTCGGGAGGCTCACGTGGGATTCCTCGGTCGACCCGCCCTTCCGCCTCTCCTATCACTGGCTGCTGCCCGACGCGGACCGGGTGGTCAGGTACGAGGGGCTGCGCACGGCCTTTCCGGCGCCGGTCGAGCCGGGCGATACGGTGACGCTGCAGGCGCGTGTCCGCGCGCCTCTCGATCCCGGGCGCTACCGGCTGATGTGGGACGTCGTTCAGGAAGGCCGCCTCTGGTTCAGCACCGAGATCGGCGCAACCGTCATTACTTCGGGTGCCGAGGTCAGCGGTGCGCCGCTCGAGCCGGAGCAGAACCGTGAGTTTCCGCCGCTGCCTCGTCCGGCGGAGCGTCCCGGCCGGCTCGTGCTCTGGGGCGCCGCGCTCCGCATGGTCGCCGCGCACCCGCTGTTCGGCGTCGGGCCCGACAACTTCCGGCTGATGTACGGCACGTACACGGGCCTCCGCAGAGCCGATTCGCGGGTGCACAGCAACGACATGTATCTCGAGGTGCTCGCCGGCGGCGGTCTCGTCGGCGGCGCGGCATTCGCCTGGCTGCTCTGGGCGGCGGCGGCCTGCTTCCGCCGCGCCGGACGGGCGGCCTGGGGAAGCCTCGGCGCCGCGCCGCTCGGTATCGTCGCGGCCGGAGTCGCCATTGGCGTCCACGGCCTGGTCGATTCGTTCCTGAGCTTCACCCCTACCTACATCCTGCTCGGCATGACGGTCGGCCTGGCGGCGGCCTGCGGGCAGAGCGCGGAGACGTACGCGGATGCGCATCGCGTTTGACGGCACGACGCTGCGGCCGGGCCGCACCGGTGTCGGCTACTACACCGAGCACCTGCTGCACCACCTGGCGCAGGAGGCCACCGACGACGAGCTGGTGGTGCTGTCGAATCAGCCCGTCGACACGACGCGCCCGCTGCCGCGCGGCGTGCGCGTGGCGAACGGGCGCTGGCTGACCACGCGGACGTCGAGGATGCTGTGGATGCAGGTCGAGGCGCCGCGGATGCTGCAGCGGCTCGAGGCCGACGTCGTGCACTTCACGAACGGCATGATGCCGCTGACGAGCCGGGTGCCGACCGTCGTGACCATCCACGACATGAGCCTCACGCTGTACCCGCGCCTTCATCCGCTGCGGCGCGTGCTGCTCAACCGGCCGCTCGTGAACCTCGCGGCGCGGCGCGCCGACGCCATCATCACCGTGTCGGAGAGCGCCCGGCGCGACATCACGCGGCTCTACAACCTGCCGCCGAGCCGCGTGCACGTGATCCACGAAGCGGCGTCGCCCTCGTTCCGTCCCGTCCGTGACCCGCGGGAGATCGCGCGGATCCGCGCGCGCTACGGCCTGGCGGAACGCGCGATTCTGTACGTCGGGACCATCGAGCCGCGGAAGAACCTGTCGGCGCTCATCGACGCGTTCGCCGCGCGCCGACGCGGCGGCGAGCTGCGCGGTTACCAGCTCGTCTGCGCCGGCCCGTACGGCTGGCTGTCGCGCGGGGTGGACGAGCAGATCCGATCGCTCAAGATCGGCCACGCGATCCGGTTCACGGGCTACGTGCCGTTCGACGATCTCCCCGCGCTCTACAGCGCGTCCGAGATGTTCGTGTTTCCGTCGCTGTACGAGGGGTTCGGCCTTCCGGTCGTCGAGGCGATGGCCTGCGGCACGCCGGTCGTCACGGGACGGACGCCGGCGCTCGCCGAGGTGGCCGGCGGCGCCATCGAGCAGGCGTGCACGCTCGATGCCGAGGGGATCGGCGACGCGATGGTCCGGCTCGCCCGCAGCCCCGACCGTCGGGCCCACCGGGCCGCTCTCGGGCTGCAGCGCGCGCAGACGTTCTCGTGGACCCGCGCCGCGCGCGAAACGCTTGCCGTCTACCGGAAGGCCGCAGGGCGGACGCCGGCGCTCCCGGCGCTCGAGCCGATGCCGGCCTATGCCGACCTGCGGATGGAGCCGATGGCGGCGGCCGCTGCGCGCGACGCCCGCCGGGTGTCGTCATGACCGACGTCCTGATCGGCCAGGCGTACTTCCTGCGGTTCGACCCGAAGCTCTGGGCGGCCCGGCAGCCATATGCGCCGCTCGGCGCTCTGTACGCCGCCGCCTGCGTGCGTGCGGCCGGATTCGAGGTCGCGTTGTTCGACGCGATGCTGGCCGCCTCCGAAACCGAATGGGCCGAGGCGCTCGACCGCCATCGGCCGGCCGTCGCGGTGCTCTACGAAGACAGCTTCAACTACCTGAGCAAGATGTGCCTGCTCAGGATGCGCGAGGCGGCCGGGTCGATGATCGACGCCGCGCGGGCGCGCGGCATCACGACCGTGGTCGCCGGATCGGACGCGAGCGACCACCCGGCGCTCTACCTCGAACGCGGAGCCACCGCCGTCGTGCGCGGCGAGGGCGAGGTGACGCTGCCCGAGGTCCTTGCCGTTCTCACCGGCCGGTCGAAAGCGGCCCTGTCGGACATCCCCGGCCTGTACTTCCGCGCCGGGCCAGGCGGCCTCGCCGCGACGCCCGCACGGGAGTTCGTCCGGGATCTCGATCGCCTGCCGCGTCCCGCATGGGATCTCGTCGACGTCGAGCGGTACCGGGCGACGTGGATGGCGCACCACGGGTACTTCTCGATGAACGTCGTGACGACGCGCGGATGTCCGTATCACTGCAACTGGTGCGCGAAGCCGATCTACGGACAGCGGTATGCGGCGCGATCGCCGGAGAGCGTCGCGGACGAGGTCGCGTGGCTCAGGGACCGCTTCGCGCCCGACCATCTCTGGATGGCCGACGACATCTTCGGCCTCAAGCCCGGCTGGATCGAGCGGTTTGCAGCCGCCGTCCGCGCGCGCCGAGCGGTCACGCCGTTCAAGTGCCTGCTGCGCGCCGACCAGGTCACGCCGGCGGTGGCGCACGCGCTGGCGGCGGCCGGCTGCCGCACCGCGTGGATTGGCGCGGAGTCCGGCTCGGCGCGCGTGCTCGACGCGATGGAGAAGGGGATTCGGCCCGAGCAGATTGGAACGGCGAGCCGGCTCCTGCACGAGGCCGGCATGCAGGTCGCCTTCTTCCTGCAGTTCGGATATCCCGGCGAGGAGCGCGAGGACATCGAGCGCACGCTCGAGATGGTCCGGCAGTGCCGCCCGGACGACATCGGCGTTTCGGTCTCGTATCCGCTGCCGGGGACGCCGTTCTTCGAGCGGGTCAGGGCGGAGCTCGGCGCCAAACAGAACTGGGTCGATTCCGACGACCTGGAGGTGATGTTCCGCGCCACCTACACGCCTGAGTTCTATCGGACCCTCCACGCGTTCGTGCACGCCGAGTTCCGGAAGCGCAAGGCCGCCGACGCCGCGGCGCGGATCGCTCGCCGGCCGTGGGCGCTCCGCGCGGGCGACGTGCGGCGCGCGGCCTCCTGGAGCCGGCACGCCGTCGCCATGCGGTACCTGCGCGTGCGCCTCGACCGCCTGGAACGCCTGGGGCACGCCCGTGCGACCCCGCCCCCGCTGCCGATGCTGACGCCGGAGGCGGCGGCAATTCCAAGCGAGCAGCCGCAATGACGGCGACGCCGCTCGCCCTCGTCCGTCGCTCCGCCCTCGCGACCACGGCGTTCGCCGGGGCGGGCCGGATGCTGAATCGCACGCTGGTCCTGCCGGTCGTGATCTTTTCGCCGACCAGCCGGTGCAACAGCCGCTGCCTGTCGTGCGACTGGTGGAAGTCCGACGGCGCCGACGACCTGACGTTCGACGAGATCGCGGGCGTCGCCGACGCTCTCCCGTCGCTCGGCACGCGCGTCGCGGTCTTCTCGGGAGGCGAGCCGCTCCTGCGCGCCGACGTGTTTCGCATCGCGAATCTGTTCCGCGCGCGCGACGTGCGGCTGCACCTTCTGACGAGCGGCCTCGCGCTCGAGCGGCACGCGGTCGACGTCGCCCGTCTCTTCGATCGCGTCGTCGTGTCGCTCGACGCCTCGACGGAGGAGCTGTACCGCGCCGTGCGCGGCGTCGCCGGCCTGAGCGCGGTCGCCTCGGGGGTCGCGCGCCTGCGGGCGCTCGCGCCGGGAATGCCGGTGACAGCCCGTGCCACGCTGCATCGCCTGAACTTCCGCGAGCTGCCGCGCCTGGTCGACCGCGCGCGCGCGATGGGACTCGACGGCATCTCGTTTCTCGCAGCGGACGTGGCCTCGCTCGCGTTCGGGCGGCAGGCTCCGCTCCTCGACGCGTCCGGCCTGCTGCTGGATCGCGACGAGATCGCCGAGTTCGCCGCCGTCATCGAGCGCGTCATCGTCGAGTGCGCCGGAGCGTTCAGCTCGGGATTCATCGCCGAGCCGCCGGACCGGCTGCGCAGGCTCGTGAAGTACTACGCGGCGGCGGTTGGCGACGCGCCCTTCCCGCGCGCGCGCTGCAACGCGCCCTGGGTGTCGGTGGTCGTCGAGGCCAACGGCGCGGTGCGGCCCTGCTTCTTTCATCCCGCGGTCGGCAACGTCCGGGAACGGCCTCTTCGCGAGCTCGTGACCGGCGCGCTGGCCGCCTTCCGCCGGACGCTCGATGTCGCCACGAACGCGACGTGTGGAACGTGCGTCTGCTCGCTGAACGCGGGATGGCGAAACGCCCCATGGCAATGAGTCAGGCCGCCCTCGCCGACACGAGGCAGGCCTTCGACAGCGTCGCGCCGGACTACGCGCAGCAGAACGACGGGAACCCGCTCCTGCGGGCGATGCGTGCGCGTGTGCTCGATGCGCTGTTCGACCACGTGGCGCCGGGGGCGCACGTGCTGGATCTGGGGTGCGGCCCTGGCGTGGACGTCGTCACCCTCGCCAGGAACGACTACTGGGTGACCGCCGTGGACTGGTCGCCCGCGATGGTCCGCGAGGCCGCGAGCCGCCTCGCGGCGGCCGGGCTGTCGTCGCGCGCGGAGGTCCGGAACCTCGGCATCGACGAGATCGACCAGCTCGCTCCGGTCCGGTTCGACGCGGCGTACTCCAATTTCGGGCCGCTCAACTGCGTGCCGAGCCTTCCGCTCGCCGCGTCGCGCATCGCGGCGCGCCTGCGGCCGGGCGGCCTGCTCGTCGCCTCGGTGATCGGCTGCGTCTGCCCGTGGGAGATCGCTGTCCACCTGATGCGCCGGGACTGGCGCCGCGCGCGCGTCCGCTTCTCGCGGCAGGCGGTTCCGGTGCCGCTCAACGGGCGCACGGTGTGGACGCAGTACTACACGCCGTCCCGCTTCGAGCGCATCTTCGCCGACGCGGGCTTCTGCCGCGTGCGGCTGTGCGCTCTGGCGCTGTTCTCGCCGCCGCCGTATCTCGACGGCTTCGCGGCGCGCCACCCGTCGCTCGTGCGCGCACTGCAGCGGCTGGACCAGCGCTTCGGAGACTCCTGGCCGTTTCGCGAATGGGGCGACCATTTTCTGATCGTGATGGAGAAACGGTGACCGATCCAACGATCGTCTTCTACAACCCGCTGTCGACCACGCCCGGCAAGCAGCCGCTGCCCGTGTCCCTGCTGTCGCTGGCGGCCGTTCTCGAGGGACGACGAGCCTGGACGCTGGTGGACGGGAACGTCACCGCGGATCCCGCCGCCGGGATCCTGGCCCGCCTCGCGGAATCAGGCGCCTCATCGTGTCAGGCGGCTCCTCGGCCGGCGCTTCTCGCCGTGACCGTGATGCCCGGGCCGCAGCTCACGCAGGCCGTGGCCGTGTGCCGCGCCGTGCGGCGGGCGCGGCCGGACGTGCGGGTCGTGTGGGGCGGCTACTTCCCGACGCAGCACGCCGACACGGTGCTTCGGTCGTCGTTCGTCGACTTCGTCGTGCGATCGCAGGGGGAGCGCCCGTTTGCGCAGCTCGTGGACGCGCTCGCGTCAGGTACGTCGCTCGACGGCGTCAGCGCGCTCTCGTGGACGTGTGACGGTCGCATCGTCCACAACCCGGCGCAGCCGCCCGTGCCGCTCGACGACCTCCCGGATCTGCCCTACGACAGGGTGCGGATGGACGACTACATCCATCCGAACTATCTGGGCAGGCGGACCGTGGCCCACAACTCGTCGTTCGGCTGTCCGTTCGCGTGCAGCTTCTGCGCCGTCGTGGCGATGTCCGGCCGCCGCTGGATGGCCCAGAGTCCGGCGCGCATCGAGCGCGTCCTGCGCCACCTGGTGACGAGGTACGGCGTGGATGCCGTCCAGATGCACGACATGGACTTCTTCATTTCGGAGGCGCGCGCCGCCGAGACCGCCGAACGCATCGCGCCGCTCGGACTCGGGTGGTGGGCGCTCGGCCGCATCGACACGCTGATGCAGTACTCGGACGCGACGTGGCAGCGGCTGGCCGCGTCGGGCCTGCGCATGGTCTTCTCGGGCGCGGAGTCCGCGTCGGCGGCCACGCTGGCGGCCATGAACAAGGGCGGGAAGGCGGCGCCGGAGCTGGCGGTCGCGCTCGCGCGGCGGCTGCGGCAGTACGGCATCGTCCCCGAGTTCTCGTTCGTGCTTGGATCGCCGCCCGAACCGCTCGCGGATATGGCCCAGACGTTCGAGTTCATCCGCACGATCAAGCGCGTGAACCCGGCGACCGAGATCGTGCTCTACACCTACACCCCGGTGCCGGGCGGGGCGATGACGGCGGAAGCCGCGCGCCTCGGGTTCTCGTTTCCCTCGTCCCTCGACGAATGGGCGTCCGACGACTGGCGCCGGCTGATGATGCGCCGTGGCGACGGCATTCCGTGGATGGACGACGCCGTGAGGCGCCGGGTGCGCAACTTCGAACGCGTGCTGAACGCGTACTACCCGACCGTGACGGATCGCCGGCTGACGCGGGCCCGCCGGGCGCTGCTCCGGACGATCAGCACATGGCGCTATCGCCTGCGGATCTACGCCGCCCCTTATGAGCTCCGGGCGCTGCACCGGCTCATCGCCTATCAGCGGCCGGAGACGACAGGATTCTGACAGGTGCCCGGTGCCGGGCGGAACCGAGAGCCGAGAGCCGGGAGCTGAGAGCTGAAATGCTGGGCTTGTTTCGCCGTCAATCCACCGTGGTGCTCGAGCCGCGCGACGCGTACGCGCTCTGGGCCGAGCGGTACCCTGCGCGCCCGCACAACCCGTTGATGCGCGTTGAGCAGGACGCCGTCGCGTCTCTGATCGGCAACGTCTCGCCGGCTCGGGCGCTCGATGTCGGCACCGGCACCGGGCGCAACCTTCCGCTGCTGGCCGCCGCCGGCGCGCGCCTCGTCGTCGGCGCCGACCTTTCGATGGCGATGCTGAATCGTCACGGAAGGGGCGCGAAGGTCGTGTGCGCCGACGCGTATCGTCTGCCGTTCCCCTCGGGCGCCTTCGATCTGATCACGGCGTCGTTGATGGTCGGCGATATCGACGACCTGCCGGTCTGGACGAGCGAAATGGCGCGCCTGCTCGCGCCCGGCGGGCGACTCGTGTACTCGGACTTCCATCCGCTGTGGAGTGCGGAAGGGTGGCGGCGGACATTCGACGCCGCCGACGGCCGCAGGTTCGAGGTCTCCTATCACCCGCATGAGATCGACGATCATCTCCAGGCGCTCGACGCTCGCGGCTTCGACGTCCTGACGTTCCGCGAGCCGCGCCTTTCGCGGCCCGGGCGGCGCCGGCCGTCCGTGCCGGTGCTCGTGGTGTTCGGCGCCGTCCGGCGTGCTGATTCCCGTGCTGACGGAGCGCGCGGCTTCAGCCGCGCGACGTCATGATCGGCCGGACCGTCACGCTCGTGAACGCCCGTGTCGTCACGCCCGACGGCGAGGCGGCCTCGATTCGCTTTGGTCGCCGCATCATGGCGATCGACGCGCCTCCCTCGCGCGGCGACGTCGTCGTCGACGCCGGCGGAAGCTTCGTGCTGCCGGGCCTCATCAACGCGCACGATCACCTCGAGTTGAATCACTACGGCCCGCTGAAAGGACGCAACCGGTACGACAACGCCTCTGCTTGGATTGCGGACCTCACCCCGCGGCTCGCCGCTGACGCGTCCATCCGCGCGAATCTCGCCTTTCCGCTCGCCAGCCGCCTGTTCGTCGGCGGCCTGAAGAACCTCCTCGCCGGGGTGACCACCGTCGCTCATCACAATCCGCGCTACGCGGAAATCGGTGTGCGCTTTCCAGTCCGCGTGGTCCGGCGATACGGATGGGCGCATTCCTTCCATCTGGAAGGGAGGGCTGCCGGCGCGCGCGGAGAGCCGGCTGGCCTGGTCGCGGCGCGCTATCGAGAGACGCCGCGGGATGCGCCGTTCATCGTGCACCTGGCCGAAGGCGTGGACGGGGCCGCGGCCGCCGAGCTCGACCGCCTGGACGCGCTCGGGTGTCTCGCGGACAACACCGTCCTCGTGCATGGTATCGCGCTCGATCCGGACGGCTGGCGCCGCGTCGTATCGCGTAGCGCCTCGCTCGTCTGGTGTCCCGCGTCGAACGCGTTCCTGTTCGGGCGCACCCTGAATGCGCGAGTGTTCCTCGACGAGCGCGGGGCCGAGGGGCGCCTCTGCCTGGGCACCGACTCGCGCCTGACCGGATCGCCCGACCTGCTGCACGAGATGCGCGCGGCGGCGGCGCTCGGCGACGCGACGCCCGCGGAACTGCTCCGGATGGTGACGACCGCCGCCGCCGGCATCCTGCGATTGCCCGACGCCGGCCGGCTGGCGCCGGGCGCACGGGCCGACCTCGTGGTCGTCGAGCCGACGCACCCGAAGGCCGCCGACGCGCTTCTGAGCGCATCGCGGCGAGACCTCGCGCTCGTGGCGGTCGGCGGACGTCCGCTCGCCGGGACGGCACGGTTTGCCAAGGTGTTCCGCGCCAGAGCGCGGGGCTCGCGGCCAATCGTCGTGGACGGGGCCGAGCGGCTCGCGGACGGCCGTCTGGCGCGAGCGATCGCGCGGTGTCCGATTCGCGAGCCCGGAGTGGTCGCCGGATGACGAGCTCACCCCGCGCCCCGGTCAGACGTCCCCTCGTCCGCATGGCGCAGATGAGCGCGGCGCTCGCCGCGTCGGACATCGTGCGCAGTGCGATCCGGTTCGGCACTTCATTGCTGGTCGCGCGGGGTCTCGGGCGCGATGCGTTCGGGCGGTGGACCCTGTGGCTGGCAATCGCCTCCGCGCTCACCGTGGCCTTCGACCTCGGCCTGCGATCGCTGCTGACGCGAGAGGCCGGACGCGACGAGAGCCGCGTCGGCGCGTTGATGGTCGGCGCGCTGACGGCACGCCTGGCGCTGTTTCTGCCGATCGCGCTCGCCATCTGCTTTGCCGTACCGGCGCTCGGCATCGCGTCAGGTTCCGACGTGCGGGCGGCGGTCGTGCTGACCACGACCGGACTGACGTACGGCTGTGCCGCGGCCGTGCATCAGGCCTCGCCGCGCCGGCTCGCGGCAGTTCTCTCGATCGAGACCGCCGGCGCGCTCGCGCAGGCCGGCGGCACCGCAATCCTCGTCCTGCGTGGTGCGGGTGTCGCCGACCTTCTCGTGCTGGCCGCGCTCGTGCAGGGGGCGCAGGCTCTCGCCGCGCTCGTCCTGTGGCGCGCGGCGGCGCCGGGCGACCGGCTCGCCGCGCCGTCGCCGGCGCTGGCCTGGGGACTTCTGCGCCGGTCGTGGCCGTTCGCGCTGAGCAGTCTGCTCGCGAACGCGCAGGCGCGCGTCGCGCCGCTCCTCCTCGGCGCGCTGGCGGGCGCCGGCGACGTGGCATCGTTCGGCGTCGCCGTGCGTCTCGAGAGCGTCGCTCGACGGCTCGCGTACGCCGTGTTCGGGGCCGCGTTCCCGATTTTCGCCGGAACGGAAGAAGAGGAGCCGTCCGAACGGCTGCGGTCGCGTTTCGACGCCGGCGTCCAGTGGTTCGCGGCCGCGTCGGGCGCGGCGCTGGTCCTGTGGGCTGCGCCGCTCGTGAGGCTGACCTACGGTCCGGCGTTCAGCGCTGCCCGCTGGCCCCTGGTGTGGGCCGGTATCGGCCTCGTGCCCTCGCTCGTGAACAGCGGCCGCGAGGTGTTTCTCTATGCGACCGGCCGCGAGCAGACCGCGCTGCGCTGGGGCGCGGTGGCGCTGGCGGTTCAAGTCGCGGGTTGTGTGCTCCTGGTGCCGCGCTTCGGGGCATCGGGGGCGATGGCCGCGCTGGCAGCCGGCGAGATGGGTGTATGGCTTCCTGTGAGGAACGCCAGCGCCGGCCGCCATAGGGTCGCGAGGACGAGGAAATCGGAGCCGCCGTATCAGCGTCGGTTCGCCGTGGGCGTGGGGGCGGAGCCCCACGCAGAGTAAGGAATGACAATCATCCAGGTGAACTGCGGCTCCGACGCGGGAGTCAGAGATCCCGACGCTCTTCTCGGCCGGTACACGACGCTCACCGGATGGAGCGAAGCGCTGGTCGAGGCCGGCGCGCGGGTGCGCGTCGTCCAGCGGTTCCGCCACGAGACAACCATCGTCAGAAACGGCGTGCACTACGTCTTCTGCCCGCGGGGACGCACGCGCGCGAATGTACTGCGCTCGACGGCGGATCTCGTGCACGTGAACGGCCTCGTGTTCTCGACCTGCGCCTGGTGGCTGCGGCGGGCGCTGCCGGAGAGGACGGCGATCGTCATGCAGGACCACGGCACGACGGTTCGACCGCCCGCCGACATCGTCCGCCGCATGAGCCGACGGCTGCGGCGGCTCGAGCTGCGGGCGGCCGATGCGTTTCTGTTCGTCTCGGCCGATCAGGCAATCCCGTGGCGGGCGGCCGGCCTGATCGCTGCGGGCCAGCCGGTGTACGAGGTCATGGAGGCCGGGACAGCAGTGCGTCCGCTGCCGCGGGCGGTCGCGCGGGCCGCGAGCGGCGTCGACGGCGATCCCGCTGTGCTCTGGGTCGGACGTCTCAACGAGAACAAGGATCCGCTCACCGTCCTGAGCGGCTTCGAGCGCGCGTTGGGTGACGTGCCTGGCGCCGTGCTATCGATGGTGTACGCGGAGGATGACCTGCTGCCGCTCGTTCGCGAACGACTGGACCAGTCGCCGGCGCTCTCGGCGCGGGTGCGCCTCGTCGGAGCGATTCCACACCGGGATATCGCCGCGTATCTGAGCGCCGCGGACCTCTTCGTCTGCGGCAGCCATCACGAGGGGAGCGGGTATGCCCTGATCGAGGCGTGCGCGTGCGGCGCGGTTCCGGTCGTCACGGACATTCCGTCGTTCCGGGCCATCACGAATCACGGCGCGTTCGGCGCGCTCTGGACGCCGGGCAGCGCCTCCGGATTCGCCCGGGCGCTCGTCGACGTGTGGCGGCGGGATCGGTCCGCTCTGCGTTCGCGTGCGGTCGAACACGCCGCGCGCCGGCTGAGTTGGCCGGCGGTGGGCAGGCGCGCCATGGCCGTCTACTCGGACATCGTCGCCCGCCGGCGCGCCGGCAGCGAATTCGAGCAGCCGCCGCTGGCGGCGGCAACAGGAGGGTCCGCGTAATGCGAGTCGGCCTGGTGGCGGCCGGCGGGTTCGATCGCAGCGGCTGCGATCGCGTCATCCCGGCGCTCCTGTGGCTCGTCGAGCGGCTCGCGCGCCGGCACGACGTGCACGTGTTCGTTCTGCGCCACTACGCCGAGCCGTGCACGTATCAGCTGGCTGGCGCGACGATCCACGACCTGGGGCGCGTAACCGCTCCGCGGGGCCTCTCGACGGCGGTGCACGCGCGCCGGCTCGTGCGGGCGCTTCGGCGCGCGGGCCCCTTCGACGTCCTCCACGGCTACTGGGCGGCTCCCGCCGGCCTGGCCGCCGGCCTTGCCGGCCGCTGGCTCGATATTCCCGCGCTCGTCTCGTTCGATAGCGGCGAACTGGTGTCGCTGCCCGACTGCGACTACGGCCTGCAGCGCTCCGCGCGCGAGCGCGCGTCGGTGCGGCTGACCGCGCGCCTGGCCGAGCGCCTGCACGTCTGCAGCGCTCACATGCTCCGTCTCGCGCGAGCGGCCGGGCTCGAAGCCGAGTGCGTGCCGCTGGGCGTCGACACGCAGCTGTTCCAGCCGCCCGCGCGATTGCCGGTCGGGCCGCCGTGGCGTCTCGTTCACGTTGCGAGCCTGCGCCCGGTCAAGGATCAGCAGACGCTGCTTCGCGCGATGGCGCTGCTGCTCGCGCGGCGCGCCGACGACATCCACCTCGACATCGTCGGCGAGGACACGCTGGACGGGGCGCTGCAGGCACAGTGCGCGGTGCTGGGGCTGACGCGGCACGTCACGTTCCACGGCTTCCAGCGCATCTCTCGCCTGCCCGCGTTCTACGACCGCGCGCATCTCCACGTGCTGACATCGCGCCACGAAGCAGCCGGGGTCGTCGTGCTGGAGGCGGCCGCGTGCGGCGTGCCGACGGTCGGGTCGTGCACCGGTTACGTCGCCGACTGGGCGCCGGATGCCGCGTGCGCGGTGCCGCCAGGCGACCCGGGCGAGCTGGCCGACGCGATTGATTCGCTGCTCGACGACCCCGCACGACGCGCGGCACTCGCGGCCGAGGCAGAACGGCGCGCGCGTGCGATGTCGGCCGATCGCACGGCGATGGGGATCGAGGGTTTGTACGCCGGCGTGCTTCAGCATCGACGC
>JBLMXQ010000122.1:0-38000 GCA_050257855.1 Betaproteobacteria bacterium | reverse complement strand
GTGCCGTTCGAGATGACGCAGAGCGCCGCCGCGCTGGCCGTCGGCCTTGGCGGCGCGGTCGCGGTGGTCCGCCAGACGGGCACCGGCACCCTTCTGGTCGGCGCCGGCACGCTGGTCCTGGCCGCCGCCTGTTACGTCGCCGCGTTCATGTTCGTGGCGCGGCGGCACGGCATCGGCCGCAACTTCCACTACTACGCGACGCTCGGCCTGATCCTGACGCTCGCCGGGCTGCCGCTCGTGGTCGGCGACACGACACTCGGACTGGTGTTCGGCGCGCTCGGACTCGCGTCGCTGGCTCTGGGCGTGCGCCGCGGTCCCGCCTGTCTGGCGGCGCACGCGGCGGTGTACGCCTTCGCCGCGTCGGCCGCGGTGGGCGTCCTGAGCTCCGCTGCCTACCGGCTCGCCGCGCCGGCGGGCGTCCCCTGGCCGCCGGTCACGCTCGCCATGCTCGCCGTCATCGTTCTCGTCGGCGCCGGCCTTGCAATCCCCTGCTCCCGGGCGTCGACCGACCCGATCACGCGCATCGCGCGACTCGTCGTCCTGGCCCTGGCGCTGTGCGGCGCAGCTGCGGTCGCGATGGAAGCGCTGACGATGTGGAGCCGTGGAACGGCGGTCGATGCCGGATCCCTGGCGACGATGCGCACCATCGTGCTGGCCGCCGCCGCGATGGCGCTCGCCTGGGTCGGCCGCGCCGACGCGTTCCGCGAATCGCGCTGGCTGGTCTATCCGCTGCTCGCCGCGGGGGCGCTGAAGCTGGTCGCCGAAGACTTCACGCACTCGCACCCGTCGACGCTGTTCATCGCGCTGGCCGCCTACGGCGCCGCGCTCATCTTCGCGCCGCGGTTGACCCGGCGCCGCCTGGTGCAATAGCCTCTCCCGCATGATCAACCGGGCGGCTCTGCCCCTTGCGTCGGTCGTCGTCTTCGTGTCCTTTGCGGCCCTCGCGGCCGTCCACGCGGCGCAGACGCCACGAGCGCCGAACTGGAGCGCGGTCGGCGAAGAAGCGACGCGCGTGCTTCAACAGTACGTCCGCATCGATACCTCGGACCCGCCGGGCGACACGACCAAGGCGGCCGATTTCCTCGCGGGCATCCTGGACCGCGAAGGCATCCCGTACACGCGCTACATGTCGCAGCCCGGCAAGGCGATCATCCTGGCGCGCCTCAAGGCGACCGTGTCGCCGGCCCGGGGCAAGGCGATCGTCCTGATGCACCACATGGACGTCGTGCCTGCCGACAAGACGCGCTGGCCGATGGATCCGTTCGCGGCGGTCCTCCGCGGCGGCGATCTCTGGGGCCGCGGCTCCATGGACATGAAAGGGCTCGGCGTCGCGCACCTGATGGCGTTCCTCGAGCTGAAGCGGCGGCACGTGCCGCTCAATCGCGACGTGATCCTGCTCGCGAACCCCGACGAGGAGATGGGCGGCAACATCGGCGCGCGCTGGATGCTCGAGCATCATTTCGCCGAGCTCGATCCCGAGTACGTGCTCGACGAGGGCGGCTTCGGCAGCAACGACCTGTTCGCGCCGGGCAAGCTGGTCTACGGCATCTCGGTCGCCGAGAAGAAGCTCATCTGGCTGAAAGTGCGCGCCGAGGGCGTCGCGGGCCACGGCAGCATGCCGCACGACCAGAATCCGAACGTGCACCTCGCGCAGGCGCTCACGCGCCTGCTCGGTCAGCCGATCCCGAGCGTCGACTTCTCCGTCGTGAAGACGATGAAGGAGCGGGTCGGGGCGTTCGCGGAGAACAAGTTCACCAACGCCATCCAGCACTCGACGATCTCGCTGACGTGGCTGCGCTCCGGCGTCGGCGAGCCGCCGAAGATCAACGTGATCCCGTCGGTCGCCGAAGCCGGGCTCGACTGCCGCGTGCTCCCGGGCACGACGCGCGAGCAGTGGATGCAGGAGGTCGAGCGGCGGCTCGGGGATCCCACGCTCAAGCTGCAGGTGGTCTACGAATCGGATGATCCGGTCCTGACGACGACCGACACGCCGCTCTACCGCAACATCGAAGCCGCGATCAAGCGGCTGCACCCCGACGCGATCGTCACGCCGATGCTGATCCCGTACGGCACGGATTCGAACGCGTTCCGGCCGCGCGGGGTGAAGAGCTACGGGATCTTTCCGGCCATCCTTCCCTACGACGTCGTCGCCAGCATGCACGGCGACGCCGAGCACGTGCCGATCGAGGGTGTGAAGGAGGCCGCGCAGGTGTTCTTCGAGGCGCTGAAGGCCACGCTCGCGAACTGATCCAGATCCGGATGAGCAGCGCGAAGCTTCAGCCGAGCGATCAGGCCGTGCGCCGCGGCTCTGCCACCACGACTTCCGACGGCACGCCGAACGACGACACGACCGTATGATGCGTCACGCGCCAGGCTCCGGCCGCGAGGTACCGGCGGAGCTCGATCGGCCGGCATCCGCCCACGAGCCGCGGCGAGATTCGGAACACGGCGCGCCAGGCGCTGGTCACGACGCGCGACGTCGGACGGAAGCCGAATGTCAGGCTCACGAGGCAGAGAAGGCCACCCGGCCTGAGAGCGCGGGCGCACCCGGCGATGAACGCCGCGATCTCGCTTTCCTCGAGCAGATCCAGGACGTAACTGCTGATGATCCTGTCTACTGGTGTCTGGATTCCGGCAAACGGGTCGGAGCCCTCCATCAGGTGGACGCGCGCCCGCGGTCCGAACGGGGCGAGTCGCTCGCGGGCGAGCGCGACCATCGTCGTGCTGATGTCGACGCCGTCGTACTCGGCCTCCCCCGGCAGATGCGAGGCCAGCAGCCCGGCAGCGAACCGACCGGTTCCACACCCGAGCTCGAACACGTGCTGCGCACGCTCGAAGGCGGCGTGCGCGACGAGGTCGTCGAGTGCGCGGTCCTCGTAAAAGGACTGCGAATCCTGCCGGGCGCCGAAGCGGTCGTAGAAGGTCTTGGCCTCGCCGCGGGTCAATGTTCTGGCCATGGCGCTCGCTGCCCAAGAAACACGTCGCGCGAATCGAATCTGGCCCTGCTGCGGGGTCAGCCGGCAGGCCCGGCCTGGGACATGCCGCGCGCGAACCGCCATCGCCCGTCGGCGCCGCGGCGCAGCACGAGGAACACCCGTTGGCGCTGGGTTCTCTCCTCGCCGCCGACGCGGGGCCGCAGTTTCTGCACGTCCCACCCGCGCTCGAACGCCAGACCGCCGGAAACCAGGCGTTCTTCTCGTTCGAACGACGGGATGACGTCGTAGGCTGCCAGCGCCGCTGCAAGCCTGGGCCTCAGCAACTCGCGATCCATCGGCGGCGCGCCCGGCGCCCACAGAACGTAGTCGGGCGTCAGAAGATCGAGAATGGCCTCGAGGTCGCGGCGCTCTAACGCATCGCGCCACGCCGCGTAGAGCGCGTCGATCGCTTCTTCGTCCGACATGCACACCATCATAGCGGACAGGCGATAGCCGGGAGCCAGTCGAAATCCGCCGCGGGACGCCCACCGAGTGGCAGGCGCGTCCCGATCGGCAGTTCGCGAACGGCCGGCGCCGGCGCGGTGACGCGGAGCGCCTGACGTATGACGCCGCGCGCCTGCGTCGCCATCGCCGCTCGAATCTACAGGTAGAGAGGCGTCGGTCGGTAGAGAGGCGGTAGGGGACGGTCTTCAGACCGTCCTCCACGCATCACAGCAGCAGCATCTCGACGCGGTGCGCATGGACCATGTGCTCGCCGTGCGACCACGCGAACACGGTGAAACGGCCGTCCTGCGAGGCGACGAGCGCCATCGCGTCGTGCTGATCCTGCACGAACTGCGCGGCCGACAGGTGCCGGGTCCCTCCGAGGTACGTCGGGTGCACGACGTCGGCGGCCCCGCCGATGATCGGTTCGGTGACCGAGATCCGCTCCACGGGCGGCGACCCGCGCCGTCGTGCGATCTTCGCGCCGAACGCCAGCAGTTCGTAGTCCAGCGTCAGGACCGTCGCGCCGTCCACCGCCGTCAGGCCGGCCACGGCATCCACCGCCCGCGCGAGCGCCCCCTGCCATGACAGCCGTCCGTCCGGCTCCGGCGTTTCGCGCACCAGCCTCGCCAGCTCCAGGAACGGCGGCGCGACGCCGTAGGGAATCGGCTGCACGATCGACTCGCGCCACGCGTCGCTGCGCGCGGGGACGACGAGCATCAGCCCGCCGCGCCGGTGGGCGCGCATGGAGACGGCGAGCTGCACCAGGACGTTGACGCCGTCCACCCACGAGGCGGGCGATCCGAAGCCGAGGAGCGAGGTCAGCAGCCTGGGGCAGCCTGGCAGAGACGAGGCCGCTTCGTCGACGACCTTCGCCGTGTCGCCTTCGAGGACCGCCACGTTCACGAATTTGCCGAGGTCCCCGCCGCGCTGGTGCTTGACGACGAGAAGGCCGGGCGAGGCGACCTCCAGCACGAAGGCAAGTGGCGGCACGGTCCGCGTCGTGCCCCACACGGACAGGTCGGCGCCGTCGGGCCACACACCCAGGTGCATGCCCGCACGCTCCACCGCCGGCGACACCTTCGTCAGCGCCGCGGGTGCGAGCGGCAGCGGGCGCTCGAACAGCAGCGGATGCGGCGTCTCGCCCGGCGCGACGTACGCGAGCGAGATCCGCGGCACATAGCCTTCCTCGCGCCGCAGGCTCGCCCAGAAGGCCGCGCTGATCAGTGCCTCGACGACGGCGGCATCGGGCGGCGAGGCCACGCGTCCCCGCTCAGGGCGCGCAGCGGCGGCGTGCGCCGCGAAGTGAGCCGCGACGACGGGCGCGATCGCCCGCGCCGCCGGATAGGATTCCGCCGCCATCAGCTTCACGTCCCCAGCCCCCGCCCCGGCAGCCGGCCCCTAGCCCCTGTCGATCGCTTCGATGTGCGCCAGATGGTGCCGCTGGTGGCCGGCAATCGTGTGGATCACCCAATCGACGGTGATCGACCCGTACTCGGGGTGCGTCATCGCAATCCGGCGGTCCGCCTCCGACAGCGATGCGAACAGCGTGCGATTCATCCGGCTCAGGGCGAGGAACCCATCGAGCGCTTCGGGGCCGCTCATCCCCGCTTCGCGCGCGAGCCACTTGTCCTGATCGAACGGCTGCGCCGCGTAGTCCGGCGTCGTGAGCGCCATGCGTGCACGGTTGCCGAGCGCGAGCTCGCTGTGCGCCAGGTGCGCGAGGATCAGGCGCGCGGTCCACTTGCCGGGCGCGTAGCTCCGCTCGAACCGATCCGGAGGCCAGCCGGCCACCAGCTTCGCGATGCGATCGGCCGTCTCGTGCATCGCAGCGAGCGGATCGCGATCGCCGAGATCCTTGCTGTAGGGCGTCGTCGGGGCCATCGTCCTCACACGGAAATCTGCACCACGGTCTTGGCGCTCCGGTGCCGCTCGAGGATCTCGGGCAGGAGCTTCTTGCTCAGGTACACCTTCGACTCGGCGTTGTCGGCCGGGTTGCGCTCGTACTTGACCACCTCGAACCGCAGGTGATCGAGCGTGCCGCGCATCTCGTAGAACTTGTTCTTCGTCTTCACGAGGATCTCGTCGAAGCCCTGCTCGATCGCCCACAGCTCCTGCTGCTCGGTGAGCGCGCGGAAGAACCCGCGGCCGCGCCAGTCGCGGCGGGTCCCGCCGATCCATGTGTAGAGAATCCGGCGCCCGTCGAACACCACCGAGCCGTCGAGCCGCGCCACGAGGTCCGCCAGCTTGGGCTCGCGCTCGTGGCGCTGAATCTCGTGGGCGACCTTGAACGACACCGGCACCACGCTGCCGGGGTCGTCGGGGAGCGGCGCCGTCGCGAGCAGGATCAGGTGCGAGCGGCCGCTCAGCCGCCGGACGATTTCCGACGCGGTCTTCTTGCGCGGGAACTCGCCGAAGTACTCTTCGATGTACTGGATCTCGAGGGCGCCCTGTTCGAGCTCGTACTGCGTGATGTGATAATTCACGGCCAAAGCGAGAATTCTACACCGGCCGGCTCCCGGTTGGCGGATGTCGTGCCGGGTGAAGCCCGAGCGCCGGCTATGGATGGGCGACCGTGACCGGGTACGTCACCGGGGCGGCCTGGTTGCCGACGTCGAACACGTCCACGCAGTACGAGCCCGCGTCGAGAGGTCCCGACAGCTGCGCCGTCGTGCCGGCCTGGGCCGATACCGGGCTCTGCGCCGAACACGTGCCCCCGCTCAACGAGCCGACGCCAAGCGCCCCATCGTGATCGTAGGCGGCGGACCGGCACCGTCCCGCTGAACGTCTCGGTAGTCGAAGCCGGCGCGGTCACGAGCATGCTGCTGCCGCACGCGGCCAGAACCGCGAATCCCCCGGCGACGAGGAAGGTGGACAGTCGGCGCGCCATGAAGGCAGACCTCGGCAGGCCCAGGGGCATGGCAACTCCGATTCTAGGCCGAATGCCACGGGCGGTCCGCCGGTCTTCGTGAGAAAGAACGATGACAGCATTGGCGGCCGTCTCGTAAGCGCCTCCCGACGGCCGGTAGTAATAGAATCTGGCTCTTCGGCCGCGATCCTTCTGCGTCCTTTTTCAGGAAGGTGATCTTGTGAAACCAGGACTCTTCGGCGCGCGTTTCACGGCAGTGTGTGCCGCCGCGCTCACCGCCTTCGGGCTCCGTGCCGTGGCCCAGGCGCCGCCGCCCGAGCGCAAACCCGCGCCCGTCATCAACCGGTCCGACGATCCGCTGCTGCGCGCGTTCACGTTCCGCTCGATCGGCCCGGCCAACATCGGCGGGCGGATCGACGACATCGCCGTCATCGAAAGCCATCCCTCGACGATCTACCTCGGGTTCGCCACCGGCGGGGTGTTCAAGACGGTCAACAACGGCACGACATGGACGCCGATCTTCGAGACGTACTCCTCGGCGTCGATCGGCGACATCGCCGTGAGCCAGCGCGACCCGAATCTCGTCTGGGTCGGCACGGGCGAGGCGAACAACCGCCAGAGCTCCACCTTCGGCGACGGCATCTACAAATCGACCGACGGCGGCAAGACGTTCGAGAACATGGGCCTCAAGGACTCGCAGTCGATCGCGCGCATCGTCATCGATCCGCGGAACGACAACGTGGTGTACGTGGCGGTGGCCGGCCATCTGTTCGGGCCGAATCCCGAGCGCGGCCTCTACAAGACCTCCGACGGCGGAAAGACCTGGATCAAGTCGAAGTTCATCGACGACGACACGGGTTTCACCGACGTGGCGATCGATCCGAACCATCCCGACACGCTGTTCGCCGCGTCGTACCAGCGGCGGCGCACGGCATGGGGCTTCAACGGCGGCGGACCCGGCAGCGCGATCTGGAAGACGACCAACGCCGGACGCACGTGGACGAAGCTCACGGGCAGCGGCCTGCCGGACAATCCAATCATCGGGCGCATCGGGCTCGACGTCTCGAGGTCGAAGCCGGGCGTCGTGATGGCGTCGATCGAGGTCGGCGCGAGCGGCGGCACCGGCGCCGGCGTGAACGCGGACGGCAGTCTGGTGCCGCCCGGCACGGCGGGCCCGTTCGGCGGCGGCGGGGAGCAGGCGGGTCGAGGCGGCCAGCCGCCGCCGCTCGATCCCGGCAAGACCGGCGTCTGGCGATCGGAGGACGGGGGCAGGACCTGGAAGCTGACCAGCAACACGGTCAACCGGCCGATGTACTACAGCCAGATCCGGATCGACCCGAGCAACGACCAGATCGTCTACCAGGGCGGCGCGCCGTTCTACAAGTCGGTGGACGGCGGCAGGACGTTCAAGACGGTCGAAGGAGTCGCGCACAGCGACCACCACGCCATCTGGATCGACCCGCACGACACGAACCACGTCATCATCGGCAACGACGGCGGGATCGACATCAGCTACGACCAGTGCGCGACGTGGGAGTTCGTCAACAACATGGCGGTCGGCCTCTTCTACGCCGTGAGCGCCGACATGCGGACGCCGTACTACGTGTGCGGCGGCCTGCAGGACAACGGATCGTGGTGCGGGCCGAGCAGCACACGGTCGACCAACGGCATCATCAACGAGGACTGGTACCGCGTCGGCGGCGGCGACGGCTTCTACACGCAGAACGATCCGACCGACTGGGCGACCGTGTACGCCGAGTCGCAGGACGGCAACACCAACCGGCTGGACCTCCGGACCGGCAAGACGGTCAGCATCCGGCCGCGCGGCCAGCGGCCGCCGCAGCGCGGCGCGCAGGCGGCGCAGGCCGAGGCGATCGCCGAGTTCGCGCGGCAGGCCGGCTTCGGCGGCCAGACGAACCCGAACATCGTGCCGCTGCCGCCGGTCTCCGAGCAGCCTCGGTTCTACTGGAACACGCCGGTCCTCCTCTCACCGCACAATCCCGACACCGTCTACGTCGGCGGGGACCGGCTGTACATCTCGCGCGACCGCGGGAACACGTACACGCGCACGATCGACCTGACGAACGACATCGGGCGCAACGACCGTCCGATCATGGGCGTCGCCGGCGACAAGCCGATGGCGTCGAAGCACGACGGCGCCGCCTCGTACAGCAATATCGTCACGATCAGCGAGTCGCCGGTGCTCCCGGGCATCCTGTGGGTCGGCACGAACGACGGCAACCTGCAGGTGAGCCGAGACGGCGGCACGACCTGGACGAACGTCGCCGGAAACGTCCCGGGCGTACCGAGGGAGACGCACGTCTCGCGCGTCGAGGCCGGCCATTTCGACGCGGGCACCTGCTACGTCACCTTCGACGGGCACCGCACCGACGACATGAAGCCGTACGTCTTCGTGACGCACGACTTCGGCCAGACGTGGACCTCGCTCGCGGCCAACCTGCCGATGGGGAACGTGAACGTCATCCGCGAGGATCCGGTCAACAAGGATCTGTTGTTCCTCGGTACCGAGTACTCGTTCTACGTGTCCCTCGACGGCGGCAGGTCCTGGAAGCGCTTCCTCAACGGTCTGCCGACCGTTCGTGTGGACGACATCCTGATCCACCCGCGCGATCACGACCTGATCGTCGGCACACACGGCCGCAGCATCTGGATCATGGACGACATCACGCCGCTCGAGGCGCTCGCCGGCGACAAGGCAACGACGAGCGACGTGCACCTGTTCAGCCCGAGACCCGGCGTACAGTGGATCGACGACATCACGCTGCGGCGGCAGATGGGCGGCCAGAAGCACTTCGAGGGCGAGAACGCGCCCCGCGGCACGGCCATCAGCTACTACCTGAAGAGCCCCGTGTCGGGCGACGTGACGATCGCGATCAGCGACATCGACGGTAAGGTGCTGCGCGAGCTCAAGGGCACCAACGAGGCGGGCATCAACCGCGTGCAGTGGGATCTGCGGGGCACTCCGCCGAAGCGGCCGGCGAACCTGCCGCCCGGATTCGGCCGCGGCCGCGCGCCGCAGGGGCCGCCCATCGACCCGGGCACCTACCTGGTGAAGCTGTCGGCCAGCGGCAAGCAGTACACGACGAACGTCGTGATCGAGCCGGACCCGATGGCGGTGAAAGCGGGCCAATGATCTCGGGATGTGGTGAGGTGGCGATCTGGTGATGTGGTGATGTGATCGGGAAAGCGGGTGGCGCGGTTCGCGGGCCTGGCGATCGATGCCTGGACCGCGCAATCGCGCCGGCCCGCCCGGTCCCTGCCTGGAGCCGCCCTCCGGCCCCCTGCCCGCAATTCCAACCTTGCGCCGGGCACCGGACTTGGACTACAAACCGCTCACGATGTGAGTGGAGCCGTGCCATCTCATGCGGAGGGCGTCCATGTCCGTGTCCCCAGATCGCGCAGCGACGATTCTCGCCCGATTCAACGCCGTCAACCACACGCTGGCCGCCAGACTCCGCGACCTGCCGGCGGCCGCCGCAGAACGGCCGCCCGAAGACCGCGCGTGGAGCGCCGCGCAGATTGCCTGGCACGTGGCGCAGGTCAACGAGTGGATCGCGGGTGTCCTGACGGGTTCGACGGCCACCGCGAAACCAGCGCCCTCCGGATTCAAGGAAAGCTTCGACCCCTCCTCGCTGCCGGCGAAGATCACGACAGCGGCAGCGCTTGAACCGCCGCCGGTCGTCGGCCGCGACGTGGCGCTCGAACGCCTCCGCGCGAGCGGCCAGCACATCTCGAAGGCCATCGCGTCGCTGACGCCCGAACGCGGCAGCGGATATTGCGTCGACATGCGATTCGGGACGCTGTCGCTGTTCGAGCTCGCGGACTTCGCCGCGGTCCACGTCACGCGCCACGTCGCTCAGATCGATCGAGCAGTTGCGAGAGTCTGACGCGGGGGCTCCGGGTCCCGGGTGTCCGGGTGCCGGGTGCCGGATGCTGCGTGGCCGAGGGACGCCCCGCGCCTCGCGGCGCGGGGCTCACCGGCGCGGCGGCAGATACTTCTTGTCGATGCCCGCCACGACGACGTAGTTCGGGTCGACCATCTCGACGAGGTGGATCGTCGCCGTCTTCGACAGCAGCTCGTACGCATCGAGATTCGACAGCCCGTAGTCGCTGTGGATCCACCCGACCAGTTCCGTGAACGCAATCCGCAGCGCATCGTCGAGCGGGCGGTAGGCGCCGACGGCCATGATCGATCGGTCGTTCTCGAACCGCGGCCAGGCGATCTTCCGGCCCTTGATCACGTCGACCTGCAGGCGGACGCGAAGCGGCACCTCGATAGCCGTGCCGGCCACTTCGCCGTCGCCCTGGGCGGCGTGTCCGTCGCCGATGTAGAGCAGCGCGCCGGGGACGTTGACCGGAAGGTACAGCGTGTACCCGGGGCGCACCTCGGGCGCGTCCATGTTGCCGCCGAACTCGGCCGGGACGATCGAGCTGCGCGCCTCCCCGCCCGCCGGCGCGACGCCGATGCATCCGAGAAACGGCTGCAGCGGGATCTTCGTCGTGAACGTCGAATCATCGGCGTGGAACGTCGCCGTGTTCGATGCCGCGTCGATGTCGTAGAACCAGATGCGGTCGGGCAGATTCTGGTTGAGCATCGGCGTATAGCTGGTCGTGTTCAGCGCGCCGAAACCGGGCGCGAGCGTGCCGACGCCCTTCGTCGAATCGACCGTCAGGTTCAGGATTCTGACGACCAGCGTGTCGCCAGGCTCCGCCCCGGCGATCGCGAAGGGGCCGGTGAGGGGGTTGTCGCCCTTGACCAGCGCCATCGTGTCGCCCGGCTTCTGGATGGCGTTGCCGAAAGCGTCGAACGTGCGGGTCTCGAGCGTGTCGCCCGGTTTCAGCGTCGCGACCGGCGGCGCGGCAGCGTAAACGTACTTGAGATCCTCGAAGGCCGGCTCATAGCGGACGGTCTGCTGCGCGAGAGCGGGCGACGCGCACGCGATCACTAGAGAGAGGGCGAGAGATGGTCGCATCATGCGAGTATAGCGCCCAATGCCGAGGGGACCGCGAGGCTCAGCCGGGCGGGTTCACCTGGCGCGTGGGGCGTCGGCCGGGCGGAACAGGAACGCCAGATCGCCGGGCAGCCGCGAAGCCCACGCGGCTTCGTTGTGATGCGCGCCCTCCTGCACCGTGACCCGCAGCCGTTCGTCTCCGAGACCGGCCTTCCGGAGAATCGACACGAGCGTCTCGAACGCGTCGTTCGGACCTCGTCCACCCCTGCCCTCGCCCGTGCCGACGCCCATGACGATCCGATCGGGCCAGCGGCGGAGGCCGCGTGCGCGCTCGAGCAGCACGCCGCCGCCGATGCCGACCGATGGGCTTTCCAGCAGGAGTCGCCCGAACACTCCCGGTCTCGCCATCGCGGCGTAGAACGCGCTCACCGCGCCGTACGACGACCCGCCGAAGCCGGTGTGCTGCGGACCCGGCCGCGTCGGATACGCGCGATTGATTCTGGGAATCAGCTCGTCGACGACGAAACGCAGGTATCGGTCCGCGCCGGGCGGCCGTGGATGCTCGTCGAAGGGATCGGGCACCGGCAGGTAGTCGACACCGCGCGATCGGTCGCCGGCATTGTCGATGCCGACGATGAGCAGCGGCGGGATGCGGTGCGCCGCCACGAGGGCGGCTGCCGCCACGTCGGCGTGCCAGCCGCCGCCGCCGGTGTCCGGATTGCCGTCGCCGAACAGGTTCTGGCCGTCGTTGAGATAGAGCACGTCGTAGCGCGTGCCGCGCGGCTCGTGCGGCGGCAGCCAGACGCGGACGGTGCGCGTCGCATCGAGGACACGACTGCGGACGTGGAGCACGTCGAGCCGCCCCACGCGCGCCGCGGCCGCCCGGGCGGACGGCACGCCGGCCGCCACGGCGGCCACCGTGAAGACCATCAGCAGCCGGGAGGCCTTCAAGCCTTCTCCCTGCCCTCGATTCGCGCCCAGGTGTCGCGCAGCGAGACGGTGCGGTTGAATACGGGCGCGCCTGGGCGCGAGTCGAGATCGACGACGAAGTACCCGAGGCGTTCGAACTGGACGCGGTAGCCCACGGGCGCCGAGGCGAGACCCGGCTCGGCCCGGCACTCCGACAGCACTTCCAGCGACGCCGGATTCAGGTGATCCAGGAAGGTCTGCCCTTCGGCCACGTTCTCCGGATCGGGCACCGAGAAGAGCCGATCGTAGAGGCGCACCGAGACCGGCACGGCGTGGGCGGCCGACACCCAGTGGAGCGTCGCCTTGACCCGGCGGCCGTCGGGCGCGTCGCCGCCCCTCGTCGCAGGATCGTACGTACACCGTAGCTCGACAATCTCGCCGGCGGCATCCTTGACCACGTCCGTGCAGGTGATGAAGTACGCGCAGCGGAGGCGCACCTCGCGGCCTGGCGCCAGCCGGAAGAACTTCTTCGGCGGATCCTCCCGGAAATCGTCGCGCTCGATGTACAGCACGCGCGAAAACGGAACCTTCCGCGTGCCCGCAGACGGGTCCTCCGGGTTGTTGATGACGTCGACCTCCTCGGTCAGCCCTTCCGGGTAGTTGGTCAGGACGACCCGCAGCGGCCGCAGCACGGCCATGGCGCGCGGGGCGCGCCGGTTGAGGTCCTCGCGCACGCTGTGCTCGAGCTGCGCGACGTCGATGACGTTCTCCTTCCTGGCAACGCCGATGCGCGTGCAGAAGTCGCGAATCGACTCCGGGGTGCAGCCTCGGCGGCGGAGGCCCGAGATGGTCGGCATGCGCGGGTCGTCCCATCCCGAGACGTGCTTCTGCTGGACGAGCTGCAGCAGCTTGCGCTTGCTCATGACCGTGTAGTTCAGGTTCAGGCGCGCGAACTCGTACTGCCGCGGCTTGTCGCCCTCGATCAGGTGATCGACCAGCCAGTCGTACAACGGACGGTGATCCTCGAACTCGAGCGTGCAGAGCGAGTGCGTGATGCGCTCGACGGCGTCCGACAGCGGGTGCGCGAAGTCGTACATCGGATAGATGCACCAGGCGTCGCCCGTGCGGTGATGCGTAGCGCGGCGAATCCGGTACAGCGTCGGATCGCGCATGTTGAAGTTCGGCGACGCCATGTCGATCTTCGCCCGCAGAACGTGCGCGCCGTCGGCGAATTCGCCGGCCCGCATGCGCGCGAACAGGTCGAGGTTCTCGGCGACCGATCGATCACGGTACGGGCTGTTCCGGCCCGGCTCGGTGGGCGTGCCGCGGTACTCGCGAATCTGGTCGGCGCTCAGGCTGTCGACGTACGCCAGCCCGCGGCGGATCAGCTCGACGGCGAACTCGTACAGCTGCTCGAAGTAGTCCGACGCATAGAGCTCGGCGTTCCACCGGAAGCCGAGCCACGCCACGTCCTCCTTGATGGCCTCCACGTACTCGACTTCTTCCTTCGTCGGGTTCGTGTCGTCGAACCGCAGGTTGCACGTGCCGTCGTACTCGGCCGCGACGCCGAAGTTCAGGCAGATCGACTTGGCGTGGCCGATATGCAGGTAGCCGTTCGGCTCGGGCGGAAACCGCGTCGCGACGCGGCCGCCGTGCCGTCCTGCACTCACGTCGGCGCTCACGATGGCCCGGATGAAGTCGAGCGGCGCCCCGTCGGGCGTCGGAACAGAGTCGTCGTTCATGTGAGTGGTTCTTATTGTAGTGAGGCCGATCGGCTTCTTGCACCCCGGCCGCGCGTCGGCTCATATCAGCGCGCGGAGGAATCTCCCCGACGACCGATGGGTCCGCACAGCCGTTCCAGCCGTTCGAGCGTCAGCTCGCCGGCGTGCGCCAGCATCAGGTCGGCCGCGGCCAGGTCGTGCCCGGCGGTGAGCCAGTGAGGGATCGCGACCGTCTTCATGCCGGCCGCGCGGGCGGCGGCGACGCCCGGGGCCGAGTCCTCGACGGCGACCGAGCGCGACGGCTCCGCGCCGATGCGGCGCGCCGCTTCGAGATACCCGTCCGGCGCCGGCTTGCGCCGCTCCACGTCGGTGCCGGTGACGATTGCCTGAAAGCGCCCGGCGAGACCGAGCCGCTCGACCGCCGGGACGACCCACCGTGACGGCGAGCTCGAGGCGATCGCCGCCGGAATCGATTCCGCAGCGAGGACATCCAGCAGGTCCCGGATCCCGCGCATCGGCTCCGGCGGGACGAGCGTCCGGAACAGCCGCCGCTTCTCGGCGTCGAAGGCGGCGCGGTCCGGGGCGTTCGCCGCCTGCTCGCACAGGCGCGTGAACCATCGATCCTCGTACCCGTCGGACCACAACCCGATCTGATCGCACCACTCCCCGGGCGTGAGGCACAGGCCGTGCCGCTCGAAGATCCGCCGGTGCGCCTCGAACTCAGGCGTCTCGCTGTCGAGGACCACCCCGTCGAAATCGAAGACGACCGCGGCCACCATGCAGTGATCATAAGTGCATTTCACAGGAGATCAGGAGATCAGAAGCAGGAAAGGCGCGGAACCGCGGAGGCCGTCGCCTCGTACTATCTAGACTACCAACATAGATTGATGGTAAAGATAGCCCATGCGAAAGCCACCGCCCTTGGCCTTCGGCCGGGTGGCCGTCCTGCACGCCGTCGCCGACGGCAACCGCTTCGGCTTCGACATCATGGACGCCACCGGCCTGACGTCCGGAACGGTCTACCCCACGCTCGACAAGCTCGAGGCGATGGGCTATCTCACGTCGCGCTGGGAGGACCCGCGCACGGCGCGCCGCGAGAAGCGTCCGCCGCGCCGGTACTTCGACCTGACGGCCGCCGGCGCAGGCGCCCTCGCGGCCGCGCTCACCCGCTACAAGAATCTCAAGCCGGTGTCGCTCGCGGCGTGGCGCATCCGCCCCTCCGAAGCGTGACGCGATGACATCCCGGCCGAACGCCCGGCTTCGCCTGCTGCTCGCGTTCGTCGATCGGTTGTCGCGGCTCGTGCCGGCGCCGCGCCGCCGCGCGTGGCGCCGCCAGTGGCGCGCGGACCTCGCCTACGCCTCGCAACGCGACGGCGCGCGGCACGGCCTGAAGACCGTCCCCTATATGGCGGGGGCGGCACGCCATGCGTTCTGGCTCCGCGGACATGTCCGGAGGATGGAGATGATCTCCCAGGATCTGCGCTACGGGTGGCGGCTCATGGTCCGGCGGCCCGCCTTCACCATCGTCGCCGTGCTCACCCTCGGCCTCGGCATCGGCGCCAACGTCACGATCTACAGCTGGATCGAGGCGCTGCTGCTCCGTCCGCTGCCTGGCGTCGCGGACATCGATCGCTTGGTGGCGCTCAACGGCACGACGCCGACGCGCAGCGACCTGAGCACCTCCTGGCCAAACTTCGTCGACATGCGGAGCAGCCGGCCCGCCAGCGTCGACGACATGCTCGCGTCGCGGGTCGTCGCGGTGAGCGTCCGGACCACCGGCGAGCCCGAACGCGTGTGGGGTGAGATCGTCAGTGCAAACTACTTCGACGTGCTCGGCGTCCGTCCGGCGCTCGGCCGCGCGTTCCTGCCCGACGACGATCGCGCGCCGGACGCCTCGGCCGTCGTAGTGTTCAGCTATGCCTACTGGCGGAACCATCTCGGCGGCGATCCCGCGGCCGTCGGCCGGATCGTCACGATCAACGGGCGCGCGTTCACCGTCATCGGCATCGCGCCGAAAGGGTTCCACGGCAACGCGGCGGCGCTCGCCTTCGACGCCTGGATCCCGATGATGATGCAGACGACGGTCATGCCGGGCGACCGGCTGCACGAGCGAGGCAACAACTGGCTGGCCGTCATGCTGAAGCTGAAGCCTGGCGCCTCCCTTGCGCGCGCCCAGGCCGATCTCGACGTCGTGGCCCGCGATCTCGCATCTGCACATCGCGAAGATGCCGGCGAGGGCGTCCGGCTGTACCCGTTGTGGCGCGCGCCGGGGATGGCGGGCGCCCTCATGCTGCCCGTCCTCGCCATCCTGATGGGCGTCGTTGCGGCGGTGCTGCTGATCGCGTGCGCGAACGTCGCGAACCTCCTGCTGGCGCGCGCTGCCGGCCGGACGCGCGAGACCGCCATTCGCCTCGCGCTCGGCGCCAGCCGCCCGCGGCTCCTGCGCCAGCTCCTCACCGAGAGCCTGCTGCTCGCGGCCGCCGGCGGAACCGTGGGCGCGGTCGCCGCGTACTGGACGGCCGGCCTGCTGGCCGCCTTCTTCCCGCCGACGCGGCTGCCGCTCGCGATCGACGCGTCGCTCAGCCCGCGCGTGCTCGGCTTTGCGATCCTGATGACGCTCGGCAGCGCCGTCCTGTTCGGCCTGGCGCCGGCGCTGCAAGGATCGAGTTCGGGCCTGGTGACCGCGCTGAAGGAGACCGCCGGCGCCGTGACGTCGAGCCCGCGCCGCACGTGGCTGCGCCGCGCCCTGGTCGTGGCGCAGGTCGCGCTGTCGCTCGTCCTTCTCGTGTCAGCCGGCCTGTTCCTCCAGACGCTGCGCAACGCACAGGCGCTCGACCCCGGCTTCTCGCTGCGTAACGGTCTGCTCGCGTCGATCGATCTGATGCCGGCCGGATACGACGCGGCGTCGGGGACGGCGTTCTTCCGCAACCTGCTCGCGCGCGTGCGCGAGACGCCGGGCGTCGAGGCCGCCACCCTGACCAGCAACTTCCCGCTCGGCCTCGGCAGCAGCAGCGACTTCAACGCCACGGTGGACGGCTACTCGGCCGCGCCGAACGAGGAGCTGACGGTCTACTACACGCGTGTCGCGACCGAATACCTGCGCACGATGGGCATCCGCCTCGTCGCCGGCCGCGACATCTCCGACCGCGACACCGCGGACCGGCCGTTGGTGGGCATCATCAACGAGACAATGGCGCGGCGGTACTGGAGGGACCGGAACCCGATCGGCGGCCGCATTCACGTCGGCCGGCTGACGATCGAGGTGGTCGGCGTCGCTGCCGACGGCAAGTACGGATCGATCACCGAGCAGCCGCGCAACTATCTATACCTGCCGGTCCAGCAGCGGTATCGCCCGGACGCGACGCTGGTGGTCCGGACCGCCGGCGACCCGATCGGCGCGCTGCCGGCGATCCGGCGCGAGGTCCACGACCTGAATCCGAACCTGCCTCTGTTCGACGTCGATACCGTCGACACGCAACTGGAGGCATCGCTCTTCCTGCAGCGCCTGGCGGCGAGCCTGCTCGGCGGCTTCGGCGCGGTCGCGCTGATGCTCGCGACGATCGGGCTGTACGGCGTTGTCGCCGCGGCGACCGCGCAGCGCACGCCGGAAATCGGCATGCGGATGGCGCTCGGTGCGACGCGGCGCGACATCCTCGCGCTGGTGCTGAAGGAAGGACTTGGCGTGACGTCGGTCGGCCTCGCGCTGGGCCTCGCGGGAGCGGCAGCGGTGACGCGGCTGTTCCAGGCGCAGCTCGTCGGCGTCAGCGCCCGGGATGCCGGGAGCTTCGCGGCGATGTCTGCGCTGCTCGCAGCCGTCGCGCTGGCGGCGAGCTATCTGCCGGCGCGCCGTGCCGCGTCAATCGATCCGATGAGCGCTCTCCGCCAGGAATAACAGGAGGCCGGACCGGGTTCTCGTCAGCGTGAAGCTGACCTCGGAGCTCTGGCTGCGGCACCCCGTCGAGCGGGTGTTCCCGTTCTTCGCCGATGCCGCCAACCTCGAGCGGCTGACGCCGCCGTGGCTGCACTTCCGGATCCTCACGCCGGCGCCGATCGTCATGCACGAGGGAACGCGCATCGACTACCGCATCCGCCTTCACGGCATTCCGCTCGGCTGGCAGTCGGAGATCACAGCGTGGGATCCGCCGCATCGCTTCGTCGACGAGCAGCGCCGCGGTCCCTACACGTACTGGCGCCACGCGCACACCTTCGTCGAGGAACGCGGCGGGACCCTCGTCAAAGACGACGTGGAGTTCGACGTGCCGTTCGCGTTCGTCTCGCGGTGGTTCGTGATGAGGGATTTGAGGAAGGTCTTCGACTACCGCAGTCAGGCAATGCTGAAGCTGTTCCCCCCAAGCGCCTAGCGGCGAGTGGAGTTCGGCGTTATGCTGCAAGCGTCGCAGGGTCGGCCGACATGGACTGACCGGCCTGCCAACAGTCAGGCCGGCAACGGCCTCCTGTTGTTCTTCCGCGTCGACGATTTCGACATGGCGCTCGAGAGAGCACGTGCGCTCGTCGCCCGGCTCGAAGAGGAGCCCCACGTGAACCCGAATACTCGAACAGGGGAGTTCTCACTCCGGGATCCGGACGGATACTACGTCACAATCAGTGCGATCTCTGCGCCCTGGTCCGAGGAATGACCCCCGGGCGACCTGAGCGCGCATGGCGCGAAACACGGGCCGCTCCGCGTCGCTCGTCAGTACGCGACCAGCAGTCGCGCCGCGCGCTCGATCTGCTGCTCGCTTGGCAGGTAGAACTCCTCGAGCGGCGGCGAGTACGGGACCGGCGTGTCCAGCGCGCCGACGATGCGTACCGGCGCGTCGAGCCACTCGAACGCCTCTTCCTGCACGATGGCCGCGAGGCTCTCGCCGATCCCTCCGGTGCGCGCGTCCTCGTGAATGACGAGGACGCGATGGCAGCGGCGCGCGAGCGCCAGCAGCGCCGGCCTGTCGAGCGGCACGAGGCTGCGGAGATCGAGGACGCTCGCCTCGATGCCGTCCTTCGCGAGCTTCTCGGCCACGCGCAGGCCCACGTGGACGTATGCGCCGTACGAGACGATCGCGAGGTCGTTGCCCGCGCGCCTGAGGGCTGCCCTCCCGAGCGGCAGCGGCGCGGGGGCTTCGTCGGCGAGCAGCTGTTTGATGCGCGGATCCCGGTAGAGCGCGATGTGCTCGTAGTAGAGCACCGGATCCGGGTCGGCCACGGCCGACGCCATCAGCGCCCGAGCGTCGTGCGGAGTCGACGGCACGACGATCTTGAGGCCCGGCGTCCGGTAGAACCACGGCTCGGTGTTCTGTGAGTGATAGGGGCCGGCGTGGCGGAGGCCGCCCCACGGCATCCGCACGACCATCGGCACATCGCCGCCCCAGCGATAGCGGATCTTCGCCGCGTTGTTGACGAGCTGATTGAAGCCGGTGGCGACGAAGTCGTTGAACTGCATCTCGCCGATCGGCCGCTGGCCCGCCAGCGCCGCACCGACGCACACGCCGAGCACGGCGCCTTCGGCGAGCGGCGAGTTGATCAGCCGATCCCCGAACTCCTTCAGAAGCGGCCGGAGCAGCAGGAACGCGTTGCCGTAGTTGCCGCCGACGTCCTCGCCGTACACGAACACCCGCGGGTCGGCGCGCAGCGCGTCGGCGATCCCGAGCATCACCCCTTCGAGGAACGTCCTCCCTTTCGGATCGGCGAGCGGTCCCGGATCGAGATCGGGAACTCCGGCCGTGTCCGTCTTCAGCCGGACGCCGGAATCCAGGACCTCGACATGCCGGCGCGGCGATTCGTCCTTGAACACGCCGACGCCTGCCTGCTCGCCCGGCGGCCAGGGCGCGTCGATGACGGCGCGCGCCTCCGCCTCGACGATCGCCTCGGCTTCCTGCTTGAACCGGTCGAGATCGCCCGCCCCGATGACGCCCTCGCCTTCCAGCCGCGCGGCGTACGCCGGGATCGGATCGCGCGCCGCCCAGTACTCGTACAGCTCGCGGTTCGCGTAGCCCTGATCGGTCAGCGGCGCATACTCCCACGACCCCTGCGGATCGCGTCCCAGATAGAGCATGTCGTCATGGTGCGCGTGACCGCACATGCGCATGGCGACGAGCTCGATGAGCGCCGGACCCAGGCCACCGCGCGCGCGCTCGGCCGCCCACGTGAACGCGGCCGCGATTCCGTCGGGATCGGTGCCATCGATCGTGATGCCGGGCACGCCGTAGCCGGCGGCCTTGTCGGCGAAGACCCGCGCCGCCGATTGCTCGGCCACGGGCGTGGAGAGCGCCGTCTGGTTGTTCTGGATGCAGAAGACCGCGGGCAGCCGGCGCGCCGCGCAGAGGTTGATGGCCTCGTGCCATTCACCAAGCGAGCTGCCTCCCTCGCCGATGAACGAGAAGGCCACGCGCCCCGCGCCCTCACGCCAGAACGCCATCGCGATGCCGGCCACGGTCAGCGTGGCCGTCGTCAGCGGCGCGGCTGGCGGGAGAATGCCCCACGAGAAATCGCCGATATGGAGATCCTTGCCGTCGAGCGGCGCGCCGACCTTGCCCATCTGGGCGTTCAGGACCATCCGCACCGTCTCAGGCTCCGGGTGCATCGCGAGCGTGATGCCGAGGTCGCGGATGACGGGACCGATGACGTCGCCGCCCCACGATCCGTCGGCGCGGCGGAAGGCCGCGCCGCGCCTGAGCCGGATGCCGGCCGCGTAGATCGCCTCCTGGCCGAGCGATCGGAAGCCCTTGCCCTGGAACGCGGCGCCGCCGTACCGGATTTCGCCGCCGGTGAAGAACTGCTTCAGCCGGTTGTCGGCCGCGCGCGTCAGCAGCATGCCGCGCAGGATTTCCCGCCGCTCGCCGGCGCCGAGCGACGCCTGAATGGCGGCGCGGCGGAGAAAGCCGTCGCACGCATCGACGAGCTCCGCGTTCGCCTGCGCGATCCGCGCCGCCGCGCTCGTCCGCGGTGTCGTCTCGGGCAGGCCGGGCGGTACCGCGCGCGCGTCGAGACGCCGCGCCAGCTCGCGCGCGAGCGCCGGCCTGAGCCCCTCGATCGCCGCCTCGCCGCGCGGCTCGCGACCGCCGCTCGCCGCTTCGTACGCCTCCAGGGCATCCGCGAGGGCGAACGGATGGCGTTCGGCCACGAACGCGCCGAAGCGGCTGACCAGTCCGGTCAGCTTCTCCAGCTGGGCGTGTGTCGGCATCGGGCCTAGATGCTACCCCGATCCGCCCTCGTGGATCACGCGCGACGGCGGCAGCTCCTGCGGCGGGATTCCGACGAGCGGCGCAATCGCCCGAAGCTCGTCCTGGACGAGGCGCTCGTTCCGCGGCCCCATGCGCAGGAGCTGGCGCTGCGCGCCGTCGAGCGCCTCGAGCCGGTCGTCGGTGAAGGAGTAGAGCCCGCCGGCACCGGCAACGTCGATCCGACCTTCCACGACCGGCGTCTGCAGGAGCAGCACGATCGCGCGCCTCAACGCGGCGTCGAAGTCGCCCTCCGGATAGCCGAGCTCGCGATACGCCTCCTGGATGCGCGGCTTGAGCGTCTCGTACACGCGCGCCGTGCCCTGGGGATCCAGCCCGGAGACCGCGTCGGCGTAGGTGTCGTACCGCTGATAGCTGGCGGGATCGATGAAGGTCCCCTGCTCGTCGTGCGAGACGACGAAGTCGCCGGTCGGGCGCATCTTCTGGAGATGCGCGGTCGGCGTGTGTCCGTTCGCGATGTTCGTGACGACGACCGTGAAGTTGCGGACCAGCTGATCGGTCGCCAGCCACTGCGCCACCCGCGCATGCGAAGACAGGCGGCCGACCAGCTGACGCACGAGCGCGTCGCTCTGGCCGAGCGGCGGCAGCTCGATCGACTCGCCGGCAACCGGCGCCGTCTGGACGGGCGGGGGCTGCGGCCGCGCAGCCGATGGCGAGACCTTCGGCGTCGGCTGACGCGTCCACAGGAAGTACCCCGCCACGCCGAGCCCGACGATCGCGACGATGGTAAGGAGGAGAGGAAGGCCGCGGCTCTGCCGCCCGGGTTCGGGCGGCCTCGCGGGGCGGTCGAGCTGGAGGTCGTCGAAATCCGCCATGCCCCGAGTGTACTCACGAAGGCTCTCGACTGACAGCTATCGGCTCCCGGCTGCGATCGTCACGCGGCCCGAGCGGTCCACGGCGATCCGGGCGCCCGATTCGAGCCGCGCGAAATCGGCGGCATCGAGTGACACGACCGGAAACGACCTGCCGTACATGATGCCGGCGACGATCGACGCGAGAGCGAAGAAGGCGTCGACGCCAGTCGTGAGGATGGCGGCCGGCGCGGTGCCGGCCCGGACCGCTTCGAGCAGCACCGCCGTGGTCGTCGACGAGCCCTTCGTGAACGGCACCGCGAGCACCCGTCCGGCCGCGCTCGCGCCGGCGAGCGGATGATGCGTGTCGATGATGCGGCCGGACTTGAAGTCGTACCCGCCCCAGAAGGACAGGGGTTCATCGGTCACGAGCGCCTCGCCGGTCGCTTCGCCGGCGACGACCGGCCGGCCCTGGATCACGCGGTCTGCCACAGCGTTTCGTCCCGCACGACGCTCCCCTCGACGGCCGACTCGACGCAGTCCCTGAGGCTGCCGAAGGTGATGCGCGTGTGCAGCAGGCTCGGCGCGTAGTAGGCGTACTTCGCCGAGTTGGTCATCAGCGTCCTGATGGAGGGCGGCAGCATCGGCGACGCGAGGATGCACGTGTCGACCGTGATCCGGGCGCCGAACGCGAGAATCGGCGCGAGGACGCCGGTCTTGTCGGCTTCGTCGCGCATGAACCGGCTCGACGTGATCAGGAATTGCACGCGCGGGTGCGCGCGGCGGCCCTCGACGAGCGGCGCGAGGAGCGAGAACTCCGCGAGCGAGAAGTGCGGGCTGCCGAGGATCACCATGTCCAGCTCGCGGCCGTCCGCGTCGGTCAGCTCGCGCCGCGCGGCGCGCAGGTCGTCCATCGTCACGTCGATCGTCTCGATGCCGGTGCGTCCCGCGATTGCCGCCTCGAGCGTCGGCGCCTCAGGGGTGATGCCGACGAGGTGGAACAGTGCGACGCGCCCCGAGGACGCGGCGGCGGCGGCGAAGGCCTTGAGCTCGTCTTCGGGCGGCTGCACGGCCAGGCCGGTCACGACAGGGATGCGATCGCCCGCGACCTTGCCGACGAGATGTCCCAGCACGGCGAAGAACTGATCGTCGCGCTGGAGCCGTTCCGGCACGTCGACGAGCCGCAGGACGAGCTCGCCGGCGCGGTTCTCCGTCAGGTGCAGGCCGACGGCCGGGACGCGGCCGGTGATCGCGCAGCAGATGTCGAGCAGGTCCGGATAGCGCTCGGTTCGCGCCCCGATGACCGAGTTGGCGAACGAGATGGCGTTCGACTCGCCCCACGCGATCTGCTGGCCGAAGGCCGGGCGCATCTTCGTCTGGTACGGCGCGCACGTCCAGGTCGGGACCGCGCCCATCTTTTCGTACGCGAGCATCTGGCGCGCGGCCTTGGCCGCCCACTCCGGCGAGACCGCCCAGTCCCGCCAGCCGCACTCGTCGACACCGCTCACGTTCAGGCTGGTCGGCACGGCCACCTTCGCGCCGAGGGCGGCGAGGCGCTCGGCGAACTCCAGCGTCGCGTCGCCGAGATAGATGGTGCTGTCGATGTGCGCCTGCGAGATGTCCATCAGCTCGTCGGCGCCGTAGACCTCCGCCATCCGCACGAGGATCGACATGGCGAGCTGCGCCGCCGGTCCGCTGTCGCCGCTGAGCATCGCGGAATCGCGATCGGAGAGAATCATTGTCCACTCGCTCGCGGGTGCCGCCCCCGCTCGCCCGGCCGACCTTCGCGCGTCCCTCGCGCTCGGGGTGTCGCAGACCGTGTCCCGTCCCCTACCTGAATATAATGCGCGGATGCTCAAACTGCGAACGCTCCTCGCCGCCCTGATGGCGGCTCTCGCATCGCTTGCGGCGTCCGCCCAGGCGCCGGAGTCGGTGACCGTGCTCCGTCCGGCGCGCGTGTTCGACGGCGAAATCCTGCACGAAGGCTGGGCCGTGCGCGTGCGCGGCAATCGCATCGACGCCGTCGGCCCGTCGGCGTCCGTCGCCGCATCCGGCGCGAAGACGATCGACCTCGCCGGCGCCACGCTCATGCCGGGTCTGGTCGAGGCGCACTCGCACGTGCTGCTCCATCCGTACAACGAGACGTCGTGGAACGACCAGGTGGCCCACGAAGGGCTGGCGCTGCGCGCGGCGCGCGCCGTCAACCATCTCCGCGACACGCTCATGGCCGGCTTCACGACCATCCGCGATCTCGGCACCGAGGGCGCCGGGTACGCCGACGTCGAGCTGAAGCAGGCGGTCGAGCAGGGCATCATTCCGGGGCCCCGCATGCTCGTCGTCACCCGCGCGATCGTGGCGACCGGCGCGTACGGACCGAAAGGGTTCGCGGCCGAGTGGGGGCCCATTCCGCAGGGCGGCGAAGAGGCGTCCGGCCTCGACGAGGTCACTCGCGTCGTGCGGAGCCAGATCGGGCACGGCGCCGACTGGATCAAGATCTACGCCGACTACCGCTGGGGGCCGCACCCCGGCTCGCATCCGACCTTCTCGCTGGAGGAGCTGACGCGGATGGTCGAGACCGCGAAGAGCGCCGGCGTGCCGGTCACCGTGCATTCGAGTACCCCCGAGGGGATGCGGCGCGCCATCCTCGCGGGCGTCGAGACCATCGAACACGGCGACGGCGGCACACCCGAGGTGTTCCGGATGATGAAAGAACACGGCGTCGCGCTCTGCCCGACGCTCGCCGCCGGCGACGCGATCGCGCAGTACGGCGGCTGGAAGAGAGGCCAGCAGCCGGAGCCGGCCTCGATTGCCCACAAGCGCGAGAGCTTCAAGGCGGCGCTCGCGGCCGGCGTGACCATCATCAACGGCAGCGACGTCGGCGTCTACACGCACGGCGACAACGCGCGTGAGCTCGAGCTGATGGTCGACTACGGGATGCCGGTGGTCGATGCCCTGAAGGCGGCCACGTCGGTCGCGGGCCGCGTGCTGCACCTGGACATCGGCGAAGTGAAACCGGGCAGGCTCGCGGACCTGATCGCCGTCGAGGGCGATCCCACGCAGAACATCTCGGCGATCCGCCACGTGCGCTTCGTGATGAAGGACGGCACGATCTACAGACAGTAGGGGCCGGGACTCTCGATTCGGCAGCCGGGACTCTCGATTCGGTAGGGGACGGCCTTCAGGCCGTCCCACACCTCAGTAATTCAGCCAGTACGCCACCTTGACCAGGAACACGTTGTGCGGCGGGACGCCGAAGATGTCCCGCGCGTCGCGGCCGAAGCTGAAGCCGCCGGGGACGGCGTCGTTCTCCCGCGCCTGCTGCCAGACGACGAACAGCGTGGAACCCGGAGTGTACTCCCACCGCAGCACGTTCGTCGTGCGGAACGACTTGACGTTGAAGTCCGGATTCTCGTCCATCCGCAGAGGCGAGAACGCCGCGTACCGGCTCGCGTACACGTCGCTGCGGCCGTCCACGAGCTCGCGGACGTTCGTGTAGGCGCCGCCGGACACGAACGGCTGCGCGTACAGCTGGATCGAGAGCCGCGGGGTGAGCGTGTAGTTGACGCGCCCGGTCAGCGAGACCGTCGTCTGATCGAGGTGCCCGAAGACGTAGTGATCGGCGGGGTCGGTCACCTGCTCGATCCACTGCGCGTCGACGATGTTGCGGTTGTAGTGGACGCCGGCGGTGACCGAGAGCGCCGCCATCGGCCGGACCGTCAGCTCCGGCGACACCTCCAGCCAGCGCGAGCCGTAGCCGTCGCGCCCGGCGCCGCCGGAGTAGTTCAGCGACACCATGCGCCGGTTGTCGCCGTCCACGTGCCACCAGCCCTCGTCGTAGCCCTGCACGTAGCCGCCCGGCCCGCCGCGCGACAGGCGATCGTCGAAGCCGCGGGCGTTGACGTTGAAGCCGCCGCCGATCGACCAGTTGTTCGCGAACACGGCGTGCGCGTTGACGTTGCCGCCGCTCTGCAGCAGGTCGCCGTCGAAATTCCAGCTCGCGTACTGGTTGAAGTTGATCATCCGGCTCCGGAACCAGCGCGTCGGCACGTCGCTCCGGATCTGCAGCCAGTTGCTGACCGCGCGGACGTCGGCGCGGCGGAAGTAGCCGAGATCGTTGATGTCGAACCCCGGCGACTTGAACGACACCGTGGAATTGAAGTGCACGCGCTGCCCGCCGATCTTGCCGACGCTGAGGCGCGCGCTCGTGCCGTCGAGCGCCGTGCGGGTCGGGTCGAGCCGGGTGCTCTCGAGGCCCGGGCGCTGGAAATAATGGCGGCTGCTCTCCTGCACGGCGGCGATCGCGTCCGGTGAACCGCGCACCGAGCTGGCGGCCCAGTAGCCGTTCAGGCTGTAGCGCCCGCCGAAACGGAGATCCCAGTCGACGCCGCCCGCGTACGCGTCGCGCGCCAGCGGCGTGGCGAGGTCGCCGGTGATGGCGCGTCGCGTCGACGTCATCATGACGCCGAGCGTCGACTGGTCGGCGAACTCGCGGCGCACGCGCGCCACCGCGTAGCTCGCCGCCGGTTCGACCGTCGACTGGCTGCCCGCTGCGCCGTCGATCACCGATGCTGTCTCGCGCGCGGTCACCGCCTCGAGAACGCCGACGGAGTACTTGCCCACGCGTCCGGTCAGCTTCCCGGCGCCGAGGATCGTCGTCTGCGCCGGGGCATTCGTGTAGACGGCGTCGCCGCTCGGCAGATCGCCCGTCCCCTGCGGCGCGCGTCCGATCCGGCGCGAATAGAACAGCCCCGAACAGCTGCCGTCGTTGCAGTCGAGATCGAATTGAAAATTGCCCGAGCCCTCGACGAAGAACGGCCGTCGTTCGGCGAAGAACGTCTCGAACGCCGTCAGGTTCACGACGGCCGGATCGGCCTCCACCTGCCCGAAGTCGGGATTGATCGTGGAAGTGAGCGTCAGCCCCGGCGTGAGCGCGTACTTCAGGTCCATGCCGACCGACGCGCCGGGCGCCGATCGATGGAGCAGCGGGTTCCCGTCGGTCGGCTGCCGCGTCAGGCTCGTCACCGTGTACGGCACGAGCTCGAGGCGCTTGGGCGACGCGGGGATCGACAGCCCGTCGAGCTCCCCGAACTGCGACACGTAGCCGGTGGCGCTGCGCGCGAGCAGCGGCCACGTGGAGGTCTCGTTCAGGCGGCCGATGTCGCGCGAGACGGCGAAGCCGAACACCGGGTTTGCGGTCGGCGTGAACCGCAGCTGCGAGAACGGGATGCGGAACTCGGCGCTCCAGCCCTTCGCCGACCGCGCGACCGTCACGTCCCAGACGGCGTCCCAGCTGTCATCGCGGCTGTTGTCGTTGAACCAGTACCGATCCTGCTTCACGCCCGCAGGGTTGACGGCGAACTCGTAGGCCGTGCGCCGGTCGTGGTACGAGTCGATCAGGACGCGAATCCAGTCGCTCGGCGAGTCGGCGTCGCGCCGCGTCAGGTAGCCGACGATCCTCCCCGGCTCGGTGTCGAAGGCCTGCACCCGGACGAACAGCGTGGTCGCGTTGTAGGCCACCTGGAACGTCGTGCGCTCGGCCGGCTTCCCGCCCTCCGTCGGCGCACGCTCGATGAAGTCCTCGACGACCGGCGAATGCGCCCACATCTCCGGCGTCGGATCGCCATCGAGCCGCGCCGCGTTCGGGGCCGGCAGCGGCACCGCCTCGGCGTGCGGCGCTGCCGAGCGCGCCGACGCGCTCAGGTGCACCCCCGCCGCCAGGGCGGCCAGGAGGACGAAGCGGGCGCGGAGGCGGTGCGTCATGACCCTGCTGTTAGACGATAGCGATGCGGCCGTGGTTGGCGGTCCCAAAGCGACCTTGATATGTTACGTCGATGCGCTTCACGACCCTCGTCGGCACGGGCGATCTGGCCGCACATCTCGACGACGCGACGTGGACGATCGTGGACTGCCGGTTCAGGCTCGACGACACAGCCTGGGGCGAGCGCGAGCACGAATCCCTCCACGTCCCCGGCGCGTCCTATGCGCATCTCGACCGGGACCTGAGCGGCCGCCCGAACGGGTCCAACGGCCGCCATCCCCTTCCGGACGCCGATCGTTTTCGTGACGCGCTGGGACGGCTTGGCATCGGCAACGACTCGCAGGTCGTCGTCTACGACCAGGACAACGGCATGTATGCCAGCCGCCTGTGGTGGATGCTGCGCTGGCTGGGCCACGACCGTGTCGCCGTGCTCGACGGCGGGTTCGCGAAGTGGCTGACGGAGAGCCGGCCGGTCGAATCGGGACGCGTCACGCCGCCGCGCCGCCGCTTCGACGGACAGCCTCGCCTCGGCTGGCTGGTCGAGGCCGGTGACATCTCAGCACAGCTCGGACGATCCGGGTGGCGACTGGTGGATGCGCGGGCGCCGGAGCGGTATCGGGGCGAGATCGAACCGCTGGATCGCGTGCCGGGCCACATTCCCGGAGCGGTGAACCGGCCGTTTGCGGCCAACGTGAGCGAGACCGGCACCTTCCGATCGCGGGACGAATTGCGCGCCGCGTTCGGGGCGGTCGTCGGAGGCGTGACGATGGACCAGGTCGTCTGCTACTGCGGTTCCGGCGTCACGGCGTGTCACAACCTCCTGGCGCTCGAGCACGCGGGACTGCCGGGCGCGAAGCTCTATGCCGGATCGTGGAGCGAGTGGTCGAGCGACCCGTCGCGGCCGGTTGAACAATCGTAGCGAGCGACCATGGTCGATGTTCGACATCCAGCAACGCAGTGACACACTGAGGCCCTTGTCGACGAGGAGATCGTATGAGTCAAACGCCGAAGCACACGCCAGTCCGCGCTGCCAACCTGCCGCCGCCCGCCGGTCCGTACACGCCGGGCATGGGGTTCGAGCGCCTCGTCTTCGTCTCGGGCCAGGGCGCCCACGACCCCGCCACCGGCAAGCTGGCCGGCGCCGACGTGGAATCGCAGACCGAGCAGTGCCTGAAGAACGTTCAGGCCATCCTCGAAGCTGCCGGCTCCAGCCTGCAGCGCGTGCTGCGCTGCGGCGTCTTCCTCGTCGACATGAACGAGTTCAGGCAGATGAACGCCGTCTACGCCCGGATGTTCGGCGACCACCGTCCCGCTCGCACGACCGTCGGAGTGGCCGGACTGCCCGGTGACGGCATGCGCGTCGAGATCGACGCCATCGCCTATATACCCTGAACCCGGTGAACCCCTTGAACCCGTGAACCACGTATAATTCGCGCCATGTTTTCCCGACTCGTCGCTCTTGCCATCGCAGCGGCCCTCGTCACGCCCACCTCCGCCGCCATTCCCGTCCCGACCCGGGCGCGCGGCGGCATCGTCGCGTCGCAGAACGAGATCGCTTCGCACATCGGCGCGCAGGCGCTCGAGGACGGCGGCACCGCCGTCGACGCGGCGGTCGCGACCGCCTTCGCGCTCGCGGTGGTGCATCCGTCGGCCGGCAACATCGGCGGCGGCGGCTTCCTCGTGTTCCGTCCCGCGACCGGCGATCCGGTGGCCTACGACTTCCGCGAGGTCGCGCCCGCGAAGGCGTCTCCGACGATGTTCCTGAAGAACGGCACGTACGACGTCAACGTCCACCACAACAGCTACCTGTCGGTCGGAGTGCCGGGAACGGTGGCGGGCCTGTATCTCGCGTGGCATGAGCAGGGAAAGCTGCCGTGGGCGCGCCTCATCGAGCCGGCCGTGGCGCTGGCGCGCGACGGGTTCACGGTGAGCGACGGGCTGGCGCGATCGCTGAAGGACGCACTGAAGGCGATGGAGCCCTATCCGGCGTCGCTCAAGCAGTTCACGAAGAATGGCGTGCCGTACGAGGCCGGCGACACGCTCAGGCAGCCGGATCTCGCCCGCACGCTGCTGCGCATCGCCGCGCAGGGCCCTGCCGGGTTCTACGACGGCGAGACGGCGCTCGACATCGAGAAGGACATGGCCGCGCACGGCGGTCTCATCACCCGGGAGGACCTGAAGGCGTACACGGCGAAGCGCCGCGCGCCGATCACCGGCACGTACCGCGGATACCAGATCATCTCGATGCCGCCGAGCAGCTCGGGGGGCGTGGCGCTCGTCGAGATGCTGAACGTGCTCGAGGGATACGACCTGTCGAAGATGGGACCCGGCTCCGCCGCGTCGGTCCACGTGATGGTCGAAGCCATGAAGCGCGCCTACGCCGATCGCGCGCATTATCTCGGCGACTCGGACTTCGTGCACGACATGCCGATCGCCCGCCTGACGTCGAAGGAGTACGCAGCGGAGCTGCGGAAGACGATCAGCCTCGATCACACGGAGCCGTCCTCGCCCACCACGTTCACGTGGCCGCACGAGAGCCCGGAGACCACCCAGATATCGATTGTCGACGCCAACCGGAACGCGGCATCGGTCACTTACACGCTCGAGCAGGGTTTCGGCGTCAAGTCGGTGGTGCCGGGCGCAGGGTTCCTGCTGAACAACGAGATGGGCGACTTCAACGCCGGGCCGGGGCTGACCAACGCCAACGGGCTGATCGGCACCGAGCCGAACCTCGCGGCGCCCTACAAGCGCATGCTCTCCAGCATGACGCCGACGATTCTGGCGAAGGACGGCCGGCTGTTCATGGTCACCGGCAGTCCCGGCGGCCGCACGATCATCAACACCGTCCTCGAGACGATCGTCAACGTGGTCGACTTCGGGATGAACGCGCAGGGCGCGGTCGACTTCCCGCGGTTCCACCACCAGTGGCTGCCGGACCTGATCACGTACGAGAAGGACGGGCTGTCGCCGGACACGATGGCCGGCCTCGAACGGCGGGGGCACACGCTCCAGGTCAGCCGCTACCCGCAGGGCGTGGCGCAGGTGATCGTCTACGACGCGAAGGACGACGTGCTCGAAGGCGGCAGCGATCGTCGGGCTCCGGACGGAGGAGCGGTTGGAGTCAAGGATTAGGAATCAGGAATGGGAATTCGCCCGGGAATCAGGCGCGACTCTTGCGCCACTAGCCGGGCGGCGTGCCGACCACCTTCTTGAACGCCCGGCTGAACGCGGCCTCGGATTCGTAGCCGACCTGCTCGGCGATGGCGGCGATGCTGTCCGTTCCGCTGAGCAGATGGTTCGCGGCCAGCTGCATCCGCCAGTTCGTCAGATACTGCATCGGCGGCTGCCCCACGAACTGCGTGAAGCGTCCCGCCAGCACCGACCGGGAGAGCCCGACTTCGCGTGACAGCGATTCGAGCGTCCAGCCCCGGGCGGGGCTGCGGTGAAGGGCCGTGAGCGCGCGCCCGACGAACGGGTCGCGCAGCCCCGCCAGCCAGCCGGCGCGGTCGGCCGGCAGCGTCTCCAGATATCTCCTCACGACATCCACGAACATCAGCTCGCTCAGGCGGCCGAGCACGCACTCGCCGCCGATTCGCGCTTCCCGAGATTCAGCCACGGCGAACTGCACGAACGTCGCTATCGCTCCGCCCTCGCGCTGGCTGACGCGGACGATTCGCGGCAGCGCGTCCAGCAGCGGGTTGAACGGCCGCGAATCGCATCCCAGAAACCCGCAGACGAGATGCGTCGCGGCGTGATCGGCGTCGCCCACGGTGACGGCGAGCGGCAATTGCCGCCCGGCGCTCGATGGACGATAGAGCGCGAGGTCCGGCGTGCCGCGCATCCCGGCGGTGCTCGACATCACATGCGCGTCCCCGTGCGGAAACATGACGATGTCGCCTACCGAGAGGCGCAACGGCGGCTGCCCGATGACGCCGCCCCAGCAGGAGCCGCGCGCGACCAGGTGGTAGGAAATCAGATGACCGGCGCCCGGGAAGATCCTGCCCACGATCGATTGCCCCGTTGGCGCTTCGACCGCCCACGGCTCCGACGCGTGAACGTCGAAGAACACGGCGCCGGTCAGGCGCACCGCCCGCAGCACATCCGACAACGCATCCATCAGCAACCTCCGCGGGCAATCGGGCGCGGGCGGCGGACGCCCGGGCACGCGAACATCTGATTCGGACGATCGGCAACGTCGCGCGGACGCACAGGCATTCGACTATCCGGAGCCACCCGATACACTCGCAGGCGTTCGGGGGACGGCCGGTGATGCCGTTCGACGGGACGGCCCCCGGCCGTCCCGTCGGAAGAAACGATTTTAGATGGAGACACGCCCATGTTGAACACTCTGGAAGGCTCCGCGCAGAGCCCGGCCGCGCCGGCGACGGTCCCGGCCGCCGATCTGGACGCCATCAAGCAGCGACAGCGCGCCGCGTGGGCGTCGGGCGACTACGGGTTCATCGGCACGACGCTGCAGATCGTCGGCGAGTCGTTGTGCGAGGCGGTCGACCTGCGCGCGGGGTCGAAAGTGCTCGACGTCGCGGCCGGAAACGGCAACTGCTCGCTCGCGGCCGCCCGCCGGTGGTGCGACGTCACGTCCACCGACTATACCCCCGCGCTGCTCGACGAAGGACGCCGTCGCGCCGACGCCGACCGCCTCGCCATCCGCTTCCGGGAGGCCGACGCGGAGGCGCTCCCGTTCGCGGACGGAGCGTTCGACGTCGTGCTGTCGTCGTTCGGCGTCATGTTCACGCCGAACCATGGCCGTGCGGCCAGCGAGATGCTGCGCGTCTGCCGCTCCGGCGGACGGATCGGCATGGCGAACTGGACGCCGGGCAGCTTCGTCGGAAAGCTGTTCGCCGTCGTCGGCCGCTATGCCCCGCCGCCGGCGGGGCTGACACCGCCTTCGCGGTGGGGAGTCGAGGATCACCTCGAGGATCTCTTCGGCGCGTCGGCGTCCGAGATCCACACGACCCGTCGCGATTTCGTGTTCCGCTATCGTTCGGCCGCTCACTGGGTCGATGTCTTTCGGACCTGGTACGGTCCGGTGCACAAGACATTCGCGAGCCTGTCGCCGGAGGCACAGGCGCAGATGGAGCAGGATCTGATCGACCTGATCGGACAGTTCAACCGCAGCGGCGATTCGACGATGAAGGTTCCGGCCGAGTACGTCGAGGTGGTCGTGACGAAGAAGTGAGGAGAGCCCGGATGTCTGCCGGCGGGGCAGGCGTTGGAATCGAGCGGGGGCGGCCGTCAACGCCGCCCCCGGCAGGACGGTCGACCGGCGCATCCGTGCTCATCACGGGCGACGCCTCGCGGGGAATCGGTCGCCACGGGCTCCGGCAGCTTTCCGGGTTGAGAACGGCGGACGAGCATCACCTCGAATACGCCCCCGCTCGCCGCGGTCGACACCGGCTCGCCCAGCTTCGCGAGGAGCCGTCGCACTGCGACGTTCTCTGCGAGGACGTGGACGATGAATCGCTGAAAGCCGCGGCCTTCGGCGGCCTGCATCACGCGACTGGCGAGCTCGGAGCCCACACGCTGGCGCTGGCAGTCGTCTCGCACGACCACCGCCATCTCGCCGATCGACCCGTCCACAGCCGCGAAATTCCCGATCCCGACGATTTCGGCGCCCCGCTCCGCGTCGCGCTCCGCGACGAGCGCGATCCGTTCGCGGTCGTCGGTCGACGTCAACAGGCGCAGGACGGAGTCCGGCACCGCCGCCGCGGAGAAGAAGCGGCGATACCGTGTGTCGGGGCTCAGCCGCGCGCAGAACTCGCGGACCGCGCCGGATTCGCCCGTCCGCAGCGGACGGATGCGAAGGCCGCCTGATCGATGAACGTTCCGCACGACTCGAAAGGATCTCCCGCGCGTTCGCGTGCCGGAAAAAGACCCGGCGCCGGTCGGCAGGCTCGTGCAGGTGCCGTGCGGGAAGAGGGGGTCGTCACGCAGGGTGGCCGACGAGGCCGGACCGGGCGCCGGATCGACGTTGCGTCCGGCGCGCGGACGGGAGGAGCCCGCGCGCCTTCGTCTATATAGGAACCGGAACGCGGAAGTCTTTCGAGTGCTCACGCCCGGACAGGCTGGCGCGCCGCGGCCCCCGAATGCCGGCCGGCCACGCGATTGCGTCCGCCGCGCTTCGCGCGATAGAGCGCGGCATCGGCTTCTTCGATCCAGTCCTGGACCGACTGCCCTTCGCAGAGCTCGCTGACGCCGACGCTGATGGAGACCTGGCCCCCGTCGAGCAGTCCGGCGTCGGCGACGAGCGCGCGGAGATCCTCCGCGACGATCAGCGCGTCGGCGAACCTGGCGCCGGAGAGCAGGAGCGCGAACTCCTCGCCCCCGATGCGAAACAGCACGTCGAGCTTCCGCGCGCGCCTGCCGGCGAGGGCGACGAGCGCCTTCAGCACGCCGTCGCCCGCCGCGTGGCCGGCGGAGTCGTTGATCGCCTTGAACCGATCGACGTCGAACAGCAGCAGCGATGCCGGCTCGCCCGTGCGGCTCCGCCGCTCGATCGCCGTGGCGAGGCAGACATCCAGGTGCCGCCGGTTGAACGCACCGGTCAGCGGATCCGTCATGGTCAGCTCCTCGAGCCGGCGCAGGCGGCCCTGAAGCGCGACCATCCGGACGGCGCCGATCGCGACAGCGAGGCCGAGGATCGTGACGAGGACCATACGGGTTCACCGGCGCGCGCTCGCGCCTGCGGCGCCTAGAACGTCCACCCCAGCCGCGCGTACAGCGACCGCCCGTTCATCCCGAACGGCGACTGGCTCGGGAACGTCTGGATGCCGTAGAACGAGTTGGCGGCCGAGGTCCGTTCCGGGAACACGTCGAACAGGTTCTGGGCGCCGGCCGCCAGCCGGTAGCCGCCGAGCCGGTAGGATGCTTCGACGTCGGTCAGCCACTTCGCGCTGAACGTCTGGTCGTCCTTCGGGTCCTCGGTCACGAAGCTGCAGACGGCGCCGAAACGGTTCTCGCTGACGTCGAGGCCGAACGCCCTGTGCTGCCAGCTGCCGCCGAGGCGCACGCCGTCGTTCGGCTGGCCGCACTCGAGGCGGTTCTGCTCGATGTGGTCGAACAGCACCGACGCGTAGTCCTTGAGCTGCTGCGGCGTGTCGATCGTGCCGACGATCCGCGTGCGGGTGTTGTTGTAGCCGGCCCGCAGGCGGAGGTCGCCGGCCAGGGGAACGCGGTAGCTCGCGGTCACGTCCACGCCGTTCGTGAGGGTGTCGATCGCGTTGGTGAAGAACCGCGCGCTGCTGGCCCCGAACGGCGCCAGGAGCGCCGCAATCGGAGGCGCGGTGAAGTTCCCGGAGAGCACGATGCGGTGATCGATGGCGATGCGGTAGTAGTCGACCGCGACCTCCATCGCGGGCACGGGCGTGACCACGACTCCTGCGCTGGCGTTGCGCGAGTTCTCCGGCTCGAGCGGCACCGCGCCGAGCGCCCTGGCCGCCGGCGAGTTGACCGGCAGCGTCAGCGCATCCACCGGCACGAGCCCCTGCCCCAGGTTCAGGAAGTTCGTCGCCGTCGACGAGAAGTACGACTGCGCCAGCGACGGCGCGCGGAACCCGGTGCTCACCGAACCTCTGACGAGGAAATGCGGATCGGGCTGCACGCGCGCCGTGAGCTTGCCGTCGATCGTGCCGCCGAAGTCGCTGTAGCGCTCCGCACGCCCTGCAGCGCCGAGCCGCAGCCAGCCGGTCAGATTGCCCTCGGCGTCCACGTACCCGGCGACGCTGTTGCGCGACGCGTTCACTTCATTCGACGGGCGGAACCCGGGAAACACCTGCGCCCCGATGGCCGCCGGCCCGCCGAACTGGTTCGGGATGCCGCCGTCGCGGTAGGAGTCCGGCTCACCGGCGTGAATCTGGTAGTTCTCGCGCCGGTACTCGGTGCCGAACGCCACGTTGAGCGGTCCGGCGAATACTTTGACCACAACCGGACGGCTCACGTCCGCGTTGCCGACGAACTGGTTCAGGACGAGCGTGCCGGCGTCGAACGTCGTTTTGGTGGAGGTCGGACCGAGCGACACGTTCAGGCTGTCGCCGACGGCGAAGTTGAAGCTGTTGTGCCCGTATCCGGCGCTCAGGTCGTAGGTCCACCCGCCCGCGAGGCCCCGCACGCCGCCCGTGCCCGACGCGTCGACGACGGTCGGCTGGATCGTCGGGAGGAACCCGAGCGGGTAGATCTGCGGCCAGTCGCGCGCGTCGAGCGCGCGGCGGTAGAAGCCGGCGCTGTTCGCGGTGCGGTGGCTGTAGCCGCCGAAGCCGTAGACGTTGCGCGTCCCGGTCCCGTTGACGGGCACGTTTGCGTTCACGAACGTCATCACGTCGCGCGTGTCGGGATCGCCCCAGCGGTGATTGGGCTCCGCAACGGCGTTGCTGCCGCCATCTCCCGCGACGATCTGGTCGCGCGGGTCGAACGATGCGCGGTTGGTACGGTTGTGGCCGCGGTACTCCGACGCGACCGTGACGCTGCCCCTCCCGGCGGCGATCCCCCAGGATCCGCCGAGGTCGAGCAGGCCGCCGTCCGAGAAGTCGATAATGTCGCCCGGCGTGCACGAGAGGCCGTCCGGCGTGCACTTGTCGCCGGCGAACGATCCCTTCGAAAGGCCGAAATTCGACGTCACCTCCGGGCGGGCGACGCCGCCCTTGAGCACGATGTTGATGACGCCGGCGATGGCGTCGGACCCGTACTGCGCCGCCGCGCCGTCGCGGAGCACTTCGATGTGGTCGATGGCCGAGACCGGAATGGCATTGAGGTCCACGCCGGTCGATCCGCGCCCGATGCTGCCGTTCAGGTGCAGGAGAGCGCTCTGGTGGCGCCGCTTGCCGTTGATGAGCACCAGCACCTGGTCGGGGCCGAGGCCGCGCAGCGTCGCGGGGCGGACCGTGTCGGTCCCGTCCGTGATCGACGGCCGCGTGAAGTCGAACGACGGCGACAGGGATTCGATCACCTCCGCCGTCTCCGTGAAGCCGCTCGCCGCGATCTCCTCATGCGTCATGACATCGACCGGCACCGCCTTCTCCGCCTCGGCGCCGGCCGCGCGCGATCCGACCGTGACCTGCTCGGCGAAACCGAGCGTCAGACCCACGTTCACCTCGAGCATCTCGCCCGTCACCATGACGTCGACGATCTTCGGCGGCAGGCCGAGCGCGTCCACTTTCAGCTGAAGCCGGCCCGCACGCACGATCGACCGCGGCGCCTGCAGCGTGTAGTGTCCGGTCGCGTCGGTCGTCGCCGTTGCCCCGGCCGCTCCGACGACCGACACCATTGCGCCCGGCACCGACAGGCCGTCGACGCGTGTCGTGATCGCTCCTGAGATGGTGATGGCATCCTGAGCCAGTGCCGTGCCGGCAGCCGTTCCAAATACCAGCAACGCCCAGCCCAGGCGTTGACAAGCCATTCGCAGCATCCGCGTCCTCGTTGGGTGATGGCCGGTCCCGCCGGCGTGTCCGGTGCGCGCCGCGTTCCCGCCGCACGTCGGCGGCTGTCAGGAGCGCGGCGCATATGCTCTTAGGAAGAGCGGGCGAAGATCTTTCAGCGCTGGCCGTCCAGGCTTGTCCAGTCGCCGGACTGGATGAAGCTGGCCCAGTAGTACGGATGCCGTCGTTTCGGATTGCCGAGGATCGCAAGTTTGGCCTGGCGCAGCGCGTCGCCGCGGCCGGCGCCCGCACGCAGCCCCTCGTAGTAGGCGACCATGGTGTCGCGTGCGATGGAGTCGCTGACCGGCCAGAGGGTCATCACGACCGCCTCGGCGCCGGCGAGCACGAACGCGCGCCGCAGCCCGTACACGCCTTCGCCGCTGCGCACCTCGCCGACGCCGGTATCGCAGGCCGAAAGCGTCACGAGCTTCGTGCCCCGCAAATCGAGGTCCGCCGCTTCGAGTGCCGTCAGGATGCCGTCGCCGCCGGCGCCCTGCGCGAGATTCGCGCCGGCCAGCGCGAGACCGGATCGCAGCAGCGGATTCCGTACTTCGGCCGGGCGCGCCTCGTCGTCGCTCAGGAAGAAGCCGTGCGAGGCGATGTGCAGGATGCGGGGCGCCTTCACTGCCTCGACGCCGGCCTTGGTCGCGCGCGGGCCGGTCAGCAGCCGCGCGTCCGGGAAGAGCGCCTTGATCGCGCGTCCCTCTACCGCGCTGCCGGACAGCGGCGCGAAATACAGCCGCGGGGCCCGCGCCGTGGCCCCCGCGCCGCGGCGCGCGGCCGGGGCGGTCCGCCGAGGCTCTCCGAACAGCGGATCGGCAACGATGACCGGTCTGCCGGGTGTGGCGCGCGCGGGGTGGAGACGCAGAAGATCGCGGCCGCTGCTCACGTAGCTCG
>JBLMXQ010000121.1:0-2669 GCA_050257855.1 Betaproteobacteria bacterium | reverse complement strand
GAGCACGTCCGACTTGGCCTCCTGGACCTGCTCGTCGAGCCCCTTCATCTGCTCGCGGTCTTCGCCGGCTGCCAGGGCCGCCACCTGCCAGCAAGCCAGCAGAACCGCCGCGAACGCCCCTAGGATCCTTGGCATTGCCGAACCTCCCGTTACCACCCGACCCGTGACCCAGGCCAAGGTGCACCGAGAGGACAGCCCGCACTGCGGACTGGATTCCGGCGGTCCCGCTATCGTGGGGCCGAAGCCCTTTAGACCGGAGACTTTGCGTCGCCACCTTTCGGAGGCTTTGCCCTTGTCTGAATCGCCGGGCGACTATGGCCGCGCATCCGGCCGATGGGCAAGCAGCACGCCTGCGACCTGTGACAGCTTTCGCAGATCGGTGACCAAATCCGTCACCCGCGTGACGAGTCGCGGCAATTCGTGCGTGCTGCAGGCCGAGGCAACGGACCTACGGCTCGCCGCGCACGTAGTCGAGCACCGCGCCGGCGTAGGCTTGTGGCGCCTCGTTCGCGGCGAAGATGCCCGCGTCGATCGTCGCCTCGCGCGCCGGCCTGAACGCAGCCTTGAGCGGCGCCGCGCGCGCAGCGCTCGCAAACGGATCGCCACTGCAGTAGAGCAGCAACGCGGGGCAGCGCACGTGCGGCAGTCGGTCCTCCATGCGGTACTCGGCGACGGCGAAGTGACCCTGCACGCTCTCTTCGCCGGCACGGAAGAGGTCGACGACGAGGCGCTGCACGACACGCGGTCGCGGCAGCCAGCCGACGAACTTCTGCCACTTGTCGAGCAGGTGCGAGCCGTCCGCCGCAACCGTCCACTGCCTGAACCACTGCCGGAGTTCGGCACGGCCGGCGGCGTCCACGTACACGGGCCCCGACAGCACGACGCGCTCGATCCGCTCCGGCCACGCGGCGGCCATCTCCACCGCGATCACGGCGCCCGTGTGGTGTCCCACGACGATGACGCGGTCGATGCCGAGCGCATCGAGGGCGTCACGTGCGGCCGCGGCGTAATCGGCGACGGTGGGCTGGCCCGGCACCCGGTCGGAGCAGCCGTATCCAGGCGTGTCCATCGCGACGACGCGCCGCTCGGCCGCAAGAATCGGCAACACCTCCGCAAACTCGTCGACGGAGCGTGGCGTCTGGTGCAGCAGCAAAAGCGGCGTCGCCGAGCCGGTACCGGCCTCGATGCAATGCACCTGGCCCATGCGCGTGTCGCAGAAATGTCGCCGCATCGATCGTCCTCTTTCTGGCGCCGGTCAATCTGCCCCATAACCGGAAGGGGGACAACGATAACCGGTGGTGATTGACGATCGCCGCAGACTGTTGCGTAATCGCGACGCAGGCGCCGGCCATCTTGCCGGACGCATCATTCTGGAGGGGCGAATGAGCAACAATGGGAGCCGCACTTTGGCGGCAATCGTCACCAGCGTGCTCGCGGCGGCCGCCGCGCCGGCGGGCTGGGCTGCGACCAGTGACAAGTCGGAGCTCGAGAACATCGTCGTCACGGGCACGCGCGTGGCGGACCGCACGGCGACCGAGACAGCGGTACCGGTGGACGTAGTGACCGCGGAGGTGCTGGCGAACGTCGGTGTCACCGAGCTGAACCAGGCGCTGTCCGCCGCCCTGCCGTCCTACAACTTCCCGCGGCCGGGCCTCGCGGACGGCACCGACACGATCCGTCCCGCCACCCTGCGCGGCCTCGCGCCGGACCAGACGCTGGTGCTGCTGAATTCCAAGCGCCGTCACGCCTCGTCGCTGGTGAACGTCAACGGCACGATCGGTCGCGGCTCCGCGGCGGTCGACCTGAACACCATCCCGACGGCCGCGGTCGGCGCAATCGAGGTGCTGCGCGACGGCGCCTCGGCGCAGTACGGCTCGGACGCGATCGCCGGCGTGATCAACGTGCGCCTGCGCGACGCCGACGAGGGCGGCAACGTGTCGCTCAGCTACGGCTGGCGCGAATCGAGCTACGAGACCCCGACCGGAGCGCCGCCGGCGGGGGCGACGTGGTCGGCTCGCCCGCGGATCGAGCGCAGCGTATCCGACGGCGAGACGACGACCCTGTCGGCCTGGAAGGGCCTGTCGCTCGCAGGCGCGGGCTTCGTGACCCTCGCCGCGGAGTACAAGGACCAGTCACGCACCGAGCGCGACGGCTGGGACTTCCGCCAGCAGTACCCGCTCGTCAACGGGGCGTTCGACCCGCGCGAGCAGACCATCAACCGCTTCAACGCCTGGTACGGCGAACCCGAGCTCGAGCAGCTGTCGCTGTTCGCGAACGCGGGCTACGACCTCGCGAACGGCGCCCGCCTCTACGGCTGGGCCGGTTACCAGGACCGCGACGCGCGTTCCGCCGGCTTCTTCCGTCGCGCCAACGACGCGCGCAACGTGATCGAGATCTATCCGGACGGCTTCCTGCCGATCATCGCGCCTTCGGTGACCGACTACAGCCTCGCCGGCGGCGTCGAGTGGGACTGGGGCGACTGGAAGATGGATACGTCGCTGGTGTACGGCTACAACGAGATGATGTTCACCATCGAGAACACGCTGAACCGGTCGCTCGGCGTGGACAGCCCGACGCGGTTCGACGCGGGCGGCTTCGACTACGACCAGCTCGTGTTCAACTTCTCCGGCGTGCGCGAGGTCGAGGTCGGCTGGCTCGATTCGCCGCTC
>JBLMXQ010000120.1:0-13501 GCA_050257855.1 Betaproteobacteria bacterium | reverse complement strand
TCATGAGTTCGGCCACGCCTTGAACGGCTTTTTTGCCGACCAGCGGTACCCCAGCCTGTCGGGCACGCGCATCGCGCGCGACTTCGTGGAGTTCCCGTCGCAGTTCAACGAGTACTGGGCCTTCGACCCGAGCGTGCTGCCGCACTACGCCGTCCACTACAAGACCGGTCAGCCGATTCCGCAGTCGCTCGTGGACAGGATCCGCAAGGCGCGCGACTTCAACGCCGGCTACTCGATGACCGAACTGCTGTCGGCCGCCGAGCTGGACATGCAATGGCACACGCTGCACGCGGATGCGCCGCAGCAGGACGTGGACGCGTTCGAGAAGGCCGCCCTGGAGAAGACGCACGTCGACGTGCCGCAGGTGCCGCCGCGGTACCGGTCCAGCTACTTCCTCCACATCTGGTCCAACGGCTACGGAGCCGGCTATTACGCGTATCTCTGGACCCAGATGCTGGCCGACGATGCCTTTGCCTGGTTCGAATCGCACGGCGGCCTGACGCGCGAGAACGGCGAGCGCTTCCGGTCGACGATTCTCTCGCGCGGCAACACCGAGGACTACGGGAAGATGTTCCGCGATCTGACCGGGCACGACCCCGAGATCGGGCCGATGCTGAAGTACCGCGGTCTCTCCGGCCAGTAGGGCGGACGCGCGGTGCCTATTCGATGGCGCCGAAGTCGATTGTCGTGCGGGCGAGTCGACCGTCAGGCGATACGACCGTCACGGGTCGAGGCGACCGGCCAAGGGCCGTTGCGTCGAAGATCGCCTCCACGAGGCCGCCGGTCAACGCGCACCCGGCCATGTCGCCCGGGCAGTTCGAGAGAGGGGTTCGGCGGACGTCGAGCGCGGGCACCCGGCCGGGTCCGCCCACCACGACCTCAATCGGCGGTACGCCGGCGACGTAACCCATCCCCGGCCGGAGCGTCAGGTGCGCGACGATCGACACGCGCCCCCGCCACGGTCGGATCGCCTCCTCGACGTCCTTGACGCCGCCGCGCCCCCACAGGTCGTTCAGCCGGCGGTGTTCCTCGGCCATCATCTCGACGCGCCGGAACGGCGTGATTACTTCCACCTGCCCGGCGGCCCACCCATCGATCGGCGGCGCATTCACGGCAACCACGTACCTGCGGTGAAACTGCGCGCGCTCGTCGTCGGAGTGCGGAAATCGCGCGAGCGCCACGGCGCGCTCGAGGTCGGCGGTCGTGAGGTGCAGGTCGATCGCGAGAGGGGAGACCGACGCGACGCAGAGCGCGACGACAACGCCCGTCGCCGCAGCACGCCAGTGCGGAGCCATGGCGGCCGATCCTACATCGATTTCTCGCGACCGGCGGCGGACCCCGCCGCGACGAACAATCCACCGATGACCGCGAAAGCCAGGATGCCCACGATCTGAACCCAGTCGGTCATCTCGACGGGATGCAGCACCTGCCACAGGGCTCCCGTCAAATCGAATGGTGCCTTCGCGTCGCGCGTGGTCTTGACGGCCGCGAGGAGCGCGGCCATCAGCAGCCCGAACGCCCCGCAGGCGGCGCCGCCCGCGAGCCCGCGCGAGACGAGCGCGCCGGTGCCGAGGGGCGCTTTGAGCTTCTGCTCCTCGACTGCGAAGATCGGCTCGCGGACGCCGAGCGGCACGAACCGCGCAAGCATCACCAGCCCGGGAATGCCCATCGCGATCGTCGACAGATAGAACGCCGGCCATCCGATTGCGTCCACGACGAAGCCGGTGATCGGTCCGGCGAGCAGGCGCGGCAGCGCGAAGAGGCTCGAGAACAGCGCGTACTGCGTCGCAGAGAAGCGCTTCTGCGTCATTCGCAGGAGCAGGACGGAAAATGCGCCGGTGCCCAGTCCGGCGCTGAACAACTCGAAGCTCGTGGCGCCGTACATCAACGGCAGGTTCGGTCCGCCGGCGCGCGCGACGAAGTAGTAGCCGACGCTGGCGAACGTCTGCAGGAGCCCGAATGCCCACAGCGAATGGCCGAGCCCCATGAGGGTCGTCGCCCAGCCTCCGATGAACGCGCCGCCGATCGTGGCCACCATGCCGACGGTCGCGAGCGCCACGCCGCGGTGATACGCGCTGTAGCCCATGTCGATGAGGAACGGGCGCGTCATCGACGTGGTCAGCTGATCGGCGAACTTGTAGAGCAGGACGAACGCCAGGATCTCGAGCGCCCGATGGCGCGACAGGAATCCGAGGAACGGCTCCCAGACCGCTTCGCCGAGCGTGCGCGGCGCGACGACCTTCTCTTCCGGCTCCGGCGCCTTCCACGTGAGCAGCAGCATGGGCAGATAGACCAGCGCCAGCAGCACGTTGACGGTGGGCCATCCGAGCCGCGCCGCCACGGTGATCGCGCCGCCGCCGGAGAGCACCATCGCGGCGCGGTACACGGCCGTGCGCGCGCCGACCGCCGCGCCCTGCTCGTCCTCGTGCAGCACCTCGACGGCGTAGGCGTCGATCGCGACGTCCTGCGTCGCCGAGGCGAGCGCGACGGCGAGCGCCAGCGCGCCCACGACCCAGATCGCCTCGGGGCGGTCGCCGACGCCGGCCAGCACCAGGCCGAGCGCCGCAAGGGCGATCTGCGTGACCGCCATCCATCCGCGCCGCCGGCCCCAGAACGGCGGCACGTAGCGGTCCATCAGCGGCGACCAGAGCACCTTGAAGGTCCACGGCGCCTGCGCCAGCGAGAACAGGCCGACGACGCGCAGGTCGACGCCGATGCTCCGCATCCAGTCGGGAATCGAGTACCAGACCAGCCCCAGCGGGAGCCCGGACGAGAACGACAGGAGGGCGACCGACAGCGTGCGCCACGAGCGTATGGCGCGCGCGAGGCTGGCAACGGTGCCGAGCCGCCGGGGCTTCCCGGTCGCCGGCAGCGTCATCTGAGACGTGCCGCCAGCGACGCAAGGGTCTTGTCGGATGGATCGATCTCGAGGGCGCGGCGAAGGGTCGCGCGCGCCTCGTCGCGCCGGCCGGCCCGCAGTTCCGCCTCGGCGAGCGAGCCGAGGAGCCCGGTGTCGGTGGGGCTGACGTGCACGGCGCGATCGAGCCAGCGGACGGCGGTCGCCGCGTCGTTCAGGCGAAGCGACAGGACGGCGATGCGGGTGGCACGCGGAACGAACTCGCGGTCGCGGTCGCCGGCGAGCGCGACCGCCGACGCCAGCGCCCGCCGAGCGTCGTCGAAGTGCCGCAGGCGCTCGGCGGCCGTGGCGTAGAAGAGGAACGCCGCGGGATCGACCGGAAAGCGGCCGACGGCCTGCTGCAGGGTGCGCTCCGCCTGTTCCACCTGGCCGTCGGCGAGCAGCGCGCGTCCGTAGAGCGTCAGGTCCTCGCTGCTCGCGCCCGGCATGGTCGCCACCCGCGCCAGCGCTTCGAGCGCCTTGCTCAACGCGACGCGGTCGTTTCTCGCTTCGGCGATCTCCAGCCACACGCGGCCGAGCGCTGCGTAGATGAGCGGCTCGTTGGGCGCGTGCTCGAGCGCGCTGCCGAGCGTCAGGACGGCGAGGTCCGGATGGCCGGCCCGCGCGTGTGCGAGCCCGACGGCGACCTGACGCTCGATGTGGGTGCGATCGAGGCCGGCGAGCACCTGGAGCTGCGCGAGCTCGTCGCCCGGCCGGCCGAGCGCCGCGTACACGTCGGCGAGCTCCTCGCGCGCCGGGATCAGCCCAGGCGACTGCGCCACGGCGCGCTCGAGCGCGCGCCGCGCCTCGTCGTCGCGGTGCTCGTCGCGCAGGCACATCCCGAGCAGATAGCAGGCGTCGGCCATCCGATCGTCCAGCCGGAGCGCCTGCTCGACCGCGCCGACCGCGTCGTCGACATGGCCGTCGCGATAGCGGGCGAGCGCGAGTTTGTAGACGATGCGTGGCGCGCGCTGGTCGAGATGCAGCGCCGCCGTATAGGTCTCCGCGGCATCCGCGTAGCGCTGCTGCTGCATCCGGACGTCGCCGAGCTCGTCGAGCGGCCGGACGGCCGTCGGGTCGAGCGCGGCGGCCACGCGGAAGTCGCGGGCAGCCGGCTCGAACTCGCCGCGGCGCTGATAGGCCTCGGCGCGCCGCAGATGACCGAGCATCGAGTCGGGGCGCAGCGCGATGGCACCGCTGTACGCCTCGATTGCTCCGAAGGTCTGGTCGCCGGCGAGCGCCGCGTCGCCGCGCTCGAGCAGGCGCCGATACTCGTGGTCGCGGGCGACGACCTGGTAGGCGAGCACGGCGCCGGCCGCCGCCACGACGAGCACGATGCTGATGACGACCGATTTCTTCACGATCGGGGCTATCCTACCGCGGTTGGAACCTTTGCGGGCGGCCGGGGTCTAACAGGAGAAGACAGGGTGTCGGCGTCTGGTCTGCTATAGTGAAGGAGTTGCCCGCCTCGTGGATACACCACTAGGGGAACTCAGCGTGAAGCAGGCGCGGGTCGTCGGTTGGGGCGAAGTCGGCGGTCGGGAAGCCGCGCTGGTCCAGCGCTGCGCCGTCGGCGACGAGCCGGCATGCGCCGAGCTCGTGGCCGAGCACCAGCGCATGGTGGTCCAGCTGGCCATGAACCTGCTCGGCGACCGCGACGAGGCCCTGGATCTCTCGCAGGAAGTGTTCCTGCGCGTCTTCCGGACCATTCATCGCTTCCGCGGGCAGTCGAGCCTGCGGACCTGGATCTACCGCATCGCCGTGAACCAGGCGCGCAACCGCCACCGGTTCTGGCGCCGCCGCCACCGGGCGGATCAGGTCTCCCTCGATGAGCACATGGCGACGCACGGCGAACTGATCTCGGGCGGCGAGAACACGCCCGACCGCGTGTTCGCGCAGAAGGAGCTGGCGGCGCGCCTCAAGGACGCGCTCGACCGGCTGCCGTTCGAGCAGCGCACCGCGATTGTGCTGCGGGAGATCGACGGGTTGAGCTACGAGGAGATCGCCTTCTCGCTCGGCGTGGCGGTCGGCACCGTCAAGTCGCGGCTGACCCGCGCGCGGCAGCTGCTGCGCGACCAGCTGCGGGAAGAGAGGACGGCATGACCCCCTTGACCTGCCGCGCCACCCGCCGGCGTCTCCACGCGTATCACGACGGCGAGCTGCCGGTGTCGGATCAGATCTCGGTCGCCGCGCACCTGGACTGGTGCGATCGCTGCGCCGCGCTCCTCGCGGATTTCCGGATCGTCGGCGACGCCCTGCGCGTCGGCGCTGCCGAGCACGGGCACCTGTCGTTCGACAACGCCGCCAGCTTCCACGCCGCTGTCGTCAGCCGCGCGAATGCGGAGCGGGAGGCGTCGTTCGTGGCGCGCGTGCGTGACATGTTCGACGACATGCACCTCGTCTACGCCGGCCTCGGCGCGACCGTCGCGGCCGCCGTGTGCGTCGTCGTCATGCTCGGGATGATGCGGTTCGCGACGAGGGAGCGGCCGGACTCGCTGGCCGCCATCGTCAACCTGCTCGCCTCGCCGGGATCGAACGAGAACCCGTTCACGATCGACGACCGCGTGCTCATGCCGCGGTCGCTCGATGACGCGTTCTCGACCGCCGCGGCGAGCGCCGAGGAGGACGCCGTGTTCACGCTGGCGGCGGTGGTGACGCGCGAGGGGCGGATTGAGAATCTCGAGCTGCTCCACGCCCACGGCGACGATGCGCAGCTCGTCGAGGGACTCCTCGACGCCGTCGCCCGCGCGCGCTTCGAGCCGGCGCTGTTCGACGGGTCGCCGGTCGCCGTGAACATGGTCTGGCTCGTGGCGCACACGACCGTGCGCGCCACCAGCACCAAGGGTCAGAACGTCGATCTGCCGGTCGCTCCCGCCAGGAAGCGCGCCGCCTCGCTCGCGGTCGCACGCGACAGCATCGCCACCGCCTAGTTCAGAACCCGTCCGGGTCCCCGGCCCCGGGTCCCCAGCCCCTATCTCGAGACCACCGTCGTCGCGACGTTGTTCATGCCGTCCGTGGCGCGCAGGACCAGGCCGCGATCGGGCAGCGGCCCGTCGAGCGTCACCTCGTACTGCTCCGTCTTCGAGTCGGCGATGCCGTCGAGCGGGAACACTCCCCGCCAGTGCTGACCGTCGATCGAGAACTCGACGCGCTGAATCGGCGAGTGGTCGTCCTGGACCGTGAAGCGCACGATCGCATGCCCGTTCTCGGTGCGCGTGGAGTCGACGTGGAACGTGGGCGGCGTGTTGTCGATGTCGAACGCCGAACTCTCGAGCTCGCCGGAGAGGGCGGTGGAAGCCGGGTTCGACGGCGCGTCCGACGCAACCACCTTCACGAAGTACGTGCCGTTCGGCACCGTGGTTGTATCCCAGACGAGGATCGTGTCCGTAATGCCGTGGCGCAGGGTCGTCCACCTGGTTTCTCCCTCGCGCCGGAACAGCACGTCGTAGACGAGGTCGTCGTCGTTCGGGTCCTCCGCCTTCCACGTGAGCGTCTGCAGACCCTTCTCGTACGTGCGGCGGCCGAGCGCGGCAACCGTGCCGGTCTGCGCCGCCATGGCCGCGGCCTGCAGCTTCCGCTCGGGCGTCGTCTGGTTGTCGAAGCCGGCCAGATCGGGCTCGCCGGTCGTGTAGGGCTTCTGGAACACGATCCCGGGCGGCTGCACGCTGACCGACGTCACCTGCGGGCGCAGATTCCGCTGCAGGTACGCGACGGTGACCGACGTCAGGACGGGCCCGGCGGAGCCGTTCGCCGTCAGGACGGCGCGCCACTGCAGATAGCGCGCTTTCGGGCTCGTGATCGCGGAGCCGTCAGGCTTCGTGTACGCGGCCGACCAGTCGCTCCAGGCCTCGTCGGGCGTCTCGGTGTTGCCCGACCGGGTGAACAGCTGAATGTCGCCGCCCGACGGCGTCGTGCCGTGCCAGCTGAGCGCTCCCCACGTGGCGAGCATGCCCGCGTCGAGGCTCGCGGATTCGCAGGCGCCGCGCGATGCCCGTGACGACGAGACGCGGAACAACTTCCCGGGATTCGCGGTGGCATAGTACAGCTGCCCCTTCGAGTCGTGCAGCAGCGAGGTGACCTGCTGGCCGCCGGCGCGAAGGAGGAGCGTCGCGCTCATCGGATCGCCGTCGAGCCGGAAGATCTTCCCCTTGTTGCCGGTGCCGACGAGCACGGAGCCGTCGGCGTCGAATCCGACGTCGTACGCCGTATCGTCGCGCGATTCCCAGATCTCGTCCCACACGCCGTCCCGGGTGATCCGGTAGACCGCACCCTTGGGCGTGCGGTGATCCGCGGCCGTCGACGCGGTCGATGCGCCGCCCGCCACGTCGACGACGGCAATCGACGTGATCTCCGCCGACACCGACGGGACCGGCGCCGGTGCGGGGGAGCCCGTCGTCCGGGCCGGTTCGGTCGTCTCGGTCGGCGCCGGCGGCGCGGCGGCTGTCGCGGTTCCGCTGAGCGCGGCGGCGTACAGCGCGCCCTTGGCGTCGAGCCGAATCGAGTGGATCTCCTGGAACGGCGAGTCGAGCAGGACGAACGGCTTGCCGGAGGGATCGATGCGGACCACGCGTCCGGGCGAGCCGGTGCCGGCGATGAGGTCGCCCGACGGATCGAACGCCAGAGCCATCACGTGCGTCGCGTTGGCGTGGTAGATGGCCGTGCCCTTGCCATCCGGCGTGATGCGATAGATCGTCGCTTTTTCGCCGGTGCCGGCGTAGAGGTTTCCCTTGGGGTCCACGGCGAGCGCCCAGATGTATTTCTCCGGCGGGTCGAAGAACGTGGACGCCGATCCGTTGCGATCCACCCTGTAGATCTTCCCTTCCGGCGACGTGGCGACGAACAGGCCGCCGTCCGGCGCCGGCGCGAGCGCGTGGACCTCGAGCTCGGCCGGGTCGAAGAAGAGCGCGCCCTTGCCCTGCGCGTCGATGCGGAAGACCTTCCCTTCGTTGCCCGTGCCGACGAACAGCGCGCCGTCGGAACCGCGGAGGAGCGTCCACACGAACGGCGACGATGTCTCGTACACGAGCTCCGTGGCCGGTCCGAGAATCAGGCGCCCGTGGCTGTCGACCGAGAGGTTCTCGAGATCGCCGTTCAGGAAGTCGGCCTGAGTGGCCGCCTGGAAGAACTTCGGAGTGGACGCGCGAGCGGCCGGCGCGGCGAGCGCCGCGACGACGGCCGAGGCGCACGCAGCTCGGGCGCATCGATTGATACGCGGACCAGATATGGGCATAAGGGGTCGATTCGGGATTGCGGGAGGCCGTCAGTTCGGCGAAACCGTGATCGTCAGCGTGCGGGATCCGGTGACCGCCTGATCGGTCGTGAGCTGCCACTCGCCGAGGGTGGCGCTCCGCAGGGGGTTGAAGCTGCCGCCGTTCCGGTCCGATTCGAGCACGTCGAGCACCGACGGCGGCAGCGCCGACAGGCGCTCGCCGTTGACGACGGCGCCGGCCTCGGGCCCGAGCAGGCGGACGTACAGAATGTTGTTGCGCGGCGCGCGATTGAGCGCCCGAATCATCTGCGAGACGCTCCGCAGCTGCGGCGGCGTGTGCGATTCGCGCTGCTCGATCTGCGACAGCCGCGTGCCGTCGGTGACGAGCAGCGACAGGGTGCCGCTGGCGTTGGTCGGAATGTCGATCGGCAGCGTCCGCAGCACTTCCTCGCCCCGGTAGGTGCGGAGCAGGACCTTGAGCGGCTCGGTGCGCCCCGCACGCGGCCGGGGATCGTCGAGCCACACGCGCTCGAGCGCGGCGGTGCGGGGCTCCTCGGTCGAGGTGATCGTCAGATCCAGTCCTTCGAGCTCGACGTTCTCGTACTCGTTGCCCATCAGAAAGGTGATCGGCGCGACGATGTACGATGCGGCGCCGATGGAAGGCGACTCGCCCGAGAACAGGTTGTCGAACGTGATCTCCTCGTGCTTCTTGAGCGTCGCCTTGCCGTGCACCGTGAACGTGGCCGTGCCGAACTGACGCTCGTACGAGCCGAGCGTGTTCAGGATGCTCGCGTAGGTCATCAGCGGCGTGAAGAGTTGATCGTTGACCACGCCGAAATGGAACGTGCGTTTCGGGGCGCGATCCGATTCGAGCGTGAGTTTGATCGGGACGAGGCGCGGGCCCGGCCCGAGCGTGCCTGCGATGGCCGTCGCGCGATCCTGCTGGAACGTGCCGACCGTGTCGCCCGTGCTCGAGAGCTTCATCGACGAGAACAGGCTCGGCAGCACGGTGTAGACGTACGCGCGGGTCATCGGGAATTCGGTCGGTCCGAGGTTGTAGAGCGGGTGCCCGAATGCCCACACGTGCTCGCCGTCGACGTAGGTGATCGTGCCGGTGCCGCCGAGCTGCAGGTCGCCCGACACCAGCAGCACGCCGACGGCGTCGCCCGGCTTGAGCGGTCCCTCGTACGGCATCTCGCCAGGCTGGTGCCCGCCGACGCCGCCGGCCATCGGGACGAAGCCGTGCTCGCGGAACGCCGAGCCGAGCAGGCCGGCCAGCTCCGGCTCGAAGCCGGACATCACGAGCGGCGTCGCGATGGGCCGGAGGAGCGTGGCGAGTTCCCCGCCGGCGAGTCCGGAGACCGCGCCGGTCCCGATCAGTTCGGCGTCGCCGGGATGCTCGCCGAACGGCCGGTTCCAGGCGAGCGCCCGGCGGAACGCGTCGGCGAGGCGATCGGGCGTCAGCGGAAACTCGAGGCGGACGCGCGCGGCCGCCGGGCGCGCGGCGTTGAAGCTGGCCGAGTCGGTCATCTCGCCGATCGGTGTGATGCCGGCGATCGGTTCCTTCGAGAACGAGCCCAGCGCGTACGACACGGCGCCGATGAGGCGGCCGTCCACGTACACGGGGCTGCCGCTCATGCCGGCGATGACGCCGGTGTTCGCGAGCGGCCCGCCTTCGAGGCGCGCCAGGATGAGATTGCGTCGCGGTCCGATGACGTTCTGCAGGACCCCGAGAATGTGCGCCTTGAATTCTTCGACATGCGTGCCGTCGAACACGGTCCGGCCGATGCCGACCATGCCGGGACGAATCTCCGCGACGTCCATCTGGGGCGCTGCCGCGAAGACGCCCGCGACGCCGCCGAGTGCGAGCAGGAGGATGAGCGGGACGCGCCAGGTTTTCATCGGGTGCTGATTTGGTTATACGGCGAGAAGTCGTTGAGGGTCAAGGCGAAATGGCCTTTCGTTGACACTTCCGGCTCGCCTCTGGTATTGTCGCTCCCAGCTCTGTGACTGGCCGAGTGCTGCTCGTTTCCGCCCTGTCCCTGACAAGCGTGCCGACGTTCGTCGCGGCGGCCTTCGTGTCGGCGGCGTATTGGTGGTACCGCAGCACCCATGAAGGGGCAACCGCCTTGGCCTGACCTGCCACAGCGCACCGTATACGACCAAGCCTCTTCAGCCGACCGGGTTGAAGAGGCTTTTTTGTTTTATGCCGAACCCGCTGCTTTGCGTGACCGTGACGGCCGGAACGACCGCCGATCTGCGCCGCCGCCGCGACGACGTGGTCGACGCCGACCTCGTCGAGCTGCGCCTCGACACGGTCTCCGATCCGAACGTCGCCGGCGCGCTGGCGGGACGGACCCGTCCTGTCATCGTGACCTGTCGCCCGACCTGGGAGGGCGGCCGTTTCTCAGGATCGGAAGAAGAGCGCCACCGCATCCTCCGCGAGGCGATCGCGCTCGGCGCCGAGTTCGTGGACGTGGAGTGGCGAGCCGGTTTCGGCGACCTGATCGCGAGCACGGCCGGCCGCCGCATCGTGCTGTCGGCGCATCACTACGATGGCATCCCGGCCGACCTCGCCGCCGAGGTGCAGGCGATGCGATCGACGGGCGCCGAAGTGGCCAAGATTGCCGTCGAGACGCGCCGTCTCAGCGACTGCGTCCCGCTGCGCGATCTCGGGGCGCAGGCGGGGCGCGAAGGCAGGCTGGTGCTCGTCGGCATGGGCGAGTCCGGGCTCGCGACGCGGGTCCTGGCGGCGCGGTTCGGATCGCGCTGGACGTACGCCGGCGAGATCGGCGGCGTCGGACAGGTGACGCCGGGCGACATGACGTCGCTGTACCGCTTCAGGAGCATCGGCGAGGCGACGGCGCTGTACGGGCTCGTCGGGATGCCGGTGGCGCACTCGGTCTCGCCGGCGATGCACAACGCGGCGTTCGAGGCCACGCACAGCGACGCCGTCTATTTGCCGCTGCCCGCGGCCGACGCGGACGACTTCGTTCGCTTCGCCCGCGCGTTCGGCCTGCGCGGCGCGAGCGTGACGATCCCGTTCAAGGTGGCGCTCTTCGACCGGGTCGACGAGGTCTACTCGACGGCGCGGCGGGTCGGCGCCATCAACACCATTCGGATGGTCGACGGCCGGTGGACCGCGGAGAACACCGACGTCACCGGCTTCATCGAGCCGCTGCGCGGGCGCGTGGCGCTCGAGGGCATTCGCGCCGCCGTGCTCGGCGCGGGAGGCGCGGCGCGGGCGGCCGCGGTGGCGCTCGGGTCGAGCGGCGCCAGCGTGCGCGTGCACGCGCGCGACGAGCGGCGGGCGGCCGAGGTGGCCGGGCTCGTCGGCGGCGCCTCCACCGGGCCGTGGCCGCTCGAGCCGGGCAGCTGGGACCTGCTCGTCAACTGCACGCCGGTCGGCATGCATCCGCGGGCGCGCGAGACGCCGGTGCCGGCGGCCGCCCTGACCGGGCGCGCCGTCTACGACCTCGTCTACAACCCGCCGGTCACGCAACTGCTTCGCGAGGCGGCGCAGGCCGGCTGCCTGACGATCAACGGGCTCGAGATGCTGGTCGCCCAGGCGCGGCAGCAGTTCCAGTGGTGGACCGACGCACGGCCGCCGGCCGGCGTCATGCGCGAGGCCGCGCTGCGGCGCCTCGCGGAGTTCATGCGCGATGAAGATTACGTCGTTTGAGGCATTCAAGGAGCTGGCGCGGCGCGGCACGTTCGTGCCGGTCTGCAAGGAGATCGTCGCCGATCTGCTGACGCCGGTGTCGGCCTTTCTCAAGGTTGCCGAGCACGCCGACTACGCGTTCCTGCTCGAGAGCGTCGAGGGCGGCGAGCACGTCGGCCGTTACTCGTTCCTCGGCAAGGACCCGTTCCTGATCCTGCGCTCGCGCGACGGTCGCACCACCATTGAGCGGGCGGGCCGGACGAGCGAGAGCGAGCGGCCGTTCGTCGACACGCTCCGCTCGCTGATGGCCGACTTCCGCTCGCCGTTCGTCCCGGAGCTGCCGCGCTTCACCGGCGGGGCGGTCGGCTTCCTCGGCTACGGCGCCTCGTCGTGGTTCGAGCCGGTGCTCGGAGACCTCGGTGCGGGAGCCGACGGCGCCGACCAGGCCGGCTTCATGCTGTTCGACACCGTGCTCGCCTTCGATCACGTGCAGCACCGGATCCTCATCATCGCCAACGCGCGCATCACGGCCGACGAGGACCTCGAGTCGCTCTATCAGTTCGCCTGCGCGAAGATCCAGTTCCTCGAGCGCGAGCTCGAGCGCGGCCTGTCGCAGGTCCGGAGCGACGGTGCGCGCTCGCTCGACGTCCGATCGAACATGACGCGCGAGCAGTACGAGCAGCGCGTCCGCACGGCGAAGGAGCACATCGCTGCGGGAGACATCTACCAGGTCGTGCTCTCGCAGCGGTTCGAGACCGAGGTGGACGTCGATCCGTTCACCGTCTATCGCGCGCTGCGGCGCGTGAACCCGTCGCCGTACATGTACTTCGTCCGGATGGGCGGCGTGTCGGTGGTCGGCTCGTCGCCGGAGATGCTCGTCCGGGTGGAGGGCGCGCGCGTCGAGACGCACCCGATCGCGGGCACGCGTCCCCGCGGTCGGACCGACGAGGAAGACCGCCGCCTCGCCGAGGAGCTGAAGCGGAACGAGAAGGAGCGCGCCGAGCACGTGATGCTGGTGGATCTCGGCCGGAACGACATCGGCCGCGTGAGCGAGTACGGATCGGTGCGCGTGCCGCAGTTCATGGGCCTCGAGCGCTTCTCGCACGTCATGCACCTCACGTCGGTGGTCGAGGGCCGGCTCGCCGACGACCGCGACCGCCTCGACGCGCTCGTGTCGTGCTTCCCGGCCGGGACCGTGTCGGGCGCGCCGAAAGTGCGGGCGATGCAGATCATCAAGGAGCTCGAGCCCTCGGGGCGCGGCTTGTACGCGGGCGCCGTCGGGTACCTCGACTTCGCAGGGAACCTCGACTTCTGCATCGCGATCCGGACGGTCATCATGGCGCGGGGCCGCGCCTACGTGCAGGCGGGCGCGGGCATCGTCATGGACTCGAATCCGGCGGCCGAGTACGAGGAGACGTGCGACAAGGCGCGTGCGCTGCTGCGCGCCCTCGAGCTCGCACAGGCGGGGCTGTAGCAAGGAGCGTCCCGCAGGATTCATGGCGCGTGCGATGGCGGCGAGCCGGGTCGCACCGGCGGGTGCGGACTGAGCGGACGGAAGCAGCGAGCAAGATCCGGAGCGTGAGCGACGGCTGCGAGCGGGCCGCACCGGCCGGGTGCAGACTGAGCGGCCTGAGGCGGCGCGCACGACCCGGAGCGGGAGCGTCGGCGATGACCGCGGCCCGCACCAACTGCTGCGGACTGAGCGGACGGAGGCAGCGGGCACGATCCGGAGCGT
>JBLMXQ010000119.1:0-10539 GCA_050257855.1 Betaproteobacteria bacterium | reverse complement strand
GGCGCTCAGGATCGCCGTGAGCAGGAGCGCGCGGGTTGAATTCTTCATAGAACTGCCGCGAATTTCGCCATGGTCGCGAAAGGATAACTATACCGGCCGTGTCGGGGCAATGCTCAGGCGGCTCCACCTCGGCCGGCCAGCTCATCACGCCGGATCGCCCTCCGTGCACGTCTTGATCATCTTTTTACGGGAGCCGTTCGTCCGCGCGCCGATAATCAGGAGGTGACCGGTCTGGCCGGTTTCGACGTGCGCGCAGGGTGAGCGTGACTTGAGAATTCTGTTCATTCAGAACAACGGGATCCAGGAGTCCATCGGCGTTGCGAACCTGTCCGGCATCCTGAAGGCCGGCGGGCACGCGACCGATCTGCTCCTCGTCTCGCACACGCCCGACCTCATCGCGGCGATCGAGCAGTACGATCCCGGACTCATCGCCCTGTCGGCGCTGACCGGCGTGCACCAGTCGCTCCAGAAGCTCGCCTTCTTCATCAAGGCCCATCTCGACATCCCGATCGTGGTCGGCGGCCCGCATCCGACGTACTCGCCGGACCTGATCGACAGTCCGGGCATCGACATCATCTGCCGCGGCGAGGGCGAGCTGGCGATGCTGGAACTGGCCGACGCCCTCGAGCGCGGCGCCGACTATACGCAGATTCGCAATCTGCACGTCAAGACGGCGAACGGAACCATCCATCGCAACGATCTCCGGCCGCCCGTGCCGCTCGACGAGTTGCCGATGCCGGACCGCGAGCTGTACTACAAATACCGCTTCATCCGCGACATGCCCATGAAGCGGTTCATCTCGAGCATGGGCTGTCCGTATCCGTGCACCTTCTGCCACGAGCCGGTCATCCGGGACATGTACCGGCAGAGCACGAAATCCGACTACCTGCGCCGGAAGTCGGTGCAGCGGACCGTGGCCGAAATCCAGTACATCGCCGACCGCTATCCGCTGACCCACGTGCACTTCTCCGACGACCTCTTCTTCATCCGCAACAGCTATACGTGGCTGGAGGAGTTCGCGGAGGTCTATCCCCGCGCGGTGGGCATCCCGTTCAACTGCAACATCCGCTACGACTCGGTGACCCGGCACGCGGCCGATCTGCTCGAGCGGGCCGGCTGTCACGGCGCGGCCGTGGGGCTCGAATCGGGCAACGAGGAGATTCGCGAGAAGGTCATCCGCAAGCGCTCGAAGAACGAGCACATCATCGACGGCGCCCGGCTCCTGCGCGAGAAGGGCATCAAGGTGCTCACGACGAACATGATCGGGCTGCCGGGCGAGACGGTCGACAACGCGCTCGAGACCGTCCAGCTCAACATGATCCTCCGGTCGAACTACGTCCGGGCGAACACGTTCCTCCTCTTCCCCGGCCTCCCGCTCGTCGAGTATGCCCGCCAGAAGGGCTACGTCGACAAGGATTTCGACATCGACAAGGCGGTGGCGACGGCGCAGGACATCACGCTCAAGACGCCCTACGCCCGCGAGTTCAAGAACATCGCCTCGCTCTTCTGGCTGATGGTGAAGTGCCCGCCGCGCTGGCTGCCGCTGCTCAAGCGCGTCGTGTCGCTGCCCGACAACCTCGTGTTCCGCATCCTCGGCTCGTTCAACATGGTGCAGGAGCTGCTCTTCTACCGGGTCAGGCCGATTCCCGCGCTGCGCTATTTCCGGAACACGGTCCTGATGACCGGCAAGTCCGGGCTCAGCATGACGATGCGCACGATTCCGCGCCTGGTGCGGAAGAAGGCGCCGCGGCCCCCCGGGTCCGCCCGCGAGGTCTACGAGGCGAATCGAGGCTACTTCTGATGTTCACGCTCGAGGAGTCCGCCCTCCTCGCCCGCCTGCTGCGCGTCGTCGGCTGCGTGCTCGTCCTCATCGCGATCGCGGTCGCGGTCGTGTTGTTCCGCCACGGCTCGAGATCCGCCATAATGTGGGGGCTTCTGCGGCCCCCTAAATGAACCGCCTCGCCCGGATTTCATCGATCCTGCTCGCCCTCTGCGTTCTCGCCGTCGTCCTCGTCATCGGCGGCGCCGGCGGGCTTCTGTACAGCTCGCTCCTTCTTGCGGTCGCCGTTCCGGGCCTGCCGCTCGGGTTCGCTCTGTTCGGCCGCCGGCACGCCGCCGGCTGGATTGCGGGCCTGCTGTTCGGGTACGCGCTGACGGCGCTGGCCTGGTGGGCCGTCCGCTATCTCCACGTCGTGTCGGGACCGGCCCTCGTGTCCTCGTGGGCGCTGGTCTTCGCCGCATCGTGGGCAGTGGCCGCGCGCGTGCAACCGCCAGCCGTGCCGCTCCCGACGTGGACGCGGCGCGACACGGGCGCGCTCGCACTGACGCTGCTGCTCGTGCCGGCACTGGTCGCGGTCCCCTTCGCACGGCTCGGGAGCACCGACGCCACCGGCGCGCGGCAGTACCGCGCGTACTTCATCGCCGATTTCACCTGGCACACGGCGTTGGTCGCGGAGCTCGCCAAGGAGGCCAGCCCGCCGCGGAACCCGTATCTGGCCGCAGAGCCGATGCACTACTACTGGACCTACTTTGTCGTTCCGGCGGAGCTCTCCAGTCGAATCGGGACGCCGGTCGAAAAAGCTCTCGAGCTGAACGCGGTCGGTGCGGCGCTGCTGCTCATCGCCGCGATCTTTCTTGCCGCGTGGACGGCGATGCCGGATCGCACGCTGACGGTGGCGGTGGCGGTGGCGATGACCGTGCTCGCGGCCAGCGCCGAAGGCCTGGCCGCCACGGTCGACCTGCTGCGGCGAGGCCATTCCCTGTCCGAGCTGCGGAACCTCAACATCGACGCGATTGCGTCCTGGGCGTTCAAGGGGCTTCGCATCGACGACCTCCCTCGCGCCATGTGGTATACGCCGCAGCACTCGATGGCATACGCGCTCGGGCTCATCGCAATCCCCGTCCTGATTGCCGGCGGGCTGCGTGCGCGTGTGGCCGCCATCCTCCTCGCGGGGACGGCGCTCGGCGCTTCCTTCGCGTTCGATCCGCTCGTCGGCGCGTTCTTCAGCCTGCTCTACGGCACCGTCATCGTCGTCGAGGCTGCCCGAACGCGCGGATCGCTCCGCGACGTGCTGCGGCATGCGCTGGCGGCGGTTCCGGTCTTCGCGGCGTTCGCGTGGTCGCTCCTCAACGACGTCGCCGGTGGCGCGGCGGGCGCGCTCCACTTCGGCATTTTCGGACCGGGCGCCCATGCGCCGCTCGTCACGTTCCTCCTGTCGTTCGGCCCCCTGCTGATCCCGCTTGCCCTCGGACTCTGGCCGTCGCGGGGCCGCGCGTTCGGTCCGTTCCTGCCGGCCCTCCTCGGCCTCGTGCTGAGCGTCCTGCTGATGCACTTCGTGACGTTGACGACCGACGTGTTCTGGGTGGGGTTCCGCGGGGGCCATCTGTTCTTCGTCCTGGCGCCGGCGCTCGTCGCGCTCGGACTCGCCAGGCTGTGGCGGCCGGGCCTCGAACCTGCGGCCATCGGGCTCGCGGCCGTCGTCTTCGCGGCCGGGCTCCCGACGACGGTGATCGACGCGTACAACGCGCAGGACGTCGAGAACCGCTCGATGGGTCCCGGATTCCACTGGACCGTGGTGGTCACGCCGGCCGAGCAGGAGGCGCTGGCGTGGATTCGCACGCACACGGCGCCCGACGCGATCGTGCAGGACGAGCCGGTGGTCCGCGGCCGCGAGACCTGGAGCCTGATCCCGAGCCTCGCCCAGAGGCGGATGGCGGCCGGAAACGGTCTCCCGCTGCCGGGACCGGATTACGCGGCGAAGTCAGCCGAGGTCCGCGGAATCTTCGCGTCGACCGATGCGAAGGCTGCCTGGCGGATTGCGACCGCGCTCGGGATCGACTACCTGTACGTCGGCATCCCCGAGCGGACCGCCTACCCCGCAGGCGTCGCCAAGTTCGACTCGGATTCGAAATGCTTCAGGCCGGTCTTCCGCAATGCCGAAGCGGCGGTCTATGCCGTGAACCGCCGCGCGGGCGGGTGATCAGCGGGCGGGAGCCGACGACAGGTCGCCGTGCGCGCCACCGCGCCGCTTCTCGCGCGACGCGCGGACCAGGAACTTGACGTAGGGCACGACCTGCTTCACCGCGGCGACGTTCATCTGGCACGGGCTGAGACAGGTCGGGCACTGCTCGTCGCGCACCCAGTCACGGTGCTTCTGGGCCTCGTCGCTGAAATACAGCTCCTCGGGGTCGGTCTCGAGCACGTTGCCGATCGCGCGGCTGTTCTCGCAGAAATACAGCCCGCCGTCCGGATTGAGCATCACGCCCTGCGACTGGAACGGACAGGGCGCCGCACGATGGTAGCCGTTGCCGATCATGTCGGCGTAGTGCATGTGCACGTAGCTCTGCCCGTCGAAGACCGAGTCCCCGCGGACCCGCTCCATCAGGAACTTGCGCATCCGTTCTTCGTCGCGCCCGATCGGCTTGACCGTCGCCGACAGATCGCTGTTGCCCAGCATCGGGTCGCTGAACCGCACCATGTTGAAGACGATGTCGAGGTGTTCCCGCTTCGCCCAGGCGAGGATGTTCTCGCAGTCGTCGATGTTCCTGTTGAAGATCGTCGCTGAGATGCCGAAGTTGAACGGCACGCGCTTCTGCAATTCCTGCATCGCGCGGATGGTCTCGCCCGCCTTCTCGAAGGCGCGCTTGACCTGGCGCACCTCGCCGTGCATGTCGCCGTAGCCGTCGATCGACACGCGCGTGCTGAAGATGACCTTCCGTTCGTGGCACAGCTCGGCAATCTTCGTCAGCATCGGGATCGCGCGGTGCGGGGTCAGGCCGGTCGTGTTGACCCCGTACTTCCGCAGCCGCGGCAGCTTGTCGAGGATCACCCGCGTCAGGTCGACCAGGTCGTTGCGCGTCGTCGGCTCGCCGCCCGAGACCATGGCCATCTCGAGCTTCCGCCAGAACGGCGACGAAAAGACGCGCTCGATCTGTTCCAGCGTCAGGTCGGCCTTGCGGTCGCCCCGCTGCCAGTTGCTGCACATCTCGCAGCGCGCGTCGCACACGAAGGTGCAGTTGAAAATCAGCACCGTCGGGTGAATCGGCCGGAACGTTGCGACGGCGGCGTTGACGAGATCGCGTGGCGCGCTCGCCGCCGCCTTGAGGAGATACCTGGCCGCGTATGTCTGTGCCATTGAATGCTTTAAGTGTACTCCCGGATCGCGGCCCCGTAAACAGCCTTATCGGCAGTTCTCCGCCAGGCGTGACAAGGCCGAGCGTTCGGACGGCAGCAGCGCGTCGAGAAACGGCCGCGCGGCGAGCTGGTACCCGGCGCTGGTGTGAAACACCCAGCCGGCCGCGCCCGCCTTCCGCGCGCCGGCACAGGCGGTGAAGTACGCGTCGGTTTCGACGACCCTGCCCGGAGCCGAGCGCCGCTGCTCGTTCAGGTAGATCGGAATCGGCCGGCCCATGCGCGCGAGCGCCCCACGAAGGGCCGCGACGCCGGGACCCTCGGCGACCTCCCAGTCGGGCGTGCCCGGCAGGTGCGCCGCGAGCAGGTCGACTGCGACCTCGCCCGGCCCGCGGCCGACCTCCTCTCGAAGATTCCGCTCGCCGCGGGCACCCAGCCGAATGTCCGGTCCGATCAGATGGTATTCCGTGCTCGATATCGTCACGAGCCGCGCGGGATCGATCGCTTTGACGCGATCGCGGAGGTGCCGTGCATCGGCGTGGGAGATCGGGCCATCCGGATGGTCGTGCTCGTTGTAGAGATCGAACAACACGTTCGGGCGGCCCTTCAGGGTCGTCGCGATCTCTTCGACCGCGCGGACGCGCGCCGCCGTGGAAGCGAACACGGCGAACCTCTGACCGGGGAGCTGGCCCGGCCGCAGCAGCACCAGCTCCAGCAACATGCCCCGCGCGTCGAGGCGGTCCATGAGCGCCAGCAGGCGCGCCCGGCCATCCGGCGTCAGCGCTCCGTTGCGGTCGTAGACGGGATCGCTCCAGTGCGCCCACACGCGCACGACGCGGATGCCCCAGCCGTGCAGGGCGTCGAGCGTGCGGTCATCGACTGGCGTCCGGCCGAGCGCGTCGAACAGGCTGACGCCGAGCAGGAAGGAAGGCCGTCCGTCGAGCGTCAGGCGGGTGCCTGAGACGCCGAGGGCGGGCGGGTCGGCGATCGCCGGGGAATTGCCGGAAAGAGCGAGCGCAGCCGCGATGACGACCACCGCACGCACCCTCCATGAACGGATCGGATTCACACGCCAGAATGGTAGCATTCGGCGGATGCTCAGGACCGGTCGGGCGGCCGCGTTCCTCGTGAGCGCGGGCGCCAGCGTTGCCCTGTGGCTGTCGAGCGGCTCGCTCGCGCTCGGCGACGCGGCGCGCCTCGACTCGCGCGTCGCCCTGCTCCCGTCAGTCTGGCCGCTCGCCGTGCTCGTCGCGATCGCGGCGCTCGCGTGCGCGAGCCGGGTGCTTACGGCCGAGCCTGCCATGCCGCTCGCCGCAGCGGCCGTGCTCCTCCTGCCGTGGCTGCCGTTCCCCGTGCCGGCCGCTGCGCTCACGTGGACCGGACCGATCCGATTCCTGCTCTGGGGCGCGCTGCTCTTCGGCGTGCTGATCGCCGCCGACCTGCCGCGGCTTCGTCGTCTGGCGACGCTCGTGGGGAACCCGAGGTCGGCGCCCGTCCTCGCAGCGGTCGTCGCCGCCCTGCTCTACGCCGCCGGATACCGGGCGATCGCGCCCCGGCTGCCGGGAGGGGACGAGCCGCACTATCTGATCATCACGCAGAGCCTGCTGCGCGATCACGACCTCGAGATCGAGAACAATCACCTGCGAGGCGACTACCGCGAGTACTTCCCCGGCGTCCTTCGTCCCGATTACCTCCGCCGCGGCCGCAATGGCGAGATCTACTCGGTCCACGCGCCGGGCCTTCCGGCCCTCGCCGTGCCCGCATTCGCACTCGGCGGCTATCACGGCGTCGTCGCGTTCCTGATCCTGCTCGCGGCGCTCTCGACGGCGTTCGTCTGGATCGTGGCCTACCGGCTGACCAACCACCTCGCCGCCGCCTGGTTCGCGTGGGCCGCCATCGCGTTCTCGGTGACATTCTTCTTCCACGCGTTCACCGTCTACCCGGACATCGTCGGTGCGGCGATCGTCATCTGGACCGTCACACTGCTGGTCGAGGCGCCGCCCGGCGCGTCCAGAGCACGGTTGATGGCGCACGGCGCGGCGCTCGCGCTGCTGCCCTGGCTGCACACGCGGTTCGCGCTGCTCGCCGCGGCGCTCGGCGCAATCGTCGCCGTGCGTCAGATCGCAGCGCCGGACCGCATCCGGCGGCTGGTGGCGTTCCTGCTGATCCCGGCCGTCAGCGCGGCCGGGTGGTTCCTGTTCTTCTTCCTCATCTACGGCACGCCGAGCCCGACGGCGCCGTACGGCCAGTACACGCAGACCTCGCTCAAGGACGTGCCGTGGGGAGCGACCGGCCTGCTGATCGATCAGCAGTTCGGGCTGCTGCCGAACGCGCCCGTCCTGGCGTTCGCGCTCGTCGGCTGGCTCTGGCTCGCGCGTCGACGCCTCCGGCTGGCGCTGGAGCTCGCCGTGGTGGCGCTGCCGTACGCGCTGGCGACGGCGGCGTACCACATGTGGTGGGGCGGGACGTCGGCGCCCGCGCGGTTCCTCGTGCCGGTGGTGCCGCTGCTCGCGCTGCCCGCCGCCGCATGGTACGCGGAAGCCGGCCCGCGCACGCGGATAGTCGCGCTCGCCGCGCTGACGTTCAGCCTGGCGATCACCGCCACGCTCGCGTCGGTCGACCGCGGCGCAATGGTCTATCAGTTCCGCGACGGCGTCTCGCTGCTGCTCGAGCGCGCCGCACCGCTCGTCGACCTGCCGCGTGCCGCGCCCAGCCTGTTCCGCGGCACGACCGCCGAGGCCTGGCGCGACGCGTTCGTGTGGATCGCCGCGCTGGCCCTCGCGCTCGGCGTGACGGCAGCGGTCGACTCGTGGCGCGGACGCGCGGCCGGCGCCCTGACCGGCCTGGTCGCCGTGCCGCTCTCCGCCACGCTCGCGATCGGCGCCGTGTGGCGGGTCAAGCGCGTTGCGGGCCCCACGCCCTCGTCCGCGCAGATCGCGCTCCTGCAGGACTACACCGGTCCGAACGCGCGCGCGTTCGAATACCACGGGCTCCTGCTCACGCGCGCCGGCCCCGTCGTGCGATCGATGCGAATCGCTTCGTCGTCGCGGCGTGACATACCCGCGGACGGCCCGCTGCTCGCGATCGCCGGGCTGCCGCCGGGCGCGTACGCCATCGAGGCGCGCCAGTCCCGCCTCGGCCCCGGCGAGCTGCGGCTCGATCTCGGCCGTCAGACGATCGACCGCTGGCCGACCGCGTCCGGCGGTCCGCTCGAGACGAGGCGGCCGCTCAATCTGCCGGTTCCCGTCCCCGGGGTCTGGGTGTACGCAGACAAGGCCGCGCGCGAGGTCGTGACTGACGTGGTCCTGCGGCCGATCGAAATCGTCGCGCGGAGCGATCGGCTGACCGACGTGATGCCGAATGCCCTCGCGCGCTACGGAGAGACGACCGTCTTCAACATGGCCGGCGGAACGTACGTCGAAGCCGGCGGGCTCTGGATCCGACCCGGCGCCGACGCGGAGCTGGTCGTCTCGCCGCCGGCGAACGCGTCGGCGCTCCGTCTGAGCATCCGCAACGGTCCGGTGTCGAATACGTGCACGGTGTGGACGAGGGAGTGGCGGCAGACGCTGCAGATGACGCCGGGTCAGCAGGAGGAGATCGGCGTTCCGGTGCCCGCCGGCGCGAGCGGCCTGCGTCTTCAGGTCCGGTCAGCGACCGGTTTCGTACCGGCCCAGTTCGATCCCGGCAGCCGGGATCGGCGCATCCTCGGCTGTCGCGTGGAGTTCCCGTAGCTTCGCGCCGTGCCGCACGCGCGGCCGGGCAACCGTCTATAGCCGGGCGCCGCGGGCGATCATCGTCTCGCGCGCATCCGCCGGCGTCTCGCGGATTTCGCGGATGACGTAGATCGGTTTGTTCTGCGACTCGTGGTACGTCCGCGACTGGAGCTCCGCCAGCAGGCCGAGCGTGACCAGCTGCACGCCCGTGAACACGAGCAGGATGCCGAACAGCAGCAGCGGGCGGTTGCCGATCGCCTGCTGCCCCGTCAGCCTCACGAACGCCAGCCAGCCCGTGATGATCGCGCCGAGCAGGCCCATTACGGCGCCGATGAGCCCGAAAATCTGGACCGGACGCGTCGAGTAGCTGAGCAGGAACTTGACCGTCAGCAGGTCGAGGACGACCCGGATGGTCCGCGAGATGCCGTACTTGGATCGGCCATGGCGCCGCGCCCGATGGTTCACCACGACCTCGGCGATCGTGACCCCCTGCTCGCTTGCGATCGCCGGCAGGAACCGGTGCATCTCGCCGTACAGCCGCATCGGCTTGACGACCTCCGCGCGGAACACTTTCAGCGAGCACCCGTAGTCGTGCAGGTGCACGCCGGTGACGCGCGAGATCAGCCCGTTGGCGATCGTGGACGGCAGCCGCCGCGAGAAGAAGGGGTCCTTGCGCTCCTTGCGCCAGCCGCACACGATGTCGTAGCCGCGCTCCAGGGTCTCGACGAGCGTCGGGATATCGCGCGGGTCGTTCTGCAGGTCGCCGTCCGAGGTGACGATCAGGCGGCCGCGCGCCTGGTCGAACCCGGCCGCGAATGCCGCCGTCTGCCCGAAGTTGCGCCGGAAGCGGATCACGCGCAGGTGCGGATCGCGCGCCTGCAGCTCCGCCATGATCGCGAAGCTCTCGTCCGTGCTGCCGTCGTCGACCAGGATGATCTCGTAGGGACGGCCCCAGCCGGTCAGGGTCTCGGTGAGCTCGCGGTAGAGCTCGATTATCGACGGCGCCTCGTTGCGTATCGGGATGACGACGCTGAGATCGGGCGTCATGAGCCCCCTAATGATACGCGATCATCGCCCGGCCATCTGCTGCTGCCGGCGCCAGAGCCAGCGGCCGATGACGCCCGCCGCGATGAGGCCGAGCACGGAGACGAGCACGGTCCGGCTGTTGTGGTGGACGAAGTCGAGCGCGCGGTCGCCGAACCAGAGCGCCAGCAGCGCCTCCCCGAAGTAGCGGCCCCCGCGGCCGATCGCGATCGCGATGGCGAACCGCGTCGTGCTGATCTCGGCAACCCCGGCGAGCAGGACGAAGATCTTGAACGGGGCGGGCGGCGGCAGGAGCGACGGGATGAGCACGGCGAGGATGCCGTGGCGCTGCAGCGAGGCGCGCGCCCGCTCGAGTGCGTCCGACTTGAACCGCTTCCTCAGGAGCGCCTCTCCGCCCTTTTTCGCCAGAGAGTAGACGGTCAGGCACCCGACCATCGACCCGAGCGTCGCGCTGAGCGCGTAGAACAGAAACCGCGACTTGTGCTGGGTGACCATCCAGACGACGAGCAGGTCCAGGGCGCCGGGCAGGGGCAGGACCGACGAGTCCAGCAGGGCGACGAGGAACAGGCCCGGCCCGCCGAGCGTCGGCGCGAGCGTCTGGACGCGTCCCGAGACCGCGCTCAACCAGTGACCAATTCCGGCCATAGAATA
>JBLMXQ010000118.1:0-68103 GCA_050257855.1 Betaproteobacteria bacterium | reverse complement strand
GGCCCGCCTGCGGGCCGGCCCCTCGACCCCGTATTCTCGAAGACGTCCTTCGTGTCGTTCGTGCCCTCGTGGTTGACGTCGGTCATTTCCGGCGCTCCACGACGTGATGGCATCCGCTGAGCGCCGCTTCCCCGCGCGCCTTCAGGTCGTCGAGCAGCTTCGACGCGTCCTCGGGCTGCAGGCATTCCTGCCACGCGTCGTTCACCATGACGACCGGGGCGCGGTCGCACGCGCCGAGGCACTCGACCTCGAGCAGCGTGAAGGTGCCGGTCGGATCGGTCTCGCCCGGCCTGATCCCGAGCTTGCCGCAGATCTCCTCCGTCACGCGCTCCGCGCCGAGGAGCGCACACGACAGCGTACGGCAGACGCTCAGCACGAACCGGCCGACCGGCTTCGTGTAGAACATCGTGTAGTACGACACGACGTCCTCGACGTCGGCCGGCGTCAACTCGAGCAGATCGGCGACGTACCGCATCGCGCTCGCGGTGACGTAGCCCTGCTGATCCTGCACCAGATAGAGCGCCGGCAGCACGGCCGAACGCTTCCGGTCCGGCGGATACCGCGCGACGATGGCGTCGAAGCGCGCGCGGCGCTCCGGGGTGTACTCGAACGGCTCGTTGCCCCCGACCAGCGTCCGCGTCGACTTCTGGAACGCGGCGTCGTACGCCATCTTCGGATGGAAACTCACCGGTCCACGTCTCCCATCACGACGTCGATCGACCCGATGACGGCGATCACGTCCGCGATCAGCCCGCCCACGATCATCCGTTCGAGCGCCTGGCAGGCGAGCAGCGACGGCGCGCGCGCCTTGACCCGCCACGGGCGGTTCGTGCCGTCCGACACGATCGAGAAGCCGTGCTCCCCGCGCGGCCCCTCCACCGGCACGTACGCCTCGCCCGCCGGCACGGTGAATCCCTGCGAGTGGATGAGGAAGTGCTGGATGAGCGCCTCCATCTCGCTGTACACCTTGTCCTTGGGCGGCGGAGTGATGCGCGGATCGTCGACCGCCCACGCGCCGGCCGGCGTGATCCGCCCGAGCGCCTGCCGGCAGATCTTCACGCTCTCGCGCATCTCGGCCACGCGCACCTGGTAGCGCGCGTACACGTCGCCCTCGGTCCGGACCGGCACGTCGAAGTCGAACGTCTCGTACCCGAGATACGGAAACACCTTCCGCACGTCGTAGTCGACGCCGGACGCGCGGCCGATCGGGCCGACCAGACCGCAGTCGAGCGCCGTCTCCCTCGTCAGCCGCCCCACCCCGCGCGTCCGCTCGAGGTAGATCTCGTTCTGCGTCAGCAGGTCCTCGTACTCGTCCAGCTTCGCCGGGAAGCGGTCGAGGAACGAGCGCACCGCTTCGTGGAAGCCGCGCGGCAGATCCTCGCGCAGGCCGCCGACGCGCATGTAGCTCGGGAACATCCGGAAGCCGGCGAGCATCTCGTTGATGTTCAGCAGGAGCTCGCGCTCCCGGAAGCAGTAGAGCATCACCGACACGGCGCCGACTTCCATGCCGTGCGTGCCGAGCCACACCAGATGGCTGTTGATGCGCTGCAGCTCGGCGATCAGGACCCGGATCGATCGCACGCGCTCGGGGACCTCGATGCCGAGCAGCCGCTCCACCGACAGGCAGAACGCCATGCTGTTGGACTGGGCGCTCAGGTAGTCCATCCGCTCGACCAGCGGGATGACCTGCTGCCACTTCTTCTGCTCGGCCGTCTTCTCGATGCCGGTGTGGAGGTAGCCGATGGTCGGCGACGCCGACAGGACCGTCTCGCCGTCGAGCTCCAGCACCAGCCGCAGCACGCCGTGCGTGCTGGGGTGCTGGGGCCCCATGTTGACGGTCATGACCTCGGTCTTGATGTCAGGCATCCGCGAACGCCCTCTCCACCAGATCGCAGATCACGTGCAGCAGCGTCCGGTGGACCTCCTGCACGCGCGCCGGCGACGCCGACGGCACGTTCACGTGAATCGCCGCGGCCCGTCCGACCGGCCCGCCGTCGCCGCCCGTCAGCGCGATCGTCCGCAGCCCCCGTGCGCGCGCCGTCTCGATTCCGGCCAGCACGTTGGCCGACGCGCCGCTCGTCGTGATACCGAGCGCGACGTCGCCGCGACGCCCGAGCGCCTCCAGCTGCCGCGCGAACACCTTGTCGTAGCTGAAGTCGTTGCCGACGCTCGTCAGCACGCTCGTGTCCGTCGTCAGCGCCACGGCGGGCAGCGCGCGGCGCAGCCGCAGGAAGCGGCCGACGAGCTCGGCGGCCACGTGCTGGGCGTCGGCCGCGCTGCCGCCGTTGCCGAACAGCAGCAGCGTTCCGCCCGACTCGAGCGCCGCCCGGATTGCGGCAGCCGCGTCGACGACCGGTCCGGCTGCGCCCCTCCCCACCGCCTCGTGCAGGGCAATCGTTTCGGCTATCGTCGCCGCGAAGACGTCGGCAGCCGGATCAGGATTCACGCCGCACCCGGCGATCGCGCTCGAGATTCGCGCGGAACTCCTCCTCGGTCACCTGCAGCGGCTCGCCCGTGCGCGGGACCATCCGGATCTGCACCGGATAATCCTTCCGCAGCGGGTGGCCCTCCCAGTCCTCGGGCATGAGCAGCCGCCGCAGGTCGGGATGGCCGTCGAAGACGACCCCGAACATGTCCCACACTTCGCGCTCGAGCCAGTTGGCGCCCGCCCAGATCGGGATGGCGGTCGGCAGGTGCGCGTCCTCCCCATGGAGCCGCACCTTGACCCGGATCCGATGCCGGTGGATCGTCGACAGCAGCAGGTAGACGACCTCGAAGCGCGGCTCGCGCGGCCAGAAGTCGACCGCGGTGAGCTCGGAGAGGACGTCGAAGCGCAGGTCGGGATGATCGCGCAGCACGCGGAGCACCTCGGCCGCACGGTCGCGCGGCACGTACACCGTCGGCTGCAGATCGACGCTCGGCACCGCCTCCAGCGCGGCGTCAGGCACCGCCTGGGTCAACGACGCGATCGGCGCGGGTCGTTCCATTACGCGAGCTTCTGCTGCGAGATCTTCCGCTGCAGCTGGACGATGCCGTAGATGAGCGACTCGGGCCGCGGCGGGCAGCCGGGGACGTACACGTCCACGGGCACGACCTGATCGACGCCCTGCACGATCGCATAGTTGTCGAACACGCCGCCGATCGACGCGCACGCGCCCATCGAGATGACCCACTTGGGTTCGGGCATCTGATCGTAGATGCGGCGCAGGGCGGGCGCCATCTTCCGCGAGAGCCGGCCGGCCACGATCATGAGGTCCGACTGGCGCGGGCTGCCGCGAAACACCTCGGCGCCGAACCGCGCGATGTCGTACCGGCTGCAGCTCATCGCCATCATCTCGATCGCGCAGCAGGCCAGCCCGAAGGTGACCGGCCAGATCGAGGATCGGCGCGCCCACTGGACCATCTTCTCGACGGTCGTTGTCAGGACGGGAAGCTCGGCTTCAAGGCCCATTTCAGAACAGCTCTCGGCTATCGGCTATCGGCGTTCAGCCACCTGACGGCCCCGGTTCTCGTTCCCCCAGTCGAGCACGCCCTTGCGCCAGACGTACACGTAGCCCGCGAGCAGGAGCAGCATGAAGAGGACCACCTGCACGAACCCGGCCCAGCCGAGCCCGCGCAGCGCCATGGCCCAGGGGTAGAGAAACGCGACCTCGATGTCGAACAGCAGGAAGATCATCGCGACCAGGTAGAACTTGACCGACTGGCGCTCACGCGCGTCGCCGACCGGCGGCATGCCGCATTCGTACGGGGCCGACTTCTCGGGCGTCGGCCGCCGGGGGCCGAGGACGTTCGACAGGACGACCGACACCAGGGCGAACCCGGCGCCGAGTCCGATCATGATGAGAATGGAGGCCCAGCCCTGCATGCGGCGGTCCGGTCGGTGCGCGTCACGGCTTGTGAACGATTTCGCAAGCCAGGCCATCATGCTATCCCAAAAGCACGAAGGACACAAAGGACGACTCCACGGGCCGCCGGCGGTTCGACATGAGTAGAATCTGCGGCATGCTCCCGGCCCTCTCCAGCTTCCTCCTGGCCCTGACGCTGACCGTCCCGCAGATCACCGGCGCGCTGCAGTGGCGCGCGATCGGGCCCGCCATTACCGGCGGGCGAATCGACGACATCGCCGTCGACGAGTCGCATCCCGACGTGATCTACGTCGGCGCGGCGACCGGGGGCGTCTGGAAGACCGTGAACGGCGGCACGACGTGGACGCCGGTCTTCGACCGCTTCGGCACCACCTCGATCGGCGACATCGCCGTCTCCCGCTCGAATCCGGACATCGTGTGGGTCGGGACCGGCGAAGCCAACAGCCGCCAGAGCTCGTCGTGGGGCAACGGCGTCTACAAGTCCACCGACGGCGGCGCCACCTGGACGCTGATGGGCCTCGCCGATTCGAAGCACATCGGGCGCATCGTCATCCACCCGACCAACCCCGATGTCGTCTACGTGGCGGCGCTCGGACATCTGTGGGGACCGAACCGCGAACGCGGACTGTTCAAGACGACCGACGGCGGCAGGACCTGGACGAACACGAAGTTCATCGACGAGAACACGGGGTTCGTCGACGTGGCCATGGACCCGCGCGACCCGGACACGCTCTATGCCGCCGCCTATCAGCGCGAGCGCAAGGCGTACGGCTTCAACGGCGGCGGAGCCGGCAGCGGCCTGTACAAGACGACGAACGGCGGGAAGACCTGGACGCGCCTCGAGCGCGGCCTTCCGTCCGGCAACGTCGGCCGCATCGGAATCGACATCTTCCGGAAGAACCCGGACGTCCTCTACGTCTCGTACGAGCACAAGGACGGCGGCATCTTCCGGTCGAACGATCGCGGCAGGACGTGGACGAAAGTGAGCCCGCTCCAGCCGCGGCCGCTCTACTTCAGCCAGATACGCATTGACCCTCAGGACGATCGGCGCATCTACATGCTCGGCACCTCGCTGTTCGTCTCCGACGATGGCGGGAAGACGTTCCGGAGCGACGGCGCGCGCAACGTGCACGTCGATCATCACGCGATGTGGATCGATCCGTCGCGTCCCTCGACGATCTGGCTCGGGAACGACGGCGGGCTCTGGTGGTCGCGCGATCGGAGCGCTACCTGGACCCGCGTCAACAACATCCCGCTCGCGCAGATCTACGGCGTGACCTTCGACAGCCGCGACCCGTACCACGTCTACGCCGGTCTGCAGGACAACGGCGTCTGGTCCGGCCCGAGCGCGACGCGCAACCGCGTGGGTCCGCTCAACGACGACTGGATTCAGGTCGACGGGGGCGACGGGATGATCGTCGCGGCGCCGCCGGCCGATGCGACGACCGCCTACATCGAGACGCAGGACGGCCGCGTCGCGCGCTTCGACACCGCGACCGGCGAGCGCACCGCGATCCGCCCGTTCGAGCGCAACACGAGCAGGCCGGGTCCCGCGGATCAGGAGGCCGGCGCAGCCGGCGCCCCGGGTCCCGACAACCCGGCGCTGCGCTTCAACTGGACGACGCCCATCGTCGTCTCGCCCCACAACCCGCTGACGATCTACCTCGCGGGCAACCGGCTGTGGCGCTCGCTCGACCGCGGCGATCACTGGACGGCCATCAGCCCCGACCTGACGAAGCACATAGATCGCGACAAGCTGCCGATCATGGGCGTCCTGCCCGGCCCGCAGATGCTCGGGCGCAACGACGGCATCACGGCCTACGGCACGGCGACCGCGATGGCCGAATCGCCCGTCCGCCCGGGTGTGCTGGCGGTGGGGACCGATGACGGCCTGCTCCAGGTCTCGGCAAACGACGGCGCGACCTGGGACAACGTCACGCCGCGGATCACCGGCGCCCCGGACGGCGCATGGGTCAGCGGCATCGTCCTGTCGCACGCGAGCGCCGATCGAATGTTCGTCGCGTTCGACAACCACCGGAACGACGATTACCGGGCGTACCTGTTCGCGAGCGAGGACGGCGGCAGGAGCTGGCAGGCGATGACGTCAGGCCTGCCCGAGACCGCGGTGCGGGCGATCCGGGAGGATCCGTTCAACGCCGATCTTCTCTTCGCGGGAACCGAGCGCGGGCTGTACATCTCGCTCGACCGCGGCCGGGCGTGGCATCCGCTCGCCAACGGACTGCCGGACGTCCCCGTCCTCGACGTGGAGATTCAGCCGCGCGATCGCGAGCTCGTCGTCGCAACGCACGGCCGCGGCATCTACATCATGAACATCGCTCCGCTCGAGCAGTGGAACGACGCGGTCGCGGCGGCCGACGCGCACGTCTTCGAGCCGACGCCGGCCGTCGCCTACAACTTCCTGGAGCATCGCGACTTCCTGGCGCAGGCCACCTACGTCGGCGGAAACGCCCCGCGCGCCGCGATCATCTATTACAGCCTGACCACGCCGGCGGCCCATCCCGTGCTGCGCATCACCGACGCCGACGGGACAATCGTTCGGGAGATCGACGTCGACGGCGCATCCGGCGTCCACCGCGTGGAATGGGACCTGCGCCTGCCGCCCCTGCCGATGCCCGCGCGGCCTCGGGCGCCCGGCGTCGATCCGGCGGGCCCGCGGCCGGCGGAGAGCACGCACGCGCGCGTTCCGGGCGACTACGGCGGCGGAGGGGATCCGAGCGGCGGCGAAGCGGGCGCGGCTCCCGAAGCACCGGGCGGCCCGGTGGTGCTGCCCGGCCGGTATCGCGCGACGCTCGCGGCCGATGGCCGCAGCGCGTCGGCCGCCATACAGGTGACCGAGGATCCGCGCGTGCGGGTCGGAGCCGATGATCTGCGCGCGCGCTGGGATCTGCTGAGGAAGGCGTACGACGCGCAGAAGGAGTCGATTCCGGCGGCGAACCGCGCGCTCGCACTGCGCGACGCGGCGGCCGCCACCGTGAAGGCGCTCGGTGAGGTGAAGAACGCGCCGGCGGATCTGAAGAAGTTCGCGGACGAGACCTCGAAGCTGACGCGCGAGGCGCAGGGCCGGGTCGGCCGCGCCAACGGTCAGATCGGCTCGGTCAGCCGCGACGTGTCGGGATCGACATCGCGGCCGACCGACGCGCAGGAGCGGCAGCTCGCGACGGCCCTGGAGGATCTGAAGCCGGCGATGGCGGGCTTGAAGGAGCTCGTCGATACGCGGATTCCAGAACTGAACCGCCGGCTGGACGCCGCCGCGATCGCCCCGTCCGTGCCGCGCGTCAGCGTGGCCGACCGCGGAGCGCCCTAGCTACGTGAGTCGCGCGCTCGCCTCAGCCATCCGCCGATCGATCTCCTCGAGCGCCTGCTGAATCTGCGAGCGGCGCCGCTCGTGAGCCGTCGCGGCGAGCTGCCCTTCGAGCTCGGTCCGCGCGAGCCTCAGCGACTCGATCGCGCGCACCAGCTCGGGGTCGCGAATGGTCCGTTGAGACGCGCTGGCCCGCTCGCGCTCGAGTTCGTCCATACGCTCCTGGATTCGAGCATCCGCGTCGATCAGTCCTTCCCCCGCATCACCCATGCCCACATTATAAGATCAGGGCGTGACCGTCAGGCCGCTTTCCGAGCCTCTCGCGCCTTTTCATCCGGCCGTCCGGCAGTGGTTCGAGGCGTCGTTCGACGCGCCGACGCGCCCGCAGGCGCTCGGCTGGGCCGCGATCGCACGCGGCGAGTCGACGCTCATCCTCGCGCCGACCGGCAGCGGCAAGACGCTCGCGGCGTTCCTCTGGTGCCTCGAGCGGCTGATGTTCGCGCCGGCGCCTCCGAAGGCGGCGCGGTGCCGCGTGCTCTACGTCTCGCCGCTCAAGGCGCTCGCCTCCGACGTCGAGCGCAACCTGCGGGCGCCGCTCGCCGGCATCGCGCAGGCCGCCTCGGCCCGCGGCGAGACGTTCGCCGCCCCGTCGATCGCCATCCGCACCGGCGACACTCCGGCCGCCGAGCGTGCGCGGTTCCGGCGCGAGCCGGCCGATATCCTGATCACGACGCCCGAATCGCTCTATCTCCTGCTCACCTCGAACGCGCGCGAGGCCCTGCGATCGGTCGACACCGTCATCGTCGACGAGATCCACGCGCTGGTGGCGACCAAGCGGGGTGCGCATCTCGCGGTTTCGCTCGAGCGGCTCGCCGCCCGCTGCGCGACGCGGCCGCAGCGCATCGGGCTGTCGGCGACCCAGCGTCCGCTCGACGAAGTCGCCCGGTTCCTCGGGGGCGTCGAAGGGGCCTGCGGCCCGGGGCTCAGGACGCGGCGCGGCCGAAAGGGAAAGAGCCACGGGGAAGGGGCGAGCGCCGCCGGGCTCGAAACCGAGTTCGCGTCGCCCCGGCGCGGCGCCGTTCAGTACCGGCCCGTCGCGATCGTGGACGCCGGTGAGAAGAAGCGCCTCTCGCTGACCATCGAGGTCCCCGTCGAGGACATGGCGCGGCTGAGCGACATCCCGAACGGATCGGCGGCCGTCGGCGACACGCGCCCGTCGATCTGGGCCGCCATCCACCCGCGCCTGCTGGAGCTGATTCGCGCGCACCGCTCGACGCTCGTCTTCGTCAACAGCCGGCGCCTCGCCGAGCGGCTGGCGAACGCGCTCAACGAGCTCGCGGGCGAGACGCTCGTGCGCTCCCACCACGGGTCGCTCGCCCGTCCGCAGCGCGTCGAGGTCGAAGAACTGCTCAAGGCGGGGTCCCTTCGTGGGCTCGTCGCCACCTCGTCGCTCGAGCTCGGCATCGACATGGGCGCGATCGATCTCGTCGTCCAGGTCGAAGCGCCGCCGTCGGTCGCGAGCGGCCTCCAGCGCATCGGCCGCGGCGGCCACCAGGCCAACGCCGTCAGCGAAGGGGTGATCTTCCCGAAGTTCCGCGGCGATCTCGTCGCGTGCGCCGCGGTCGCGCGGGCGATGCACGACGGCGCCGTCGAGGCGACGCGCTACCCGCGCAACCCGCTCGACGTCGTCGCGCAGCAGGTGGTCGCGATGGCGGCGATGGACGCGTGGCACGCCGACGAGCTGTTCGGGACGATCCGCCGTGCCGCGCCGTTCGCCGACCTGAGCCGCACCGTGTTCGACGGCGTGCTGGACATGCTCTCCGGCCGGTATCCGTCGGACGAATTCGCGGAGCTGCGCCCGCGCATCACCTGGGACCGCGTCGCGGGGACCGTCACGGCGCGCGAGAATGCGAGGCGGGTCGCGATCATCAACGGCGGCACGATTCCCGACCGCGGCCTGTACGGAGTGTTTCTGGTCGGCGGCGGGCCTGGCGCGGCGCGCGTCGGCGAGCTGGACGAGGAGATGGTCTTCGAGAGCCGGCCGGGCGAGGTGTTCGTGCTCGGCGCCTCGAGCTGGCGCATCGAGGAGATCACCCACGACCGCGTGCTCGTGTCGCCCGCGCCGGGACAGCCGGGCAAGATGCCGTTCTGGAAGGGCGATCGCGCCGGGCGGCCGCTCGAGCTCGGACTCGCCATCGGCCGCCTGATGCACGACCTGGTGCGGATGCCGCCGGCCGCCGCGCTCGATCGCCTGACGCGCGAGCACGATCTCGGCGCGGGCGCCGCCGAGAACCTGCTCCAGTACCTCCGCGATCAGATCGCAGCCACCCGCGCGCTCCCCGACGCCTCCACGATCGTGGTCGAGCGCGTGCGCGACGAGCTGGGCGACTGGCGCGTCTGCGTCCTCTCGCCGCGTGGCGGGCGCGTTCACGCGCCGTGGGCGATGGCCGCCTCGGCGAAGATCCGGGAGGAGACCGGGATCGACGTCGAGACGCTCTGGAGCGACGACGGCTTCGTGGTGCGGTTTCCGGACGTGGACGAGCCGCCGGATCCGCGGCTGCTGGTGCCCGATCCCGACGAGGTGCAGGCGCTCGTCGTCCGGCAGCTCGGCGCGACGGCGCTCTTCGCCGCGAAATTCCGCGAGAACGCCGCGCGCTCGCTCCTCCTGCCGAAGCGCCGGCCCGGCCTGCGCGCTCCGCTCTGGCAGCAGCGCAAGCGCGCCGCCGACCTGCTCGCCGTCGCCTCGAAGTACGGATCCTTCCCGGTGCTGCTCGAGACGTACCGCGAATGCCTGCGCGACGTCTTCGACATGCCGGCGCTCGTCTCGACGCTGTCGGACGTCCGGAGCCGTCGCGTGCGCGTCGCGACCGTCGACGCCGACACGCCGTCGCCGTTCGCCGCGTCCCTCCTCTTCACCTACGTGGCGAGCTTCCTGTACGACGGCGATGCGCCGCTGGCGGAGCGGCGCGCGCAGGCGCTCGCCGTCGACCAGGCGCAATTGCGCGAGCTGCTCGGCGACGCCGAGCTCCGCGAGCTGATCGACGCCGACGCGATGGAGGCAATCGAGCGCGAGCTGCAGCGGCTGGAGCCCGCGCGCCGCGCCCGGACGGCCGACGGCGTCCACGACCTGCTGCTCGCGATCGGCGATCTGGCCGGGGACGAGCTGCGCGCGCGGACGTCCGCCGAGGCCGCGGACGCGATCGAGACGCTCGTCAGCGACCGCCGTGCCGTTCTACTTCGCATCGCCGGAGAAGCACGCTACGTCGCCGTGGAAGACGCCGCGCGCTACCGCGACGCACTCGACGTGCCCCTGCCCCCCGGCATCCCAGAGGCGCTCCTCGCGCCGCCGGCGGATCCCGCCGGCGATCTGGCGGGCCGGTTCGTCCGGACGCACGCGCCCGTGACGGCCGCTGATCTGGCGGCGCGCTTCGCTCTGACGAACGCCGCTGCCGAGGCGCTGCTCCACCGGCTGGCGGCGGAGGGCCGGCTCATCGAGGGCGAGTTTCGGCCGGGCGGCACCCGGCGCGAATGGACCGAGTCCGGCGTCCTCCGGATGCTCCGGCGCCGGTCGCTCGCGAAGCTGCGGCAGGAGATCGAGCCGGTCGATCAGACCGTCCTCGGACGGCTGATGACGACGTGGCAGGGGATCGTGAAGAAACGCCAGGGCGCCGACGCGCTGCTCGACGCGATCGAGCAGCTGCAGGGCTCGCCGCTCGCGGCCTCGATTCTCGAAACGGAGATCCTTCCGGCGCGCATCGGCCAGTACGACCCGGCGGATCTCGACGCGGTCACCGCGGCCGGCGAGGTGGTCTGGGTGGGCGTGGAACCGCTCGGCGATCGAGACGGGCGCGTCGCGTTGTATCTGGCGGACCATCTGACGCGGCTCCTGCCGCCGCTGACCGGCGGCGAGCAGGCGGACGCCAGAGCAACGGCGGTTCTCGACTACCTTCGGGCGCACGGCGCCTCGTTCTTCGGTCCGCTGCACGAGGCGATCGGGGGCGGGTATCCGGCCGAGACGGTCGATGCGCTCTGGGATCTCGTGTGGCAGGGGCGCGTCACCAACGATACGTTCCACGCGCTCCGGGCATTCGCGCGCGCGCACGCCCCGCGGCGGCACAAACGTGCCGTGCGGCCGGCGTTCAGGTCGCGACGGCTCGCACCGCCATCGGCCGAGGGCCGCTGGTCGCTGGTTCGCGGCCGCGAGGGGCCGCCGGCGCACGCGGGACGTGACGGGCGCTCAACCATCGGTGCCGATCTCACGCTGCAGCTCCTCGCCCGCTACGGCGTCCTGACACGCGAGGCCGTCGGAGCGGAGTCGGTACCCGGCGGCTTCGCGACGGTGTACCCGGTGCTCAAGGCAATGGAAGAGCACGGCCGCGTGCGGCGCGGCTACTTCGTCGCCGGGCTGGGTGCCACGCAGTTCGCGCTGCCGGGCGCCGTCGACCTGCTGCGCGCGCTGCGCGAGCCGGCGGAGGATCCGGAGGTCGCAGTGCTCGCGGCGGGCGATCCCGCCAACCCGTACGGCGCGACGCTGAAATGGCCGGCCGCAAGCCGGCCGCCCACCCGCACCGTGGGGGCGACGGTCGTTCTCGTCGACGGTGCGCTCGCCGCGTACCTGACGCGCGGCGATCGCCAGCTCCTCATGTTCCTGCCCGACGTCGAGCCGCAGCGCTCGCGCGCGTCCCGCGCGGTCGCGCGGGTCCTCATCGAGCGCGCGCGGGCCGGGGGCGAGGCGCCGCGGGGCCTGCTGCTCGAAGAGATCGACGGGCTGCCGGCGACCGCGCACGATTTCGCAAAGGCGCTGATCGAAGCCGGCTTCGTGGCCGGCGCGCTCGGGCTGCAACCCGGCGCCCGCCGCGGGACCGCCGCGCCGGTCGACGCCGGCGCGCCCGCGCTCGCGTCGGCGGCCGGCGCCGCAAGACGGCCATCACGGTCCGCAGCATCCAGCCCGTTCTCGGCACGCTATTTCGTGGACGAGGAGCCCGACTGAAGCGCGCGGCGATCGATCGCGGCACCCGGCCAGACGTGACGGCGCCGCGATCGGCACGCGTATAATCCGCTGGACGCCATGCACAGGGTGACCGCGCTCGCGTCTGCGCTGATCTGCCTGTTCGCGGCCGGCTGCCCGGCCGCCCCGACGTCCGACGTCCTCGCGTCGACGCAGAGCTTTGCGTCCGTTGTCGCGCGGCTGTCGGAGCCGCCAGGCTCGTTCGACACCGACAACCTCATCTCGAACGAGCGCTCGTACCTGCAGGTGATGCCCGCGCTCGACGCCGCCCGGCTCCGGGGCGGCGCGTACGTCGGCGTCGGTCCAGACCAGAACTTCACATACATCGCGCAGCTCCGCCCGTCCATCGCGATCATCGTCGACATCCGGCGCGACAACCTGCTCCTGCACCTGCTGTTCAAGGCGCTGTTCGAGCAGGCGCCGACGCGGGTCGAGTACCTCAGCCTGCTGTTCGGGCGCGCGCCGCCGCCACAGCCGGCCGCCTGGCGGGCGGCGCCGATCGAGCGGCTGGTGGCCTACGTCGATCGCGCGGCGACGGTGCCGGCGGCGGAGGCGGCACGCCGCCGCGACCGGATCGCAGCCGCGCTCGCGCGCTTCGGTGTGCCGCTCGCCGACGGCGAGCGCGACACGATCCATCGGTTTCATCGGAGCTTCGTCGACGGCGGCCTCGATCTGCGGTTCGAGAGCTACGGCCGTCGGCCGCGCAGCTACTACCCGACGTACCGCGATCTGCTGCTCGAGACCGATTCCGGCGGACGCCACCGGAACTTCCTCGCCTCGGAGGACGATTATCAGTTCGTCCGCTCACTCGAGCGGCGCGATCTGATCATTCCGGTCGTCGGCAACCTGGGCGGCAGCAGAGCGCTCGCGGCCATCGGCCGTCTGCTCGCGGACCGGCATGAGTCGCTGTCCGCGTTCTACACGTCGAACGTCGAGTTCTACCTCTTCGGCAGCGCCTCTTTCCCTCGCTACGTGAGCAATCTCCGGCGCCTCCCGCACACGCCGCGGAGCCTGATCATCCGCTCGGTATTCGGCGGCTACGGCTTCGCCCTGGCCCCTCCGGGTTCGTACAGTGCCTCGCTGACCGAGCCGATCGACGATCTGATCGACCGCTTCGACCGCGGCGCCATCCGCACGTACGGGGAACTGATCCGCGACAGGTGAAGCGGCCGCCGACTCTGGACGAGTGTAGCCATACGCGATAAGCTTCGGCCCATGAAGCACCGGTACACGAGGCTGACGCGCCCGCTCGTTCGCGAGAACGGCGTGCTGCACGAGGCCGGCTGGGACGAAGCGCTCGACCGCGCGGCCGGAGGCTTCCGCGCGACCGTCGCCCGTTACGGCGGGCAAAGCGTCGGGATGTTCAGCTGCTCGAAGGCGACCAACGAGGTGAACTATCTCGCGCAGAAGTTCGCCCGCGCCGTGATCGGCAGCAACAACATCGACAGCTGCAACCGTACTTGACACGCTCCGAGCGTCGTCGGTCTGACGACGGTATTCGGAGCGGGCGGCGGAACGAGCTCGTACCAGGAGATCGAGGAGACCGACCTGATCATCCTGTGGGGCTCCAACGCGCGCGAGACGCATCCCATCTTCTTTCACCATCTGCTGAAGGGGGTGCGCAACGGTGCGCGCATGTACGCCGTGGATCCGCGGCGGACGAGCTCGGCCGCGTGGGCGGACGTGTGGCTCGGCGTCGACGTCGGCGCCGACATCGCCCTGGCCAACGCCGTCGGGCGGGAGATCATCACGGCCGGACTCTGCAACCATACGTTCATCGATCGCGCGACCTCCGGCTTCGATGCATACCGGCAGAGCGTCGAGCCGTACACCCTCGAGTACGCCGAGCGCGTGACGCGGGTGCCGGCGGCGACGATCCGCGAGATGGCGCACGCCTACGCACGGGCCGATCGCGCGCAGATCTGCTGGACGCTCGGCATCACGGAACATCACAACGCCGTCGACAACGTCTTCAGCCTGATCAACCTGGCGCTCCTGACCGGCCACGTCGGGCGCTGGGGCTCGGGGCTCGTGCCCCTGCGGGGACAGAACAACGTCCAGGGCGGCGGCGACATGGGCGCGCTGCCGAACAAGCTGCCCGGTGGCCAGGACGTAGAGGACGCCGTCGTCCGCGCGAAGTTCGAGCGCGCGTGGGGTGCGACCATCCCGCCGAAGCGCGGCTGGCACCTGACCCAGATGTTCGAGGCGATGGAGCACGGCGACCTGCGCGCGCTGTACATCATCGGCGAGAACCCGGCGCAGTCCGAGGCCGACGAGCGGCGCGCCTCCCGGCTCCTCGACAGCCTCGATCACGTCGTCGTCCAGGACATGTTCCTGACGAAGACGGCGGAGCTCGCGGACGTCGTGCTCCCCGCGGCCGCCTCGTGGTGCGAGTCGGAGGGGACCGTCACGAGCAGCGAACGCCGCGTGCAGCGGGTGCGGAAGGCGCTCGATCCCCCGGGCGAGGCGCGCGACGACCTCCACATCATGTGCGACCTCGCCGGCCGGCTCGGACGCCAGTGGGGACGGCCGGGCGCCGAACAGCTCTGGGACGAGCTGCGCTCGCTCTCGCCGTGGCACGGCGGCATGAGCTACAAGCGGCTCGAAGAACTCGGCGGCCTGCAGTGGCCGTGCCCCGACGAGCAGCACCCGGGCAGCCCGTTCCTGCACGGGCGGCTGTGGAGCGAGCCGCTCGGGGGCCCGCCGGCTCCGTTCACGCCCGTGGCGTTCGACCCCCCGGTCGAGGCGCTGAGCGACGACTTTCCCGTGCGATTGACGACGGGGCGGCGCCTCGACGCCTTCAACACCGGCGTGCAGACCGGCAGCTATCGTTCGCCCCTGTCGCGCGGCGAGACGCTCGACCTCTCGATCGAGGACGTCGAGCGGCTCGGTGTCCGCGACGGCGATCGCGTGCGCATCGTCTCGCGCCGGGGCGCCGTCGAAGCGCCCGTGCGCGTGACGGACGGCCTGCGGCCGGGCCTCGCGTTCATGAGCTTCCATTACCCTGACGACGTGGCGACGAACGTGCTGACGATCGACGCCACCGATCCCAAGTCGGGCACGGCGGAGTTCAAGGCGACCGCGGTCCGGGTCGAAAGGATCTGATGGACCTCCATCTGATCCCTGGCGCGAGGGCCACTCCGGAAGAGCGCGAGGCGATCGACCGCGCGATCGCGTCCGTTCCGACCGCCAGCCTGCGGCCTCCGGCCTCGATGCGCAGCGCGCTGCTGCCGGCGCTGCACGCCGTGCACGCGCGCGTCGGCTGGATCAGCGAGGGCGCGCTCAACCACGTCTGTCAGCGCCTGTCGATCGCGCCCGCCGAGGCCCATGGCGTCGCGTCGTTCTACGCGATGTTCTCGCTGAAGCCGCGACCGGCGACGGTCGTGCACGTGTGCGACGACATCGCATGCCGGACGCGCGGGGCGGAGGCCCTGTGCGAGGAGCTCGAGCGCCGGCTCGGCCCCGAGGGCTCCGGACCGAAGGATCGCGGGGCTTCAGTCGAAGGAACGACGTGGCTCCGGAGCCCGTGCCTCGGCCAGTGCGAGCGCGGGCCAGCCGCGCTGTTCCAGGTTTCCGGCGAAGCAGCCTCGAACGCCACGCTCGCTCCGGCGGACGCGGAGGCGATCGTCCGCGGCGTTCCGCCCGGGCCAGCGAGAACGGCGGTCACGTCCGCGCCGCAGACCGAGGCGCCTCGCGCCCGGGGGCTGCGCCTGCTCGCGCGGCTCGGCGTATCGGATCCGGCGAGCCTCGACGACTACCGGGCGCACGGCGGCTACAGCGCGCTGCGGCGGGCGCTGGCCATCGGTCCCGAGGCGGTGCTGCGCGAGGTCGGCGACTCGCGTCTGGTCGGCCGCGGCGGCGCCGCGTTCCCGACCGGGCGCAAGTGGGAGGCGGTCGCCCGCGCGCCGGTCCGGCCGCATTATCTCGTCTGCAACGCCGACGAATCGGAGCCGGGCACGTTCAAGGATCGCGTGCTGATGGAGGAGGATCCGTTCGCGCTGGTCGAGGCAATGACGATTGCCGGCTACGCGACCGGCTGCGAGCGGGGCTTCCTCTACATCCGCGGCGAGTACCCGCTGGCGACCGCGCGGATGACGTCGGCCGTCGCGCAGGCCCGTGTGCGAGGCCTGCTCGGCGAGGACGTCTTCGGCGAGGGCGTGCGGTTCGACATCGAACTGCGGCGCGGCGCGGGCGCGTACATCTGCGGCGAAGAGACGGCGCTCTTCAACTCGATCGAAGGCCTGCGAGGCGAGCCGCGCAACAAGCCGCCGTTTCCGGTGCAGTCGGGTCTCTTCGGCAAACCGACGGTCGTCAACAACGTGGAGACGCTCGTCAACGTGCTGCAGGTGGTGCTCGAGGGCGGTCCGGCGTTCGCCGCGACCGGCACGGGCGGATCGACGGGCACGAAGCTGTTCTGCGTGTCGGGCACGGTCGTCCGTCCCGGCGTCTACGAAGTGCCGTTCGGCACGACGCTGCGGCAGCTCGTCGATCTCGCCGGCGGCGTCGGGAACGGCCGGCGCCTCCAGGCGATCCTCCTCGGCGGCGCCGCCGGCGTGTTCGTGACGCCCGGGGAGCTCGACATGCCGCTCACGCTCGAAGGCGCGCGCGCGGCCGGGGCCACGCTCGGCTCCGGCGTCGTGATGCTGTTCGACGACGCGACCGACATGACCGGCATCGTGCGCCGGATCGCGCGCTTCTTCCGGGACGAGTCGTGCGGCCAGTGCGTGCCGTGCCGCGTCGGAACGGTGCGGCAGGACGAGGCGCTCGAGCGCCTGGCGTCCCGCCGCGGCTCGCCGGCCGCGAATCTCGCCATCGTCAGCGACGTGGGGCAGGTCATGCGCGACGCGTCGATCTGCGGCCTCGGCCAGACCGCGTCGAGCGCCATCGAGAGCGCCGTGCGCAAGCTGAACCTGTTCGTCCAGGAGACAGCCTGATGGGGATCCCGCTCAGGATGGCGCCCCCGCGCCAGGTGGAGCTGACGATCGACGGCCGCGGCGTGTCCGTCCCCGAGGGGACGACCATCCTGCAGGCCTGCCGCGCGCACGGCATCGACACGCCGACGCTCTGCTACCTGGAGACGCTCACGCCGGTCAACGTCTGCCGCGTCTGCGTCGTCGAGGTGGAGGGATCGCGGACGCTCGTGCCCGCCTGCTCGCGCCTCGTCGAGCCGAAGATGTCCGTGCTCACCGACAGCGCGCGCGTGCGGCACAGCCGCCGGCTGGTGCTGGAGCTGCTCGCTTCGTCGGTCGACCTGACGCTGGTCTCGCCGGAGCTGCGCGGCTACATGGCGCGCTACGACGTGGACGCGGAACGCTTCGGAACCGGATCGGCGACCGTCGCACAGCCGCCCAGGATCGACAACGATCTGTACGTGCGGGATTACTCGCGCTGCGTGCTCTGCTACAAGTGCGTCGAGGCGTGTGGCACCGACGCGCAGAACACGTTCGCCATCGCCGTCGCGGGCCGGGGCTTCGACGCGCGGATCTCGACCGAGTCGGACCGGCCCCTGACCGACTCCGCCTGCGTGTACTGCGGCAACTGCATCGGCGTCTGTCCGACCGGCGCGCTGATGTTCAAGTCCGAGTTCGACATGCGCCGGGCCGGCGCGTGGGACGAGTCGAGGCAGACCGTCACCGATACGATCTGCCCGTATTGCGGCGTCGGCTGCACGCTGGAACTGCACGTGCAGGACAACGCCATCGTGCGCGTGACCTCGCCGCTGGATCACGAGGTGACGCACGGCAACCTGTGCATCAAGGGACGATTCGGCTGGCAGTTCGTTCAGAACCGGGAGTCGGAAACGAGATGACGTTCGCGCTGCTCCTGCTCGCGCTCCTGACCGCCGCGTCGCCGCAGGCCGCACCGGCCACCCCGCACGATCCCCACAACGGCTCCTTCACGACGGACCTCGGGGTCGACTGCGCCCACTGCCACGAGCCCGGCGTGTGGAAGACCTCGAGCCTGCCGGCGTTCGACATGGCGGCGCGCATGGAGAAGATGACGAACGGCGTCAGCAACGGGTCGCTGAGCTACGCGGGCGGCATCAGCTGCAATACCTGCCATGCCGGCCATCCCGACCCGCCGACGCTGCAGGAATCGGCGTGGAAGTCGCTGTACGACGAGTGGCCGGACTCGGCGGCGGTCAGCCCGGCCAACGCAGAGAAGCCGGCGCGCGAGGTCTACAAGAACCTCAGGGCGCTCGGCGACATCAAGGCCGGCGACATGCGCATGACGATGAGCGTCTTCGCCGCGGCGCTGGGCGTCGGGTGCGTGCACTGCCACACGCCTGACGAGTGGGACTCCGAGAACAAGCCCGCGAAGAAGACGGCGCTGTCGATGCTGAAACTGATGGACGAGATGCCGACCTACTTCCAGGGCATGGCCAAACCGCCGCAGTTCCAGTGCTACACCTGCCACCAGGGCGTGCTGACGCCGACGCAATAGACGCGGGCCCGGGACCCGAGCTTGAGCTTCTTACTTGCGGCCGGCCGCGTCCAGCGACTGCGTCGGGTCGGCGCCGGTCCACGTGACATCAGCGGTGGGACCGTAGACGGAGGGCACGGGCCGGTCGAGCAGGCGCAGATACACCGTCAACTGCGTGCGGTGATGCGCCGTGTGCAGGATGCGTCGCCAGACGATCCAGATCCGCGCGCGGTCCACGCCGAAGAACGGCACGCGCTCCAGCCACCACGGCTCGTCCCGATCCGCCAGGAACGTCAACCGCGGACGCGCCAGTTCCTCGACACGCGCGACGAACGCCGCCACCGTCGGTTCCGCCGGCAGCACGGCGTTCGCCGGCGGCTCCTCCGCTCCGAGGAACTCGCCGAAGAACCGCCGGCCCGAGAGCAGCTCGTGCCGGAAGATGTCGCCCACCGTGGCCGATCGCGGATGGGGGCGATACTCCAGGTCACGGTCCGCGAACGCCTGCCAGACCGACGCCGCCTTGTTGATCTCGCTCGCGTAGGTGTCGAGCACGTGCTGCAGCAGCGGCATCCGCGCGCGCGGCACCTCGGAATCGAGAATCGGCATGGCGGGACGATACTCCTACCGTGACGTGATTCGCCGCTCGTGCGCGTAGATGTTGAACCCGCCGCCGCGCACGAAGCCGACCAGCGTGATGCCGGCCTCCTTCGCCAGATCGATCGCGAGGCTCGACGGGGCGGAGACGGCGCCGACGATCGGCACGCCCGCCAGGAAGGCCTTCTGCACGATCTCGTACGACGTCCGGCCGCTCACGAACAGCACCGACGAGGACAGCGGCAACGCCTCGCGCATCAGCATCCGCCCGACGACCTTGTCCACGGCGTTGTGACGTCCGACGTCTTCGGCGACCTCGATCAGCTCGCCGGCCGGCGTGAACAGGCCGGCCGCGTGGAGCCCGCCGGTCTCGTCGAACACCACCTGCGCCGCGCGCAGCCGGTCGGGCAGGCTCGCCAGCACCGGTGCGGCCACGGTGCACGCCCCTTCGATGGGCGGCGCGGCGGCGCGCAGCGACTCGATCGTCAGCCGGCCGCACAGCCCGCACGACGAGTTCATCGTCACCTGGCGCCGGTTCGCGAGGACGCGGCCGAGCGTCTCCGGCGATTCGTTCGTCAGCGTCACGTTGACGATGTTCTCGGGATGCTCGGCGCCGGCGTCCGTGCAGTGCTCGATGGTCCCGAGATCGTCCGCCCCGCGGAGCACGCCCTCGCTCAGGAGGAAGCCGGCGGCCAGCTCGCGGTCGTGTCCCGGCGTACGCATCACCACTGCGAACGGCCGGCCGTGGAGGCGGATCTCGAGCGGCTCCTCGGTGGCGGCGCGATCGCAGTCGTTCGCGCGTCCACCGCCGTGCACGCGCGTCACCTCCACCGTGCGGAAACCTTCGCGCCCGTTCATTCGATCGACCGTTGCGCCGCCGTCGGCGCGGAGCCGTATCGCGGGCTCAGCCGCTGGCGCGCCAGTTCCGCCGAGACGCCGACCCTGGGCCGCTCGCCGGTCATCATCGGCATTGTAGCGTTCTCTCCGGCTCCTGATCCGGGCGGCAAGGTACAATCGGGGCATGCCAGCCACGGCGTCGTTCGACATCACGTCCACCATCGATTTCCAGGAGGTCGACAACGCGCTGAACCAGGCGCGGAAGGAAGTCGGACAGCGGTACGATTTCAAGGGCGCGAAAGCCGAAATCACGCTGAACAGGGAAGACAACACGCTCACCCTGCTGACCGACGACGAGATGAAGATGAACGCGCTGTGGGAGATCCTGCAGACGCGCCTCGTTCGCCGCGGCGTGCCGGTGAAGAACTTCAAGGCCGGCGCCTCTGAGACGGCCGCCGGCGGAGCCGTGCGCCGGGTGATCGACATCCAGCAGGGCATCCCAATCGACGCCGCGCGCGAGATCGTGAAGTTTCTGAAGGACCGCAAGCTCAGAAAGGTGCAGGCCGCCATCCAGGCCGATCAGGTCCGCGTCACCTCGGCCTCGAAGGACGACCTGCAGGAAGCCATTCACCTGCTGCGGGAACACGACTTCGGCGTCGCGCTTCAGTTCGGGAACTACCGGTGAAGAAAGCTGCCGGCTGTCAGTTCGCCTCTGCCGGCTGCCGGCCTCGCTCCCGGCGCTCGGCGCGCGACTGACACTGCGCCGCCGGCCGGCCGCCGCCGGGCGTGCGGCCGTCCTTCCATGCTCTACCTGACGATCTTCGGCGGCGCCGTCATCGCGTGGCTGATTCTGGTCGTCCTGTTCACGCCGGAAGTGCCGTATCACATCGAGGCGGAAGTGGACGCGACGAGCGGCCATTTCGTCCACGTGCTCGAATCGACGTGCCACACGACGCTCCAAGACGGCAACCGCGTCGAGGTGCTGACCGGAGGCGACTGCTTCTACCCCGCCATGCTCGAGGCGATCCGGTCCGCACGCGAGACGGTGAACATGGAGTGCTACATCTTCAGGCGGGGCCGCACGAGAGACGCATTCGTCGAAGCCCTGAGCGAGCGCGCGCGGGCCGGCGTGCGCGTCACGGTGGTAATCGACGCGATCGGCAGCTTCGGCGCCATTCACCGGGCCGCGCGACCGCTGCGCGAGGCCGGCTGCCGCGTCGAGGCGTACCAGCGGATTACCTGGTACCGGCTGTGGCGGCTGAACAACCGCACGCACCGCGAGCTGCTCGTCGTCGACGGCCGCGTCGCGTTCGCGGGGGGCGCCGGCATCGCCGACTTCTGGGCGGAATCCCGGAAGGGCAAGCCGCGCTGGCGCGACATGATGGCGCGCATCGAAGGGCCGGTCGTGTCGGACATCCAGGGCGTCGTCGCCGAGAACTGGCTCGAGTGCACCGGGGAGATCCTGACCGGGCCCGAGACGTACAAGCCGCACGAGCGCGTCGGCGACAGCCCGGCGTTCGCGGTCCGCAGCTCGCCGGCGGATCGCGCGACCGTCTCGCGGGCGCTCTTCCAGCTGCTGGTCGAAGGCGCGAAGGGGCGCGTGCGGATCACGACGCCGTACTTCCTCCCCGACCGCGCGTTCCGCGAGGCATTCCGGCGCACCGCGCGGCGCGGCGTGGACGTCCAGGTCATCGTGCCCGGCGCCGAAACCGATCAGGCGTGGGTGCGGCTCGCGAGCCGTCGCAACTACGGGCCGCTGCTCGAGGCGGGCGTCCGCATCTTCGAGTACCGCGGCGGCATGACGCACACCAAGACGCTCCTCGTCGACGGCCTGTGGAGCGTCATCGGGACCACCAACGTCGACAACCGGTCGTTCGAGCACAACGACGAGGTGAATATTGCGATCCGGGACGAGCCGGTCGCGGCCCGGCTCGAGAAGGACTTCGACGCCGATCGCCGGCACTGCGACGAGATCACGCTCGAGGTCTGGCGGCGGCGGCCGCTCCTCGAGAAGGTGATCGCGACGGTCGCGTGGATCCTCGAACGTCAGCAGTAGCCCGCCGACGTCGTCACTTCCCGTACCAGTCGCGCAGCCGGACCTCGATGCCGCTGCCCTGGAGCGCCGAGGCGAACTCCTTCAGGTCCGATCCCCGATAGTGGTACGGATAGACGATCGCCGGCTTGAACGCCTTCACGCATTCGGCCGCTTCCGTCGGCGGCATCGTGTAGGGCAGGTTCATCGGCACGAAGGCGACGTCGATATGGGTGAGCGCCCGCATCTCCGGCGTGCATTCCGTGTCGCCGGCGAAGTACACCCGCTTGCCGCCGAGCGTCACGATGTACCCGTTGCCGCGTCCTTTCGTGTGATACAGCTGGCCGGGCGACGGCCCGCGCGTCAGGTTGTACATCGGCACCGCTTCGATGCGGACGCCGTCCACCTCCTGCGTCTGCCCGTTCGCCATGACGATCGCGCCTTCGAGCTTCGGCGCGGCCGCGGCCGGCGCGACGATCTTCGTCCCCGCCTTCTTCACCCGTGCAACGGTCGCGGGATCGAGATGGTCGCCGTGGATGTCGGTCACGAGGATGATGTCGGGCGCCGGCAGGCCCGTGTAGCTGCCCTGCGCGACCGGATCCACGAGGATGACCTTTCCGGCGTGGGCGACTTCGACGGTGGCGTGGTTGATCGGCGTGATGGTGATGTCGCCGCCGCTGGCCGGCACCGTGTCGGATCCGGCGGCTGCGGCCAGCGCCGCCGCGGTCAACAGGGCGAGCGCGATTCCTGCGGGTCGTGTGCTGTGCAGCATCTCAGGTCAGTGCGCGACGGTCTTGTTCGCGGTGAACGCCGTGAAGTCGGGCTTCGTGTCGCGCAGGATCGCGAGGATGGCCTGCCGGTCGGCAGCCGACAGATCGAAGTCGCCGCTCGTGTCCGCACCGGAGAGGACGACGTTCAGCCGCCGGTACACGTATTCCTTGACCAGGGGCGGCAGGGCGTCGAAGTCCTCGGAGTAGATGAGATAGCTGAGCGGATACTTGAAGACCCGCGTGTTCAGATCGAGGTCGCGCAGCGACCGGCCCTGGCTGTCCTTCGGGCCGTGGCTGACGAATTCGGCGGCGAAGCCCGACGTCCCCTTCACCGGCGAAGCCAGCGGCGCCTCCTTCGAGAACAGCATCGCCCGGACCAGGCGCTCCCCGGCTCCCTGGACGCGCATCATCGTCACGTCGAGATGCGGGGATCCCTCGGGGGCGCCGCGCGAGGCGAGCAGCAGTTTCTCGTCGTAGAGCGCCTTCCGCGTCTCGAAGCTGGCGATCGTGATCAGGTTGTGGACGTAGGCCTGGTGCGCGAGCACCAGCAGCGCGACGATGTCGCTCGTCGGAGCCAGGTAGGGATGCACGTCGAAGCGCTTGCCGAGATCGGTCACGTTGGCGTTGGCCGACCTGTCGAGCTTCGCGAGCAGGGTGTGGGCGTTCGTCACCTCGCTGGCCAGCATCGGCGCGAACAGGTTGCCGAGATGGCCCTGGTCGCCGTTCGTGCCGGTCACGTACCACCCGCCCCACCGCTCGTCGATCGGCGTGCGGTCGGTCGTCGGGCCGTCGCTGAGCGGCGAGATGACGTAGCCCTGGCGATCCACCAGCACCGACCGGAGGATGAAGCCGGGGACGCCGCCGGTGGTCGAGGAGGAGTCGTGGCACTGGAGGCATGTCTGCCCCTGCCGCTCGAACACCGGGTGATCGGTCTGCTGCTGGTTCAGCGTGTAGAAGACGGCGCCGAGCTTCGGATCGGCCGACGCGATCTCCATGATCGGCCCGTGCTGGACCCAGCCGACGTAGACGTTGTCGTTGAAGTACACGGCGCGCGGCGCCCACGGCGCGATGTGGTCGACCTGGAGGCTCGTGCGGGAGAACACCAGCCCCTGCGACGAGACGGGCACCTTGAGCGCGTCGAGCACCGCGGGCAGATAGCCGTGCCGGGGGTCGAACTGCAGCTTCACCTCGCCGCTGTCGATGCGCTTCTGCAGCTGCACGACGACGTCGGTCGCCTGAGTCTCGGTGTAACGGACGGCGGCGTGCTCCGCCTCGTTCGGCAACTGTCCGATGGCGAGGGCGGCGAAGGGGAACCCGAGCAGGACGGCGAGCGCCGCGAACGGCAGGAGCCGTCCGCGGCAGCGGGCAAGGATCAGCGCGCCGCTAGCACGACACGCACTTGTGATTGTTCTTGGCACCGAGCTTCTCGAGCAAGGCGAGGGTTTCCGGGAACGGGTTGACGCGCTGGACCGGGCCGTTGGCCATGTCCGCAACCGTCTTGCCTTCCCGGTTGACCGCCATGACGTCGGCACCCTTGGACACGAGGTAGAGCACCATCGCGTTGTCACCGCGCGCGGCGGCGTTGTGCAGCGCCGTGTTGCCGTCGTGGTCGCGGGCATTCACGTCCGCGTGCAGCTCCTCGACGAGGTACTTGACCGCGGCGAGCATGCCGGTCGGGGCGTGGCGGTGCGAGTTGGCCGCGAAGCCCTCGCCGTAGCCGACGCCGGCGGCGGCCACGAGCGGAGGCACGCCGGGACCGCCGACTGGCACGGGCGGCAGCCCGGAGACGTCCTTCGCGTCGCGCTGGCCGTCACCGGTGCGGGGACGGCCGGGCGTTCGCAGCGTCGGGATGTTCGGATCCGCGCCGCGCGAGACCAGCAGCTTCATGGCCTGCACGTCGGCGGCGTAGGCAGCGCGCCAGAACGGCGTGGCGCCGGTCTCGTCCACGCCGGACAGATCGAAGTTGTAGCCCGAATACCAGACCTTCCGGGTGATGCGCGCGTTCGGGTCGGCGCCCTTGTCGAGCAGCGCGGACATCAGGTCGAGATACGAAGTCTTCTGCTGCTCGTACGCCCGCGGCTGCGGATAGAGCGACTTCGGCGCCCACTCGCAGTTGAGCACCGCGTAGAGCGGCGCCACGCCGTTGTCGGCCGCCAGCTTCGGATTCGCTCCGTGGTCGAGGAGGTACTTGGCCAGGTCGTAGTGCCCGTTGATGACGGCGATGAGCAGCGGGCTCGTGTGGTCGCCGGCGCCTACCTGATTGATGTCGGCACCGGCATCGAGCAGCGCCTGCACGGAATCCTGACTCCCCTGCCGCGCGGCGATCATCAGCGGGGTCAGGCCGCCCATCGTGCCGACCAGCTCGGTGTACATGTACTGGCGATCGACGCCGGGGATCCGGCTGGCCGGGTTCGGCCCGGGCGGAGCCGGCCGGCCCGGGACGCCGCCCACGGCCGGACGCGCGTTCGCCTCGCGCACGGCTTCCTTCGCCGGCGCGCCGCCGGCGGCCGGCGCCTCGGCGCCCTTCTTCGCGTCGCGGGGAGGCGGCCCGCCGGTGTAACCGCGCTGGAACCGCGCGAACCGTTCCAGCTCTTCCTTCACGAACGGGTGCAGATCCACGACCTTCGTCGCGACCGCAACGTCGGCACCATGCGCCGTCAGCACGCGAATCACGGGTGCGCGGCCGTAGGCGGCGGCGAAGTCGAGCGCGGTCTCGCCGCGGGCGCTTTCCTTCGCGTTGACGTCGGCGTGCTGCGCCAGCAGGGTGTTGACCGCGTCGAGGTTGCCCGACGCGGCCGCGAACATCAGCGGCGTCGTCCCGCTGGCGGTCGCCGCGTTGGGATCGGCCCCCGCCTTGAGGAGCAGATCGACGACTGCCGCCCGCCCGGTCTTCGCCGCCATCAGCAGCGGCGTGAACGCCTCGAGCCGTGTCGTCGCCTTGAGGTTCGCGCCGCCGTAGATGAGCATCTGGGCCAGCTCGGCTTCGCCGTTGAGCGCGGCCCAGTGCAGCGCCGTCATGCCGTCGCCCTGCGCCGCGTTGACGTCGGCGCCCTGCTTGAGGAGCGTCCGGACCGCGTCGGCGTCGCCGCGCTTCGCGGCGTCGGCGACCGGAGTGTCGCTCTGCGACGCGACGAGGAGCGTCGACAGGCAGAGCGCTCCGATGACGCTCGAGGCCAGACCGACCGTGAACCGCTTTGGCATCATGCGTGTGCTCCTCAGGCGGTGGTCGCCGGCTGCGGCGCGGCGTTGTTCAGGTCCATCGGCGCCGTGCTGTTGCCGAAGGTCTGCAGCTCGTCGAGACCCAGCATGTGCAGCATGGACAGCATCGTGTTGGCCATCGGCGTGCCGTCCGGCGCCTTGATGTGCAGGCCGCCGTGCAGCTTGCCGCCGGCGTGGCCGGCGAGGAACAGCGGACAGCGCTTGTGGTTGTGCACGTTCGAGTCGGCCATCGGCGAGCCGTAGAGCACGAGCGAGTTGTCGAGCAGGTTGCCGTCGCCGTCCGGCGTGCTCTTCAGCTTCTCCAGCAGGTAGGGCACCATGCTGACGTGGTACGCGTTGATCTTCGCGTACTGCAGGATGCGCTCCTCCTTCTCCTGATGGTGCGACGCCGGGTGGAAACCGGAGCTGACGCCGCTCCCCGGGTAGGAGCGTCCCGTCCCGTCGCGGCTCAACTTGAACGAGAACACGCGCGTGACGTCGGAGGCGAACGCCAGGGCGATGAGGTCCATCATCAGGTGGACGTGCTCGTGGAACGAGTCGGGCACGCCGATCGGCGCCGCCGGCAGCTCGCGCTGGTCGCCGCTCTTGTTGCGCGCCTCGACCTGCTGGATGCGGCGCTCCACCTCGCGGATGTCGTCGAGGTAGTCGTTCAGCTTCGCGCGGTCGCTCGGACCGAGCTGCCGCTTGAGGTCGGCGACCTGACCGGTGACCCAGTCGAGGATGCTGCTGTTGGCGCGCCGGATCTGCGTCCGCTCCTGCGCCGTCGCGCCCATCCCGAACAGCTGGTCGAAGACGGCGCGCGGATCGCGGATCATCGGCAGCGGCTGGGTCGGCGACGACCAGCTGATGGTGTCGGTGTACACGCACGAGTAGCCGTAGGCGCAGCCGCCGGCCTGGTCGACCGGCTCGATGCACAGCTGCATCGACGGAATCGGCGTGTCCTGGCCGAAGCGCTGCGCGTAGTACTGATCGAGCGACGTTCCCGCGTGCACGTCCGAGCCCTGCGTCTGCTTCGGATGGCACTGCGTCAGGTACACCGCGCTCGAACGGAAGTGATCGCCGCCCACTTCCGGCGGCGAAAACGCCTCGGCGTTGTGGCAGTCGGTGTTGCTGACGATGGTCAGGTCGGCCTTGTACGGCTCCAGCGATCGCAGGACCGACGGGGACAGGTCGAAGTCATGGCCGGTTGCCGCCGGCGCCCAGAGGTTCTTCTCCGACCCGATCTTCGTGCAGCCGGCGGCCCCGTGGACCATCTCCATGCAGACGAGCCGCGTGCGCCGTCCGGAGGCGGCGGTCCCGCCCACCCCCTTGGCGAACGCCGTCCCGGCGGGCAGCATGCCCTCGAGCAGCGGCAGCGCCACGGTGACGCCCATACCCTTCAGGACGGTCCGGCGGGAAATGTGCTTCTGGGTCAGGAACTCCATGTCGCCTCCCTACCTCCTCGATCCCTTCTCGGGACGTGCGTTCGATTGCCCATCGTTCTTCGCCACCGCGTCGGTGGTGCGAACCGGCTCCGCCTTGCTCATCTGGAACGCCGGGCTGCTGACGATGCCCTTCACGAAGCTCGAGAACCGATAGTCGTTCTTCGCCGCGGCGCTGATGATGGCACGCACCGTCGGCTGGTCGTAGTACTCGACGCGGCGGCCGAGCGCGTACGCCATCAGGTAGTCGGTGAACGTGCGCAGCACGGTCGTGGAGTGCTTCAGCAGCGCGCCGCGCAGGCCCTGCGGCCCGTCGATCGACTCGCCGTCGTACAGCACGCCCTTCGCGTCCACCGGCACGCCGTTGTCCTTGATCCGGTACGCGCCGGTGACGTCGAAGTTCTCGAGCGCCAGGCCGAGCGGATCGATCACGCGGTGGCACGACGCGCACATCGGGTTCTTCCGGTGCTCCTCCATCCGCTCGCGCACCGAGAGCGGCTTGCCGCCCTTCACGGCGGCCTCGTCGTCGAGCGCCGGCACGTTCGGCGGCGGCGGCGGCGGCGGCGAGTTGAGCAGCACTTCCATGACCCACTTGCCGCGCTGCACCGGCGACGTGCGGTTCGCCACCGAGGTCAGCATCAGGATGCTGCCCTGGCCGAGCAGGCCGCGCCGGTAGTCCATCGACGGCGGCAGCGTCACGCGCCGGAATTCGTCGCCGGCGACGTTCGGGATGCCGTAGTGCCGCGCAAGCCGCTCGTTCAGGAACGTGTAGTTCGCGGACAGCAGGTCGAGCACGTTGCGATCGTCCTGGACGATGCTGTTGAAGAAGAGCTCCGTCTCCTTCTTGTAGGCCTGGGCCAGACTGTAGTCGTAGGACGGGAACTGCAGGGCGTCCGGCTTGATCTTGTCGATGTCCTGCAGCCGCAGCCACTGCGCGGCGAAGCGGGTCGACAGCGCCATCGAGCGCGGATCCTTCAGCATCCGCTCGACCTGACCGTCGAGCACCGCCGGCGTGTGGAGCGTACCCTTCTCGGCGAGCCGGATCAGCTCCTTGTCCGGCCCGTCGTCCCACAGGAAGTAGGAGAGGCGGTTGGCCAGCTCGAGATCGCCGATGCGGTAGGTCGCCGCGCGCAGCGTCGCGGGCGCCGGCTCGAGACGGAAGAGGAACCGCGGGCTGGCGAGCATCGCCTGCAGCGCCAGCTTGACGCCCGACTCGAAGTTCCCGCTGCTCTGCCGCCCCTGATCGTAGAAGTGCAGCAGATCGTCGACTTCCTTCTCGTTGACCGGCCCGCGATACGCCTTGGCCGCGATGTTCTGGATGATCTTCTGGGCGCACGCCCCTTCTTCGTCCGGCGACGTCGGGCGGCAGATGAAGATTCGCTGACGGCTGATCGTGTCGGACACGCCGGTCACGCGGAAGGGCCCCGTGATCGCGAGCCGGCGCAGGTGCGGCAGCGTCGTCACGCCGAAGCCGTCGCCGATCTGCGTGTCGGCCAGCGTGTAGTCGATCGGCGCGAGCAGGTCGTCGACCGGACCGTCGAAGTGCCGCAGGAACGACGCCGAGACCCGCTGCGGGCCCGCCTGGACGTGAATCGGCGGCGTGCGCAGGTTCAGCCCGTTCTTGTCGGTCTCGCTCATCTTGTGATCGATGTCGAGCAGGGCGACGCGCTCGCCGTTGATGGAGATCTCGAGCTTCTCGCCGCGCGTCGTGCTGCCGTACAGCTCGCCGGTCGGGACGCCGTGCAGGAGCGCGGTGAACGTGTAGTCGCCGTCGGCCGGGAAGATGTTGACGACCGAGACGCCGCCGCGCGTCCCCCACGGCGCGCCGTCCACGTGCTGGAGCTGCGATTCGTCGCGTGGAACCTTGTAGGTGACCTCGCCCGGCGTCGCGTTGCGATCGCCGACGGCCAGGGTCGAGATCTTCGTCGCCGCGCGCAGGTAGCCGTCGAGCAGCGTCGGCGAGAACGCCTGCGCGTCCGCGATGTTGTCGAACCCGGCGCTCATCGTGTCGGGCGGCAGGAACTCGCTGACGTCGACGTCGATTCCGAGCAGGTCCTTGACCGCCCGCGCGTACTCCGCGCGGTTGAGCCGCTGGAACGTGCGGTGCCCCGGATTCGGGTTGGCGGCCGCCTTCGCGTCGACCTCGTGCTCGAGCGTCGCGGCGAACTGCTGCCGGAGCGCCTCGGGCGGCTGCACCTTCGCGATCGACGGCGGCATCATGTCGGCGCGAAGCTTGTGAATCATCAGCTCCGCCGTCTGCGCGTCGGGACTCTTCGTGTTCAGGTCTTCGAGCGAGAGCCCGCCCGCCTTGCCGAACGAATCGTGGCAGCCCAGGCAGTACGTCCCGACGAGGTCGTCCTGCTGCTTCGGCGTGAGATAGGCCGACTCGTCGCGCGCCGCCGTCGCCGGCGTCTTCGACGCCCGCCGCGTACGCGCCGTCGCCGGATGCGACACCTGCGTCGCGTGCGACGCGGCCAGCATCGGCGCGGATTTGGAAACCGTGCGCACGCTGTGCGCCGACGTCGTGTCGGCAGCCAGGCCCAGAGTCAGGCCCAGCATCATCGTGCCCAGTATCGCGACCGAGAATCGCTTCATTCCTGCCCCCGTCACCGAGCGTCGCACCCAGAAGTGCGAATCAGATCTCATCACCCTCTCAGATTAGATACAAGCAATCTTTTGTACAGGACGGCAACCGATTGTAACTACGAGGGATCCGCGGTTGTCACCTAAAGTGGCCATCTGAAAGACGCCAGAATTCGCGCATCTTCGTTCTGTTTTCGTTTCATCAGGTCCAACGCCCGACGCGCGCGGCTCGCCCTCCGGTACCACCCTCCAGCCGGACGGCCGCGCCGCGGGAGCCAGAATCTACAAAAGTCTCCGCCGGTCAACAATTAGAGACAAAAGAATTGAAGATCCGAATGAGTTCACAAGCCCGCGGCTCCCGTATACTGAGCACGCCTCTCGAATCGGGAGCGATATCGGCGCAGATACCGCATGAAGCAGCTGGCCTTCACGGTCCTCGGCACCCTCCTCCTCGGTTTCGCCGCGTCGGCCGCTCCCGGCTCGCAGCCGCCGGCCGCACGCGCCGCGGCGCCTCGCATGGCGCCGTCGCACGATCCAGCTCCCCTCTCGCCGGCCGCGCAGGACAAGGTCATCAACGAGTACTGCCTCGGGTGCCACGACGACGACGGGCGCGCCGGGGGGATGTCGCTGCAGGATTTCCGTCCGGCGGATGCGGCGAAACAGCCCGAGCTCGCCGAGAAGATGATCCACAAGCTGCGCGCCGGGATGATGCCGCCGCCGACCGCGCGCGAGCATCCTGATGCCGCGACGACCACCGCGTTCGCCGAGGGGCTCGAAGCCACGATCGATCGCGCGGCCGCGCCGGCGCCCAACCCGGGCTGGCGGCCCTTCCAGCGGCTGAACCGCGCCGAGTACGCCCGCGCGGTGAAGGATCTCCTGGGGATAGACGTCGACGTCAGCGCCTTCCTGCCGGCGGACACGAACAGCCACGGCTTCGACAACGTCGCCGACGTGCAGACCTTTTCGGCCACGCTGCTCGAAGGCTATCTGCGCGCGGCGAGCCGGATCGCGGCGCTCGCGGTCGGCGATCCCGACAGTCCGGCCGCGGAGGCGACCTATCGCGTGCCGCCGACCGCGTCGCAGGTCGATCACGTCGACGGGGCGCCTTTCGGCACGCGCGGCGGGCTGTCGGTCGTGCACACCTTTCCCGCCGACGGCGACTACGTGTTCAAGCTCGATCTCCAGGCGAATCCGTGCGGGCTGCTCTACGGCGCGACTTCGGCGAACGAGCGGATCGATCTGTCGATCGACGGCGCGCGCGTGGCGCTCGTCTCCATCGATGACAGGATGACGGAGGCCGGCACCGGCCTGCAGATGCAGACGCCGGCCATCCACGTCACGGCCGGCCCGCACCGCGTCAGCGCCGCGTTCATCCGGAAGTTCGAGGGTCCGGTCATCGATCTGATCGCGCCGATCGAGCGCACGCTGGCCGACACCCAGATCGGCGTCGCCTACGGCATCACCACCCTGCCGCACCTGAAGGATCTCAGCATCGCCGGGCCGCGCCGCGTGACGGGCGTGTCCGACACGGTGAGCCGGCGCCGGATCTTCACCTGCCGGCCGACGGGCCCCGGCGACGAGCGGAGCTGCGCGCGCTCGATCGTCGAGCGCCTCGCGGGGCAGGCCTTCCGCGGCGGCGTGAGCGAGCACGACCTGGTGCGCCTGATGCGCTTCTACGACGCCGCGCGGCGCGACGGCGATTTCGAATCGGGCGTGGCTGCGACGCTCGAGGTGATTCTCGCCAGCCCGCAGTTCCTGTTCCGGGTCGAGCCGGCGCCGGCGACCATCCGGCCGGGCGAGGTCTACCGCATCGGCGATCTCGAGCTCGCCTCGCGCCTCTCGTATTTCCTCTGGGACGACGGCCCGGATGCCGGGCTGCTCGAGGCCGCGCGTGCCGGCACGCTGCACACGCCGGCGGTGCTCGACCGGCAGGTGCGCCGGATGCTGGCCGACCCGCGCGCCGCAACGCTGTCGACGCGCTTCGCGGCGCAGTGGCTGCGGCTGCAGGACCTGGATCAGATCGTGCCCGACGCGCTGCTCTACCCGTACTACGACCGCACGCTCGCCGACGCGCTGAAGCGCGAGGTCGAGCTGTTCTTCGGCAGCATCGTCTCGGAGGACCGCAGCGTCCTGGATCTGCTCACGGCGGACGACACGTTCGTCAACGAGCGCATCGCGAAGCACTACGGCATCCCGAACGTCACCGGAAGCGCGTTCCGCCGCGTGCGCGTGCCCGACGAGCGGCGCGGCCTGCTCGGCAAGGGCGCCATCCTCGTGCTGACCTCGGTCGCCGATCGCACGTCGCCCGTGATGCGCGGCAAGTGGGTGATGGAGGTGCTGCTCGGATCGCCGCCGCCGCCGCCGCCGCCCAACGTGCCCGCGCTCGACGCGACGGCGGCCGCCTCGGGCGGCCGGCGCCTGTCCGTGCGGCAGCGCATGGAGGAGCACCGGAAGAACCCGGCGTGCGCGTCCTGCCATCGGGTAATCGATCCGATCGGCCTGGCGCTCGAGAACTTCGACGCGACCGGCCGGTGGCGCATCAAGGACAACGAGGTGCCGGTCGACGCGGTCGGCGTGATGTACGACGGCGCGAAGGTCGACGGCCCGGCCGGCCTGCGCGCGGCGCTGCTCGGGCACAGGGAAACCGTGCTGCGGACGTTCACCGAGAACCTCATGACCTACGCGCTCGGCCGCCGCGTCGAGTACTACGACCAGCCGACGATCCGCGCGATCGTCCGCGACGCCGCGGCCGACGGCTACCGCTTCTCCCGCTTCGTCCTGGGCATCGTCAACAGCCCGGCGTTCCAGATGGCGCGGGCCGCCGCCGCGACGTCGACCGCCGAAGGGAAGTAGCCATGTTCATCGAGCAGAAGCACCTGTCGCGCCGCGCCGTCCTGAAGGGTCTGGGCGTCACCGTCGCCCTGCCGTTCCTGGAGGCGATGGCGCCCGCCGGACGGGCCGGGGCGGCCGTGCCGGCGCCGAAGACGCGCCTCGTGACGATCGAGATGGTGCACGGCTGCGCCGGCAGCACGCAGTTCGGCGCGTCGAAGAACCTGTGGGCGCCGGCGGCGGCCGGATCGGAGTTCGACCTGAGCCCGGGCGTCCTCAGCCCGCTCGAGCCGTACCGCGGGTACCTGACGATCGTCAGCAACACGGACGTGCACAACGCGGACGCCTTCTCGCCGCCCGAGATCGGCGGCGATCACTTCCGTTCGGCCGCCGTCTACCTGACGCAGTCGCACCCCAAGCAGACCCAGGGCTCCGACGTCCACGCGGGGACCTCGTTCGATCAGGTGTACGCGCACGCGCGGGGCCAGGAGACGCCGATTCCGTCGATGCAGCTGTGCATCGAGAACATCGACGCAGCGGGCGGCTGCTTCTACGGCTACTCGTGCGTGTACACCGATTCGATCAGCTGGGCGTCGCCGACCGAGCCGCTGCCGATGATCCGCGATCCGCGCATCGTCTTCGACCAGCTGTTCGGGGTCGGCGCGACGCCCGAAGCACGCGCGGCGAGGCGCAGGCGCGACCGCAGCATCCTCGACTGGATCGCCGAATCGACCGAGCGGATGCAGGCGCGGCTCGGCCCGGCCGATCGCGCGCGGCTGAACGACTACCTCGACGACATCCGCGAAATCGAACGACGGATTCAGAAGATCGAAGCGCGCAACCTGAGCGGCGAGCCGCGCGAGCTGCCGGCGGCGCCGGTCGGCGTCCCGGACTCGTACGACGAGCACGTGAAGCTGATGTTCGACCTGCAGGCGGTCGCGCTGGCGGCCGATACGACGCGCGTCTTCGCGTTCAAGATGAGCCGCGACGTCTCGAATCGCGTCTTTCCGGGCACCGGCGTCACGACGGGATTCCACATCGCGTCGCACCATCAGGAAAAAGAGGAGAAGATCCTCGACTTCGCGAAGATCAACCGCTACCACGTCAGCCTCCTCCCGTACTTCCTCGAGAAGCTGAAGTCGACGCCCGACGGCGACGGCACGCTGCTCGATCACGCGCTGATTCTCTACGGGTCGGCCATGGGGAATCCGAACGTCCACAACCACAAGCGCTGCCCCCTGCTGCTGCTCGGGCACGCCGGCGGCGCGCTCAGGGGCAACCTGCACGTCAGGGCCGCCGACGGCACGCCGATGGCCAACGCCATGCTCGCGGCGCTCCAGAAGCTCGGCGTCGAGCGGGACAGGTTCGGCAACAGCACCGGCGTGCTCGACCTGAACGGCGCGGCCGCCACGTAGCGGCGCCACGAGAGCCACCCATGTCACGACGTGTCCCGCAGATGCTCGGCGCGGCCCTCGCGGCCGCGTGCTGTCTGACCGCGCTCCTCGGCGCCACGCCCGAGACGTCGGCGGTCGCCGACGCGGCGATGCGGCAGGAGGCCGGGAGCGTCCGCGCGCTGCTCGAGCGCGGCGGCGACGTCAACGCCGCGCAGGGCGACGGCATGACCGCTCTGCACTGGGCGGCGCTGCACGGCGACGCCGATCTCGCGCGGATGCTCCTCTCGGCCGGCGCGAACGTCCGCGCGGCGACGCGGATCGGCGCCTACACGCCGCTGCATCTGGCCAGCCGGACGGGCGCCGACCGCGTGATCGCCGCGCTCGTCGCGGCCGCGGCCGACGTCAATGCCGCGACGTCGACCGGCGCCACGCCGCTCATGTTCGCCGCCGAATCGGGCAGCACGGCCGCCGTCAAGGCCCTCCTCGACGCCGGCGCGACCGTCGACGCGCGCGACGCGGCGGCGGACGAGACCGCCCTGATGTTCGCGGCGGCGCTCGACCGCGTCGACGTCGTGCGCCTGCTGCTCGACCGCGGCGCCCAGGCGCGCGCGACGTCGAAGGTGGTCGACTATTCGCCGCTCACGCCGCCCGGCGACGAGGCGACCATGGAGCAGGCGCGCCGGGAGAAGGCCAAGGACGCACAGGGGGCAAAGGACACGAAGGAGGCTCGTCCGGCTGCGGACTCGAGGGCCCGGGTGGCGGGCGTCACGCGCGCGTACACCTACAGCGAGCTGGTCGGCAGGGCAGGAGGGCTGACGCCGCTGCTCTTCGCCGTGCGGCAGGGCGGTGCCGACACCGTGCACGCCCTCGTCGAGCGCGGCGCCGACGTCAACGAGGTCAGCGCGGGCGACCACACCAGCCCGCTCCTGATGGCCGCGGTGAACGGACAGTTCGACATCGCGGCGTACCTCCTCGAGCACGGCGCCGACCCGGACCTGGCGAGCGACGCGGGCGCCACGCCGCTCTACGCCACCGTCAACGTCGAATGGGCGCCGAAATCGTTCTACCCGCAGCCGCGCGCGCAGTACCAGCAGCACCGGTCGTATCTCGACATGATGCGGCGGCTGCTCGACAAGGGCGCGAACCCGAACGCGCGGCTGCGCCGCAAGCTCTGGTACACGCAGTACAACTTCGATCTGCTGCGCATCGACGAGACCGGAGCCACGCCGTTCTGGCGCGCCGCCTACGCCGCCGACATCGAGGCGATGAAGCTCCTGGTCTCCTACGGCGCCGATCCCAACGTGCCGACGATCCGGTCCACCTACCGGTCGCGGAGGGCCAACGGCGAGCAGGAGCTCGCCGACGTGTCAGGCCGTCCGCCGGTGCCGATCGGCGGTCCGGGCATCCCGCCGCTCCTCGCCGCCACGGGCGAGGGTTACGGCGAAGGCTTCGCCGCCAACGCGCACCGCTACGCGCCCACCGGCATGCTCGCCGCGGTGAGGTACCTGGTCGAGGAGCTCCACGCCGACGTCAACGCCGCCGACGCGGACGGCAACACGCCGCTGCACAACGCCGCCTCGCGCGGCGACAACGCGATGGTGCTGTACCTGGTGTCGAAGGGCGCCGACGTGAAGGCGGTCAACCGCGCCGGCCTGACGACCGTGGACATGGCGAACGGCCCGGTGCAGCGCACGCAGCCCTACCCGGAGACGATCGCGCTGCTCGAGAAGCTCGGCGCGAAGAACAACCACAAGTGCGTCTCGTGCTGAAGGCCTGACGCCTGAACGCCGAGAGCGTCGCTCCCTGCTGGCGGAAGTCAGCGCTCAGCGCGCGCAACACCCGAGCAGATGTCGCGAATCCGGGCCAGGCTGGCCGCGTCCGCGCCGGGATCCGACGGCACGTCCGCGGCCTCGTCGAGCCGCAGCTCGACGCGCAGCCACCAGTTGGGCTGGAACTCGATCCGCACCGGCACGAACGCGTACGCCCCGGCCGGATCGAAGGTGACGGCGACTTTCGTCACGTCGTTCGTCTGGCGGCTGCGAATGGCGAGGTCGCTGCGGAGGAGGCGCTCGAAACGCCGCTCGTCGATCACGAGCGATCCCAGCGCCTCCGTGCGCCTCAGCTCGAGATCGTAGATGGCGTCGTTGTAGAAGTACGCCACGCGCGACGCCGCGGCCGGCGGATGCGGGTCCGCCGCGCTCACGTGCAACAGGCGCTGCATCGCGGTCAGGAACCCGGGCGCGGCGCCCGCCGGCGGCGACGTGCGAAGCGGCTTCCATTGCGGCGCCGTCTCGATGCCGTCCAGCAGGCGGTCGAACATCCGGAAGGTGACGTCCCGTCCGACGTTGAACTTCGTCATCATGCTCCGCACGCCGGACTCGCGAACGTCCGCGCAGACCGCGCCGAACCGCGGCTCGGGGGCGGCGCGGCCGCCGGCGGACGGCGGTGAATCCGGCGCCTCGCTGAGGCTCCGCACCATGAAGGTCGCGGCGTCCCGGGGGCCCACCTCCTCGCGCATGTAGCCCCACTCGTTCAGCCCGCGCGGCGCGCGGCCCGGCTCGGAGCCGACGAGCAGCGCGAGCGCGCTCCTGTCGCCGTTGGCGTACGAGGACATCCGCGCGCCCCCGACGTCGTCGCGGCTCACCCAGAAGAAGAGGAGACGGATCTTGCCGATGATGCGGTAGCGGTACTCGGAAACGAGCGGCAGCGCGGGCGCCGCGCCGTCGACACGCACGGCCGATGGCGAGGCGGGCGTCGGCATGCCGGCATCGACGGCGAGCGCTGCCTGCACGCACATCAGCGCAGCTGCGAGGCCGGTGAGCGCTCGAGAGAACCTCATGACGAAATCCCGTCAGTCGAGCCCGTTTTCGCGGCCTCCGGCTCTCCCTACGCAGCTTCCATGCCGTAGCGCGGAAGGCCCGGGATCCCTCTCGTCGCCTCGTCCGTGACGGCGCCGGATATGATTCCGCTGGAATGCCGTCGCCGTCCCGGCCGCAGCTGCCTCCTCGCCTGCTGCCCATCCTCTACCTCGGCGCCGCACACCTCGCGCTCGCCGTCGCGTTCGCGGCCGTGGCCCTCGAGCCCCGCCGCGCGACCGGGTTCTTCTATCACCCGTGGATGCTCGGGATCGTGCACCTGGTCACGCTGGGGTGGATCACGGCGTCGATTCTCGGATCGCTGTACCTGGTCGGACCGATCGCGCTGCGGGTGCGCCTGCCCGCGACGTGGGTCGACTACACGGCGTTCGCGCTGGTGTCCGTCGGGATCGCCGGCATGGTGGGACATTTCTGGATCGGGAACGACGCCGGCATGGCGTGGGCCGCCGCGATGGTCGGAACCGGACTGGTGATCGCGGCGGGCGCGATCGTCCCGCGCGTGGTGCGGGCGCCGCTCCCGCGCGCGATCACGGCGCACATCGTGCTGGCGTTCCTCAACGTGCTCGGCGCCGCCACGATGGGTGTGCTCGTCGGCTTCGACAAGGTCTACCACTTCCTGCCCGGCTTCGTGCTCGCCAACGTCTTCGCGCACGCGCATCTGGCCGCCATCGGCTGGGCCTCGATGATGGTGGTGGGCATCGCGTACCGGATGCTGCCGATGGTCCTGCCCGCGCAGATGCCGGAGGGGCGACGCCTGTGGACGAGCGCCGTACTCCTCGAGGCGGGCGTGGTGATGCTGTTCGTGGCGCTCGTGCGCCGCGAGCCGTTCGCCTGGGCGGGCGCCGTCCTGGTGACGGGCGGATTCGGCGCCTTCCTGGCGCACGCCGCGTGGATGCTGCGGCACCCGCGGCCGCGTCCTCCCGGACTCCCCATGCCGGATCCGGCCGTGCTCCACGCCGCAGCGGCTTTCGCGTCGCTGGCGATCGCCTGCGCCCTGGGCGTATGGCTCTCGCTCGCGTCACCTTCGCCCGCGGCGCTGCGCGTGGCGAGCGCCTACGGCGTGTTCGGCCTGGTCGGCTTTCTCGCGCAGATCGTGATCGGGATGGAAGGACGCCTCCTGCCGCTGTTCGCGTGGTATTGGGCGTACGCGAACACGGACTACAGGAAGGCTCCGCCCTCGCCGCACGCGATGGCCTGGCGGCGAGGTCAGCACCTCGGGTTCGCGCTGTGGCTGGTCGGCGTGCCCGCCCTGGCGGGCGGCTTCGCGTTCGAGCGCGTGACAGTGGTCGGCGTCGCCGGATGGTGCCTGCTCGCCGCCGCGCTGCTCGACGCGTGGATCGTCGCCGGCATCCTGCGCCACGCCTACGTCACCGCGCCGCAGTTCAGGCGGCCGATCGGATCATCGTCAGCAGCATCTTGAGCTTCGTGCGGGCGATCACCGCGTGCGGCTGATGCGCCGGCATCAGCACCATCTCTCCCGCTCCGACGCGCAGCGGACGACCGGCGATCGTGATCTCGGCCTCGCCCTCGAGGACCTGCACCAGCGCGTCGAACGGCGAGATGTGCTCGGTCAGCGCCTGGCCCTCGTCGAACGCGAACAGCGTGACGTTCCCGCCGCCGCGCTTGAGGAGCGTCCGGCTGACGATGGCGCCGTCCTGAAAGGCGGCGAGATCCAGCGGACGGACGGCTTCGGCGCCGGGCATTTCGGACGGTGCGGGCAAGGCAGCATTCCTCCAGGCGATTGAACGGCGGACGCGTCAGCGCTCGATCCACTCCAGGAACGATCCGGCGCCGTCCACGACCAGCATCACGCGCAGCACGCGGTCGTCATGGTACATCTGCTTCGCCGCGGCGCGCGCCTCCTCGACCGTCGTGTACCTGGTCCAGGTCTCGGGCACGCCCGAAGGCGTTCCCTGTCTCATGATAGGCCGCAGCCTGAACGCGTGTGCCGTCATGCTCCACCTCCCGGGCGCGTCGGACGATCGCCCGATGCCCCTATCGTGCCGCGGCGAGCACCGCGTGTCTTTGCGCTGGCGCAAGGAGCGGCGCGTTCAGGCGCTCCGGGGGAGCGGGGCGTGCATCGCCCGCGCCTTCAGGATGGATCGGGCGGTATTCGCAACGAACAGGAGGAGCGCGATGGCGTTGAAGAGGCCGCCCCATGCGCGCCACCGCCCGAGAACGTCGACGAGATCGCCGACGATGCGCAGGAGCAGCGATACGTGCAGGACGACGGCGTGCAGGTAGAAGATCGGACGGTACTCGAGCGGCATGCCGGCGACGGCGGGGAAGATGACCGGCGCGTGCGCGAAGACCATCGACATCACGAACCCGAGGAACACGGCGTGCAGCGTCGCGTCGTAGACGACGCCGGTGTCCGCCACGCCGGTGGCCGCGGCCAGCGTCCCGCCGACGCCCAGCCAGGCATAGCCCGCGAGCAGGCATACCGCCATGAAGCGCGTGACGCCCGTCTGGTGGACGGTCCGGCGCGCGACGTCGTGCCGGACCAGCCAGCCGGTCAGCAGCAGCAGCCCGGTTCCGACGACCCGCACGCCGGCATCGGGCCAGCGCACGGCCGCCGCAGCGCCGCCGAGAATCACGAGCGCGGCGGCAGCGAACCACGCGCGCACGAGGGCGGTCGGCCGCAGCACTCGATTGAGCTCGAGCCGCTCGCCCGCGATCGTCAGGACGAGAAACGCCATCCACCAGAAGACGACCCGGTAGATCGCCGCGCCGCTCAGCCACTGCACGTTGCCGATCACCCACGCGAACGTGCCGAGCGCCATCGTCGCGACGAAGAGCGACGGCTGGCGGCGCCACACCGCGACGAGCATCGCGGCCGTGACGCCGCTGCCCGCCGCGATCAGGAGCGGCCCGAAGCGGGCCGCCGGCCCGAGGTCGAGCGCGAGCGCGCCAGCGGCCACGAGCGCCGGGCCCGCGTATCCCCATGCCGCGCCGAGCGCCACGGCCCGCTCGAGGCTGATGACGGTCCCGAGGAATCCGCACACCATGAGCGGACCGTGGCCCGTCAGGTCGGGATCCCACAACGGCAGGTTCCAGCCGAGACGCACCAGTCCCAGCCACCCGCCGCAGACCATGGCCACGATGGCCGCGATCGGGAGCGGCAGCCGCCAGGCGGTGCGCCGCCGGGCGGCCGGCATCGGACGTCGCTCCCCCATCGGCTCAGGAGCGGCGGATCCGCACCCTCCACTCGTCGGGTCCGGTCGCGAGGTACTCCCAGCCGAACTGCCCTTCGCGTTCGGCCGCGAACTGGTAGTAGAGAGGTTTGGGATCGTGATCGTTGACGAGCACGAAAGCTTCGCCGGAAGACAGCCGGTCGAACGTGGAGAAGATCAACGGATGCCGCACGCGCGGCGCGACTTCGCGCACGTCGAGTTCCCGATCCAGCGTTTCGCTCATCACCCGCCTCCGTTCAGTTGACGTCTGCCCTCTTCCGACATCCGTTCCGGATCCCATGGCGGCTCCCAGACCAGGTCGATGTCCACCTCCTCGACGCCCGGCACCCGCCACTTGACCGTCGAGTCGACGAGGTCCTTCAGGTAGTCGCCGAGCGGACACGCCGGGCTCGTCATCGTCATGGTGATGCGGACGCGCGGACCGTCGATGTCGACGCCGTAGACGAGACCGAGATCGACGATGTTGATGCCCAGTTCCGGATCGATGACGCGGCGCAGCGCGTCGCGGACATCGGCTTCGGTCATGGCGGCTCCTATCCGTACGGCGCTCATCAGTGCGCGAGCGGCGGCGGGCCGAACGCCAGGTGGAATCCTGCCGCCTGCACCTGCCGGAGCACGCACGCCCAGCTCCGATCGAAGTCGTGCAGCGTGGTCTCGTTCGCCAGGCCGGCATAGGTGAGCGGCATGCACTCGTCGGGGCTCGTCGCCGGGCAGCCCTCGTGCAGCATATCCTGCGAGAGCAGCACCTGGCGAAGCGTCACGTCGTAGTGGCGGCCGCATTGCCCGCACGGCACGCTCACCGACACATATTCCAGGATGTCCAGCCCGGCCGGGCCGGTCGAGATCGCGGGTGGCGTCTTCATGACATCTCCTCCGTCCATGCCGCCATGGTAGGAGCACGGCTGGCGTCTGTCTTTGCGCTGGCGCAAGCACTGGTGGACGCGCGGCGGGGGCCGAATCCAGACCAGGCAGGCAGATTGCTGTATCTGCCTGCCATGCGCTCCGTCCTCTTCTCTGCGGCCGTGGCCATCTTCGTCGTGCTCGCGCCATTGCGGCCGCTCCTGGCGGCTCCGGCTACCCCGTACGCGGTCGATCCGGCCCGCAGCCGGGTCACCCTCCATGTCGGAAAAACTGGAGTGTTTTCGGTTTTCGGCCACGCGCACGTCATCGCCGCGCCGGTTGCGAGCGGCGAGATACGGTTCGACGCCGAGCACCCCGCCTCGTCGTCCGTCCGCCTCGTCTTCGACGCGGGCGCGCTCGAGGTCACCGGCGCCGGCGAACCGGCCGCCGACGTCCCCGCCGTCCAGGCGACCATGCTGAGCGGGCGCGTGCTCGACGTCGCGCGCTTTCCGCAGATCACCTACGAATCGCGGAAGATCGAAGTCCTCGAGCAGAACGCAGGCCGCCTGCGCCTGCGAATCGCGGGCGTGCTCACACTGCACGGCGTCGCCATGCCCGAGTCGGCGGACGTTGCGGTGGAGATCGCGGGCGACGCGATCACGGCGACCGGCGCGCTGGACGTGAAGCAGACCGACTTCGGCATGGCGCCGGTTACCGCCGGCGGCGGAACCGTGCGCGTGAGGGACGCGGTCGGCGTCCGGCTGAGCATCGTCGCGCGTCGAGGCTCATGAGCGCGCGTTCGGCCGCTGACGCCGGCACACTCAGGCTCGGAACTATAATGCCGCAGCCATGCGCCTTTCCGTCCGGCCGCTGCTGGCCGTCTCGTTCGCGGCGGTTCTCGCCTCCGTGCCGGTGCGCGCCGACGAAGGCTGGGTCATCGACCGGATCGCCATCCGCTACGACATCCAGCACGATGGATCGATCGTCGCGCAGGAGGACGTCGACGTCGATTTCGGCCGTTTGTCGAAGCACGGCATCTTCCGCGACATCCCGTATCTCTTCGCCTGGGACGGCACCCGCAACCGGGAGTACGGCATCACGCTGACCGGCGTGACGACGGACGGCCGGCGAGAGACGGTGAAGGCGACGACCGAGGGCGCGATCCGCCGATTCCGGATCGGCGACCCCGATCGCACGATCTCGGGCAGACACGCCTACCGGATCACCTATCGCCTCGACGGCGCCCTGAATGCCGCCGCCGATCACGACGAGTTGTACTGGAACGCGTCCGGCGTCTGGCCCGTCCGCATCGAGCGCGCCTCGGTCGCCGTCACGGCGCCGGCGGGAGCCCTCGAGCGCGCCGAGTGTTTCCAGGGGCGCGCCGGATCGACGGAACCCTGCGGCGCGCGCGTGGCGTCGGGCGAGGCCACCTTCCTGGCGACGCGGCCGCTCGCCGTCGGCGAGCAGATCACGATCGTCGCCGGGCTGCGGAAGGGCGCCGTGCCCGAGCCGCGGCCGATGCTCGTCGCGAAGCCGCGGACCGGCCTGCAGATGTTCGACCGGACGCCGCTCCTCCTGTCGCTGATGATTGCCGGCTTCGTCGCCGGCATAGGCGGCGTCAGCCGGCTGTGGTGGCGGATCGGCCGCGACCGGCGTTACGTCTCGCTCCACTACCTCTCGAACGACGATCGACAGCAGCCGGTCCCGCTGTTCGGTTCGGATCCGATCGTGGTCGAGTTCCAGCCGCCCGACGGGATCCGGCCGGCGCAGATGGGCCTGCTGTTCGACGAGCGCGCCGACACGCTGGACGTGACGGCGACGATCGTGGATCTCGCCGTGCGCGGCTACCTGACGATCACCGAGCTGCCGAAGAAGGGCTGGTTCGGCAAGACCGACTGGCGCCTCGACCGCCTCAAGCCGGCGGACGCGGGCCTGCTCGAGTACGAGCGGATCGTGCTCGACGGGCTGTTCGACGCGAAGACGTCGCGCACGTTGTCGGACCTGAAGAACTCGTTCTACAAGGAGCTGGCGAAAGCCAAGGACGCGCTGTACAAGGACGCCGTCGGACGCGGCTGGTTCCCGCAGAACCCGCAGACCGTGCGGGCCATCTGGACCGGGATCGGGTTCGCGGTCGCCGGGGCCGGCGTCCTGTTGGTCTTCTATCTCGGCAAGTGGTGGGGCGCCGGCCTGCTCGGGTTCCCGGTGGCCGCCTCCGGCGCGCTCCTGGTGCCGGTGGCGAAGGCGATGCCGCGCCGCACGGCCGCCGGCCGCGAAGCGATGCGGCGCTCGCTCGGCTTCGCGCGCTACATCAGGACCGCCGAACAGCACCAGCAGGCCTTCGCCGAGCGCGCGAACATCTTCACGGCCTACCTCCCGTACGCGATCGCCATGAAGTGCGTCGAGAAGTGGGCGCGCGCCTTCAAGGACATCGACCTCCAGCGGGCGACCGCCGGCTGGTATGCGGGAAGCGGCCGGTTCGACCCGGGCGGATTCTCCGCCGGCGTGACGAGCTTCTCCTCGTCGGTGTCGTCCGCCATCGCGTCGACGCCGGGCGGATCGGGCGGCAGCGGCTTCAGCGGCGGCTCGTCCGGAGGCGGCGGCGGGGGCGGCGGCGGGGGCAGCTGGTGACCGGCGGCGGCAGATCGTGATCGTCGCACTCTTCGCCGCGGCCGTCCTGGCGATCGGCTTCGCGATCCTCTACAACCGGCTCGTCAGCGCGCGCCAGCGCGTGCGTGAGGGCTGGGCCGCGATCGACGTCCAGCTGCAGCGGCGGGCGTCGCTCATCCCGAACCTGGTCGAGACGGTGAAAGGCTACGCGGCCTACGAGCGCGGCACGCTGACTCAGGTCGTGGAGGCGCGCGGGGCGCTCGGCACGGCGCGCGGCCCCGGAGCGGCGGCGCGCGCCAACGACGATCTCACCGGGGCGCTCGACCGGTTCTTCGCGCTGGCCGAGGCGTATCCCGACCTGAAGGCGAACGAACGCTACGCACAGCTCCAGCGCGACCTCGCCGACACCGAGGACAAGATCGCGTACGCGCGCAACTACTACAACGGCGCGGTCGAGATCTACAACGTCAGGGTCGAGAGCTTCCCCGGCCTCCTGATCGCCCGCCCCTTCGGCTTTGCGCCGGCCGAGTTCTTCTCGGCGGACGATTCGGCGCGGGCCGTCGTCACGACCGATCTCGGCTGAGCGCCGCGATCGAGCCGACCCCCGGCCGGAGCCTCGCGCGCCATCGCGGCGCTACGGGCCGTCCGCCTCCGTCGTCCGGTCGAGATGCTGGTCGTCCCAGGAGGCGGGGTCCTCGAGCGATTCCAGGTGCGTGAAGACGGTGACGCCCGGCAGCACGCGGCGGATGTCGCGCTCGATCTCCTCGAGCAGCTCGTGCCCGCGATGGACCGACCAGGCGCCGGGCACGAGCACGTGCAGCGAGAGGAACTTGCGCGCGCCAGACTGCCTGGTCCGCAGTGCGTGGTACTGGATGCCGTTCACGAGGTGCCGATCGATGGCGCCACGCACCAGTTCGCGTTCCTCGACCGGCAGCGCCGTGTCCATCAGCCCCAGCACCGACTCGCGCACGATGCGGATGCCGGTCCACACGATGTTCGCCGCCACCGCGAGCGCGATCAGCGGATCGAGCGGCTGCCAGCCGGTCACGTAGACGCCGGCGAGCGCGACGAGGACGCCGGCCGACGTCCAGACGTCGGTGAGCAGGTGGCGCGCGTCGGCCTCCAGCGTAATCGACTGGAAACGGCGGCCGGCGACGAGCAGGGTGCGCGCGACGAGCAGGTTGACGAGCGACGCCGCCGAGAGAACGGCGAGCCCCACGCCGAGCTGCTCGAGCGGCCGGGGCCGCAGCAGCCGATCCACCGCCGCGACCGCGATGCTGCCGGCGGCGATGAGAATCAGGCTGCCTTCGACGCCGCTCGAGAAGTACTCCGCCTTCGTGTGGCCGTACGCGTGCTCTTCGTCCGGCGCCCGCGCCGCCACGGTGAGCATCCACAGCGCCATCACGGCGCCGACCAGGTTGACGAGCGATTCGATCGCGTCCGACAACAGGCCGATCGATCCGGTCAGCAGGTACGCGGCGCCCTTGAGCGCCATCGTGCCCAGGGCGGCCGCGATGGCGAGCCAGCCGTACCGGCGGAGGGAGCGGCGATCGAAGGGGATGGCGCCCACCCGCCGATCATAGAGGGTTTCCCGCCGCCGCGCAGCGCGGCGGTGCGCCAGGTCAGGCCGGCAGCTCGAGCTCCGGCATGGGCGCCGCGGAGAACAGACGGCGGCACGGGCGCGCGATCAGCCGCGCGAGCTTCACCGAGCGCGCGTGCCGCGCCGAGTCGGTCGCAATCCCGGTGTTGGCGTACATCTGCCGGTACAGCTTCGAGATGAGCACGAACGCCAGCCGGCCGCGCCACGACTCGATGACGCGCGAGCGCGCCCACACGCGGGGCAGCGCGTAGAAGCGATCCCACACGCGCTGCGTCCGCTGCCGGATCTCCTCGGCGCTCATCACCGGGTGCGGCGAGTACACCTTCGGGCGGCGCTCCTGCGGAATCAGCCAGTGGCGCGTCACCGGCACGCCGTCCACCTGCATCACGTTCCCGTCCGTCTCGCGCTCCCACCGCTCGAAATCGACCGTCCCCGGGAACGGCGTGAGCATCACGAACTGCGCGAACGTGATGCCCGCGCGGTCGGCCAGGTCCGCGGTGGTGTCGAACGTGGCCGGGCGATCGCTCGGCAGGCCGAAGATGAACGACCCCAGGACGTGGATGCCGTTCGACCGGAACGCACGCAGGCGCGCCACGAGCTCTTCGCCGGCGACGTTGAACCCCTTGTAGACGTCCTTGAGCCCCTCGGGCGTGACCGACTCGACCCCCACGAGCGCGCCGCGGATCCTGGCCCGCGCCATCGCCTTCAGGAACTCCGGGTCCTCGGCCGCCTCCATCGTGATCTGCGTGAAGAACACCATGTCGTCCGGCAGTTGCGCGAGGCGGTCCATCAGCGCGAACCGGTCGGCGCGGATCGCTTCGAGCTCGGCGAGCCGCGACCGATCGCTGCGGCGTCTGGCCTGGGCGAGATCCTCGAGCGACACGGGATAGAAGTTGTCGTCGGCGAGCGCGATGAACCGGAAGCCGCGCCGCCGCAGCTCGACCACCTCGCGGACGACCGCGTCGACCGCCGCCTGCCGCGGCTGCTGTCCGTCGGTGCGCCAGACCGAGCAGAACGAGCAGTGCTTCGGACAGCCGCGAACGGTCTGGACGGACGCCCACATGTAGCGGCGTTCGGGCAGGAGATCCCAGCGCGCGACGCTGAAACTCGAGCCGCCGATGCGCCCGGCGTCGTACACCGGCTGCGGCGCGCCGGCCACGCAGTCGTCTATCACGCGCGGCCAGACGACGTCGCCGTCGCCGCGCACGACCGCGTGCGCCCCGCCGAGGGCGCGCGCCTCGTCGGGATAGAGCGTCGCATGGATGCCGCCGAACACGACCATGCCGCCGCGGGCGCGCACGCTCCGGCCGACTTCGTAGCCGCGAAGCGCGTTCCCGGTATGAATGCCGATGCCGACCACGTCGCCCGCCTGCACTTCGCCGACGTCGAACGGATCGAGCGTCTCGTCGCGAATCTCCGGATCACCCAGGTGGCGGGGCGTCGCCGCCGCCAGCACGAAGAGCCAGCGGGGCGTGATCACGGCGGTGCCGAACGAAACGTTGCTCGGGTTGACGAGAAACACTCGCATACCGACCCTCTCCATCTCCCGCGTCAGAAACGGCCCGCGACAGTCCTGCCCGTCCTGCCGAAGAACCGGGCCAGCGAGACGCCGGCCTCCTTCGCGCCATGCCCGGCCGCCGTGCCTGCGCGGGCGATCGCCTGCCCGCCGGTCGCCGCCGGCCGGGCCATCTTCGTCCAGGATTCCGGCGATGTCGTCTCCTCCCGCGGAACGGGCATCGTGGCCGCGGAAAGCATCCGTTGTGAGACCTCGAGCGGCCGGACGGCCTCGCCGGTCCGTCGTGAAACGGGCGCCGCGGCGAGCGGCCCGGCAATCGGCGTCGCCGGGCGCGCCGCCAGCGGCGGCCGCGGTCGAACTCCACCGATCTCGTCCGGCGCGACCGCCGGCCGGCGGGGGCCGCCGGTGGGAGCGAACGGGGGCGACGCGATCGCGCGCGGCCGGAACGCGGCGGCAGCGGGCAGCACGGCCGGCGCGACGCGCGGCAGATGAATCGCCGTCTCGACGAACACGACGAATGCCGGCGTCCTGGCAACGAGCGCGACGGCGGTCGCGAGAACCGCGGCGGCCGGGACCAGCACGCGCGTCCTGACGCGGGCGTCGCGGTTGCGATCCGGATCGAGCAGCCGGCGTATGCGGCGGCGCAGCACGGATGCCGACTCGACGGCGCCGGGCACCGTCAGGGCGCGCCATCCCCCGCTGCCGCACGCGGCGGCCCGCACGAGCGTGCGCGCGTATTCCCGCGGCGCGCCGGTGCGCGACACGACGCGGTCGTCACAGGCGGCCTCGCGCTCGAGGTGGATGCGCCGCCCGATGAAGCGCACGGCTGGATGCCAGCCGGCGAACGCCGCCATTACGGCACCGAGCAGTTGAGTCCGGTCGTCGCGCCGTTCGAGGTGCGCGTGCTCGTGCATGACGATGGCGTCGAGCGCGCCATCGTCCAGCGACTCGACGAGGGCGCGCGAGAGGAGAATCGTCGGCCGTCGGAATCCGACCGCGCACGCAGTGCCGGCTCCGTCCCAGGTGTGCAGCCGGACGCTTCGTCCGGCGGTTCGCGCCGACGACCACATCGGCAGCCGCAGGGCGCGCGCGGGATCGAGCGGCCGGGAGTTCCGCCTAAGGCGCGCCATCGCCGCGACGCTGAGCAGGATTCGACGCATGCCGACCACCGCGTAGATCGTCCAGCCCGCGGCGAGCAGCGCGACGAGGTGGTCTGGAACGGCGGGAAGCGGGAGCGCCGTGTCAGCGGCGGCGGCCGGCACGGGAGCAACCGACGGTGCCAGCGCGCACCGCGCGATCAGCTCGAGTGCCGGCAGCGCGACGGCGGCGGCGTACGCCAGCCACCAGATCGCATGCCGGGTTGCCGCGCTGAGCCCGCGCGCGCACGCGAGGACCGCAGCCGTCGCGACCGCAATCGCCAGGCCGTGCCACACCCATGCGACGAGCAGCGTCATCGGTCCCCCCTGTTCGTCCGCCTCGGCGCGACGTCGGGCACCGAGCCGTCGATCAGCTCGCGCAGCCGCTGGAGCTCGGCGGCATCGAGACGCTCGTGGCCCAGCAGGTCGGACACGAGCAAGCGCGGCGAGTCGTCGAAGAAACGACTGAGGAGCAGCGAGAGGACGCGGCGCCGCTCCTGTCCGCGATCGACGAGCGGCCTGAAAATGAACGCGCGACCCTCCTTCTCGTGCGCGACGTACCCCTTGCGCTCGAGGATCCGGAGGATCGTGAGGACGGTATTGTATGCCGGCTTGTGCGGAGCCTGGACCGCGTCGACCACCTCGCCCACGGTGGCCCGCTCCCGTCCCCAGAGGACGTTCATCACCCGCAGCTCGGCGTCGGTGAGGGCTGGAGATCGCGGTCTGGGCATGGGAAAGGCGGTCCCGAACTCTTAATTACTTAAGAGTGGGCTCCACTCTACCCGCGGCCGCCGGCCATGTCAACTAATGAACTAGGAATTAGCCGGGCTTCTTCCGGCCGAGCGTCTGGCAGTACGCGACCAGGTAATCGACCTCCTGTCGCGTGAGGCTCCGCCCCCACGGCGGCGAGAGCGGCGACCGGCCGACCGACGCGCTCCCTTCGGCAATCACTTTGCGCAGCAGGGCCGGATCGCTCACGTCCTTCGACGTCGTCAGGTCGGGCGGCGGCGGCGCGAGGTTCGAGGCGTTCTGGCCGTCGCCGCGCCCTTCGTCGCCGTGGCACGTCGCGCAATAGTGTTCGAACAGCGCCTTGCCCTGGCTCTCGGCGTACGTCAGATCGCCCGCGCCGCGCTCCTCGGCGCGGATCGCGTCGAGCAGCGGATCGCCCGGATGCGCCGGCGTCCGCGCGCAGCCGCCGAGCGCGGCCAGGGCGGCGGCCAGCGCGATCCGCTCGATCCAGGTCGTCGTCATCGCCCGGCCTCCGTTCCCGCCGCGGCCGCCGTGCCGTGCAGGCCGCTCAGGTACGCCGTCAGCGCGCGCGCATCGACGGCCGACAGCCCGTAGTCCGGCTGCAACGTCCCCGGCCGGTAACGCTCCGGCGCTGTCAGGAACGCCGCGATCCAGCCAGGCTTCAGCCGGTCGCCCGTATGCGACAGCTCGGGCCCCACGTAACCGCCCGTCACCCCGAGCTGATGGCACCCGGCGCACCCGAGCTGTGCGTACAACTCCTGGCCGCGCCGCGCCTCCGCCGGCGTGAAGCGCGCGTCGTACCGCTCCAGCGCGTCGTCGAGGAACACCGTCGAGAAGTAATCGGCGATCGTCTTCGCCTCGTCGGACTGCATGTGGAAGACCGGCATGCGCGCTTCGACGCTGACCCGCACGGCGCCCGGATTCAGCAGGTACGACACCAGGTAGTCGCGCTTCAACTGGCTGCCGATGCGATCGAGCGGTACCGTCGAGAGCGTGCCGCCGTAGCCGCCGACCGAGTGGCAGCTCAGGCAGCGATAACGGTCCACGAGCTCGCCGAACGCGCCGGCCGGCCGGAACGCCGGCGCCGGCTGAGGCGCCTGCACGTAGGAGGCCGGCAGATCGGTCTTGCGGATCCCGGCCAGCGCAAGCGCAATCTTCGCGGCCTGATCGGGCGTGAACGAGAAGGTCGGCATGGACGAGGGCTGGCCGAGCGCGTCGGGCATCAGCACTTTCAGAAACAGGTAGTTCTCGGTCGTGTGGCGCACGAGGCTGGCGCCGTAGGGCAGCTCGTCCGGATCGCGGTCGGCGATACCAACGAGGCTCGGACCGATGCGGCCCGACTCGGCCACGCCCGGGAGCTGGTGGCAGCTCGGGCACCCCCGCCGCTCGAAGTCGGCGCGGCCCGCCGCGACCGCGCGGGCGTCCTGGTAGGCAGCGGGCGCCGTTTCCGGCGCGTCCGTCGTGCGGTACTCGTCGAGCAGATACGCCGTCAGGTCGCGCACCTGATCGTCGGTGAGCCGGTACTGGAGCATCGGCGAGTCGGGCTGCGTGCGATGCGGATCCTTCAGGAAGCTGAAGAGCCACGCGCGGCGCACCTTGTCGCCGATGCGCGTCAGCTCGGGGCCCATGGTGCCGCCGCGATCGTTGACCGCGTGGCAGCTCACGCAGCGCAGCTCGCCGAACAGCGCACGGCCGTTGTCCGTGTTCGCCCTGGACCAGTCGACGCCGGCGTCGACCGGCGGGTCGGTCCGCTGCGTGAGCAGGAACGCCTGCAGCCCCTCGATCTCGGCGTCCGTCAGCCGGAAGTTGCCCATCTTCGACCGCGGCAGGTAGCTCTTCGGATCCTTCAGCCACTGGTGCAGCCACTCGGGCCGCACTTTGTAGCCGATGCTGGCGAGCGCGGGGCCGCGGAACGTGACCCCCTCGAAGCCCGGGATCTCGTGGCAGGCCACGCAGCCCGAATCGACGATGAGCGCGCGCCCCTCGGCGAGGCGCGGCGCGTCGGGCGGATCGAGTCCGCGGTGACAGGTGCCGCAGTTGGCTTCGATGGTCTCGAGCGGACGCATCGGCCGGAGCACGAACGGCTGCGGCTGATGCGCGGCGTCGCGGTAGTCGGTCGCCTGGCCCTGGCCGTCGTGGCACACCGTGCAGCCGAACCGATCGGTCGGGTGTGTCGTCAGCCAGGTGCCCGGATGGGTCGTGAACGGCTGCGGCAGGCTGGCGAACGCCGGGTCGTCGATGCCGAGGTGGCACGTGGTGCAGCGGTCGATGCGGCCGAGGTCCTCGACCCAGATCTGCCGGAGGCCGCCGACCGGGGCGGCCTGGGCGAGCTGGTGCGGATCCTTGACCGTCGCTTCCAGGCTGGCGAAGCGGGCCTGCGTCGTCCGCCACCCGGCCGTCTCCTCCCGCAGCAGCACCCACGAGAAGATGAGCAGGAAGCCGACAGCGAGGCACGCGAACAGGACGTGCAGCCGTGCGGGAGCCGTCTGCTTCACTTCCATGGCCACACCCACGCCCAGTTGGCGCCGCGGAAGAACGTCCCGATCATCGTGAGGCTCACGAAGGCGACCACGAGCACCGTGAAGATTGCGTTGATCCACCGCCGCTCGGGGGCGAACCACTGTCCGGCGCCGCCGCGCGTGCGGTCGACGTACGGCAGAACGACGAGCGCGAGGACGATCAGGGTCGGCACGATGACGCCGCCGATGAGCGCCGAGTAGTGCACGAGCTCCTGGAGGCCGAGGAAGTACCAGGGCGCCTTGGCCGGATTCGGCGTGCGGGTCGGGTCGGCCATCTCCTCGAGCGGCGCCATGAAGGACAGCGACACGACGTGCAGGACGATCACGACGCCCAGGGCCACGAGGAGCTCGCGGTACAGGAGGTGCGGCCAGGCGAACACCTCGTCGTCGGGATCGCGCGCCTCGACGGACGTGCGCGGCCTGCGCGCCAGCGCCATGAGGCCGTGCGTCTTGGTGGAGGGCGGAAACGCCCCGGCGACTTCCTCGACCGGCACGGCGTGCGCCTCGGCCCCGCTGAGACCGTCCTTGCGGACGCGCCAGATGTGGACGGAGACGAGCGCCACCACGGCGAGCGGCAGCACCACGCAGTGCAGCACGTAGAAGCGCAGCAGGGTCATCGGGCCGATGACATGGCCGGCCAGCAGCAGGAACTTCACGCGGTCGCCGACCAGCGGCGCGTAGGCGGCGATGTTCGAGCCGACCGTGATCGCCCAGTAGGCGAGTTGATCCCACGGCAGCAGGTAGCCGGTGAACGACAGCGCCAGCGTGAGCAGCAGCAGGAGCACGCCGATCACCCAGTTGAACTCGCGCGGCGCCTTGTAGGACCCGGTCCAGAACACGCGGCACATGTGGAGGAAGACCACCGCCACCATCGCGTGCGCCGACCACCGGTGCATGTTCCGCAGCACGACCCCGAAGGTCACGACGAACTGCAGGTCCTTCATGCTGCGGTACGCCTCGGGCGGGTGCGGCACGTAGTAGAGCATCAGCGCCAGCCCGGTCACCGACAGCACCAGGAAGAGAATCGCCGCGATCAGCCCGAGCGCGAACGTGTACGTCGGCCTGAGCACGTGGCGGCTCACCCGCGCTGGATGGATGTGCAGGAAGAAGCTGGAGATCATCGCCGCGGCCCGGTCCTTGTCGGTGGCCGGCCACCCGACGCGCCAGACCGACCGGCGGATCGCGCTCAGCCATCCCGACGTTCGCCGGCGGATCGATCCGTTCACGTTCAGGCTCCCTTTCAGACCCGCAGGCGGAACTCGGGGCCGACCGTCTCGTCGAGATCGACGACGAGCTCGCGGCGCGGCGAGAGGCTGATGGCGTACCACGGAAGCGGGCGCGGCGCCGGGCCGCTGATCACCCGCCCGTTGCGGTCGTACCTGCTGCCGTGGCACGGGCAGTCGAATCCGCCCGGCGTGTGCTTCACGTTGCAGCCCAGATGCGTGCACACCGAGGAGATGCAGTAGAAGCCGTCCGCGCTGTTGAAGACGAACAGCCGCCGGTCCGGCAGGAACGTCGCCGATTCGGGCGGAAACTCCGTCGGCGGCCCGACGTCGAAGCGCCGGGACGGCTCGTAGAGGACGTTCGGCACGAGGAAGCGGAACGTCGCCGCCAGGAATCCGGCGGTCGCCGCGCCCAGCCCGACGCAGCCGGCCATGAAGGCGCGCCGCGGGATGGCGTCCCCGGGAGCCGGCGCGCGTCCGGTGTGCTCTGCCGTCGTCATGACCGCCCCTCATCCATGCGTTCGTGATAGAGGCCGAGGGCGGTCTGCGGCGACTCGTCGAGCTCGAGCGCCTCCATCGTGATGGCGCGCGTCGGGCAGCGTTCGGCGCAGAGGCCGCACCGGATGCACCGCGTCTCGTCCTTGACGATCGCACCGAGCGCCGCGGCGTCGCCGCCCATCGCCGCCGCGACGGCCTCGAGGTCGCCGGCGCCGCGGAGCTGCGCCGCCGGCACGAGGGCCAGGCAGCCCTCGGGACAGATCTCGACGCAGCCGCTGCAGAGGATGCAGCGCTCGGAGTCGAAGATCGTCTCGACGTTGCACCAGAGGCAGCGCGACGCCTCGAGCCGCGCCTGCTCCTCGCCGAAGCCCTCCTCGACTTCGCGGAAGCCCGTGCGGCGCGACACGGCGAGCGCCGGCACCGCCTGTCGCGGCACGCGGTCGTAGCGGTCGCCGCTTCTGTCGAGGTCAATCGGCCGGAAGCGGGCCTGCGCCCTCGGCACCGTGCCGCCGCCGAGCCATTCGTGGATGGCCAGCGCGGCGCGCTTGCCGTCCGCTTCGGCCTCGATGACGATGCGCGGCCCGAACGCCAGGTCGCCGCCGCAGAACACGCCCGGCAGCGTCGTCGCGAGCGTGCGCGAATCGATCTTGACGAGGCCGCGGGGGGTGATCTCGATCTCGCTGTCCGCCGCCAGGCACGCCGTGTCGGGCTGCTGGCCGACGGCGAGGATGATCGTGTCGGCGTCGAACGCCTGTTCGCTGCCGGGCACGAACGACGGGTTGAAGCGGCCGCTCGCGTCGAACAGCGAGGCGACGGCGAGCGTCTCGAGCCCGCTCACCTTGCCGTGGTGCCCGAGGATGGCCTTCGGTCCGCGGCCGGCCGCCAGCGTGATGCCTTCTTCCTCGGCTTCGCGCACCTCGTCGGGGTGCGCGGGCATCTGGCCGCGCGACTCCAGCGAGACGAGCTGGACGTGCCGCGCGCCGAGCCGCAGGGCCGTCCTGGCCGCGTCGATGAACGCGTTGTCGTAGCCCCAGGTCTGCAGGAGCTGTTCGGCGCCGCCGGGCAGCCCGGGCCGTTCGCCCGACGTCGCGTAGCGGAGCGCGGTCCGCGCAACGTCGATGGCCACGTTGCCGCCGCCGATGACGATGACGCGCTCGCCCAGCGTGACCCGGTACCCCAGGTTCGCGTTCAGCAGGAAGTCGACGCCGTTGATGACACCGTCGAGATCGTGGCCCGGGATCTTCAGGTCGCGGCCGCGCGTCGCGCCGAGCGCCAGGAACACCGCCGCGTAGCCGTTCCGCCGCAGATCGCCGACCGTGAAGTCCCGTCCGAGCCGCCACTCCAGCTTGAGCTCGACGCCGAGCGAGAGGATCTGGTCGACCTCGGCGCGGATCAGATCGCGCGACAGCCGGTACTCGGGCACGCCCTGGTACAGCATCCCGCCGACGACCGCCGAGGCTTCGAACATCGTCACGCGGTAGCCGAGCAGCGCGAGATCGTGCGCGCAGCTGAGCCCCGCCGGCCCCGCGCCGATGATGGCGACGCGGCGCGGGCCGGCGGCATCCGCGACCGCGAGGCCGAGCGGCCGGAGGGGCGCCGGCTGATCCCCCATCGTGTTCTCGACGCCGTGGCGCTCGGTCAGCGTCCGCTTCAGCGCCCTGATGGAAATCGGATTGTCGATCGTCCCGCGCCGGCACTTCGTCTCGCACGGATGCGCGCAGATGCGTCCGCAGATCGAAGCCAGCGGATTCGGCGCCCGCGCGATCGCGTACCCGCCAGACGTGTCCCACTCGGCGACCGCCCGGACGTACCCGCCCGCGTTGGTGTGCACCGGGCAGGCCGCCCGGCACGGGACGAGGTCCAGGAAGTAGCGGAAGTCCGGAACGACCGCGTTGTAGGCGCGAGGGGCCATCGGCCTCGACCCCTCACTTCTTGAGGACGAAGTCGACGACCGCCGGCTTGCTCGCGTCGACGACGACCGGCTTGGGAGCCGCCTTGCCCTTCTCGTGCCAGACGCCGAGCTGGTACGACCCGGGCGGCACGTCCTTGATCTCGTACTTCCCGTCCCGCGCCGTCACCGCGAAATAGGGGTTTTGCAGCACGACGATGAAGCCTTCCATCTCGGGGTGCACGCGGCAGAGCTGCGTGTAGACGCAGGGCAGCTTCTTGCACTTGTCGAAGGTGTAGTCCTTCGTCTGCCCCTGCGGCCAGGTGCCGAGGTTGTACTTCTCGTTGTCGGGCGAGAAGACGTTGTGCGGCGTCGGATCGGAATTGAGGAACTTCACGACCGTGCCGGCGACGATCGGCAGCACGTGCGGGATGAACTGCATCTTCCGCTGGTCCATCTCGACCGGCTTCGATGCCGCGTGCGCTCCCGGCGCCTGCTCGATGTAGACGACGGCGTCGGCGCTCGTCGAGGCGCCGGTGACCTTGACGGTGCCGGTGACCGTGCCGCCGGCGCCGGACATGCCGGCCGGGATGGCAATCAGCGCGGCGGCCGCCGCGGCAAACAGGACGTGACGCATCATGACGTGGCTCCCTTCGAATCTAGAAAGCAAAGCGCACGATCCCGTTGAGGGAGTGGTTCGGGCCCTCGCGCAGGTCGCGCTGGTACTCGAGCATCGCCTTGACGTTCGCGCGGACGAGCGCGCTCAGGCTCAGGACGCCGGTGCGGAGGCTCGGCACGGTGCGGTCGCCCGGCGTCACCGTCTCGTAGCGCGCGCTCGCCTGCAGCCACGGATAGATCACGTAGTCGGCCTGCGTGAAGAAGGCGTGGTAGCTCGGTTCGATCGTGCCGAGCAGCTCGCTCGTTCCGGGATCGAGCAGGTTCAGCGAATCGGTGCCGTGCAGGTAGGCGCCGAACACGTTGAGGTCCTGATAGAAGACGCTGGCATAGACGCCCGTGCGCAGGAAGTGCATGTCCTGGATGTTCGTATCCACTCCGTCTGCCGTCGTCGTCGGGAAGTCGATGCCCGCGCCGTCGCCGCGATACGCGAAGACGCCGACGCGCAGCGAGTTGTCGCGCCAGTTCTTCTCGGGAACATAGGGCTGCCCGCCGGTGTCGCCGTCGAGCCCCATGCCGCCGACCTTGTAGTCGAAGCGCGCGTAGACGTCCTTCGCGTTGTTGCCGTCGAACCGCCCCGTCGTGTCGGTGGAGGACGGCCCGATGCCGTTGACGACGCCGCCCACCCACATCGCGCGGTGGCGGACGATGCCGTAGGCCTCGATCCCGTTGACGAGCGCGGGCAGCGAGATCGACGGCGGCGTCAGCTCGTCGCCGCCCAGCCCGGTGCCGCCCTGCGCGCCGATCGGGTTGTAGGCAAAGAGCGAATCGATCCCGGCGTCGGTCGCGATCCACATCTCCTGGAACCCGTCGGCCAGGTTGGGCGCGATCTTGCCGATGCGGACATGGAACGCGTCCTCCGGCCCGAAGGGCGAGTCGAAGGCGACGTTCGCATGCTCGATTTCGACCTCCACGGAGCCGTCCGGGTTCTGGCCGAACGTCACCTCGCTGAAGTACGAGACGTGATCGCCGAGCGTGCCCGCGCCGAAGATGTTCAGCTCCTGCGGAAACTGCAGGTCGTTGTTGACCGTCGTCACGCTGCCGTCGTCGTTGAGCGCGGAGGTGTTGACGTCAGCCAGCTTGACGTTGACGGCGAGCGGCACGGACGGAGAGATCGCGCCCGGCCAGACCGACTGCGGCCAGAGTCGTTTGTACGCCGGCGCCCCAAGGCTGACCGGCGGCTCCTTCACCATCTCCTCGGTCTCGCCCGGCATGCGATACCCGCGCAGGCGAAACGCTTCGCCGAACGCGTTCAGCTTCGGGAAGACGATGTGACAGGTCTGGCAGCTCGTCTGATACTTCCGGGCGAACGCGGGAACCGCGCGCGCGGGAATCGCCGTCGCGGCGAGAATGATCAGGACCCCCACGCCGCGTCCGGCGAGGCGTAGCGTCTGGTGAACTGAATCCATAGATGCCCCCAAGCCGCCCTCGGTCGAGATGAGGGCCGCCCGACAACACGCAATGGAGGGACCAGTTCGTGGAAGAGATCAGCCGGTAGAAAGTCGAGGAAATCCTGCACTCCGGACGAGCGCTGTCCGAAACTATCTGTCCGAAAGTCTGACAACCTGGCTGCAAAGAACTGACAGCCAGGCAGTTGCTCGTTTATGTCAGAGAATCGGACAGATTGAGCTCATGGAGCTTCCGGTACAGGGTGTCACGGGAGATGCCGAGCAGGGTCGCGGCGACGCTCTTGTTGCCGCACGCGCGGCGCAACGCCTCGCCGATCGCCCAGGCTTCCAGATCGGCGAGCTTGAGCGGCATGCCGCCGGTGTCGAGCGGTCGCTCCGCGCCGGCCGCGCCGCACCGGCGCTGCCAGGCGCGGAAATCGTCGACACGGATCGTGCTGCGATCGGCCGGCAGCGCGAGACTGATCGACTCGAGCATGTTCTCGAGCTCGCGCACGTTGCCGGGAAAGCGGTACGCCGCGAGCAGCTCGAGCGCCGCGGGATCGATCCCGTCGACGCGGCGGCCGTTGCGCTCGCGGATCGCGGCGAGAAAATGGGCGATCAGCAGCGGCAGGTCCTCGCGGCGGTCGCGGAGCGGCGGGATCTCGATCACCAGCACCGACAGGCGAAAGAACAGATCCTGCCGCATGCCGCCGTCCCGCATGGCGAGCAGCGTGCGGTTGGTGGCCGCGATGATGCGCACGTCGACCGTCCGGCTCTCGAGGCCGCCGACCGGCCGCACCTCGCCGTCCTGGAGCACCCGCAGCAGCTTCGCCTGCGTGTCGAGCGGCAGCTCGCCGATCTCGTCCAGGAACAGCGTGCCGCCGTGGGCGGCGCCGAAGAGCCCCGGATGGTCGGTCGAAGCGCCGGAGAACGCGCCGCGGCGATGGCCGAACAGCTCGCTCTCGACGAGGTCGTGCGGCAGCGCGGCGCAATTGACGGGAACGAACGGTCGCTTCGACCGGCGGCCGTTCGTGTGGATCGCGCGCGCCAGCAGCTCCTTGCCGGTCCCCGTCTCGCCGACGATCAACACGGGCGTATCGCTTTGCGCCGCCGCCCTGGCGCGGTCGAACACCGCGTGCATGCGCCGCGATCCGCTGACGAGGCGCTCGAACCCGAACCGCTGCGAGACGGTCTGATCCAGGCGCTGGAGGCGATCGTGCAGGTCGGCGGCTTCCAGAATCCGCGCGACCTCCTTGCGCACGACCTCGGCGGAGTACGGGATCGGGATGAAGTCCTCGACGCCGCGCCGAATGGACTCGGTGGCGTGTTCGATCGTCGGCCGGGTGCTGAAGAGCAGCACCGCGAGGTCGGGCCGATGCTCCCTCACGGCCTGGAGCAGGTCGAGCGCGGTGGAATCCGGGCCGGTTTCCCCGATGATCAGCAGCTGGAGCGAGGGGCGTCGGCTGACCTCTTCGACGAGCTGAACCCCGCCGACGGCGCTCGCGTCCGGCGAGTGCTCGGCCAGTAGGCGCACCAGCTCGTGATTCAGCTCGGGATCGCCGGTCGCAACCACGATGCGGCCGGCGATCCCGCGGCTGCCGGGAAATGACGGCCTCATCGAGGTTTCTGCAGTCCGGAAAGGCGTGCGGCCATTGTACCGGGCTGTCGGCTTTCCCTACAAGGGCGACTACTCTACCCGGCCGAGGCCGGCGAGGCTGGAACGAAACGTGCTAGAATCCGCGCCTTCGTGCGTGGCGTGCATCTTGCGGCGGCGCCATCCCCATGTCATCTGCCTGGCTGATTGCAGTTTTGTTCGTGCTGGTCGTCGCGCTGGTCGCGCGCGAGATCGGCGCCCGGCTGGCGGCCGAGCGGCGGGCGCGCGCGGACGCCGAAGAGAAGCTTGCTTGCGCCGCCAGCCTTCTCGATCTGAACGCCGCGCTGTCGCGCACCCCCACCAGCCACGAGCTCACGCGCGCCGCGCTCGCCGAGCTGCTCCACGCGTTCGAGGCGACCGCCGGCGCGGTCGCGCTGGCGACGGACGACGAGCCCGCGCTGCGCATCGATCACGCGATCGGGTACGAGCCGCCGGCTGCGGCCTCCCAGCGCCTGCCGCTCGCGCCGAACACGCCGCTCGGTGACGCGATCCGCCACCGGGAGCTCGTGGTCATCGAGTCGGCGGAGGCGCGGCAGAACGACTACCCGGAAGCGCCGCCCGACGAACTGTTCGCCCACGACGCGTCCACGGTTTTCATCCCGCTCGTCGCGGCCAACCGCGCCCTCGGCGTCGTCGCCCTGAGCTTCCACCGCCCGCGCACCTTCAGCGGCGACGAACGGGAGATGATGCTGACGGCGGGCCGCCACACGGCGCTCGCGCTCGTGCGCGCGCTGTCGTACGAGCGCGCCGAACGGGAGCGCCTCGACGGTGAGGAGTTCCGCGTCCGCGCCGCGGCCGAGATCCGGGAGCGCCAGCGCGCCGAGGAAGCGCTGCGGGACAGCGAAGGCAAGTACCGCGCGCTCGCCGGCCGGACGGCCCGCCTGTACGAGCTGAGCGCGTCGCTCTCCGAGTCCATCACGATCGACGCGGTCGCCAAGGCGATCATCCGGAACGGCCGCGCCGTCGTCGGCGCGTCGGCGGGCGCCGTGGCGGTGCTCACGGACGAGGGGCGGCAGTTCGAGACGCTGTACGCCGAGGAATACACGCGGATGGTCGTCGAGGCGTGGCACCGGTTTCCGGCCGATCCCGGGCTGTGCGTGACGGCGGCCGCCGGGACCCGCGAACCCGTCTTCGTCGGATCGCTCGGGGAGTGGCAGCGGCGCTTTCCGCGTTCGGCGGCGCTCGCGGCCGACGGCGGCTACGAATCGGCCGCCGTGCTCCCGCTCGTCGCCGAAGGCGCGGTGCTCGGCGTGCTGTCGTTCCACTTCGCCGCGCCGGTCAACTTCAACGACGAGTACGCGGCGCTGCTCCGCTCGGTCGCGCAGCACTGCGCGCAGGCGCTCGACCGCGCGCGGCTCTACGAAGCGGCGCAGCGCGCGCGGACGGACGCCGAATCGGCCAATCGCGCGAAGGACGATTTCCTCTCGACGCTGTCGCACGAGCTGCGGACGCCGCTCAACGCGATGCTCGGGTGGGCGTCGATGCTGCGCGCCGGCACGCTCGACGCCGGCCGCACGGCGCGGGCGCTCGAGGCGCTCTTCAGCAACGCCACGCGGCAGGCGCACCTCATCGAGGAGCTCCTCGACGTGTCGCAGATCGTGGCCGGCCGCGCGGCGCTCGATCCGCGCGAGTTCGACCCGGGCGACAGCCTGCGCGGCGCGGTCGAAGCCATCATGCCGCTCGCCGAGGGCAAGGGCGTCGAGCTCCGCCTCGACCGCCTCGCGCCGGTCGCCGTCGTCGCCGATCCGCGCCGGCTCGAGCAGGTGTTCCTCAACCTGCTGTCGAACGCCGTCAAGTTCACCCCGGCCGGCGGCCGCATCGTCGTCGACACGATCGTGTCGGACCAGACGGTCGCGATCCGCGTCGCCGACACCGGCAGCGGCATCGATCCCGCGTTCCTGCCCCACGTCTTCGAGCGGTTCCGCCAGGGCGACAGCACGACGTCCCGGCGCGCCGGCGGCCTCGGGCTCGGCCTCTTCATCGCGCAGCATCTCGTGCAGGCGCAGGGCGGGACGATCGAAGTGAACAGCGAGGGACCCGGCCACGGCACGACGTTCACGGTCTGCCTGCCGATCGCGCGCGCGCCGGAGGCGACGCCGCGCGTCCCGGCCCGGCACGACGTGCTGCCGCTGCCGGCGCCGGCGATCGGGCCGCCGCTGACCGGCCTGCGCGTGCTGCTCGTCGACGACGAGCCCGACGCGCGCGAAGTGATGGCCTCCGCGCTGGAGACGCGGGGCGCCACGGTCATCTCCGCCGGCTCGGCGGACGATGCGCTCCAGATGCTCGCCAGCGCGCAGGTGGACGTGGTACTCGCGGACATCGCGATGCCCGACAAGGACGGCTACGAGCTGATTCGGGAAATCCGGCGCCTGCCGTCACATCTGGCGCGCATCCCCGCCGCTGCGGTCACGGCGTTCGCCTCGGCGGAAGACCAGCGCCAGGCGCTCGCCGCCGGCTACCAGAAGCACCTGGCGAAGCCGGTCCCGCCGGCCGCGCTGGTCGAAGCCGTCGCCGAGCTCGCCGCCGGCCGCGTCGTCCACTGACGCGCGCCGTTTCCGATTCACGGCCGGGGCGGTCGGCCTCAGGGCGCGACCCTGCCGCGCGGCAGCAACGACGGCTTGATCTTTCCGCTGCGGAACCCCTGCATGATCACGAACGGCTGCATGAGCGGGTTCGAGAACCGGTAGCGGTAGCGCCGCGCCCTGCCGGTCCGCTGCAGGATCGAGCCGCGCGCCGGCTCGCAGAACGCGTTGAGGCGGGGCGCGAAGCTCTCGACGTTGTACGCGCGGCCGGTGATCTCCCGAATCGGCCCGCGCACGTCCTGCGGCGCGAACGTGTTCTGCTGGTCGCGTTCGGCGAGCGCGCAGGCCAGCAGGACGTCGCCGAACAGGCTGTCCTTCCGCGCGCTGCCGACCGCCTGGTGCCAGGCCGTGCTGATCGACTGCTGCGCGCCGACGATCGCCTTCTCGATCGCGCGGTCGAGGATCTCGTCCGTGATCTCGAGCGTGCGCTCCTCGAGGGCCGCCCGCGCCGCGTGCAGGGCGATCAGGTGCGTGTAGTGCGGCAGCCCCTGGGAGAGCAGCGTGATGCGCGCGAGCGCCTCCGGCCGGATGCGCATCTCGAGCTTCTTCAAGCCCGTGTCGACGATGCGCTCGATCTCCTCGGTGGACATCCGCGGCATGCGCACCTGGACGAGCGCCCGTTCGACCGACTCGTGCTCGCCGATGAGCTCGTCGACGTTCTCCGCGACGCCGACGAGCACCACCGTCGCGTTGATGGCGTAGTCCGACAGCGTCTTGATGGTGTCGGCGAAGGGGCGCCGCCGCTCGGGCGTGAGCCGATCGAACTCGTCGATGATGACGATCGGCATCGTCGTCTTGCCCAGGAACGCCAGCACCCGCCGCACGTCGTCGGGGCCGAAGTCGCCGTCGCCGACGAGCTCGGTCGCCTTGAAGGTCTCCTGCTGGAGCGGCGCGTTGAGGCGGATCTTCGTCGCCGGGCGCTGCAGCTCGATCCGGTCGAACGCCTTCCGCCACACCTTCGAGTAGGTGTCGAGCGCGTCGCAGTTGACGCGGGGCGCGATGATCGGTCCGGCCTGCTTGCCGAGGAACGACGCGAGCACGTTGGCGAGCGACGTCTTGCCGACGCCGCGCTCGCCGTAGACGATCGCGTGCTGCCCCTTCTGGTTGATCGCGTCGATCAGCGCGCGAATCTGCGCGTCGCGGCCCGCGAACAGCGATCGCTTGTCGATGGGCGCCGACGGGCTGAAGACCCGCCCGGCCTCGATGGCCAGCTCCTCCCACCGCCCGTTGCCGGTTTCAGCCGCCGCGTCGCTCATGAGCGCCTATTATGGTGCATCGGAATCCGTCCGCCACAATTTCCCGTTCGGGGATTGCGGCCGGTCGTGTAGGCTGTGGAGGAACCCGGGAACCCGATGCTGACCGTCGCCTATCGAACCGACGTGGGAAAGGTCCGCCGAATCAACGAGGACGCCGGAATCTGGGATCTCGATCTCGGCTTCCTGGCGATCGCCGACGGCATGGGCGGGCACAACGCCGGCGAAGTGGCGGCGGGGATGGCCATCGAGGGGGTCCACTCGTTCATGCGCAAGAGCGCGCCCGGGAGCGACTTCACCTGGCCGTTCGGCATCGACCCGAAGCTGTCGTTCAACGCCAACCGTCTCCTCACCGCGGCCAAGATCGCCAACCGCCTCGTGTTCCGCGCGGCCGACCAGCGCGCCGAGTACGGAGGCATGGGCACGACGCTCGTCACGTGCCTCGTCGCCGACGGACAGCTGACCTTCTGCAGCGTCGGCGACAGCCGGCTGTACATGCTGGCCGGTTCGGAGCTGCGCCAGCTCACGCGGGACGATTCCTGGGTCGTGATGCTGAAGGAGCAGTCCAGCCTCGATGCCGACGCCGTCGACAAGCATCCGCTGCGCCGCGTGCTGACGTCCGTCATCGGCGCGCGTTCCGAGCTCGACACGACGGCCCGGGACGTCGAGATCGCCGACGGGCAGGTGCTGCTGCTCTCCACCGACGGCCTTCACGAGACGATCCCGCACGAGGAGATGCAGTCGGCGATCGTGTCGGAACCGGACCTCGAACGCGCGGCCGACGCGCTGCTGGCCGGCGCCCTCGCGCGCGGCGGCCGCGACAACATCACGCTGCTGCTGGCGCGATACGCCGGCTGATCCGCGCGCGAGCCGCACTCCCCGGACGGCCGTCCCCGCGGGGTCCGCCGTCCCGCATCGGGCATGTTAGGATCGCGGGACTCGCGACGAACAGGACCACAGGTTTCGAACCGCGGATGACGAGCAACCCGTCCCAGATCGCCCGGTATCAGGTTCTGGATCGCATCGGCCAGGGCGGCATGGGCGTCCTGTACCGGGCGTGGGACCCCGCGCTCGATCGGCAGATCGCCATCAAGCTCCTGCTCGGCGACAACGAGGAGCTCCGGGAACGCTTCGCCCGCGAGGCGCGGTCCGCCGCCCGCCTCCGCCACCCCCACATCGTCACGATCTTCGACGTCGGCGAGCACGAGGGGATGCCCTTCATCGCGATGGAGTACATCCAGGGGCACACGCTGGCCGAGATCGTGGCGGCGCGCCAGCCGCTGTCGATCGTCCGCCGCCTGGAGCTCGTCGAGCAGCTCGCCGACGGCCTGGGCTACGCCCACAAGACCGGCATCATCCACCGCGACGTGAAGCCGGCCAACGCGATGGTCGACAACACCGGCGAGCTGAAGATCCTCGACTTCGGCATCGCGCGCATCGCCGAGGCCTCCGGCATGACGCAGGCCGGGATGCTCATCGGCACGCTGAACTACATGTCGCCGGAGCAGGTGACCGGCGAGCAGATCGACGCCCGCAGCGACATCTTCGCCGTCGGCGCCGTGTTCTACGAGCTGCTCGCCTACCGCCAGGCGTTTCCCGGAGGGCTGCAGAACGGGCTGTTGAACCGGATCCTGCAGGGGATCGTCGAGCCGCTCACGAGCGTCACGCCGCCGATCGATCCCGACATCATCGCCATCGTGGCCCGCGCGCTCGAGGTGAACCGCGAGCGGCGGTACCAGGACCTGTCGGCGATGCGGAAGGACATCTATCGCGTGCGGGTCCGGCTCGAGTCGTCCGCGGGCGAACCGACTGCGCTGATCGAGCTGCCGGTCGACACGCCGGCCCCGGGCACCGCCTCGCGGCCGCGCCGGACCGCCGCGCGCGAGGAGCTGGCTCGCCGCCGCGCGGAGCAGATCCGCGAGCACCTGGACGCCGCGCAGAAAGCATTCGACGCGCGCGACTATCAGACGGCCTCGGCGCAGTGCGAGCAGGCGCTGCTGCTCGACGCCGACGACGAGCGCGCGATCGAGCTGCACGAGCGCGCGCGCCTGGCGCTCGAAGTGAGCGAGGCCAACCGGCTGCTCGACGAAGCCGCCGCGGCGCAGCAGAAGGGTGCGCTCACCGCGGCGCTGGCGCTGGTGGATCGCGCCGCCGCGCTCGACGCCGCCTCCCGGCGCGCGCCCGAGCTCCGCCAGAAGATCGAGCAGGCCCGCCGCGATCGGGAAGCCGAGCGCCAGCGCGCCGACGCGCTGGCCCGCGCGCTCGCGCAGGGCCAGCAGGAGTTCGACCGCGAGAATTTCGCCGAGGCCATGGTCGCCGCGGACGAAGCGCTGCGCCTCGCGCCGGCGCATGCCGGCGCGACGGCGCTGAAGTCGCGGGCGCAGGCCGCGCTCGAGGCGCGCGAGCGCGCGGCCCTCGCACGGCGCGCCCAGGATGCGGTCGCCGACGCCGACCGGCTGTTCCGGACCGGCCAGGAGGACGAAGCGATCGAGCGGCTCGCGCATTTCGAGCCCGCCCATGAGATCGTGTCGCGACGCCTGGAGCGGCTCCGCGCCGAAAAGGACAAGCTGGACGAGCGCCGCCGGCGCGAGGCCGCGGCGGCGGCGAAGCGCCAGGGCATCCAGGCCGGGCTCGCCGAAGCGACGCGGCTGCTCACGGCCGGCAGCCTCGACGCCGCGCTGGCGGCCGTCGACTCGGCCCTCGCCCTCGATGCGAACCACGAGGAGGCGCGGGATCTCCGCCGCCGTATCCAGACCGCGGCGCGCGAGCAGGCCGAGCGGCGCAAGGAGCAGCAGCGGCGCGAACAGCAGGCCCGGGCCGCCTTCGACCGCGCGAAGAGCGCGACCTCGCACGAGAAGGCGGTGGCGGCGCTCCGCGCGGCGCTCGAGCTGCAGCCCGATTACGCCGAGGCGCGGGCCCTCCTCGAAGTGCGTCGGGCAGCGCTCGAGCGCGAGGCCGAAGAGCGGCGCGAGGCCGAGGCCCGCCGTGAAGCCGAGGCGCGCCGCGAGGCCGAAGCCCGTCGCGCCGCCGAAGCCGAAGCGACCCGGCAGGCCGAAGCGCTCAGGGCCGCGGAAGCGAGCGCGGCGGAGGGCGTGTCTCCGGAACAGGCGCCGACGATCTTCATCCCGCTGCCGCCGCCGGCCGCCAAACCGTCCGCTCCGCCGCCGGCCGCCGCTGTGTCGCCACCGGCCGTCGAACGACCCGCTCCGCCGCCGGTCAGCGTGCCGCCGCCGGCCACCAGACCGTCCGCTCCGCCGCCGGTCAGTGCCCCGGCGCAGGCCGCGCGGATACGGCCGCTCCACGCCGCCATCGCGGCGGCGGTCGTCGTTGTCGCGCTCGGACTGTACGCGGTGCTCGGCCGCGGTCCCGCCGCGTCCCAGTCGACGGCCACGGCGCCGGCCAGCTCGCCGCCAACCGCTGCGCCCACGGCGAGCACGACCGCTCCTTCAGCCGGCGGCGCCGCTGCTCCGCCGGCGGCGACCGGCACGCCCGCGGCGGCCACCGGAGCGCCGTCAGCAGCCAGCGAGCCGGCGCCGGCGGCCGGTCCGGCCGCGACCGAAGCGGATCAGCGAATCACGACGCTCCGGCAGCAGGCCGAACGCCAGCTGGCCCAGGGATCGCGGGAGCAGGCGCTGTCGTCGATCAGCGCCGGGCTGGCCATCCGCAACGACGATCCCGCGCTGCGCCGGATGCTCACGTCCCAGCTGTCGGCCGCGCGGACGGAGCTGACGGCGTCGCGGGCGAAGGCGCAGGACGCCCGCGGCAGCGGCCAGTACGCCGGGGCCGAGCGCGCCGACCGCGACGCGCAGCGCCTGGAGCGGTCCGGCAGGACCGACCAGGCCATTCGGTCCATGTGGCTGGCCTCTGAGCTGTACGGCAAGGCCGCGGCGGAAGCCTCGTCGAACGCCGAGGCCGCCCGCCGCGCGGCCGATGCCGCGCGCGAGGCGACGGCGAACGCACGTCCCGCGAGCGAAGCGGGAGGCGCGCCGCAGGCGGCGGCGCCGTCGGGCGCCGCGGCGGCTCCGGTCCAGCAGCCGCCCGCCCCGGCGCCACAGGCACCAGCGGCGCCGACGCCGGCCGCCGAAGAAGCCGCCATCCGGGCGATGCTGCACAATTACGAGCAGGCGTACGCCCGGCTCGACGCGGGAGCGATTGCGCGGCTCTACCCGGCCGCCAACCGGGGCGCGCTCCAGCGGTCGTTCGACGACATGCGCTCGATTCAGGTCCAGATTTCCGTCGACCGGATCGTGCTCGGCCCCGCAGGCGCTCAGGTCACCGGCACGTGGAGCACCGTCGCCGAGCCGAAAGCGGGGCGGGCGCAGCGTTCGGCGACGAAGGTGTCGCTGAGGCTGCAGCGCGCGGGCAACGACTGGGTGATTGCCCAGCAGACCCTGGGCCGCTGACCTCCGCGCGTATCCGGCACGGGACGCTCTTCGGTAGGTTTCGGTAGGGGACGGTCTTCAGAGGTTTTCGGTAGGGGACGGTCTTCAGACCGTCCCCTGACCAATCGACAAATCTAGAAGGAGTAGTCGACCCCGAAGACGGGCACCAGCCGCGCCGTCACGCCCTGCGAGTTCAGCGCGATCAGCACGTTCCCCGAAATCAGCAGGTTGCCCGCGACGTTGACCTTCGCGCCGAGCGCGGCGCTCAGCAGGTTGAGCGCTCCGCTCACCGGCGCGAACTCGTGCAGGGTGGTCGAACCCGGAACGCCCGCCTCGTTCGCGTAGTTCCACACCGTATCGGTCAGCCGGAGGCGCCCCGCGTCGCGCAGCGAGCGCCCCAGGAAGTCGCCGACGAAGGTCACCCGCGGGCCGGCGACGATCTCGGTGCCGAAACGATAGTCGAACTCGCTCGGGATGTTCTGCACGACCTTTCCCGTCCCCGCGGTCGTGTACGCCACGTTGAAGTGCGGGGCCAGCCGGCCGGCCGTCGACGAGCCGATCAGCGTGAACGTGCCCTCGGTGGTGCCGGTCCCCAGCAGGTTGTTGGCGTCGCCGCTCGGCAGGCGGACGTCCACGCCGAGCGCCAGGCCGCCGCCCGGCCGGCTCAGGAAGCGGTACTTCGTCCGGAGCAGCACGTCGCCTACGCCGCTCGCCTTGCCGGAGCTGGTGAACGTCTTGGTCAGCGAGCCGCCGGGGAAGGCGTGGATCGGCGGGTTGAGATCGGCGCTGGCGAGAGGCAGGACGGTCGCGTCCACGCTCGCGTCCATCGACACCCGCTGGAAGGGCACGGCGACAGCCACGTCCCAGTTGTTCGTGACGCCGTAATTGACGAACACCGTCGTCGTCGCGATCGACAGGTCGAGGTGCAGCGCCGCCTGGACCAGGTCCTTCTCGTAGAACGCGCCCGTCTCCGCCTCGTGCCGCAGGTAGAACTTGACGTCGCCGTTCGTCAGGTCCGTCCCCTCGAACGAGTTGTATTTCGCGTACTCGAAGTTGCCGCCGATCGTGACGCGGCCCCGGCCGTTGGTCAGGGCGCGCTCGGCGAACACCGGTCCGAAGCTGTCGGTCGAGCGGTTGAACGTGCCGAGGGACGGGTCGAACGTGAAGCTGAAGCCGCCGGCCGACGAGCCGATCGGGAACGAGGACAACTGCGTCGCGATCTGC